>CP102405.1:600000-1200000 GCA_024628785.1 Fusobacteria bacterium ZRK30
GAATCCTAATATTATCTATGTGTAACTATGCTATACCCAGGATGACAGTGGTATATGCTACATTATTCATAATGGTGGGGCAGTTAGTTACAGGAAATATAATGGAGTATATTATGACTGGGGATCTATCGATGAAAAAAATATTAGGATGTACCTTTATTTTGACAGGGGTTATGTATGACATAGGTATGGAAAAAATAAAAAAATCTAAAGCTCTAATATAAATAAGTAAAAAATCTAAAAACCACTGAACTATGAGGTTGTCATGGCTTAGTGGTTTTTTTGTATGTAAAAACTAACATTTTTAAAATGGGAGCTTATAAATAAAAGTTGATGCAGTTACTAAAGAATACTATAATAATTCTTGAATGCAGAAGTAAAGAATATGGATGTATAAAATGTCAACATTATTGGAGATAAAAGGGTTAAAATCAAAAGCAGATGAAAAAGCTAAAGCTGGAATATTTCTTTCATTTCAATACCCGGAGGAGATCCCTGGACTTACAGTGGAGGATTTTTTGAGAGCTTCAAATGGTTCAATAACAGGAAAAAGACAATCAATAACAGGGTTTAGAAAAAAATTACATACAATGATGGAAGAACTGCATATAGATAAATCTTATGGAGACAGGCATTTGAATGTAGGGTTTTCTGGGGGAGAGAAAAAGAAAAATGAAATTCTTCAAATGGCTATCTTAGAACCAAAGGTGGCTATCCTAGATGAAACAGATTCGGGGCTGGATATTGATGCAGTCAGGATCGTATATGAAGGTGTAGAAAAGTTAAGAAATGAAAATAATGCAATTATAGTAATCACTCATTATAACAAGGTACTTCAATACTTAAAGCCTGATCATGTACACATATTACACGATGGGAGAATTGTAAAATCTGGTGGGGTTGAGTTGGCTCATGAGATTGAAAAAGATGGTTTTGAAGAAATAAAAAGGGCATTTTAGGGGTGAAAAAAATGGAAACAAGAACGCATGTAGAAGATGTAGATAGAGGAATATATGATGTTATAGATAAAGAAAATCACAGTTATAAGAGTAAAAAAGGGTTAACTGAAGAGATTGTGGTGGAGATGTCAAAAGAGAAGAAAGAACCTCAATGGATGCTGGATCTCAGATTAAAATCACTAAGAATTTACAATAAAAAACCTATGCCAACTTGGGGAGCAGATCTTTCAGAGCTGGATATAGATGGGATAATTCACTATGTAAAGCCTGATACAGAACTAAATGAATCCTGGGAAGAAGTGCCCAGTGATATAAAAAATACCTTTGATAGATTAGGAATACAGGAAGCTGAAAAAGCATCTCTGGCAGGGGTAGGAGCTCAGTATGACTCAGAAGTTGTATATCATAAAGTAAATAAAGAGTTGGAAAAATTAGGAGTAATCTACACAGACATAGAAACAGCTGTAAAAGAACATGAAGAGATAGTAAAAAAATACTTCATGAAACTGATAACTCCTAACGATCATAAATTTTTAGCCCTTCACGGAGCAGTCTGGTCGGGAGGATCATTTGTATATGTGCCAAAGGGTGTTCATGTAGAACTGCCTTTACAATCATATTTTAGACTGAATGCTAAGGGGGCGGGCCAATTTGAACACACGATGATAATAGTAGAAGAGGGAGCCAGTCTCCACTTCATAGAGGGCTGTTCAGCACCAAAGCATACTGAACAGGCACTTCATGCTGGAGCAGTAGAGTTATTTGTAAAAAAAGGAGCTAAACTAAGATATTCGACTATTGAAAATTGGTCTAGAAATATGTATAACCTGAATACTAAAAGGTGTGTAGTAGAAGAAGATGGAATTATTGAATGGATTTCTGGTTCATTTGGTTCAAAGGTTTCTATGTTATACCCAATGAGTATTTTAAAGGGAGAGAGAGCCAGATGTGAATTTACAGGTATAAGTTTTGCTTCTACAGGCCAGTACCTGGATACTGGTGCCAAGGTAGTCCATGTAGCTCCTTATACAATTTCTATAGTAAACTCTAAGTCTATTTCAAAGAATGGAGGTAGGGCATTTTATAGGGGATTGTTAAAAGTGGCTCCTAATGCTCACTCTGTGAAAGCAACAGTGAACTGTGAATCGCTGATGCTGGATAATATATCAAAATCCGATACTGTACCTACAATAGAATTATTAAATGACCAGGTAGATATCGGACTAGAAAACATTAGTTCTTATGAAGATGACATTTTAAACTATGCTGTAGGAAAATTAAAGGGTTTAGAAGAGATAACGTTATATTGTGACGCTGTTTCTCGTAAAACGCCGGTTATAGCATTTAATGTAGAGGGGGTTCATCCCCATGATGTGGCTCAAGTGCTGGATTTAAAAAATGTGGCTATCAGGACAGGGCATCATTGTACTCAGCCGCTAATGAAGTATTTGGAGATACCATCATGTTGCAGGGCTAGCTTTTCAATCTATAATACTTATGAAGATGTAGATAAATTAGTTGAAGGGTTGTATAAAGTAATTAGTTACTTTAGATAGGAGGAAGAAAATGGATTTAGATAAAATTTATACTGAAGTTATTATGGATCACAATAAGAGCGGGCATAATAAAAGAGAGTTAGAAAATCCTGATTATACAGAGAGAGGTCATAATCCAAATTGTGGAGATGACTTTACAATTCAATTAAAAATTGAAAGAAATAAAATAGTAGATGGTGGGTTTGCAGGAGTAGGGTGTGCTATCTCTACAGCTTCAGCCTCAATTTTATTTGATTTAATAATTGGAAGAGAAGTACAGGACGGGAAAAGGATAGTAGAGAACTTCTTGAAAAAGATAAAACAAGAAGAGATCAGTGAAGGTGATAGGGAAGAATTAGAAGATGCTGGGTTGTTAGAGAATATATCTAATATGCCGGGGAGAGTAAAATGTGCTACATTAGCCTGGAATGGAGTGAAAGTTATCTTCGAAAAATTATAAATATTGATCTGATACAGTGTGAAAAACCTTCAATTGTTATAAAAGGTCGTTTTAATTATATATTTCTCTGCTGCTGAATAACATTGGGGTTATTCAGTAGCAGAGAAATAAAAAAGTTTTTTAATATTTTTTATAGGCGATAACACATGTGTTTTATCGACTGTATATCAATAAATTAAGTTGTTGTAGAAGGTGTGGGCGGGTTTTTAGTTCTATTTCAAAAAATGTTTTGGGAAGAACACGATAAAAAAACAAAAAAAGTGTTGACGAAAAGTTGTAAACGCGGTATACTTCTTCTTGTCCGCGAGGGAAAGCGAAAGTGACTTGAAGCGAGACAAACAACAGGACATTAGCAATTAAATAGAGAAAGAAAGTGTAAATTAAAAACTCAATTGTCGTTTGAAACTTTGTTTTCAAACAATCGATTAAGGTGTACAGTGGAATGAACCACTATAAAAATAATTATCTTTTAATAGATAGCTAAACTTCATTTATGAAGTTAGGATATAAATTTGAATGTAGAGTTTGATCCTGGCTCAGGATGAACGCTGACAGAATGCTTAACACATGCAAGTCGACTGGAATTCTTCTTCGGAAGATAGTACGGTGGCGGACGGGTGAGTAACGCGTAAAGAATTTGCCCTTCAGACTGGGACAACTAATCGAAAGGTTAGCTAATACCGGATATTATGAGATCTTGGCATCAAGAACTTATGAAAGCTATATGCGCTGGAGGAGAACTTTGCGTTCCATTAGGTAGTTGGTAGGGTAATGGCCTACCAAGCCGACGATGGATAGCCGGCCTGAGAGGGTGAACGGCCACAAGGGGACTGAGACACGGCCCTTACTCCTACGGGAGGCAGCAGTGGGGAATATTGGACAATGGACCAAAAGTCTGATCCAGCAATTCTGTGTGCACGATGAAGGTCTTCGGATTGTAAAGTGCTTTCAGGTGGGAAGAAGAAAGTGACGGTACCACCAGAAGAAGCGACGGCTAAATACGTGCCAGCAGCCGCGGTAATACGTATGTCGCAAGCGTTATCCGGAATTATTGGGCGTAAAGCGAGTCTAGGCGGCTTGTTAAGTCAGATGTGAAAATGCGGGGCTCAACTCCGTATTGCGTTTGAAACTGGCAGGCTAGAGTACTGGAGAGGTGGGCGGAACTACAAGTGTAGAGGTGAAATTCGTAGATATTTGTAGGAATGCCGATAGTGAAGACAGCTCACTGGACAGATACTGACGCTAAAGCTCGAAAGCGTGGGGAGCGAACAGGATTAGATACCCTGGTAGTCCACGCCGTAAACGATGTTCACTGGGTGTAGGGGGTCGAACCTCTGTGCCGAAGCTAACGCGATAAGTGAACCGCCTGGGGAGTACGCACGCAAGTGTGAAACTCAAAGGAATTGACGGGGACCCGCACAAGCGGTGGAGCATGTGGTTTAATTCGACGCAACGCGAGGAACCTTACCAGCACTTGACATACAACGAACTCGTCAGAGATGACTTGGTGCCGCTTCGGTGGAACGTTGATACAGGTGGTGCATGGCTGTCGTCAGCTCGTGTCGTGAGATGTTGGGTTAAGTCCCGCAACGAGCGCAACCCCTATCGTATGTTACCATCATTAAGTTGGGGACTCATGCGAGACTGCCTGCGACGAGCAGGAGGAAGGTGGGGATGACGTCAAGTCATCATGCCCCTTATGTGCTGGGCTACACACGTGCTACAATGGTTGGTACAGAGAGCAGCAATACGGCGACGTGGAGCAAATCTCAGAAAGCCAATCTTAGTTCGGATCGCAGTCTGCAACTCGACTGCGTGAAGTTGGAATCGCTAGTAATCGCGAATCAGCAATGTCGCGGTGAATACGTTCTCGGGTCTTGTACACACCGCCCGTCACACCACGAGAGTTGGTTGCACCTAAAGTAGCAGGCCTAACCATTTATGGAGGGATGTTCCTAAGGTGTGATTAGCGATTGGGGTGAAGTCGTAACAAGGTATCCGTACCGGAAGGTGCGGATGGATCACCTCCTTTCTAAGGAGCACTTTATGAGACCATGCAAATGGTATTACATAAAGAATATTTATACTGCTCTTTCTCTATTTATTTGGTAATGTTCTCTTTTTTGAGAGAAAATACCAGTTGGACATTGAAAACTATATAGTAATGAAATAATAAATTAACAATTTTATTAGATCTTCAGTTACACGAGAGTGTAACAATAATTAACGAAGAGTTAGAAATAACTGAACGATAATTAGATTTCAAAAATTCTAAAAACAAATTAAGCAAAAAATATTAAAATTCTATTTTAATAATAGGTTAAGAAATTAAGGGCGCACGGAGAATGCCTTGGTAGTAAGAGCCGATGAAGGACGTGATAAGCTGCGATAAGCTAAGACAAGCTGCAATTGAGCGTAATAGTCTTAGATTTCCGAATGGGTAAACCTACTAGTTTGAAGAACTAGTGTGGAAACGGGAACCGGATGAACTGAAACATCTAAGTAATCCGAGGAGAGAAAGTAAAAACGATTCCCTAAGTAGCGGCGAGCGAACGGGGAAGAGCCCAAACCGAACAAGTGTGATAGCATGCAGGCGTTGCTTGTTGGGGGTAGTGGGATACAGAGCGGCAGAACTGCAAGGTATGCGCTTGACTAACAAAGGTACTAGAATGAACTGGAAAGTTCAACCGTAGAAGGTGATAGTCCTGTATAGGGAACTTATGTTAGCAAGTCACTGTAATCCCAAGTAGCACGGGACACGAGAAACCCTGTGTGAATCAGCGAGGACCATATCTCGTAAGGCTAAATACTCTTACTAACCGATAGTGAATAGTACCGTGAGGGAAAGGTGAAAAGAACCCCGGGAGGGGAGTGAAATAGAACCTGAAACCGTGTGCTTACAAGCGGTCAGAGCAGAGCCTTCGGGCGTGTGATGGCGTGCCTTTTGGAGAATGATCCTGCGAGTTACGATCAATGGCGAGGTTAAGTATAACGGAGCCGAAGGGAAACCGAGTCTGAATAGGGCGAATTAGTCGTTGGTTGTAGACGCGAAACCTGGTGATCTATGCCTGTCCAAGATGAAGCTGTGGTAAGACACAGTGGAGGTCTGAACCCACCGTCGTTGAAAAGCCGGGGGATGAGGTAGGTATAGGGGTGAAAAGCCAATCGAACCAGGAGATAGCTCGTTCTCTCCGAAATGCATTTAGGTGCAGCCTTGATTGTTTAAATATGGGGGTAGAGCACTGAATGGTCTAGCGGGCATATTGCTTAGCGAAATCAATCAAACTCCGAATACCATATTTCAAGAGATCAGGAGTGAGACTATGGGTACTAAGATCCATGGTCAAAAGGGAAACAGCCCAGACCACCAACTAAGGTCCCAAATTATATCTAAGTGGGAAAGGAGGTGGAGATTCTGAAACAACCAGGATGTTGGCTTAGAAGCAGCCATACATTTAAAGAGTGCGTAATAGCTCACTGGTCGAGAGTCTCTGCGCCGACAATGTAACGGGGCTAAGATATAAACCGAAGTTGTGGAGTATACACTATGTGTAGACTGGTAGGAGAGCGTTCCGTAGGCCGTTGAAGGATAAGGGGTAACCCAATCTGGAGGTATCGGAAGTGAGAATGCAGGAATGAGTAGCGAGAAAGAGGGTGAGAATCCCTCTCGCCGGAAAACCAAGGTTTCCAGAGTAAAGCTTGTCTTCTCTGGGTAAGCCGGGACCTAAGCCGAGGCTAGATTGCGTAGGCGAATGGAAAGCAGTTTAATATTACTGCGCCACTGTAATTTGTTTGAGAGATGGAGGGACGCAGAAGGGTATGTGCGCAGACTGTTGGATATGTCTGTGTAAGCATGTAGGATGGAACCGCAGGAAAATCCACGGTTTTAGATCTGAGGTGTGATGCGGAGTGTTTGTAATGAACACGAAGGTACAAATCCCACGCTGCCGAGAAAAGCTTCTATTGAGAATTATAGTGCCCGTACCGTAAACCGACACAGGTGGTTAGGATGAGAAATCTAAGGCGTACAGGCTAACTCTCGCTAAGGAACTCTGCAAAATGGCCCCGTAACTTCGGGAGAAGGGGTGCCATTAAAGGTGATAAATACACGCGATTTTGAGCTTTTGATGGCCGCAGTGAAGAGATTCGAGCAACTGTTTAGCAAAAACACAGGTCTATGCTAAGCTGAAAGGCGATGTATATGGGCTGACACCTGCCCAGTGCCGGAAGGTTAAGAGGAGGGTTTAGCGACTCAAATTGAAGCCCCGGTGAACGGCGGCCGTAACTATAACGGTCCTAAGGTAGCGAAATTCCTTGTCGGGTAAGTTCCGACCTGCACGAATGGTGTAATGACTCGAATGCTGTCTTGGCGGGAGGCCTGGTGAAATTGTACTACCGGTGAAGATACCGGTTACCTACAGTAGGACGGAAAGACCCCGTGGAGCTTTACTATAGCTTGGTATTGGGTTGAGATGTTATGTGTATAGGATAGTTGGGAGACTGTGATTATATGGCGCTAGCTGTATATGAGTCGCTGGTGGAATACCAACCATATAACATTTTGATTCTAATCTGTGATGTGTAATCATGGAGACAGTGCTAGGTGGGTAGTTTGACTGGGGCGGTCGCCTCCGAAAGAGTAACGGAGGCGTTCAAAGGTTCCCTCAGGTTGGATGGAAATCAACCGAAGAGTGCAATGGCATAAGGGAGCTTGACTGTGAGATAGACACATCGAGCAGGTGCGAAAGCAGGACATAGTGATCCGGTGGTTCCGAATGGAAGGGCCATCGCTCAACGGATAAAAGCTACCCCGGGGATAACAGGCTGATTTTGCCCGAGAGTCCATATCGACGGCAAAGTTTGGCACCTCGATGTCGGCTCATCGCATCCTGGGGCTGGAGAAGGTCCCAAGGGTTGGGCTGTTCGCCCATTAAAGCGGTACGTGAGCTGGGTTCAGAACGTCGTGAGACAGTTCGGTCCCTATCCACTGTAGGCGTAAGAATATTGATGAGATCTGTCCTTAGTACGAGAGGACCGGGATGGACAAACCTCTAATGTACCAGTTGTCATGCCAATGGCATAGCTGGGTAGTCACGTTTGGAATGGATAACCGCTGAAAGCATCTAAGCGGGAAGCCAACTCAGAGATAAGTATTCTATCATTGATAAGTCACCTTCGAGACTAGGAGGTTGATAGGTTGGGGGTGTAAGGGCTGTGAAGTCTTTAGCTGACCAATACTAATATGACGAACACTTTACCTAAAGTAAATGATTTTTAGAAAGTTAATTTATGAAACATTATTATATAGTTTTGAATGTTTAACAATATTCAATAAGAAAGTAAGCTTGGTAAGAAAAGCTACGGGGGTACACCTGGTCACATTCCGAACCCAGAAGTTAAGTCCGTAAACGCCGAAAGTACTTAGGGGGCAGCCCCTTGGGAGGATAGGAACTTGCCAAGTCTTTTTTATTTTTTGTAAAAATATGCGCCACTAGCTCAGCTGGTAGAGCACTCGACTTTTAATCGAGTTGTCACAGGTTCAAACCCTGTGTGGCGCACCATAACCAATATAAATATCGGAGTCATCAATTAATTTTGATGGCTTTTTTTATGTATATGATCAAAAATAAAGAAAAAAAATTCTCTGGATCTACCTTTGAAACACCTGCACCATAAAATATTTTGATTATTTTTCATAAAAAACTAATGTTTATTTGTATTAAAGAGAGAAAAGAACTTGATAAAAACCTTTAATTTTCTATTTGCTCTTTGTTAGGTGAAAGATCCTGTGTAAATAAAATAACGTTTCAGTTATTAACTTGGGGGAGGAATTTAAATTTTTTTAATGTTTTTTAGAGGCGATAACGTATGTGTTTTATCGGCTGCAAGTCAATAAAAATAAGTGTAAATAGAGGGTGTTCGTGTTTGGATGCCTATTTTGGGGAATGTTAAAAAAAAATTCAATAAAAAAACAAAAAAAGTGTTGACGAAAAGTTGTAAACGCGGTATACTTCTTCTTGTCCGCGAGGGAAAGCGAAAGCGACTTGAAGCGAGACGAATAACAGGACATTAGCAATTAAATAGAGAAAGAAAGTGTAAATTAAAAACTCAATTGTCGTTTGAAACTTTGTTTTCAAACAATCGATTAAGGTGTACAGTGGAATGAACCACTATAAAAATAATTATCTTTTAATAGATAGCTAAACTTCATTTATGAAGTTAGGATATAAATTTGAATGTAGAGTTTGATCCTGGCTCAGGATGAACGCTGACAGAATGCTTAACACATGCAAGTCGACTGGAATTCTTCTTCGGAAGATAGTACGGTGGCGGACGGGTGAGTAACGCGTAAAGAATTTGCCCTTCAGACTGGGACAACTAATCGAAAGGTTAGCTAATACCGGATATTATGAGATCTTGGCATCAAGAACTTATGAAAGCTATATGCGCTGGAGGAGAACTTTGCGTTCCATTAGGTAGTTGGTAGGGTAATGGCCTACCAAGCCGACGATGGATAGCCGGCCTGAGAGGGTGAACGGCCACAAGGGGACTGAGACACGGCCCTTACTCCTACGGGAGGCAGCAGTGGGGAATATTGGACAATGGACCAAAAGTCTGATCCAGCAATTCTGTGTGCACGATGAAGGTCTTCGGATTGTAAAGTGCTTTCAGGTGGGAAGAAGAAAGTGACGGTACCACCAGAAGAAGCGACGGCTAAATACGTGCCAGCAGCCGCGGTAATACGTATGTCGCAAGCGTTATCCGGAATTATTGGGCGTAAAGCGAGTCTAGGCGGCTTGTTAAGTCAGATGTGAAAATGCGGGGCTCAACTCCGTATTGCGTTTGAAACTGGCAGGCTAGAGTACTGGAGAGGTGGGCGGAACTACAAGTGTAGAGGTGAAATTCGTAGATATTTGTAGGAATGCCGATAGTGAAGACAGCTCACTGGACAGATACTGACGCTAAAGCTCGAAAGCGTGGGGAGCGAACAGGATTAGATACCCTGGTAGTCCACGCCGTAAACGATGTTCACTGGGTGTAGGGGGTCGAACCTCTGTGCCGAAGCTAACGCGATAAGTGAACCGCCTGGGGAGTACGCACGCAAGTGTGAAACTCAAAGGAATTGACGGGGACCCGCACAAGCGGTGGAGCATGTGGTTTAATTCGACGCAACGCGAGGAACCTTACCAGCACTTGACATACAACGAACTCGTCAGAGATGACTTGGTGCCGCTTCGGTGGAACGTTGATACAGGTGGTGCATGGCTGTCGTCAGCTCGTGTCGTGAGATGTTGGGTTAAGTCCCGCAACGAGCGCAACCCCTATCGTATGTTACCATCATTAAGTTGGGGACTCATGCGAGACTGCCTGCGACGAGCAGGAGGAAGGTGGGGATGACGTCAAGTCATCATGCCCCTTATGTGCTGGGCTACACACGTGCTACAATGGTTGGTACAGAGAGCAGCAATACGGCGACGTGGAGCAAATCTCAGAAAGCCAATCTTAGTTCGGATCGCGTCTGCAACTCGACTGCGTGAAGTTGGAATCGCTAGTAATCGCGAATCAGCAATGTCGCGGTGAATACGTTCTCGGGTCTTGTACACACCGCCCGTCACACCACGAGAGTTGGTTGCACCTAAAGTAGCAGGCCTAACCATTTATGGAGGGATGTTCCTAAGGTGTGATTAGCGATTGGGGTGAAGTCGTAACAAGGTATCCGTACCGGAAGGTGCGGATGGATCACCTCCTTTCTAAGGAGCACTTTATGAGACCATGCAAATGGTATTACATAAAGAATATTTATACTGCTCTTTCTCTATTTATTTGGTAATGTTCTCTTTTTTGAGAGAAAATACCAGTTGGACATTGAAAACTATATAGTAATGAAATAATAAATTAACAATTTTATTAGATCTTCAGTTACACGAGAGTGTAACAATAATTAACGAAGAGTTAGAAATAACTGAACGATAATTAGATTTCAAAAATTCTAAAAACAAATTAAGCAAAAAATATTAAAATTCTATTTTAATAATAGGTTAAGAAATTAAGGGCGCACGGAGAATGCCTTGGTAGTAAGAGCCGATGAAGGACGTGATAAGCTGCGATAAGCTAAGACAAGCTGCAATTGAGCGTAATAGTCTTAGATTTCCGAATGGGTAAACCTACTAGTTTGAAGAACTAGTGTGGAAACGGGAACCGGATGAACTGAAACATCTAAGTAATCCGAGGAAGAGAAAGTAAAAACGATTCCCTAAGTAGCGGCGAGCGAACGGGGAAGAGCCCAAACCGAACAAGTGTGATAGCATGCAGGCGTTGCTTGTTGGGGGTAGTGGGATACAGAGCGGCAGAACTGCAAGGTATGCGCTTGACTAACAAAGGTACTAGAATGAACTGGAAAGTTCAACCGTAGAAGGTGATAGTCCTGTATAGGGAACTTATGTTAGCAAGTCACTGTAATCCCAAGTAGCACGGGACACGAGAAACCCTGTGTGAATCAGCGAGGACCATATCTCGTAAGGCTAAATACTCTTACTAACCGATAGTGAATAGTACCGTGAGGGAAAGGTGAAAAGAACCCCGGGAGGGGAGTGAAATAGAACCTGAAACCGTGTGCTTACAAGCGGTCAGAGCAGAGCCTTCGGGCGTGTGATGGCGTGCCTTTTGGAGAATGATCCTGCGAGTTACGATCAATGGCGAGGTTAAGTATAACGGAGCCGAAGGGAAACCGAGTCTGAATAGGGCGAATTAGTCGTTGGTTGTAGACGCGAAACCTGGTGATCTATGCCTGTCCAAGATGAAGCTGTGGTAAGACACAGTGGAGGTCTGAACCCACCGTCGTTGAAAAGCCGGGGGATGAGGTAGGTATAGGGGTGAAAAGCCAATCGAACCAGGAGATAGCTCGTTCTCTCCGAAATGCATTTAGGTGCAGCCTTGATTGTTTAAATATGGGGGTAGAGCACTGAATGGTCTAGCGGGCATATTGCTTAGCGAAATCAATCAAACTCCGAATACCATATTTCAAGAGATCAGGAGTGAGACTATGGGTACTAAGATCCATGGTCAAAAGGGAAACAGCCCAGACCACCAACTAAGGTCCCAAATTATATCTAAGTGGGAAAGGAGGTGGAGATTCTGAAACAACCAGGATGTTGGCTTAGAAGCAGCCATACATTTAAAGAGTGCGTAATAGCTCACTGGTCGAGAGTCTCTGCGCCGACAATGTAACGGGGCTAAGATATAAACCGAAGTTGTGGAGTATACACTATGTGTAGACTGGTAGGAGAGCGTTCCGTAGGCCGTTGAAGGATAAGGGGTAACCCAATCTGGAGGTATCGGAAGTGAGAATGCAGGAATGAGTAGCGAGAAAGAGGGTGAGAATCCCTCTCGCCGGAAAACCAAGGTTTCCAGAGTAAAGCTTGTCTTCTCTGGGTAAGCCGGGACCTAAGCCGAGGCTAGATTGCGTAGGCGAATGGAAAGCAGTTTAATATTACTGCGCCACTGTAATTTGTTTGAGAGATGGAGGGACGCAGAAGGGTATGTGCGCAGACTGTTGGATATGTCTGTGTAAGCATGTAGGATGGAACCGCAGGAAAATCCACGGTTTTAGATCTGAGGTGTGATGCGGAGTGTTTGTAATGAACACGAAGGTACAAATCCCACGCTGCCGAGAAAAGCTTCTATTGAGAATTATAGTGCCCGTACCGTAAACCGACACAGGTGGTTAGGATGAGAAATCTAAGGCGTACAGGCTAACTCTCGCTAAGGAACTCTGCAAAATGGCCCCGTAACTTCGGGAGAAGGGGTGCCATTAAAGGTGATAAATACACGCGATTTTGAGCTTTTGATGGCCGCAGTGAAGAGATTCGAGCAACTGTTTAGCAAAAACACAGGTCTATGCTAAGCTGAAAGGCGATGTATATGGGCTGACACCTGCCCAGTGCCGGAAGGTTAAGAGGAGGGTTTAGCGACTCAAATTGAAGCCCCGGTGAACGGCGGCCGTAACTATAACGGTCCTAAGGTAGCGAAATTCCTTGTCGGGTAAGTTCCGACCTGCACGAATGGTGTAATGACTCGAATGCTGTCTTGGCGGGAGGCCTGGTGAAATTGTACTACCGGTGAAGATACCGGTTACCTACAGTAGGACGGAAAGACCCCGTGGAGCTTTACTATAGCTTGGTATTGGGTTGAGATGTTATGTGTATAGGATAGTTGGGAGACTGTGATTATATGGCGCTAGCTGTATATGAGTCGCTGGTGGAATACCAACCATATAACATTTTGATTCTAATCTGTGATGTGTAATCATGGAGACAGTGCTAGGTGGGTAGTTTGACTGGGGCGGTCGCCTCCGAAAGAGTAACGGAGGCGTTCAAAGGTTCCCTCAGGTTGGATGGAAATCAACCGAAGAGTGCAATGGCATAAGGGAGCTTGACTGTGAGATAGACACATCGAGCAGGTGCGAAAGCAGGACATAGTGATCCGGTGGTTCCGAATGGAAGGGCCATCGCTCAACGGATAAAAGCTACCCCGGGGATAACAGGCTGATTTTGCCCGAGAGTCCATATCGACGGCAAAGTTTGGCACCTCGATGTCGGCTCATCGCATCCTGGGGCTGGAGAAGGTCCCAAGGGTTGGGCTGTTCGCCCATTAAAGCGGTACGTGAGCTGGGTTCAGAACGTCGTGAGACAGTTCGGTCCCTATCCACTGTAGGCGTAAGAATATTGATGAGATCTGTCCTTAGTACGAGAGGACCGGGATGGACAAACCTCTAATGTACCAGTTGTCATGCCAATGGCATAGCTGGGTAGTCACGTTTGGAATGGATAACCGCTGAAAGCATCTAAGCGGGAAGCCAACTCAGAGATAAGTATTCTATCATTGATAAGTCACCTTCGAGACTAGGAGGTTGATAGGTTGGGGGTGTAAGGGCTGTGAAGTCTTTAGCTGACCAATACTAATATGACGAACACTTTACCTAAAGTAAATGATTTTTAGAAAGTTAATTTATGAAACATTATTATATAGTTTTGAATGTTTAACAATATTCAATAAGAAAGTAAGCTTGGTAAGAAAAGCTACGGGGGTACACCTGGTCACATTCCGAACCCAGAAGTTAAGTCCGTAAACGCCGAAAGTACTTAGGGGGCAGCCCCTTGGGAGGATAGGAACTTGCCAAGTCTTTTTTATTTTTTGTAAAAATATGCGCCACTAGCTCAGCTGGTAGAGCACTCGACTTTTAATCGAGTTGTCACAGGTTCAAACCCTGTGTGGCGCACCATAGCTAATGTAAATACAGAGTCATCAATTAATTTTGATGGCTTTTTTTGTTATATTTTTATGAGTATTAAAAAAAGTAGATACAAAAATATGAAAATTATAGAAGAAATGTCTATTTTTTAAATAAAATCTGTTATAAAGTGCAAAAATTTTATATAATATAAGGGATGAAAATTATAATGGGAGGATTCTTGTGAAAAAGTGTGTTTTTTTGGATAGAGATGGAAATATAAACGTTGAAAAAGATTATCTTCATAAAGTAGAAGAGTTTGAATTTATAGATGGAGCGAGGGAAGCGATAAAAATATTCAATGATCTAGGTTATTTAGTTGTGGTAGTGACAAATCAGTCTGGGGTAGCCAGAGGTTATTATGATGAAAATAGTGTGAAAACTTTGCATGATTATCTTCAAAAAGAAGTTGAAAAGATAGGAGGGCATATAGATGGATTTTATTATTGCCCGCACCACCCAGAAAAGGGGATAGGTGAATATAAATTAAATTGTAACTGCAGAAAACCTGAACCCGGGATGTTTTTAGAGGCACAAAAAGACTTAAATATAGATTTTTCGTCTTCAATTATGGTAGGGGATAAGGTAAGTGATATAAAAGCAGGGGAAAACTTAGGAATGAGATCTATCCTGGTAAGAACAGGTCATGGATTAGAAGAGGAGAAAAAAGTAAAAAACTCTTGTGAAGTCCACGAAAATCTGTATGAATTTGCAAAGGAACTGGATAGAGAGTCAAAAACTCACCGTAAGAATGATTGAGTTAAAGGGTAAAAATTGTTATAATAAGGAGATATATAAGTATGCATAGATTAAAGTTTTTTAACGAAATGTTTCCAAATAAAAAACATCTTAAAGGGATTGAAATAGGAGAAATTCTTATAGATAGCAGGAAGGTAAAAAAAAATGATATTTTTATCGGAATAAGGTCTGGAAATAAATATGTTGAAGATGTATTGGAAAAAGGTGCTTGTTTGGTGTTTTATGATGATATAAATATTAAAATAGAGGATGAGAGAGCAGTCTATGTAGAAAATAGTATCTTATTCTTACAGGAATTAGCTAAAAAATACAGGGAAAGTTTGGATGTAACAGTTGTAGGAATTACTGGGAGTGAAGGAAAGACTTCTACAAAGGATATCCTCTATTCTATCTTATCGAAAAGATACAAGGGGAAGAAGACTCAGGGGAACTACAACAATCATATAGGTCTGCCACTGACCCTCCTACAGCTAGAGGAAGATGACAAGTTTATAGCTTTAGAGATGGGAATGAGTAACTTAGGTGAGATAAGACGATTAGGAGAGATAGCCGCTCCGGATTATGCTGTAGTGACCAATATAGGGGATTCTCACTTAGAGTTTTTAGAAAATAGAAATAATGTTTTTAAAGCAAAAACAGAGATTTTTGAATTTGTAAAACCAGAATTTAGAGTGGTTTATGGAGATGATCCTTATTTTAAAGGTGCAGAAGCTATAAGAGTAGGGAAAAATGAAAGTAATAGTTACATTATAAAGGAATTTTGCCAGGATAAAAAAGGCGGAGAATTTAAACTATCTTTTTCAGGTGAGGTGATGGAAGTGCAAACGAACCTATATGGGGAGTATAACTCTATCAATATAGCCTTAGCTATGACAGTAGCTCTAAAGATGGGAGTATCCAAGGAAGAAATTTTAGATGCCTGCAAAGATCTGAAGCTGACAGGGATGCGATTTGAAAGAGTTGAAAAAGATGGAAAAATTTTTATAAATGATGCTTATAATGCCAGTCCGATAGCTATGAAAGTATCCTTAGAAACTTTTGATGAAATTTTTAAAGGTGATTACAAGGTGGCTGTATTAGGGGATATGCTGGAATTAGGAAAAGAAAGTGGTAAGCTTCATGAAGAGTTGTCTGAAACTATAGAAAATTTAGATTTAGATGAGGTCTATTTAGTGGGAAAAGAGATGAAGAATTTATATATAAAATTGGACCATAAAAAATGTTTTTATTTTGAGACTGTGGAAGAAATAAGAGACAGAATAAAGTTGGTAAAAGATGAGGCTGCAGTATTTTTAAAGGCTTCGAATGGTATTTGTTTGAATAAAATTTTAGATTAGGAGATTGGTAGATGTTATATTATTTGGCGGAAAAGTATGAAAGTTTAACGTATTTAAAATCGATTTATTTGAGAGGTTTCCTGGGGTTTGCCATATCACTTATGATTGTGATGATCTTAGGAAAACCATTTATAGCTTATTTAAGGAAGGAAAAAATAGGAGACGAAGCAAAGGATGTAGGGCCGGAAACACATTTTACAAAGACTGGGACTCCTACAATGGGAGGAGTCTTGATAGTCTTCTCTGCAACAATAACTAATTTAATTGTGGGAAATCTGACCAATAAATTTAATTTGATGTTGCTTCTGTGCATGCTTTTATTCAGTGGGATAGGTTTCCTAGATGATTATAGAAAGTTAACAATCTGTAAAAAAGGTTTGTCAGGTAGAAAAAAGATGATTGGACAGGCGTTAATAGCAATCCTGACTTGGTTGTTTATAATTAAATTTGGAATATCGGAAACGGAGTTAGATTTTGGAATAATGAATCCATTTTCAAAGAACTATCTGTATATAGGAGCAGTTCCACTACTAGGGTGGATACTCTTGGTATTGATAGGAAGCTCAAATGCTGTAAATATAACAGATGGATTGGATGGGCTAGTGATAATGCCGGTAATTATAGCAGCGTCTATTCTAGGGCTGATAGCGTACTTTACAGGGCATATAGAGTTAAGTCAGCATTTTGATCTTTACTATATAGCAGGAACAGGGGAAATCACCGTATTTTTAACCGGTTTAATAGGAGCAGGGTTAGGATTTTTATGGTTCAATTTCTATCCAGCTGAAATATTTATGGGAGATACAGGTTCTCTGATGTTAGGTGGATTATTAGGGGTAGTTACAATATTTTTGAGACAGGAACTACTGTTTCTTTTAATTGGTTTTGTATTTGTAGTAGAAGCAGTATCTGTAATATTACAAGTAGGTTCATATAAGATGAGGAAAAAAAGGATATTTAGGATGGCTCCTATCCATCACCACTTTGAATTACAAGGTTTAGCAGAAACTAAGGTAACTATTAGATTTTGGATAATAGGATTATTGTGTGGTATAGGAAGTTTGATAATACTAAAATTAAGATAAGAAAATATTGATCAGAAAGGATAGAGAAATAGAAGTTTTACGGGGAATTTCCTATAACTTCATATTCTCTGTTCTTTATGATGAAATAGAGGCTAAATTTACAATTTCTAATTTTAAGTGAAATAAAGGTGGTAATAAGATGAAAAAAGCTATGATATATGGAGCTGGAGTCAGCGGTAAAAGTGTAATGAGATTATTTGAAGAGATCAAATGGGAAACAGTACTTGTAGATGACAAAATAGGTGTTTCGTCTACAGATGCGGTAGCTTATTTAGAAGAGGTAGACCTGTTTGTAAAAAGTCCGGGAATACCCTATAACGATCTAATAGAAAAAGCGAAAAAAAAAGGTATTAAAATAGTGGATGAGATAGAGGTATCATATAACTATATGAAAAAAACTTCTGAGACAAAAATTATAGCTATTACAGGAACTAATGGAAAGACCACAACAACAAGTAAGTTAGCCGGATTATTGAATGCAGCAGGAATTAGTAGTATAGCAGCGGGAAATATAGGAACTCCATATTCAGAAGCTGTTTTAAAGAAAAATAAATATGAATATATAGTTTTAGAACTGAGCTCCTACCAGCTGGAAAATTTATATGAATTTAAAGCTGATATAGCTATGATAATCAACCTTGCTCCCGATCATTTGAACAGGTACAGGGACGCAGATGAATACTACGATACAAAATTCAACGTAGGAATGAATCAGAGTTCAAAGGAAAAATTTATAGTAAATATAGATGACCTGGAGATAATGAAAAGATTAGATAGGGTTGATGGAAAGATTTTAAATCTATCTCTAGAAGAAAATGCTGATATCTGTGTATCTGAAGATAACCTCTATTTTAAAGGTGAAAAGGTAACAGGTATAGATAATTTTTCATTAAAAGGGAAACATAACTTACAGAATATGTTATTTGTTGTAGGAGCAGCAAAATTAATTGGTATAGATAATAATGTTATAACAAATTTTTTAGAAAATACCGACAGTTTGGAGCATAGAATGGAGGATTTTTATACCTATAAAAATCAAAATAATGCTGTAAAATTTATAAATGACTCCAAAGGAACTAATTTAGAGTCTACAATGAAGGCCATAGGAGCTTTTGAAGAACCAATTCTCATATGTGGCGGGTGTGATAAAAACCTGGAATTAACACCCCTCATTGAGGAAATTAAGGAAAGTGTAAAAGAAGTATATTTAATAGGAGAATTAGCTCCTAAACTAGAGAAGGAATTATTGGCGGTAAACTATCCTAAGGAGGATATTTATAATTTAGAAACTCTGGAAAAAGTAATGATTGCACTGGAGAAAAAAATAAAAAATATGGATTTAAAAAAAAATCTGACAGTTCTTCTGTCCCCGGCTACCTCCAGCTTTGACCAATTTAAAAGTTTTGAAGAGAGGGGAAAGGTGTTCAAAAAATTGGTTTTAGAAAAATTTAAAGAAGAGAATTAATAATGATTAATTAGACGATGGTTGAAAACCGTCAGGGAGATATATATGAAAAAAATAATTTTAACAGCAGGAGGAACAGGAGGACATATCTACCCTGCCTTGGCAGTAGCACATGAATTGAGAAAGAAAAATATAGACCTGCTTTTTATAGGGACCAGCCATAGGATGGAAAAAGAGATCGTTCCAAATGCAGGACATAAATTCATAGGCTTAGATGTTTTACCTCTAAGAAATTTTAAATCAATAATAAAAGTCTTAAAAGCTACAAAAAAAGCTATATCGATATTAAGGAAGGAAAAACCCGATGCAGTGATTGGGTTTGGAAACTATATATCTATCCCCACCCTGTTAGGTGCAATAATTTTAAGAATTCCTATATATCTGCAGGAGCAAAACGTTACCTTAGGGCTGGCTAATAAGATATTTTATAGGTTTAGTAAAAAGATGTTTTTAGCCTTTGATCTAACCTATGACGAACTGCCTTCAAAATATCAGTCTAGACTACAGGTTACAGGAAACCCCCTTAGAAAGGAATTTTATACCTTAAATCCTCATACTGAAAGAGAGAAGATAAAATTAGAAGATCATGAAAAGATGATCCTTATTATGGGTGGAAGTTTAGGAGCCAGAAGTATAAATGAAGCATTGATTAAAGAATGGGATTCATTTTTAAAGGAAAAAAATACAAGGATATATTGGGCTACCGGGGAAAAAAATTACGAAGAGGTTATGTCTAAATTATCTAAATATAAATTAACAGATCAGATAAAACCATATTTTGAAAATATGGCCAATATAATGTGTGCTGCTGACTTGGTGTTATGCAGGTCGGGAGCGTTGACAATCTCAGAATTGATAGAGCTGGGAAAACCATCGATATTAATACCATACCAGCTTCGTGAAGTTGGACAGTTTGAGAATACTAAGATCCTTTCAGAGAACAAGGCTAGTTTAATCTATAAAGATGGAGAAGCCCAAAATGCTGTTAGAATGGCTTTGGAATTGTTGAAAAATGAACACGAATTAACAGAGATGAAAGCGGCATTAAAAAGAATGAAAAAAGGAAATTCAGCAGAAAAAATAGTGGATGCTTTAGAGATTTGGGGGAATAAATAGATGAAAAAAGTATTTTTTATAGGAATAAATGGTATAGGTATGAGTGGATTAGCTAAGATAATGGCTAAGAGCGGATACTGTGTGAGCGGGTCAGACCAGGCTAAAAAAGATGTAAGTATAGAACTCGAAAGTTTAGGAGTTAAAATTCATTATAAACATGATTCAAAAAATGTAGAAGGAATTGACCTGGTAGTGAGATCAAGTGCTATTAAGGAGAGTAACCCAGAATATAAATACGCTATGGAAAATGGAATAGAAGTTATAAAAAGAGGAGAACTTTTGGCTAGGTTATTCAATGAAAAAGCCGGGATAGCTGTAGCCGGGACCCATGGAAAAACTACTACCAGTTCTATGCTGGGAGCTGTAATGCTGCCACTGGATCCATCTATTGTAGTAGGAGGGATCTTACCAGAGATAAATTCCAACGCTCATTGTGGGACAGGAGAATTTTTGGTAGCAGAAGCAGATGAAAGTGATAATTCATTTTTATACCTACTGCCGGAATACTCCATCATAACCAATATAGAGGCGGATCATTTAGAAAATCATGGTAGTTTTGAAAATATAAAGAAATCATTCATACAATTTTATGAGCAGACTAAAAAGCTTACTCTGCTGAATATAGACTGCTTGGAATCAGAAAATATATTGGGATCTAAAGATAAAATATTGACCTATAGTATTGAGAAAAAAGCTGGGATATATGCAGATAATATCAGAATAATGGACGGGAAGAGTGTTTACGATGTGATCTTAGATGGGAAACTTCTGGGAGAATTCAGATTATCTGTACCTGGAAGTCATAATATTTCCAATAGTTTAGGAGTAATATATCTGGCTTATACTCTGGGAGTATCTCTAGAGGAGATAAAGATCAGACTGGAAAAATTTAAGGGTGCCAAGAGAAGGTATGATATTCTTTTAGATGGAGACACAAGGATCATAGATGATTATGCACATCACCCCACTGAGATAAGAGCTACATTGGAAGGTGCTAAAAAAATAGAAACTAAAAAAATTACAGCTATCTTCCAACCTCATAGATATAGCAGAGTAAAATTTTTATATGAAGAATTTAGAGGGTGTTTTGATCTGGCAGATGAGGTAATCTTACTTCCTGTATATTCTGCAGGAGAGGAAGATATATATGGGATTACCTTGAAGGAGTTGGCTGCTGATATTTATACTTCTGGAGATGCAAAGATTTTAACTACTGTGGAAGAAATATTGAAAGAAATAAAAACTGAAGACAGGACCTATATCTTTATGGGAGCTGGAACTATATCCCAGATGGCATATGAGGTAGTTGAAAAGTTGGAGGTAAGATGAAAATATATAAATACCATCATATGAGAGAATATTCTAATATGAAAATTGGTGGAACAGCTAAAGAGTTGATAGTAATAGATAAAAAAGAGGAATTGGTTGAAGTTTTAAAAACCAGAGAAAAAACTTTTCTTATAGGTAATGGAACCAATACATTGATTCCGGATAGAGATATGGATATATCTTTTATAAGTTTAAATAAATTAAATAAGATAGAGGATTTAGGAGATGGAAGAGTCTATGTGGAATCAGGATTAAACTTTGATGATCTGATTGAGTTTATAGAAGAAAAAAATTATTCAGGATTGGAAAATTTAGCCGGGATTCCTGGAAGTGTAGGAGGCCTGATCTATATGAATGGAGGAGCCTATGGTTCTGAAGTTTTTGACCATATAGAAGAGGTCGAGATCGTAGATGAAAATTTTGAAATTAGAAAAATAAAGAAATCAGAGATCTATGTGACTTATAGAAATACAGAGATTCAGAAAAAAAACTGGATAGTTATAAGTGCTGTGTTTAAATTTGAAATGGGATTTGATAAAGAAAGAGTTTTGGAACTAAAGGGGAAAAGAGAGGCCAGACATCCTTTGAATATGCCTAATCTGGGAAGTACTTTTAAAAACCCTGAGGGACATTTTTCTGCTAAACTGATAATAGCTGCAGGGGTACAAGGCCACAGAGTAGGGGATATGCAGGTTTCCAATGTTCATCCTAATTTTTTGGAAAATCACGGAAACGCTAAATATAATGATGTTATTGAGATAATCAGGATAGTGAAGGAAAAAGTAAAACTAGATTCAGGGATTGAACTAGAGGAAGAGATCGTAATTATTGAAGACTAGGAGAAAAGTATGAGAATAGCAGTATTGATGGGGGGGGTCTCCTCAGAAAGAGAGATATCACTGATGAGTGGAGGAGCTATATTGCAGGGGCTTCTAAACCTGGGATATGACGCCTTTAAGATAGATCTAGTGGAAGAAAATTATTTGACTGCACTTATGGAAAATGAATATGACTTAGCATATATAGCTTTACATGGTGAGTTTGGTGAAGATGGAAGGGTACAGGCAGTCTTAGATATTTTAAAAAAGCCATATACAGGATCAGGTGTAACAGCCAGTGCTGTATCGATGGATAAAATTTTAACTAAAATAATTGTAGATGATTTTGGAATTAAAACACCAATGAAGTATACTAGTATAGATGATATAAAAAAATATCCAATAGTTATAAAACCTTCTAAAGAGGGGTCTAGTGTAGGACTCTACATCTGTCAAAACTCAGAGGAAGCAGAAAAGGCAGTAGAAAAATTAAAAGGAATAGATCTGGTGATAGAGGAATTTGTTGCTGGAGAGGAGCTGACAGCTGGAATCTTAAATGGAGAAAAATTAGGTGTAGTAAAGATAATACCTAATTCAGGAACCTATGATTTTGAGTCAAAATATACAGTCGGAAAAACTATATATGAAGTTCCTGCCATAATAGAGGAAAATTACTATGAGGAAGCTATGGAGATTGCTTCTAAAGTACACGATATATTAAACCTTAGAGGAATGAGCAGAAGTGACTTTATTCTGTCTAAAGACGGGTTGTATTTTTTAGAGGTGAATACCAGTCCTGGAATGACTACTACAAGCTTACTGCCTAAATTAGGAGAACTAAAAGGTTATAGTTTTGAAATGATATTGGAAAAAATGATATCAGATGTAACAAATTTATAATAGTTTTATGTATATATTGTAAAAAATAGATAAAAATGTTATATTTAAAATAATAGACTAGGTGAAATGAATATGAAGAAAATATTGCAAATAATATTCATAGGGATAGTATGTTGGTATACCTATACTGAGTATGGAGACTTTAAAAGAGCCTCCTTATTTGACGTTACCCAAGTAAATATAAGGGCTAAAAATATTGAGCTGATCGATGATTTAGCTGGCAGTATAGAAAACCTAAAGGGTAAAAATATACTGGAAATAGATAAAAAAAAAATGAAGGATAAAATATTAGAGGATGTAAGGGTAAAAGATGTGGTCATAAAAACTCAGATGCCCGATATTTTATTATTTGATATAAAGGAAAAAGAACCTTTTATATATATAGAATATAAAGGTAGGATTTACATATCCGATGAATTGGGTAAAATATATGGGTATATGAAAGAGAGTAAAAAATATAATATGCCTTTATTTCGGATAGATAATGAAAAAGAGATAAAAGAATTTATAGCGGTTATGGAAAAAATTAGTTTTAAAGATGAAATATCCCAGATATATAAGGTAAGTAATGGGATAGCAGTGACAACAAATACAGGGCTTAAGATAATCACAAATATAGATGTAGACAGAAAAAAATATGGGGTTGTAAAAAAACTATATGATCAGGTAAGGGCTCAAAGTAAAAGGGGTAAAAAAATAGAGTATATTGATTTGAGGTTTGAAGACTACATTATAAAAAGGATAGAGGGTGATCAAAGATGATGAGAAGGATAAGAACAGGAATAGATATAGGGTCATCTAAAACAACTATTATTGTAGGAGAATTATATGATTCTGGAAAAAATATAAAGGTATTGGGGCAGACTATTGTTCCATCTAACGGAATAAAAAAAGGTGAAATAATCGATGGGGAATTATTCAGTAGAACCTTGAGATTGGGAAAGGAAAGACTGGAAGATAAGCTTGGAGTAGTAATAAAAAAAGCTACTATAGGAGTCAGTGGAAGTGATATAAAATCTAGTACCACAGAGATTGAGTATAAGCTTTCCGATGAGGAGATAGAAGTTACTGAAGATCATTGTGATCAAATTTTTGAGATATCTAAAGAAAAGGTAGTTAAAGAAGATGAACAGGTAATTGCCAAGGAAATTTATAATTACAGGGTAGATGATTCTGGAATAATGAAAAACCCAGTAGGAAAAGTAGGAAATAAATTAAAGGTAAATGTTCATTTGATAAGGATTCCGAAATTAAAGGTAAAAAAAATAGTAGAAACACTAAATAAAGCAAAGATAGAGGTAGACAGCCTTATATATAATGGAGAAGCATCTTCAAAAGCTACTCTGAAAAAAATAGATAAGGTAAATGGTGTAGCATTGGTAGACATCGGGTATGGTTTGACAGAGATAACTATCTTTAAAAATAACAGGCTTATAAATACAAATGTAATACCTATAGGTGGTATGCACTATGTCAATGATCTTAAATATGTGTTAGAATTAAATCAAGAGGTAGTGAAAAATATCTTATTGGAGATAAAAAACAAGGATATAGATGAAAAAATTACAGTATCTTATTTAGAAAATGGAGAAAGTATGACTAAGACCTTTGAAGTTAGATATTTAAGGGAGATAATGGATGCTAGAACCGATGAGATATTGGAATATATTTCAAAGAGTATAGAGGCTTCCGGGTACAAAGAATACCTGAAAAACGGTGTTGTATTGGCTGGAGGAGTTGTAGGAGATTATGGAATTTTAGAAAAGTTAAAATCTTTACTGGATTACGATATCAGGATAGGAACTACTATCAAGATAGATGGAATGACAACTACACTAAAAAATCCTGCCTGTATTACAGGAATGGGGGTATTGCTAACAGCTCTTGAGGATGAATACAGCGATCTGCAAAAAACAAATGTAGAGGATAAGGTAGAGGAAGTAAAGGAAAAAGTGGAAACTGTCAATAAAGTAGAAAAAAAAGAAGCAGTTAAGAAAAAGACTGGAACTAAAAGTCCGTCTAAATTTAAAAAATGGTTGGGAAATTTTATATAGAGCCTATAGTCTAAGGAGGAAGATGGATGATACACACGAATGAGCATTTGGTGAAGATAAAGGTAATGGGGATAGGGGGTTCCGGAGGGAATGCAATAAATGATATGATCGAAGCAGGAGTAACAGGAGTAGAATATATTGCAGCCAATACAGATGCCCAAGATCTACACAATTCTTTAGCTGACATAAGAATACAGTTAGGGGAAAAATCAACGAGAGGGTTGGGAGCAGGAGCTAACCCGGAGATTGGAAAACAAGCAGCAGAAGAAGATTTAGACAAGATAAAAACTCTATTAGAAGAAACAGATATGTTATTCATAACATCTGGAATGGGTGGAGGTACAGGTACAGGTGCAGCTCCGGTAATAGCCAGAGTAGCAAAAGAGATGGGGATTTTAACTGTTGCAGTAGTTACAAAACCATTTACTTTTGAAGGAAAGAGCAGAATGAAAAATGCAGATTCAGGAATAGTTAACCTAAAAGAATCTGTAGATGCGCTGATTATCATACCAAATGATAAATTATTCGAACTTCCGGAAAAAACTATAACATTACAAAATGCTTTCATGGAAGCTAATAATGTTTTGAAAATTGGAATTAAAGGTCTGGCTGACCTAATATTAAAGACAGGATTAATAAACTTAGACTTCGCTGATATTAAAACGACTATGTTAGATTCAGGGATAGCTATGATAGGATTTGGAGAGATGGAAGGGGAAAATAGAGCCATTAAAGCCACTGAAAAAGCCCTTCAAAGTCCATTATTAGAAAAATCAATATCTGGGGCAAGTAAGATATTAATCAATATATCCGGATCATCGGCATTGGGATTAAATGAAGCTTTTGCAATATCAAATATGGTAAAGGAAGCTGCAGGAAAATCTGTAGATGACGTAATGTTTGGTGTTACAACTGATGATGAGATGGGAGACAGATTACAAGTAACTCTGGTTGCAACTAACTTTAGTGATGAATCAACAGAAAAAAAAGTAGTAGCTATAGAAAAACCAAGTTTAGCTAAAACAGTAGAGAAAAAAGAAGAGGAAGATTTAGAGATTCCAGCTTGGATGAGAAGAAATAATTAATATAAAAAACTAACCTATAAAATGTAGGTTAGTTTTTTATTTATCCTTGCTTTACTTTTACAGATATGATATAATATATGCACCCTGTTTGAGTGATTTATTACTTGGACAAAATCCAGAGGGAAGGAGGTCAAATTGATGACAAATTACGAAATAATGTACATTATTAACCCAACAGTTATGGAGGATGCCAGAGGTGCTATCATTGAGAAAGTAGAAACTATCTTAACAGCAGCAAACGCAACTGAATTAAAAACTACAAAAATGGGTGAAAGAAAGTTAGCTTATCCAATCGAAAAGAAAGGAACAGGTTTCTACGTATTAACTACGTTCAAAGCTGAAGGGCAAAACTTACAAGCAGCAGAAAACAAGTTAAACATTACTGAAGAAGTTATGAGATATATCATCGTTAAGAACAAGTAATTCTTAATTCAATAATTGTTTAATAGGAGGCTATTATGTCTATGAACTTAGTGGTTTTAACTGGTAGACTTGTTAGAGATCCAGAATTAAAGTATGGTCAAAGTGGAATGGCTTATTGCAAATTCACACTAGCAGTCAATAGAATGAGAAAAGATGATCCAGCAGATTTTATTAGTTGTGCTGCCTTTGGTAAGACAGCTGAATTGATTGGAGAGTACCTAAGAAAAGGTAATAATACCGGAGTACAAGGTAGAATTCAAACAAGTACTTATGAAGTTAATGGGGAAAAAAGATACAGAACAGAAGTTATTGTTGATAGAATCGAATTTTTAGAGTCTAGAAACAGTGGAGCTAATAGTTTTGAATCTGATTCAAATTCTAAACCCAAAACAACAAATAGCTATAATCAACCAAAGTATACAGAACCAAAGCAATCGGGCGTTGTCGAAGAAGAAGATGACGAATTCCCGTTCTAATTTTAGGAGGTGACTGAGTTGGCAGAATTCAGAAAGAGAAGAAAAAGAGCAAAATTAAGAGTTAAAGCTGAAGAGTTAAACTATAAGAATGCAGATTTATTAAAGAGATTCATGTCTGATAAAGGTAGAATCAATCCTGCAAGAGTAACTGGTGCAAGTGCTAAGTTACAAAGAAAGTTAACTAGAGCAATAAAGAGAGCTAGAAACATTGCTTTATTACCTTACACAAACATAGAGAAGTAAGAAATTACTTTTGGAGCCAAGAAATTATTTCTTGGCTTTTTTTGTAACTCTAAAAAAAGATAACAAAGTTGATATTTCATAGTGGAAGAGTCAAAAATGAGGTAAAAATTAAACAATTCGTATTATTGAGAATGTAGACAAGTATAAATATGACAGTGGATTTTATATCCCAATATTCGTTGATTTAAAAGAGCTGATTATTAGAAAATGAAACCAGAAAAATAAACGAAAGATTTTATAAACTATAGATAAGTAAGGCTGAATTTGATAAAGCTAAAAAGAGAAAGAGGGAGGAAAGATAGATAGATGGGGAAGATGATAAGGAGTTATAGTATATTTGTATTATTTTTATTGATGAGTATTTCGATTTTTGCGGGATGGGGAAATGGAAAAACACCACCTGGGCAAGCGAGAAAAAAAATAGGTGTAAAAGATATAGATGTTACAAATTATCCAGAAATAAAAATAATTTTAAGTGGGAATAATGGGAAAAAAACTATTTTAAATGATAAAATCACAGAAACTTCGGGATGGAGCATCTCTGGAATTGCAAATCCTCTGGGGAATAATAAAACAGAAGTAATTTATAGAACTCCTATAAAATCCAAAGTGAAACCTGGAGATAGAGTAGAAATAGAGTTATATATATATAATGGAAATGTAAAAAATGGAAATTGGATACAGACTTACTATAAAGTACCTGATTTCCTTGATTCTAAAAGTATAGAGATAAAAACTTATGAAGAGATCTATGGATGGGAGAATGGAGAAAGAACAACTATAGATGATTCTGGTAGAACATATATTTTTACAAAGGGGGGGGATTATTTTCATAAAAGCAAACCAATTATTTATGTAGAGATTCCTGAAGATAATACTGATGAAAAAGGGAAATTGAAAATAACCAAAATTAAAGTAGAAAAACTAGATTCATATGGAAGAGTTATACGGAAGAAAAACTTTAAAATAACAAAAAACACGAGATATAGAGAAATAGAATTAGACTTTATAAGAGAAGAAGCAAATATAGTTAGAGTAACGCCTATAGCTGCGGATAAATATAATATAGATGAAACACCTAAAATTTTAAATTTTATAGTGGATACTAAGATAAATAGTTCCTATCTAGACGATGAAGATATTATAGGTGAATTAAAATCAGGAGAAATAAATATAAAATTATCAGAATTTCAGGAGTTATCAGGCATAAATAAGTATAGCTATACTTTATCAAACGGTTTTCAAAGGGAAGGTAAAGGGGGAACAGTTGATGGTGGAAAATATTTGACTCCCACTGAAGATGGTAAGTTAGATGATGTAAAAATTCAATTAGGAAATTTCTCTGAAGGTTCTAGACTAACTTTATCATTTACAGTATATGACAGATTAGGACATGAAAAAACTTATGAAAAAACTTATTTTGTATCTAAACAATCTGATGGAATAGCAGCCAAGGTAAGTGGTGAGGTAAAACTGAGGAGAAGTAAAATAAAGATAATAACAGAAGGAAGTAAAGAGAAATTTGGGATAGGTAGCAGTATAGACAGAAGCTCAGAGGAAGACGAAACTAGTATAAGTGGAAGTTAAAAAATAGGAGTACATAAAATTACAATTATAGGCTGGGAACAGAAAGTGTTTTCAGCCTATTTTGTTTTTTTACCTGAGAAGGAAAAAAATAAAAGGGGGGGTATATTGTTATATAGAAGATCTATAAGGAGGGGGAGGGGAAATGAAGGGTTATAAAATATTCATTTTATTTATTTTATTAAGTATGGTTACTTTTGCAGGAAACAACGCTATATCTGTTTGGGTAGAAAGTGTAGGATTTGATTCACTGACAAATACAATGAAGGTAACGTTAAAATCAAGAACAGGTGAAAAATTTGAAGAAATGGATAGGCTTAAACTTGATGGTCTCCAAATAATAAATGGGTTAAATGATGTATCCTATACAGACGTTTATGCAGAGAGAGAAAGTGAAATAATTGAAAATCCTAAAGTTATAACGGAATGGTATGCAGAGGTTGAATTAGGCTTTGTTTTGGTAAATGAGCCGGTAACAATAAATGGAACGATATTGGTAGAAGATTTTGTCGATGGAAATCAACATGCAATAGATGGAAGAAGTATTACCTTTGGACCATTTGCAATAGCTCCAAACGATAAGACAGAACTTAAAATATATGAAAAGCTTAGTGATGAAGATAACTGGACAAATAATAGCACAAATATAGTGGGAAAAGAAATAATAGTAGATGATCGTATATTTACAAAGGGAGGTTCGGGTTCCTTTGAAGATGACCCTGGGGTATATGCACTAATATCAACTGATGGAGGAGCAAAAATAGAAAAATTAAGGGTCAAAAGAAATAATGGTGCTGAAGAAATATTAACAGTCCCTTATCCAGAAGGTTCTGAAGCGGTAGTGATGAAAATAGGTGGATTTGAAAGTAATAAAATAAATACTATAACAATAAGACCTGTAAGTATCTACGGGATAGTAGGTGACGAAGTAAATCTTGATTTTTTAATAGATACACAGATAAATACGGTGTATTTAGAAAATGGAATTATAGGGGAAATAGGTAATGATAGAAATATACAAATAGATCTATCGAAGTTAATAGAGTTAGCTGGAGTGACAGAATATAGTTATGTCTTTAGAGTGGGGAATAAGCCTGAAACAGATGATGAATCTAACCTAGATGGACAATCATTTACTACTCTTACAGAAAATTCTATAACCAGTACTCCAAAATGGGAAGATGGTAAAGTAAAAATTCCGACTTCCGGATTTATAGCCGGTTCAAAAGGAACTCTTTTATTTACCGTCTATGATAAATTAGGGCATAAAAAAACTTTTGAAAAAACTTACTTTATTCCAGATCAATCTGAAATAAAGGCTACAACAGAAGGGGAAGCAAAACAAAGAAGGAGTAAGGTTAAGTTAGTTTCTGAAGGAGCTAGTGATAAATTTGAAGTAGAAAGCAGTGTAGATACAAGCAGTGAATAAAAAGTGAAAAGAGGTTAATCAGACCTAAGGGGTAGAAAAAAAGATCATTATAATATAATATATAAGGTATAGAAAAAATAAGTAATGATGGGAACAGAGGGGTAAATTATGGTGGTAGTAAAGAGAAGACGGGGAATCGGAGAGATTTTAGTAGAGAAAAAGTTGATAACAAAAGATGGGTTGGAAAAAGCTTTGGAAGAGCAAAAAAAAACCGGGGAAAAGTTGGGAGAAATTTTAATAGAACTGGGTTATTTAGATGAGGAAAATATGCTCGATGCTTTGGGGGAGCAAAATAAAGTAAAGGTAAAGGTAATAGATGAAACAGATCTGAAATTAGAAGTATTGGCAATCTTATCAGAAGAGTATATGAAGGAAAAAATAATTTTACCATTACGGATAAATGGAAAAAAACTTATGGTAGCTATGGAGAATCCAAAAGATACGTTTTTAATAGACGAATTGCAGATGAAAACAAATATGGTTATTAAACCGGTATTAGCAATGAAATCTAATATAATGGAATATCTGGAAAAATATATCCACAAAAGAGATGAGAAAACAGAAACTCAAACAGATAATGTATTGGATGAATTGAATAAATTTGCAGAGGAAGATATAGAGATTGAAAGTAACTATAAAGATGAAGATATAGTTAGTAGTTTGGGATCTGATAGTGCACCTGTGGTAAAAGGGGTAAATGCCATAATAGTAAAAGCTGTAAAACTGCAGGCCAGTGATATCCATATAGAGCCCTATGAAAAAGAGATAAGGATAAGGTATAGATTGGACGGTTTATTGATAACTGTTAAAAAAATGCCTAAGCATATTATGAATGCTATAGTTTCAAGGATAAAAATTATGTGTGATCTGGATATTGCAGAGAAAAGACTTCCCCAGGATGGAAGGTTTAGGATAAAAATAGGAGATAGACGAGTTGATTTTCGTGTGTCCACTCTAAAAACTATTCATGGGGAAAAAGTAGTAATGAGAATATTGGATAGGGGATCGGTACAGCTGGATTTATCCAGTTTAGGTTATGATGAAAAAGCATTGAAAATAGTAAATAGAGTTATTCAAAATCCATATGGAATTATACTGGTGACAGGACCTACTGGTTCTGGGAAGTCCACAACTTTGTATTCTGTATTGGATAAATTAAATAAGGAAGATGTAAATATATCTACAGCGGAAGATCCAGTGGAATATGAATTGGAAGGAATAAATCAAGTCCAGTGTAAACCAGATATAGGGCTTACTTTTGCGGCTTCTCTTCGAAGTTTTTTGAGGCAGGATCCGGATATCATAATGGTAGGAGAGATAAGAGATGGAGAAACTGCAGAGATCTCTATTAAAGCTGCTCTAACAGGGCATTTGGTATTATCTACTCTCCATACCAATGATGCACCTAGTTCTATTCATAGATTATTAAATATGGGGGTAGAGCCATTTTTGATCTCAGCTTCTATATCGATGGTTATTGCTCAAAGGTTAGTTAGGCGAATTTGTCCTCACTGTATGGGCAAAGACGGTGAATCCTCCAACAAATTAATGGCTATGGATTTGGATAAAAATGATTATGAAGGTTTAGATTTTAAAATAGGAGCAGGTTGTGAGAAGTGTAATAATACCGGCTACAAAGGAAGAAGTGTTATATATGAGATAATGGAAGTAGATGACGAGATGAAAAACCTTATTTCTGAAAATACAACAAGTATAGACATAAAAAATTTGGCGGTAAAAAAAGGTATGGATACCTTGAGGGAATCAGGGATGAAGAAAGCTGTATTAGGAGTGACTAGTTTGGACGAGGTGATGAGAGTCACGCTGTCATAAAAAAAATAAATAGACAGGGGTGTGAATTATGTTATATAAATATACTGCCTTGGATAGTCGTGGTAAAAAAGTTAATGGAGAGATGGAGGCTAAATCTCCTATAGAACTCAGAAAAATGTTGAGACAGCAAAAATTAATTCTTGTAAAGTCGAATAAAAAGGCGAGTTTTAGTATGCAAAACGGTATGTTTCAAAGGGTCAAAACTAAGGATATAGCTGTCTTTACAAGAGGGCTATCCACCATGATAAATGCAGGGGTAGGACTTATCAGGTGTTTTGAAATCCTGGAAGCCCAAATTGAAAAACCTAAATTAAAAGAAGTTGTCTCTCAAGTGAGGGAGGAAATAAGTTCGGGGATGCCTTTGGCAGCATGTTTAGCTAAACATCCTAAATATTTTGATAAATTATATATAAGTATGGTAAAAGCAGGGGAAGCATCAGGAATGCTGGATTCGGTACTCATGAAGATAGCTACATCATTGGAAAAATCTGAAGAGATAAAGGGAAAGGTAAAGGGAGCCATGATCTATCCGTCCATTGTATTTTTCACTGCGATAGTTGTAATGTTTTTTATGTTAGCTTTTATAATTCCAAAATTTATGCTGTTATTTGAAGGAACAGGGGTGGAGATGCCACTTCTTACCAGGATGGTTATGAAAGCCAGTGATATTGCTTCTAGATTTTGGTATCTCTTTATTTTGGGAACCGGGTTGATTTTTTATGGTATAAAAAAAGCTAGATCAACTCCTAAGGGGAGAAGGACTTTTGATATTCTTCTATTAAAGGCACCTCTCTTTGGAACATTTGTGAGAAAAACAGCCATGGCCAGGTTTACGAGGACTATGTCTACTCTTTTAAATAGTGGAGTTACGATCCTTATGGCTTTTGATATATGTGGTGAGATTGTGGGGAATACTCTTATAGAGGAAGCTATATTAGAGGCCAAGGATAGTATAAGAGACGGAGCCAGTATATATAAACCATTGGCGAATAGCGGACAGTTTCCTCCTATGGTGACAGATATGATTGAAGTAGGTGAAGAGAGTGGACAGTTAACCGAAATTTTGGAAAAAGTAGCAGATTTTACCGAGATGGAATTGGAGGAAGCTGTCAGAAATTTACTCTCTGCCTTTGAGCCACTAATAATTTTATTTATGTCAGTAGGAGTAGGAATTTTGATCATCGCTATGTTCCTGCCTTTATTCAAGATGTCAGATATGGTAGGATAGTGAGCTATAATAAAAAAAGAAGAGTAAGGTTTAGAAAAAGGGGTTAATAAAATGAATAATATTATTTCTGTAAAAAATATTTCCTTGATCTATAAGGAGAGGGATATATTAAAAAAAATAAAGGGATCTAAGGGTAGTATCGGGGTAAAAAATATCTCTTTCGATGTAAACGAAGGGGAAATTTTTTCCATAATAGGTCTCAATGGAGCAGGAAAGACAAGTACGTTGAAGTGCATCTTAGGGTTGATGAAACCCGATGAGGGTGAGATAGAGGTATTTGGAAAGAAAGAATTGAAGGGAATGGATTTTGAGAAGGTAGGTTATCTGCCGGAAATCTCCTACTATCCCAAGAGTATGAAACTTATGGATTTGATGAGGTATTATGGAGAACTCTACAATATCCCAAAGGATGAATTAGATAAAAAAATAGACAAGATATTAAATAAAATAGGTCTTATGTCTAGAAAGAATGAAAGGCTGGAAAAGTTCTCCAAGGGGATGCTGCAAAAGGTTGGGATAGCTCAGGCTATCCTAAATAATCCTAAATTATTATTTTTAGATGAACCCATGTCGGGATTAGACCCTTTAGCCCGTGAGTTGGTTATAGAAATAATATTGGAATTAAAATCTAAAGGAGCTACAATATTTTTCAATACTCATATATTGGAGGATGTAGCCAGTATAGCAGATAGGGTAGCTATAATTGATAAGGGGAAATTAGTAGAGATATTGGATATGAAAAAAATTGTGTTGGAACAGGATGATTTTTTATTGAAGAATCATTTTATAAAAACAGTAGGAGAGAAGTAAAATGAAAAAAATACTGACTATTGGTAAGTATACATTGAAAGAAAATATATCTAACAAGGTATTTAATGGAATTCTTTATTTTGGAGTTCTCTCTATATTCTTTACTACCTTGTTAGATGAGGTAGCCCTCTATGAGGGGGGGCGAGTTATTCGAGACAGCGGGTTATTTCTTACTGAACTTTTGGTGATGCTGATAACTGTATATATATCGTCTACCTATGTTATAAAAGCAGTAGCAGAAAAATCGATCTATTTAGTTTTGACCAAAGCTGTTACAAAACCTAAATATATTATGGGAATAAATCTGGGGATAATTTATTCTGTATTTTGTAATGTGTTTGTCATGGGAGGAATATTAGGGCTTATCCTTTATACCAAAGGGCAATTTGACTGGTGGTATATACGTGCATTATTCTTTATAGGATTAAAACTATCAATTGTGAGCAGTTTAGGAATATTTTTCTCAATAATCTCAGATTCCTTTGTAACTTCTACAATATTTACCTTATTTACCTATATATTGGGTCACGGGGTTATGGAGATAAAGGCTATCTCAGAAAAATTAACGGGAAGTTTATTTCAGTGGATCTTAGATCTGCTGTATATTGTTCTGCCTAAATTTAACCTGTTAAATTACAGGGATTATTTGAAACCATTAGATACTAATTATTTTTTGATTATTGGCTATGTAGTAATCTATATAACTTGTGTTGTGGTAGCTACCAATATAGCTTTTGAAAAAAAGCGACTGTGATGAATTGGAGATCCGTAATTAAAAATTGATAATGTACAATTGAAAATTAAAATCAAAAAATGAACCGCGAATGACGCAAATGTACGCGAAAAAAGATATGAAATTATTTTGCTTAAGAACCCAAAAACAAAGGTTTTATTCGTCAGCATTAGCGAATATTAGCGGTAAAAAATATTTTGAATTTATATATGCGGTTCGTGACAAAAGAAAAAGGTTGTGGTGTAAGTGATTAAAGACAGTAAAATATACATCCTTCTACTATGTCTTGGGATATTATTTTTATTAAATCCATATCTCAGAGCAGATGAAAAGATCTTACTTAAAAATAGTTATAGAGAGACTGATGGGATGAACCAGAACACCCTCCTCCTACGAACTATGGGAATGAAGAAGATCGGTACAGCATTTATATGGGTAGATCAGGTGTTGACAGTAGGAGAAGGTGGGGATCCAGATCTGGTAGTAGAGAAGATAAAGACCAATTCCGACAAGATGGCATATTTAGATCCTTATTTTCTCACAAATTATAATTTCAGCGGGAGTATCTTGGGGCTTATCAGGATCTATAAGAGATTTGATCTGGCCAGTGAAATATATCAAAAAGGAATAGAATATAACCCTGATGATATGGTATTGAAAAACTATTTTGCAGGGATGATGTCAGCGTCTAAAAATAATGTAGAGGGACTATTGGTAAATTTTGAAAAGGTAGTGGATGAGACCAGAGATGACCTCTTGACCAATATGGTGGCTTACCTATATGAAAGGCAGTATAAAAAATTAGGAGATAGGAAAGACCTGGAGAAGGCGCTTAAATATTGGAGCATATTGGCAAATTCTAAAGATGAAAAATACAGGGAGATAGGAGTGAGGAAGCTCGAGGAGATAAAAAAGAGATAAGAAGTTAGTCACAGACTATACAATTCTAACAAAATAATTTATATTAAAAAAAACCATGAAAAGAGTATAAGAATTAAAAAAAACTAATAAATGCTAATATACTTGACATAATGTGTTGATATCTTATAAACTATAATAGCGATAAGCATAAAAAAAATAAAAGTAATTTTTATTTTTGGAAGTAAAATAGTCTGGAGTAAGGAAAAAAAAAATTTGGAGGAATGAAAATGAAAAGATTGAAAAAAGGATTCACACTGATTGAATTATTAGTAGTAATCGCAATAATCGGAATATTAGCAACAACATTGGCACCGAAGTTAAGAGAACAGTTAGCAAAGGCTAAAGACTCAAAGGCAATAGCGTTATTAGGAGCAGCAAGAACAGCAGGGAGTGTAGTATTAGTAGATAAGATGATAACTACAACAACTGCGAGTATAACTATGAGTTTAGCAGATGTAGAAGTAAAATTAGATAAAAAATCAAAAGCTTTAACAACTACAAGTGCTGGAGGAGTGACTATTGGTGGAGGAGATAATGGTACTAAAATAGTGTATGGTGGAGTAGTAGACTTTACCATTACTGATGATGCCGGTGCTGAAAAATCTGCTGCTGGAGATGTTACTGTTGGAGAAGAGTTTGGGTTAAATTTAGTTAAAGGAACAGATGCTCAGGATAAAAGTACAGAAGGGAAACTTTGGACAGAATATTAAACTAATTTAAAGTATTAATAATAAATAAAATATTAAAAGGATTGAGGATTTTATCGATCCTTTTTTTATTCTCTAAAATGGAGCAATTAAAGTATAGGGAAGAATGGATAAATAGTTAGAATTTTAGGGAGATGTATAAGTTTATGTTTTTTCTTGTTAACTGATCTTACGTTGTCAAATTAAATGCAACACTTTTCAATTTCACCCCAAAATACTTCTTTTGGGGTTTTCCAATTTAAACACTTCCTTGGTCTATTATTAATTTTGTTTACCGCTTTATAAAATTCACATCTCTTTATCTTACTAAAAATAGTCCCTTTAGGGAAAGTTCTCCTTAATAAATCGTTTGTATTCTCATTTGTTCCTCTCTCCCATGAGTGATAAGGGTTAGCAAAATAAGCTTTAATACCTAATGCTTCCTCTAATTCTTTAAATTTAGAGAATTCTTTCCCGTTATCCGATGTAAATGTTTTTATGTATTCTTTAGGTATATATTTAAAATTCTCTATTGTTGCCTCATTAAAAGTATCTGATTTTCTATTAATCATTAGCTCCGCTACAAGATATCTTGATTTCCTATCAACATAAGTCATCATAGCACCTTTTTTCCTGCGCCAACGATAGTATCGCTTTCAAAATGACCAATCTCACTTCTATCATTCGCTTCTTCAGACCTTTCTTCTATCATCTTTTTATTAGGGATTTTACCCCTTGTTTCTTTCAATCCTCTAGGCTTTTGTTTGCCTTTTCTAGTTAAAAGGTATTTAGTACTCTCCGTAAGAAAATCAAGATATATTGCTCTATAAATTGTTTTAAATGAAATAGAATATTGGTTGTCTAATTTAGCTCTTCCTGATATTTGTTCTGGACTCCAACCTGATTCTAACTTTTCTTGAATATCTACCAAAAGGATCGAATCTCTTAATTTGTGCTTTCTTCCACAAAGTTGTTTTCTTTTTTTGTATAAAAACTGGGCTTTATTAGGAGTGTACTCACCATCAACTGAATTTCTATTAATTTCTCTATAAATACTAACTCTATTTTTCTTTAATTTAGCTGCAATAAAACTAATTGATTTTTTTTGCGCTAAAAATTTAAATATACTTTCTCTTTCTTCAATGGTAAAATGTTTATGATTCATAAATACTCCTTTAATGTTTGGTCGCACTTACATTATACCAAGGAAATATTTATGAATTTTTTTGTTGCATTTAATTATACAATTCAAGAGGTAAAAAAAAAAATAAAATAAAGGAAATTTTTTTTTTTTGAGAAGATGGTATATAGTTGTAATTTTAAATCGAGGAGGGATTGGTATGAGAAGAATGAAAAAAGGATTTACATTGATAGAACTATTAGTGGTAATCGCAATAATCGGGATATTAGCGACAACTCTAGCACCAAAGTTAAGAGAACAGTTAGCCAAGGCTAAGGACTCAAAAGCGGTGGCATTACTGGGAGCAGCAAGGACAGCAGGGCAAGTAGCATTTATGGATGAAATGGTAAAAAATGATACAGGAACTATAACTGTGACAATGGGGGGGATAAAAGCTAAACTAGATACAAAAGCAAATGATATGTTCGGTACAGATGATATATTAACAGTAGGAGGATCAAGGGCTTCAGAATCAGCTAGTATAGATTATGATAATAATAAAATTGCTTTAGCAATAACAATGAATGATGATGTTTCAGTAGATTTTACAACGACAGGAACAAGTGTAACAGTTGGAAGTCATAGTGTGGAAGATAAAGAGTGGGTTAAATACTAAATTAAGTTGTTATATTTAATTTCTTATTCTTGTGTTTCGGGTTAAAGTTAGAGGAAGTGAAATTAAGTGAGATAAAATTGAATGGAAAATATTTAAAGGGTTTGAGAAATATCTCAAACTCTTTTTTATTTCCTGGGTAATAAAAAAATCTCCTTTTTATTAGTATTTATTTATAGTATTATAATAGTATGAATATAACTAAGTATTATGGTGGAGAGTATGAAAAAATTAAAGCAAGGATTTACTCTGATAGAGCTGTTGGTAGTGATAGCTGTAATTGGTATTTTAGCAACAACGTTGGCACCTAAACTAAGGGAGCAATTGGCTAAGGGAAAGGATGCAAAGGTAATAGCAGCTTTAGGAACAGGAAGAACAGCGATAAGCACAATATCTTTTGAGAAGATGGTAAATACTGATACAAATAATATTACAATAACCTATGATGAATTCAGAGATAGGTTAGATAAAAAAAGCAGAAAAATATTTAAAGAGGACGATGGAGATATATGGGTAGGAGGATCAAGAAAGGATCCGAAGACAGATCCTAATTCACCTATTAAATATAATATGAATTTAACCCTGTCCCATGTATATAAAAATAATGAACAGGGAGAACAATCATTTAATAAAACATTGCCTATGATAATAGATGATGATGAGACATTGCTATTTTTATCTCCAAGGGCAACTCCAAATGGATATGTTTACAGTATAGAAGGAAAAAAATGGATTGATTATTAAAAAAGGAATTGAGGCAGCTGCCTCAATTCCTTTTTTTTTTTAAAACCCTAAACTATCCAGGATCTTTTCTCCTAATTTTCTATTTTTACCTTTATATGGGTAGCAGTGAATGTGGATAGCGGGATTAAAGTTGATCTCGATTATCCCGTGATTACTGTCATTTGGAATCTCTTTTATGTCTTTTATCATCATATCCACACCGCAGATAGTAGCATCTGCAGCTTTAGCTGAGTCTATGGCAATCTGCTTATATTCATCCAAAATATCATCGGTGAAATCGATACTGTCTCCCCCAGTGCTGATATTTGAGTTCTCTCTGAGGTATATAGTTTCAGCTTTTTTCGGTATATAGTCAAAGTTTAAATTTTGACTTGCTAAAAATGTCTCCTCAGCTTCTCCTAGATTTATCTTTTGCAGGGGTTTTTTATAACCTGTTCCCCTTAAAACATCTTTATTTTTTTCTTCCACCAATGTTTTGATAGAGTGTTTTCCGTCTCCTACAACATTTGCCGGGACCCTGTGAAGGATTCCTACAACTTTATCCTTTAATACAAAGATTCTATATTCCTTCCCCTCTATAAATTCCTCTATCAGGATAGAATCATCCTCTCCAAAGGCAAAATTTAGGGCAGTTTTATAATCTGTCAAAGTAAATTCCTTGGGAAGGATTGTTATCCCCAATCCAAAATTAGTGGAGTTAGGTTTGACAACTGTTTTAGTGCCCTGATATCTATAAAAGTCATCTATAGCATCCTGTGAATTGGTATAATATCCTCCTTTAGGAACTTTTATCTGATTCTTTTCCAATATCTTTTTAGTCACCAATTTATTTTCCATGATGAGGACAGTGCTATATGAATCTAAGGAAGTTTTAGTAGCCTGGACTATATATTCTGTCTTTCCACCCTTAGTCAGTGAGATAAAATTTTCCTTTCGATCTAAGATCTCAAATTTAACCCCTCTTTTAATAGCATCTTTAAGTAAAATTTGGGTAGAAAGCTCTAAATCTTCATACCCTTTTAGAGAGAAGTTATCGATCTGGCTTTCTTTATAGTATTTTTTAGCTAAATTCAGGTTGAAATCTATAAATCCTTCCTCCCTGATCCCCCTTTCGATTTGACTCGAGATAAGAAGATCGGTATTGTGGAATGATTCCAAGGCCTCTCTGAGAGTATTTGAATAATTTAAATTGGAAATTTTTAAGTTCTCTACAATCATTTCAATCTTTGAAATAATGTCTAATCCTAAATCCTTTAAAAATTTAAATTCTCCTCCATCAAATAATTCCAGATCCACCTTTCTGCCATAGTGGGCTACGAGGTCATGATTTTTATTTCCTTCCCACATCTCTTTTTCTGTGAGACTGTCTTCATCTGTAAATAGGCAGAACAATAGGAATAGGTGTACAAAGTACAGCTGATCTATGGAAATTCCTGTTTTTATCATGGGGTTTAGGTCTAATAACCGGACTTCTAAATATTCAATTCCATCTTCTTCGATGGATTTCAATAAGTTTGTATTGTCTTTAGCTTTTAATCTGATAGGGCTGTAGTATTCCTTTTCACTGATTAATTTTTCCTGAGAGATCAATTTTTTGATATTTTCTACATATTCTGCTCTGGAATTGTAAGGAATATTGAATACTTCCTTATTTTTATACCCGCACATCCCGTTTCTAAAAGAGTTACCTGAGGTATAGGAGAATGAATCGGGAGCTACTTCGTCTAACATATCCACACATTTTCTACTATACGTACCATGGATACTTGGGTTAGCTCCAAATAAGTATATAAGGATCCATCTGTACTTAAAGAAATTTCTCGAAATCTTTAGATAGATCTCATCTTTGAATAATTTAAAATCAGAACTTTCAGACTCTTTGTATAATAGATCTAAAAATTCATCTTTAAAGGAAAAATTATAGTGGATTCCCGATAAAAGCTGCTTTTGTTTACCATATTTTTGCGAGAGATAATCTCTGTATTTTTGAGCCCGATTCCCTTCACAGGTTTCTTCAAATGTAGAAACGGGAATATCCTCCTCGTCTGGGAGCGATGGAGGAGTGCTTTGAGGCCAGAGATACTCGTCTTTTAGTTCAAGACTCACAATATCGTGTAAACTATCTAAAAAATTATAAGTTTCCTCGATGGTATCCATAGAGGGAGTGATCATCTCTACCTGACTCTCGGAAAAATCAGTTGTAATATATGGATTTTTTAATTTATTTCCAAAAATATCAGGGTGTTTTGTCATAGCAAGATGACCGCTAGAATCTACCCTGACATTTTCCTTTTCTATCCCAAAATTGCATCTAGTTAAAAATCTATTTAATTTTTTATCATTTATAATATCCATTAATTTTTTCATTTCTGCCCTCCCTCTTTTTTATACTGTCTAGATTTTGATTGTTTTTAATTATTTATGCTATTTTTAATTTGTGACTAAAGTTTTTTCTTCTTTAAATCTTTTTAAATGGATCATAAACCAAATTGGAAGAGCTATCCCTTTGAAAATACTACTTATAGTAATACTCCACCAAATACCATTTAATTCTAACACTGTGGCAGATAATAGGAGAGCCATAGGTATACGAGCTCCTGTAAGGATTATACTTACAATAGATGGAGGCAATGTTTTTCCGATACCCTGGAATCCTCCTACAGTGGTCATCTCAACTACCATAAATAACTGGGATACCCCTAATATTCGTAGGTAATTAGCTCCTAAACTGACTATATAATCATCCTGTAAAAATATCCTGAATATAGGCTCTGGAAAGACTATCAGGATAAAACTTACAAAGACTCCTAAAACAGAGATTATCCCAATGGCATTGAAGTATCCTTTTTTTATTCGGTCATATTTTTTAGCTCCATAGTTTTGTCCTACAAAGGCAGCCAATGCTCCTTGGAACCCTCCTGCTGTAATCCATGAAATAGATTCTATCTGTACCCCTACTCTTTGGACAGCTATGGCATCTGCTCCCCAATTGGCTATAATCCTTGCGATAAATACAGAGAATCCTGTAAAAAGAATTCTTTGGGCAGCTATAGGAGTACCAATCTTTATAATATCTCTGGTTTTTTCCATATCATATATGAATCCACGAGTAAATATCTGGTAGTTTTTTCTAAGATAGATAAATAAAATAGTAGAAACTATTGTCTGGGCCAAGACTGTGGCTATGGCAGCTCCTACTACCCCCAATTTTGGAAATCCAAATAATCCAAAGATTAATATGGGGTCTAAGATAATATTTAAGATAAGCCCGATACTGGTTATTAAAAATGGTGTTTTACTGTCTCCATGACCATTGAATATTCGTGTGAAAACCAATGACAAAGAGGAGAAAAATATCCCGAAAGCTGTGATGGACATATAATCGACTGCCATCTTTTCAATTGCTGGATTATTTAATTTAAAAAATCCTATAAGCTGGTATCTGGAGATCAGAATCAAAACTATAAAGGCCGCAATAAGACCCATGGTATTGATGATAGATGTTTCGGCGTAGGAGTTTGCTTTTTTATAATTTTTTTCTCCTACAGACTGGGATGTTCTGATCCCTGTTCCTATAAAGATAAGGGCTGTTATTGCAAATCCGAATTTCAGGAAAAATCCAGCTGTACCAACAGCAGCTACAGCTCCATTTCCCAATCGTCCAATCCAAATCATATCTATCATATTATATGCCATCTGAATCAATGACATCCCCATGATAGGCAGGGAAAGAAGGGTCAATTTATAGAGAATATTCCCCTCGGTTAAATCATATTTTTTTTTCATATTTCCTCCAAACTGCCTCTCTATTTTCCTTATGAGGGGAATTTAGATGAGGGTCGTTAGTTATAAAAGTTTTTTGATGTAGTTGGTAGCCAAATCTTCACAGTTACTCAAAAGATCGATAGTTTTATCATCTGATATACGATAGTGGGAATAATTTCCTTCCTTTCTTTTGACAATCAGACCTGCATTGCTGAGAATTTTTAGATGCTGAGATAGATTTGCCTGTGTAAATTCAGTGTCATCTACTAATTTGCATACACAAAGTTCTCCATCTACTAATTTTTTTAAGATCTTTAATCTTAACGGGTGACCTAAAGCTTTGAATATTCGAGCTTGGAAATCAATGTTATTCATAAAATCCCTCCTTAAGTATTTAACTAAATAATTATTTGCTTATATATTAAGTTATTTTAATTATAAAAGCAAGGAATATTTATTAAATTAAATTTTAGATTTTATTGCATATAGAATAGATGTATAATAAACTGTTATTATCATAAAAAAAAGGGGTGCAGGAGATGAAAATAGCATTTGTATGTAACGGAAATTCCTTTAAATCTATCATAGGTGAAAGGTTTGGAAATGAATTTAATGATGGAACTTTTGAGATTTTTTCAGCAGGAACAAAGCCGGCTGAAAAACTAAATGAAGCAGGGAAGAAAATAATGGAATCCAAAGGTTATTCTATGGATGGTTATTTTCCTAAAGATATGGATACCTTACCTAAAAAATTAGATGTTTTGGTAAAGATGGGGTGTAATATAGATTGTCCGATCTATATGGCTGATAGAGTAGTAAATTTTGAATTAGAGGATGTAGATGACAAGGAAAGATGTATAGAGTTGATAGAGGTAAAAGTAAAGGAATTATTGGAAACTTTAAAAAGAGGGCGAAAAGCAGAGTCGGCAGCAAGCTGTTGAGGGGATATAAGAGATAATTCTGGAATTGAATTAAAGGAAGATAAAAAAATAAAAACTCCTATAGAGAAAAAGATGTATGAATATATCTGTTATTGTGACAAGGTAACCAAGGGAGACATAGTTACTGCTGTGTTTGGAGGAGCTAAAACTTTCAAGGAAGTAATACAAATAACAGGAGCTATGAAAAACTCTAATTGTGAGGAGAATAATCCAAAAGGTGTCTGTTGCAGTGCTGATATAATAGAACTGCTAAAAGAATACAGCTAAGATAAAGTCAACTAATAAAATGGTAAAATAAAGGTAAGATGAAAGTTGGGAAAGGGAAAATAAAGGGGTGTTAAAAATAACAGATATATAGTATAATGCCCTGTGAAATATAATAAATTTAAGGAGTGATTATTCAATGAATATCATGTTATTTGGAGCACCAGGTGCCGGTAAAGGTACGCAAGCAAAATTTCTAATAGAGAAATACGATATACCTCAAATCTCAACAGGAGATATTTTGAGAGCGGCTATAAAAGCTGGAACAGAGATGGGATTAGAAGCTAAGAAATTTATGGATGAGGGGAAGTTAGTACCAGATTCAACTATCATCGGAATAATAAGAGATAGATTAGCTGAAAAAGATTGTGCAGAAGGATTTATCTTAGATGGATTCCCTAGAACAATACCTCAGGCAGAGGCATTGGAAAAATTGATGGAGGATATGAAAATATCGTTGGATAGAGTAATATCTCTAAATGTACCTGATGAACTGATTGTAGATAGAATTACTGGAAGAAGAGTATGCCCTAAATGTGGAGCATCTTTCCATGTTGAATTTAATCCACCAAAATCTACAGATATCTGTGACTACTGTGGAGAAGCATTGATCATAAGAAAAGATGATACAGCTGAGACTGTTGTAAATAGATTGGCTTCATACCATGCTCAAACAGCACCATTATTTGACTTCTATACTACTAGAGGAGTAATGGCAGAAGTAGATGGAACAAAAGACGTTTCAGAAGTAAAGGAAGATATATTTAAAATATTAGGATAAAGTTATCTAAAAAAGGTGAGGTGGCTCACCTTTTTTATTAGGTAGCAATTAAGAGTTAATTCTCTTTTTATTATATTTAATTAAAATAAAGAGAGTGTAAGGAGGATAAGATGTCAATAACAATTAAAACAAGGGAAGAGATAGAAAAAATAAAGGCAGCAAACCAGATAATCGCTAGATTGTACAATGAAATATTACCTAGTAAGATAGTTCCAGGAGTATCAACAAATGAGCTCAATGTAATAATAGAGGATTATATCAGAAGCCAGGGAGCTATTCCTGCAACTATAGGTGTAGGAGGACCGCAAAATGCTTACCCGGCAGGTTCTTGTTTATCTGTAAATGAAGAGGTAGTACATGGGATTCCCGGGAACAGGATCTTACAGGAAGGAGATATAATCAGTGTCGATACTGTAACTAACCTAGATGGTTACTATGGAGATTCGGCTATTACATTTCCTGTAGGAGAGATCGATGAGGAATCAAAGAGATTATTAGAAGTAACAAAGGAAGCTCTGGAAATAGGTATAGAGCAATGCTATGCTGGGAACAGATTAGGAGATTTAGGAAATGCAATAGAAGCTCATGTAAAGAAAAATAAATTTACAGTGGTAAGAGACTTTTGCGGGCACGGAGTAGGACATGCTATGCATGAAGATCCTATGGTAATGAACTTTGGAAGAAAAGGCAGAGGGATAAAACTAGAAGAAGGAATGGTGATCGCTATAGAGCCTATGGTGAATTCGGGGTCTTATAAGGTAGGAATTCTAGATGATGGTTGGACAGCTGTAACTAGAGATGGAAAAAGAAGTGCACACTTCGAACATTCAGTGGCTATTGTAGATGGAAAACCACTAGTTTTAAGTAGATATGAAAAATAAAATTTTGATTATAAATATTAGATCTAACCTAGTAAAATAGAGTTTTTGAACAATATAGCAACAGAACTGTAGAACAATACTTTTATCTTTGTTGAAAACTAAAAAAAATAGAGCAAAACAAAAATAAAAAGTAGACTTCTTGTGTGACTTATGATATAATAATTCGGTATTAACAATAAGTTTCGAGGAGGAAGTATGGCGAAACAAGACGTAATAGAATTAGAAGGAGTAATACTTGAAACGTTACCTAATGCTATGTTTAAAGTAGAATTAGAGAACGGACATGTGATTTTAGGTCACATATCAGGAAAGATGAGAATGCATTACATTAGAATCTTGCCTGGAGATAAGGTATTAGTTCAAGTTTCACCTTATGATTTATCAAGAGGGAGAATTGTTTACAGAAAAAAATAATTTTTTTGTGAGAGGAGGTTTCAAATGAAAGTAAGAGCATCAGTAAAGCCTATTTGCGATAAGTGTAAAGTTATTAAAAGACACGGAAAGATCAGAGTAATCTGTAAATCTAATCCTAAGCACAAGCAAGTTCAAGGGTAATTGAAAGCAACACACATTTGAAAAACGCGTACTGTAAAGATATGTTGACCCGTAGGGGCGGTACTTTTGGGTGAAAATTCGGAGTAATCAAAAGGCATGTCGAGGAAAGTGTTTAGCTGGTTATTATACCAAGCGATATATAAAGTAAACGAGGAGGAAAATACGTGGCAAGAGTAGCAGGAGTAGATATCCCTAGAAATAAGAGAATCGTAATCGCATTAACTTATGTCTTTGGAATCGGACAAACAACTTCAGAAAGAGTTTTAACAGAAGCTGGAATCAGTTTTGATGTTAGAGTTAAAGATATGACTGAAGAAGAATTAAACAAGATCAGAGCTATAGTTGACGGAATTAAAGTTGAGGGTGACTTAAGAAAAGACATCAGACTTGATATCAAGAGATTATTAGACATCAGATGTTACAGAGGTTCTAGACATAGAGCAAACTTACCTGTAAGAGGGCAAAAGTCTAAAACTAATGCAAGAACTGTTAAAGGACCAAAGAAAGCAGTTAATAAGAAATAATAATAATAATAAATCTAATTATATAGAAAAATTTAAGTAAGGAGGAGTTAACTTGGCTAAGAAAAGAGGCGCAGTTAAGACTAAGAAGAAATTAAAGAATATTCCTTTAGGAATAGCTCATATACATTCAACTTTTAACAACACTATCATCGCTATCACAGATACTGAAGGAAGAGTTGTAGCTTGGAAATCTGGAGGAACTTCAGGATTCAAGAACACTAAAAAAGGAACTCCATTCGCAGCTCAAATAGCAGCGGAAGAAGTAGCTAAAGCAGCTATGGAGCATGGAATGAAAAAGGTAGAAGTAAGAGTGAAGGGACCTGGTTCTGGAAGAGAAGCTACTATCAGATCATTACAAGCAGCTGGATTAGAAGTATCAAAAATTGTTGATGCTACACCAGTTCCACATAATGGATGTAGACCACCTAAAAAGAGAAGAGTGTAGTTCACTTATTCAAAATTATCGTAGATAAAACGAATTCTGATTATCGGAGTTAAAATAAGAAATAAAGGAGGATATAGGTCAATGGCAATTAATAGACAGCCTGTATTAAAGAGATGTAGAGCTCTTGGATTGGATCCAATAGTTTTAGGTATAAATAAAAAATCAAACAGAGGTCCTAGACCAAATGCAAATCAAAAACCAACTGAATATGCTATTCAATTAAGAGAGAAGCAAAAAGCGAAATTCGTATATGCTGTAATGGAAAAGCAATTCAGAAAGTTATATGAAGAAGCATCAAGAAAAGACGGAGTAACTGGTCTTAACTTAATTCAATATTTAGAGAGAAGATTAGAAAATGTAGTATACAGAATGGGGTTTGTTTCAACTAGAAGACAAGCTAGACAAGTTGTATCTCATGGACATGTTTCTGTAAATGGAAGAAAAGTAAATATCGCGTCTTACAGAGTAAAAGCTGGAGATGTTGTAGCAGTTATAGAAAATTCAAAAAATGTTGAGCTTATCAAATCTGCAATTGAGGAAGCTAACGCTCCTTCATGGATTGAATTAGATAAAGCTAACTTTGCTGGAAAAATCTTACAAAACCCTACAAAAGACGATATGGACTTCGAATTAAATGAAGCATTAATCGTAGAATTCTACTCAAGATAATAAGTTTTGAGAGCACAAAATTTTATGTAGGAGTGATTCAATGTTAAAGATCGAAAAATTAGCAAGAAATATAAACATTACAGAAGAAAAAACTAGTGAATTTGGTGGAAGCTATGTAGTGGAGCCATTATATAGAGGGTATGGAAATACGATTGGTAATGCACTTAGAAGAGTGTTATTATCATCTATTCCAGGAACAGCTATTAAAGGTGTAAGAATTGACGGTGTTTTAAATGAATTTTCTACTATGGAAGGCGTTAAAGAAGCTGTAACTGATATTGTCCTTAATGTTAAGGAGATTATCGTTAAAGCCGATGAGCCTGGTGAGAAAAAAATGACATTATCAATTGAAGGACCAAGAGTTGTTACAGCTGCTGACATCATTCCTGATGCTGGTATCGAAGTAATAAATCCTGATCATATTATCTGTACAGTTACTACTGACAGAAAAGTAGATATGGAATTTATTGTTGATACTGGAGAAGGTTTTGTAGTTGCAGATGAGATCGACAATACAGACTGGTCTGTAGAGTATATCGCAGTTGATGCAATATATACTCCAATCAAAAAAGTTTCTTATGCTGTAGAAGATACTATGGTAGGAAGACAAACTGATTTTGATAAATTAACATTAAATGTTGCAACTGATGGAAGTGTTGAAATCAGAGATGCAATTTCATATGCAGTTGAGCTTTTAAGTTTCCACTTAAACCCATTCTTAGAGATTGGTGACAGAATGGATAGCTTAAGAGACCAAGATGAAGAAGAATTAAATGATGAGCCTGCAACAGCTGTTGTTGAAAACAATGTAGCGGGAACTAAAATTGAGGAGTTAGATCTTACTGTAAGATCATTCAATTGTCTTAAAAAGGCTGGAATTGAAGATGTTGGTCAACTTTCTGAGATGGGATTAACTGAATTGTTAAAGATCAAGAACTTAGGAAGAAAATCATTAGATGAAATTTTAGACAAAATGAGAGAATTAGGATTTGACTTACAGGGTAACAATACCTCTAATTAATCTTATAAGCAAAGGAGGCTAGCTTAAAAATGAATCATAATAAATCATATAGAAAGTTAGGTAGAAGATCAGACCATAGAAAAGCTATGTTAATGAACTTAACTATCTCTTTAATAAATGAAGAAAGAATAGAAACAACTGTAACTAGAGCAAAGGAATTAAGAAAGTTTGCTGAAAGAATGGTTACTTTAGGTAAAAAAGGAGACTTAGCGTCAAGAAGAAGAGCACTTGCATTCTTAAGAGACAAAGATACTGTAGCAAAGTTATTTGCTGAAGTAGCTCCTAAGTACACTGAAAGAAATGGTGGATATACTAGAATTATGAAAACTGCTATCAGAAGAGGAGACTCTTCACAAATGGCAATAATCGAATTAGTATAATTCAATTATAAATAGTTAGATCACTATGTGATCTAACTATTTTTTTATCTCTAAAAATATTAAGAAATAAAAAAGGAGAAGCAGTCAGCTTCTCCTTTACTATTTTTTTGAAAATTTATGATTTACTATGAGTGCTCCAAAGACACATCCCATTCCGATAAATGAGATAAGGTTAGGAGATTCATTGGGTAGGATACTCCAGCTGATGATAGCTCCCGACACAGGAACAAAAAACTTAAACATATTCAGTTCAGATACTTTAACTCCATCTACCTGTATCAAGAAGAACCAGATAGAGAAAGCAACAGCTGAGACCAATGCCAGCCAAACTAAAGCTATATAAAAATTAACTGGCTGATTCAGTTGAATTTCCCCTTCAAAAACTCTTCCCATACCTAGGAGGATAAGTCCCCCCCACAGCATTTGGTTGGTAGTTAAAAATACTCCTGAAATTCCTTTTTTTATCTGAGCTACCTTTATATTGGCAAAACTAGTCAGAGTAGAATTAGCCAGAAGCAGAAGGATTCCAAAAACTTCCTTCTGACCAACTGGTGTCAGAGGTTTGGAGTTGATCATAATAACAACTATTCCTGTCAATCCCAGCAATATACTCAACCCTTTATATCTGTCTATTTTATCATCAGCCATAGTAAAGTGAGTCATAACGGCTGTGATAAGCGGTCCGGATCCAATAACGATAGCAGCAGTAGCTCCTCCTACATAGCTCATGGCTATATAGTAAAGGGCATAACCCACAGCAGTATTGAGAAAAACGACATATGTGATCACCTTTCTATGGAGAAACAGCTGACTAAAACTATCTCTTTTCCAGGCAAAGGGGATCAGGATAAGTCCCGCTAAGGTAAATCTGAGTCCCGCAAAAGTAAACGGTTTTGGCATATATTCAAATCCGATCTTAACTCCTGCAAATGCAGTGGACCAGAGTAGGCAGGCTAGTATAGCCAGTCCTGCAACATATTTTTTTTGTAATTTCATTAAATACTCCTATTCCCTTTCTTTTAAATATTTTGATAGACTAGAAAATTATACTTGTAAATTGTATTACCAAAATATTAATAGTTTACTCTGTAAAAATAGAATTTTGCGATAAAATTTATGGATGTATTAAACCTTTAAACTCTATAATTAATTCTAGTCTGGATACAACGTCACGTTGCTTTATTTTCTGTTAAATTTTTCGATAACCCTGTCGATACTTTTGGCAGTGATCATAGACTTAGCTGCTTTAGATGCAGTTTCTATAAGAGGTTCAATCTCTTCAATTCTATCTTTTTTACTAAATGTATCTAAAACAAAGTTTATAACTTCCTCAGTTCTTTTAGGTTTTCCGATTCCGCATTTTATTCTGATAAATTCTTCTCCAAGGTGGGAGATGATAGATTTGACTCCGTTATGTCCCCCGGCTCTTCCTTTTTTCTTGATCTTAAGTTTACCCAATGTAATATCCATATCGTCATAGATAACTATGAGATCTTCGATGGGATCTAACTTATAGAACTTTACGACTTCCCTGATAGAATCTCCACTGAGGTTCATAAATGTCATAGGTTTCAATAAAAAAACTTTTTCCCCATCAACGGTAGCTTCTCCCAGATCACCATTGAACTTATCTCTAAAATTAGTTACTCCTAATTCCTCTGCTAAATAATCGATCACATCGAATCCAATATTATGTCTTGTCTTATCATACTTACTTCCTGGATTTCCCAGTCCTACAATTAATTTCATGCTTTTGTTCTCCTTCGTTTTTTTAGTTCTTATTTTTGGACACGGAGATTAACGGAGCTTTAAATCAGAGATTCACAGAATTGCTCCTCTGTGTAACTCAATATTTTCTCTGTGTAACTCAGTGACTAAATTTCATTTCTTTTAATTTATGTGGTCTTATTAATTATTTTGCCAGTCCATTTGCAAAATAACCCTTCATCTCCTTTAAAAATTCACCTTTATCTTTGATATTATTCGTAAAGAAAAATTCAATACCCATATAATGAGCTACTCCTAATAGGACCGATGAGATTATTCTCTTTTCCTCAAAGTTGTAGGAAAGGCCTTCCATGGTTTTTATATAGAGTTCATCCAGGGAATGGTTATAATCGACTACCATATCTTCAGCTATAAACTCAGATCTTCTTAAAAGTTCGTATTTATGGGGAGATCTTCCATAAAATTCCAATAATAGATAGAGGAACAGTATATGAGTCTCATTCTGAGAAAAATTATTTTGAACATTGTCTTTGAGAAAATAAAGGGTTGTCCTTTTTAAATTTTCTACAATTTCCCTTAAAAATATCTCTTTATTTTCATAAAAATGATAAAAGCTGCCTACGCCTATCTGGGCTTCTCCGGCAATATCATTTATGGTAACTTTGTAATAATTTGTCTCGCCAAAAAGTTTTTCTCCAACTTCTAAAAGTTTGTGTTTTTTATTGCCGCTATTGAACAAAACTCTCAAATAAAAATCCATATCTTCAAAAGTTTCTACTTCTAAATCACTCTCATTAAAGAATCCATGAAGTAGGATTTGAGCTAAAAACTTTTCATCTATCTCGAGGCCTCTTTTTACAAAATTAACATTTATATATCTTATACCTGACATTATGAATAGATACTCTAACTCCTTTAGTTCCCTTCCATAAACAACTTTTAATGCTTCTAAGTAAACATTTCGGAGTTTTTGCTCATACTCGATAAATTTATACTGCCCTTCACGATAAACTCTGATAAGGGGAAATTCCTTCTTGGTTATATCGAAATTTAAAAGGATGAAATTCTCCATTCTGGCTTGAAGATCCTTCCCCTCAATATTTTTAAATTGCTCCTCTATTCTGTTACTGGTTTCTTCCAAAAGGTATGTGAATAATTCCTCCTTATTTCTGAAATAGTTATATATTATACCATTTGAAATTTTTGCATTTTTACAGATTTGAGCTATTGAAACTTTTCCATATGAATCTTTTGAAAAAAGATCAATGGCTGAATCTATAATTTTCTGTTTAGTCTTTTTTTTCATATTTCCTCCAATAGCAATTTATTTTAATACCAATTAATACTTAATTATTCTCTCTATTATAACACGAAAGAAAAGACCATAAACAATTAATTTTGTCCATGGTCTTTTTCCCTTACACTAAGTGTCTGACTATGCTTTCTTTTCAGCTAATTTACTGATTTCATTATTTAAAAGTGGTAAAATTTTGTTAACATCTCCTACAATACCAAGATCTGCAGTATTGAATATAGGAGCTCCCTTGTCTTTATTTATAGCTATGATATACTCAGATTCTTCCATCCCGGCAATATGCTGTATAGCTCCAGAAATTCCCAAGGCAAAGTAGATATCCGGTCTAACAGTTTTTCCAGTCTGACCTACCTGTCTATCGTGACTCATGATTCCTGCATCTACCATAGCACGAGAAGTAGAAACTGTAGCGCCGATATTATCAGCTAATTTTTCTAAATTTTTAAAGTTTTCAGCAGTTCCAACTCCACGACCACCAGAAACTAAGACATGAGCATCTTCAATTTTTACTAATTGTTTAGCTTCTTTTACTTCTTCGATAAGTCTAACTTTAAATTTACTTTCATCAAAGTTTACACCGAACTCTATGATCTCTCCGGTTCTGGTATTGTCTACAGCTAACTTTTGCATTACTCCAGGTCTAACACTAGACATTTGTGGTCTATGATCCGGGCATACAATAGTTGCCATCAAGTTTCCACCGAAAGCAGGACGTGTCATAAGTAATTCTCTTTCTTCTGAGATCTCGAGAGATGTACAATCTGCTGTAAGTCCTGTAGATAATCTTGCAGATACTCTAGGAGCCAGGTCTCTTCCTGTAGAAGTAGCACCGATTAAAATTATATTTGGTTTTTCAAATTTTGAAATAGCATCAAGTGCCTGGGCATATGGTTCAGTTAAATATCTATCTAATTTAGGATGATCTACATAGATTACTCTGTCTGCTCCATGTGAAATAAGATCCTGACATTGGTCTTTAATTTCATTTCCTAAAAATACTGCCACTAATTCCTCTTCTAAGGTATCGGCTAACCCTCTACCTCTACCTAATAGTTCGAGGGAAACATTTTGAATCTCCCTGGATTTTTGTTCTATAAATACATATACGCCTTTATATTCGTTTAAATTCATAGTTCCCCCTACCTATATAATGAAATTTTCTTTTAATTTATCTACAATAATTGTAACAGCTTCTTGTGCTGTAACTTCATGAATTTTACCAGCTGTTTTTGCTCCCTTGGTAAATGATTTTTTTACCTTTGTAGGAGAACCAGCAAGTCCAAGAACTTCTAAGTTGATATCGATCATACTAGTATCCCAAACTTCTATTTTTTTCTCTCTAACTGCCTCTATTATTTTAGATACAGACATATATCTTGGGGTATTAGCTTCAGATAATATAGTCAGAACACATGGAGTTTCGGCCTCTAATAATTGATAACCATCTTCTACCCCTCTTTTAACTCTGACTAAATTTTCACCTACGATATCCATCTCTTTTACATATGACATCTGAGGTAATCCTAAATGTTCTGCTAATTGCGGACCAACCTGTGCTGTGTCTCCGTCGATAGCCTGTCTTCCTGTGATTACGATATCAAAATCTAATTTTCTTAGTGCACCTGCTAAGGCATTTGAAGTTGCCAAGGAATCTGCACCTGCAAATTTTCTGTCTGTCAATAATATTCCTTTATCTACACCCATTGCAAAAGCTTCTTTAAGAGCCTGCTCTGCTTGGGGAGGTCCCATTGTAATTGCTGTGATATGTGCTCCGTGAAGCTCTTTTAATTTTAGAGCCTCCTCTAAACCAGCCTTATCATCTGGATTTATAATACTAGGAACTCCATCTCTAATCAATGTTCCTTTGATTGGATCTAATCTGATTTCTGTGGTATCTGGTACTTGTTTTATACAAACTACTATATTCATAAAATCCCCCATTTTTATATTTTATTATTTCAATAAACTTCCTGCTATTACCATTTTTTGAACTTCAGAAGTTCCCTCATATATTTCAGTTATCTTGGCATCCCTCATCATTCTTTCTACAGGATAGTCTCTGGTATAACCATATCCTCCATGGAGTTGAACAGCTTTTGTAGTTACTTCCATAGCTGTTTCGGCAGCAAATAATTTTGCCATGGCAGCTTCTACAGAATACCTTTCTTTTTTATCTTTTTTCGCAGCAGCTTTTCTAACTAATAGTCTAGATGCCTCTACCTTTGTGTCCATGTCAGCCAATTGGAATTGAGTATTTTGGAATTTAGAAATTGTTCTTCCAAATTGAGCTCTTTCCTTTACATATTTTACAGTTTCATCCAATGCACCTTGGGCAATTCCAAGTGCTTGAGAAGCTATTCCGATACGTCCCCCATCAAGGGTCATCATAGCTATTTTAAATCCTTTTCCAACAGCCCCTAATAAATTTTCTTTAGGGATTCTGCAATCTTCAAATATAAGTTCGCAGGTAGCTGAGGCTTTTATTCCTAATTTTTTCTCTTTCTTTCCAATACTGAATCCATCTCTGTCTGCTTCTACAATAAATGCAGTGATACCCTTTAAACCTTTAGATTTATCGGTCATAGCAAAGATAACATAAACATGGGCATAGCCGGCATTGGTAATAAATATCTTAGAACCATTTAGCACCCATTCATTAGTTTCTTCATCTAAATAGGCAGTAGTCTGTTGTCCGGCAGCATCAGTTCCTGCATTTGGTTCTGTTAATCCGAAAGCTCCAAGCCATTCACCGCTACACATCTTAGGTAAATATTTTTGTTTTTGTTCCTCTGTACCAAATTCATAGATAGGAGCCATTCCAAGTGATGTATGTGCAGATACAATTACTCCTGTAGTTCCACAAGCTTTAGATAGTTCTTCTACTACCATAGAATACATGAGATTATCTCCGCCTTCTCCTCCATATTCCTTAGAAATAGGAATACCAAAAAGTCCCAACTTAGCCATTTTTTCCACCGTTTCTACAGGAAATCTTTCCTCTTCATCGATCTCTCCAGCTATAGGTTTGACTTCTCTCTCTGTGAACTCACCAATCATTTTTTCCAGTATTTTGTATTCTTCGTTCAATCCAAAATTCAATTTATGCCCCCCCTTTTGTTACAAAAAGTTATTTTTTTCACTTTTGTTATAAAAAAAATTATTTATTACTAAGTTTATATAACTTTTTATTGCTGATGTCAACATTTTTTTCGAAAAAAAGTATTTTTTTTGAATAGTCGCTCATTAAAGGAATGAGAGGCTTTTTTATAGAATTAAATTTTTAATTCATGAAATTTCGTTATAGTGTAAATAAAAATAGTTTATTTGTATTATTTAATTACAGTTATATATGTTTTTTCAAAAGTTTTCTAGTTGACTAAGTCAGGAAATGGTGGTAATATTCTATTGTTTATTGAATTAGTTCTCAAAAAAGAAAACGAAGGTAAATATATCCTTACTTATAGAATGAGTCAAGAAAAAAGTATTGTAAAATGTTTATAAAGTAGAAAAACTATAGTATATATTAGTATTGAAGAAAAATTAAAAGAGGGGGTAAAAAATGAGATTAGAAGGAAAAGTGTGTGTAGTAACTGGTGGAGCTAATGGAATAGGTGCTGAGATGTCTAAATTATTTGCTAAAAATGGAGCAAAGGTAATAGCGGCAGATATGGGAGATTTAACTTATACGGCAGAAAATGTTGAGGGATATAAACTCAATGTAACAGATCCAAAAGGTTGTGAGACATTATTTAATTTTGTATTGGAAAAATATGGAAAAATAGATGTTTTGGTAAATAATGCAGGGATAACTAGAGATGCACTTACTCATAAGATAACAGATGATATGTGGAATATGGTAATAGATGTTAATTTAAAAGGGGTATTTAATCTGACTAAATTTGTAGGACCTCATATGATGACTTCAGGGTCAGGATCTATAATTAATATTTCATCGGTAGTAGGAGAATATGGAAATGTAGGTCAGGCTAACTATGCAGCTACCAAGGCAGGAGTTATTGGTCTGACTAAAACATGGGCAAAGGAATTTGCTAGAAAAGGAGCAGCAGTAAGGGTAAATGCCATAGCTCCAGGTTATGTAATGACAGATATATTAAAGACTGTTCCTCAGGATTTATTGGATAAATTCGCTAAAAAGACAATGTTAGGTAGATTGGGTCAGCCTGAAGAAGTAGCTAAGGTAGCATTATTTTTAGCAAGTGACGATGCCAGTTATGTGACGGGACATACTCTCAGTACAAATGGTGGAATGAGATTATAGGTAAAAAAAAATGAAAAGTAGTTATAAAATTCACTTTATAGCTGGTAGGAGTTTTTACAAGGGGTGTTGATATGTCAAAGGTATATATAGTTTCGGCTAAAAGAACTGCAGTAGGTGGATTTATGGGAAGTTTAAGTGGTGTGAAAGCAGCACAATTAGGTGGAGCAGTTATAAAAAATATAATTGAAGAAACCAAGATAGATCCTAAAAATATAGATGAAGTAATCTTGGGGAATGTACTTTCTGCAGGTCAGGGACAGGGAGTGGGAAGACAAGCTGCAATAGATGGTGGAGTTCCAGTGGAAGTTCCGGCATACACGGTAAATATAATCTGTGGAAGCGGGATGAAAACTGTGATGTTAGCGTATAATGCTATAAAATCTGGAGAAGCTAATCTGATAATGGCTGGAGGAGTAGAATCTATGTCTACAGCACCATACTTAATCCCTGAATCTGCCAGATCCGGGCATAGGATGGGAGATTTTAAAACTATAGATCATATGGTTTTTGATGCTCTCACAGATGCTTTTGAAGGATGTCATATGGGAGTTACAGCTGAAAATATAGCCGAGAAATACAATTTATCTAAGGAATCTCAAGATGCCTTTGCTATAGAATCTCAAAGGAGAGCTATAGCTGCTGTAGACAGCGGCAGATTTAAAGATGAGATAGTACCTATAGAGGTAAGATCTAGAAGGGAAACTGTACTTTTTGATACTGATGAACACCCAAACAGAAAAACAAGTTTAGAAAAATTAGGGAAATTAAAAACTATCTTTAAAAAAGATGGAACAGTTACAGCAGGAAATGCTTCTGGAATAAATGATGGAGCCAGTGTGATGCTGGTGGCGTCTGAGGAAGCGATAAAAAAATATGATCTGACTCCTTTGGTTGAGATTGTGGCTACAGGACAGGGCGGAGTGGACCCGTCTATCATGGGGATGGGACCGGTTCCTGCTGTAAACAATGCTTTAAAAAAAGCCGGAATGACACTAAAAGAGATTGAACTACTGGAATTAAATGAAGCCTTTGCGGCACAATCTCTTGGTGTAATGACAGAATTAACCAGACAATATGATGTGACTCTAGATTGGTTTAGTGATAAAACCAATGTAAATGGAGGAGCTATAGCTTTGGGACATCCTGTAGGAGCAAGTGGAAACAGAATTACTACAACTCTTATCCATGAGATGAAAAAAAGAGAGGTAAACTTTGGTCTAGCATCCCTTTGTATCGGTGGAGGAATGGGAACAGCAGTGATTTTAAAAAATGTAAAATAAACTTTTGATTAAAAAAGGAGTTAACCAGTCTTTTTACTGGTTAACTCCTTTTTACTTCTTTAGAAAATTATAAATTATTTATAGAAATAAAAAAACGTATAATTACTCCTGATTGAATGAAATGTTATGTTTTTTTAATTATCTGAATCTGTAACCAATTCCAAATGTCCATCTAGAATAATCGTAGTTTGTTTTGTGCACCTTAGAACGGGTGTCCTGGTATGCAACTTCCAATACTACTCCATCATTTTCTACTCCGCCACCAAGAGCATAGTATAATCCATCTTTAGGAGTGTAATCTCCTCCATCTTTCATATTAAATGAGTAACCTAGGTTAGCTTTAAGGAAAGTTTCCCAAGAAGAGTCTCCTAAATATCCGATCTTATATTTTAATGCACCATAAACCGGAACAGATCTGAATAAAGGATCGTTTGCCTTCTTGTTTTCCTGGTTAATCTGGTAGGCGATACCGGCACCTAGATATAAATTGTCATTTACAGAGTTCATGATCTCCGCTGCAAAATCTACTCCTACACCAGAAGTTTTCTCTTTGTAAACAGTGCTGGAGTTATCATGGTTGTAGGTTCCAAAACCATTTAATCCGATTCTTGTTTCTATATACTTGTCTGCCATGGCTGTAGTAGCAGTTCCTACTAACAGTCCTATCAATAGTATTTTTTTCATAACTCCACCTCTTTAAATAAATTTAAATATGATTTGACCTGTATATTCAATAGGTCATAAAATGTTAATGTATTTTAATATGGTTTAGATTATAATACAACTAAAATTATAGATATATTAGTTAAATTTTTCTTCTACATATTTTTCACTGACTACAGCAGCTATAGCACCATCAGCAGAAGCTGTTATAACCTGGTATAATAATTTTTCCCTGCAGTCACCTGTAGCATATACACCTTCTAAATTATCTCCGGTAGAAGAAAGCTTTACATTTAGAGTTTTTTCATCTGTGATCAAGAATCTGCCAGAGTTAACTACTAATTTGTCTTTAAATAACTCGGTGTTTGGGACATTTCCAACTAGAACAAAGACACCGATTGGTTTATCTCCACCACTGTGTTCTGTGATTTCTCCAGTTATCTTATTCTTTAAAACGATACTCTCAAGACCTTTAATAGGGTCTCCCTTCATCTCCTCTACAACAGTATCCCAAATAAAGTTTATTTTTTCATTTTTAAATGCCTTTTCCTGGATAGATTTGGCAGCTCTTAACTTATCTCTTCTATGAACTACATTTACTTTTTTAGCAAATTTAGTTAAAAAGATAGCCTCCTCTACTGCAGTATCTCCACCACCGATTACAAATACCTCTAGATCTCTGACGAAAAATCCATCACAGGTAGCACAATAAGAAACTCCTCTGCCGGTATATTCTTTTTCCCCGGGAGCACCAACTAATCTAGGGGATGCTCCAGTAGCCAGGATAACGGACTTGGCTTTGTACTCAATTCCTGATTCCCCTGTTAGAGTTTTTATCTTGGATTCTAAATCAAGATCGATGATGGTGTCGGTCTTAAATTCACATCCAAAATTTGCAGCCTGGTTTTTCATCCTTATTGTAAGTTCGGTTCCCGATTCAGATATCATTCCACCGGGGTAATTTTCAATCTCAGATGTAGTAGAAATCTGCCCTCCTACCAGCATGTTTTTCTCTATTATTAGTGTTTTCATCATACCTCTGGCACCATAAAGACCGGCAGACAGACCAGCAGGACCGGCACCTAATATAATTAAATCATATAAATTTTCCATAAAATCCCTCCTAAAACATTAGTATTACATAATATAACTATATACTTATTTTACTGAAATAACAACTAATAAATTATTTTTCTTTTTCCCTTGCAATTGAGTAAAATGGAGGTATAATTGTATTAAAATATAAAAAAATGGAGGATGAACCTATGAAGGAAAAAATTTTAAAGTTGTTGTTTAAATCTGAGCCACTAAAGACTGGGGATATCGCTAAGATTTTGAAGGTTGACAGTAAGGAAGTTACCAAAGCTCTAAAAGCCTTGAAAAAGGAAGAAAAAATTATTTCTCCTAAAAGGTGTTTCTACACAGTTGAAAAAGTGGAGGAGAAATTAGTTGTAAATAAAAAAGAATTTATTTCTCTCTATAAAGAAAAGGGAACTTTTAAAACTAAAGTGGAAGCCGAAACAAATTTAAATGCCTTCATGGATCTTATAGGAGAGTTGCTGACCTCTGGAAAAGAAGTGAATTTCACAGGATGGGGAAAGTTTAAAGTGGTTGAAAGAGAGGAAAGAAAAGGAAGAAATCCTCAAACTGGAAAAGAGATTACTATTTCTGCAAAAAAATTAATTAAGTTTAAATCTGGAAAAAAATTAGATGAGAAAGTGAATAATTAATTTAAAAAGAAAGAGTAAAAAAAGTTCTAATATTTTACTATAGATGTAAAATAAGGAGGTTTGTATGAGTAAAATTAAAGTGAATAGTATACAGGATGTAAGAACAGAATTGTTGTGTAATTCAGAAAATGACATAAAAATAAGAACTAGAAATATAAAAGTGAAATATGAAAATGGAACCACAAGAGTTGTAAGGCATCTTCCAATAGAAGCTTTTTTACAAATTTCAGAAGATGAGAAATTTTTAAAAACTGCTAAAATAATTGACTTTTATGTGATGCGTGAAGATGCAGATTTAATAGTGTTTTTAGATGGTAGTATGGATGTATCTGCCTATGACTCGGTCTCTTATAAATCGTTAAAAGAGCTAAATGACCGGGATGTAGTTAAAACTATAGTTATAAAAAATGGAGAAGAATTAACTGAGGAATACAAAGAAAAAATTAAAAAGAAGTTGAAAAAAGTAGTTGTAAAAAATGTAGAATAAGGGAATTTTCGAATTTAGTTAAAATTAATTTAAATCTTCTTAGTTGATGGAGTGAAACCTGTTGATTAGGAGGATTTTTTATTGAGGAAAACAGTATATAACTTAAATAATGGTTGAAGTGAAAATGAAGTTCTAAAATAATTTTTAGAACTTCAAAATAATAATTTTCAATCTTTGTTTTTAAATTTTTTCTTCTTCACGTTCATCTTCCCTTCCATAGGGGTCTTCTGGGGTATCTAGGCCATATTTTGCTAAAATTTTCTGCATCATATCTTGGATAGCATACCATTGGGGAGAATAAACGTCCTCTTTCATAGAGTAAAGTCTTTGGTATTCACGGAAATCTTCCGGTGTCATCAATTCTTCTAATTTTTCTATACTCATAATTGTCCCATCCTTAATAATTTATTTTTTAAATTTATAACAACTAACAGTATATTCAATCTTATTTCTAAAATTCCTTTATTATCTTTGACAGTTTTTATTATGTTGTTCCGACTGGAGATATAAATTTATTTATTAGTTTTAGAGATATATTTGTCTTTGTGGTAGATAAGGTTAAAGGATCTTTTGAGAACGATGTCAGTGATACTATGGGTATTTATTTTGTCATCAAAAACTTCATTTTTGCAAGCTAAATTAGGGGATGCACTTACCCCTAAATTGTTTATAATTAATATTGGAGTCTGTTATAAAAATATAATAAAAAAGATGGAACGATACCGCTCCACCTCCAGTGTTTAATAGTTCTGTAGGAAAAATTAGTAATTTTTTCCTGCTGCCATTATATTGTTGATATCAAAGGCATGACAAGGAGTTACCCCGTATACCATCCCACAGTGAGGACAAGTATATTCCATAGTAACCATTGTTATTTCTTCGTTGCATTCGTGGCACTTAAAAACTGCCGGAATAGGCATAGACTGTTGACTGAATCCCATCATTCTCACCTTATCAACTACTTGTTTTCCATTTTCAAAACTTCCATTACATCCATCGTGCATATTTTTCCTCCTAATTTTTTATTATTTCAAAATTTGCTTCTAATTCTTGTCCATATCTAAGCTTAGTTCTCATTCCCTGTATAACTTCATCCAAAGATTCTAACTTATGTAAGATAGCTTTCTCTTCAACTGTTATCTCCATAACTTTGTCGATTCCACCGTTACTGATGATGATTCTTTTATCACCCATAAGAGCCAGGATAGGGTCGTGGGTAGCCATAAGAACTATCTTTTCTTCTCCTACCAGTAGATCCAGTGCTTTCTTTCTGTCAATCCCGGCATTTTCTATCTCATCTATAAGTACAATGGGAGATTTACTTAAGATAGCAACATCGGCAATCATAAGAGCTCTGGATTGACCGCCACTGAGGCTGGTAATGGGAGTATCCAGAGAGAATTTTTCTCCTGCTAGTTCATTGGCTTTATTGAATATTTTCTCTATAATTTCTTTTTCGTTTTCTACCATTCTACTCTTAGCGTGGAGTTCGATAAACTCCTCTACACTGAGGTCCATAACAAAGTTCATATTTTGTGACAGCTGTGCTACCAACTTGTTGTTGCTGGAAAATCTACTCTGGATATCCATAACTTTGCCGTCGATAAGAACAGTTCTGTTAGTAGGAGTGTCAGCATTAGCTCCCCATTCGATATCGGCTAACAACCTACTTTTCCCACTTCCAGTAGGACCGACGATGGCGATTATCTCGCCTTTATTTATAGTTAATTCATTAAAAGTTTCGGCTTCCTTATATTTATTGAATCCGGGTTTTAGAGTGATGCTTTGAACACCTTTGTCCTCTTCAACCCCTAAAAAATCTATCATCTGGTTAGTATAAGTGATAAATGAATCGATTAGCTCATCTGGAATAATAGCTTTTTCTTCCAAAACCTCTGGATCTAAAAGATTAAGATGTGTAATAAGTGTAGTATCTTTAGCGTCGTCTAAATCGATAAGGTGATCAGTCAAAAAATCTTCGATGAAAGGGTATAGATTAAGTAATTCTGCAACGGTTTTATTATCTACTATATTTTTATTAATCATTGTTATCCTCCAAATTTATTTTTCTGACGTTACCCATTTGATGTTCTTCACCTATTCTAGTCTCTCCTAAACAATAAGAACATAGAGCAGAAGGCATAGAGAATCTTAATTTTTTCCCTTTTAAAGTTTTTAATTCCTCGTCTTTACCATAGATAAGAGTTGAAAATTCATATGCACCCTGGCCAGTTAATCCATTGACATGCATAGTTGTGGCTCTAGGATTTACAGATGTAACTCTAGACATAAATACTTCCCTTTCAGCCTGAGATACTATATCTCCCTTTGTGATTACAACAATGTCTGCTGTTTTTAACATAGGTCCGATTTTTTTCGGGGTATTTATTCCACTTAAGTTGTCAATAACACAGATAGCTTTTATATCCTGGATATAAGGTGAACATCTGTTACATAATCCGGCACTCTCTGTGATAAGAAGATCTAGCCCCTGCTTTATCCCCCATTGGGTTACTTCCTCTATATTACTTACGAAATAGTGGTCAGGGCAAAGTGATGCAGATAATCCTTTTTTTACAGGAACACCAATTTTTTCATATAATATATCGTCATCGGTGTATAGACAGTCAAATTTTACAACTCCCACTTTTACACCTCTGGATTTTAGATTTTCTATTGTTTTTATTATTAAAGCTGTTTTCCCTGATGAAGGGGGTCCAGATACTGTTATTAAATTCATGATTTATACTCTCCTTATTTTACTTTTTAGTTTCTTCGAAAAATAATTTTTCACAGTGTTTCAAGATAGATCCAATATCGTTATTTTTTATATAATCCCATCCTACCCACATAAATTTTTTGTCTCCTAAGTTGTTTTCAACTCCGGGATTTACAGTCGGGAATAATCCTTGGTGAGATAAGATCTCTCCGATCTCCTTAGAAGCAAAGAAATCTGCCAGGGGTTTCAATTCTTTTTCCTTGGATTTTTTAGTCAGCATAAATATTGGAGAAAGTGCAGCACCGTCTTCGGGCCATTGTGCTACCATTGGTCCACCCTGTCCAGTCATCTTAGTGAAGAAATAAGGCATGATTGTTACTGCTGGAACATTTGCTTTAAGTTTGTCTGATTTAACCATTTGAGATGGGTGCATATTTTGTAGGAGTGTTTTTCCTAATTTTTTGACTCCATCCTCTCCGTAATTTTTATAGATACTGATCAAGATTGCATTGAACAGATCAAAGTCAGATATAGGTAAACTTACTGAATTTTCAAATTCGGGTTTTAAAAGATCAGCCCAAGATTTTGGGAAAGGTCTGTCTCCTAAAGCGTCTGTATTAACTAAAAATACAGCTGGAACTACTGCTAGCATAGAATAATCTCCATCTGGATCTTTCAATGATATATTTTCATTATTAAAATCTTTGTTATACTCTGTCATCCCTGTGATATCTTTAAAAATTCCCTCGTGTTTAAATTTACCCATAAGTTCATCTTCGAAAAACAGGTCAAATCCAGCAGAGATAAACATATCTGCTAATTTTTCTGGATGATTAGCCTTTATAACATCTTCTTTTAACCAATCAAGTCCGCTAGATGCAGCTTTCAATTCGTGGTTTATCTTCATTCCGGTTTTTGACTGGAATTTTTTCAGTCCTTCTAAAAGTGGATTTTTTACCGGGCAGGGTAGGAGACCCATTACAGATACGGCACCTTCATCATCAATTTTTTTGTTTAAATTGACATCTTCTGAATTTCTATCCTGCTCGATTATGTCATTTAATAGTTCTAAAAATGTATCTACATTAATTTTTTTAGCTTCTAACGCTTTTTGTATAGTTATCTTTCCTATTGTATTAAGTAAAGTTTTGTTGTCTAATCCCTTAAATCCCTTTGAATTAAAAAATTCAACAGTTTCTGGATAAGTGTTCACAATTTCTTTTAAGGTCATCTCTTTTTTTATATGATTCATTACTCGTCACCTCAACTTTTTATTTTATGATTTAGTATACTACAGAAATATATATAATACCTGTAACATAGGTTACGAAAATTAATTTTTTTTAAAAAATTATTTGGTATTGGATTTTATTCCTTATCTAATATATAATGAATTATAAATATTAGATGAAGTTTGGAGCAATATCAAAGAGTGGGGGAATTAATTGTGGATATATTTGAAAAATTGAAAAATGTGGAGATATTTAGGGATATACAGGAAGAGAATTTAAAAACTTTGTTGATTGAGTTAAAATATAAAGTTAAAAAATTAGATAAAAATGAAATTGTAGCTTTCAGAGGAGATGAGATTGAGGATCTGATAATAGTTGCTCAAGGAGAGGTCTATACCGAGATGCAAAAATTAAATGGTGATTCTATTGTGGTTGATAGATTGCCAGAGGGAAGTGTTTTAGCAGGGGCATTTATTTTTGGAAAAGATAATAGGTTTCCAGTAGATGTAGTGGCATCGTTAGATACAGAATTAATCTATATATCTAAGGATGAGGTTATAAAGATGTTTCAGATGAATGAAAGGTTGCTACAGAATTATTTAGGAGTAATAAGTAACAAAACTCAATTTTTATCCAAGAAAATTTGGTTTTCCTTTACCAATAAAAGTATAAACAATAAATTGATAGCCTACCTTCTTAATAATATGAATAGGAATAACTGTGTACTGCTTAAAAACTCTATGAAAGAGATAGCGCAGATGTTTGGTGTTGCCAGACCGTCGTTATCTCGTGTACTAAAAGAATTTATAGATGAGGGAGTTATAATAAGAAAGGAAAAGAACTTGTTAGAGATCCCATCAAAAGATATTTTATTGAAGAAAGTAGATTAATTTCAAAAAAGTTTTAAACTTTTTTGGAACACCCTGCGTCTGATAGATATAAGCAAATGAAAATAGTAATATTTTTTTCATTTCTTTCTTTCCTTAAAATAAATATAGATAAATAAAAATCTCTTAACTGTGTGACTATTACAGGAAAGAGATTTTTATTTATCTATTATAAATTGTATAAAAAGTTTATAGTTTTTATAGATTGAGTTGAGAAATAAAGCATCATGAGGAAAAACATGTTGTTGATGATTAAAAAAACATAAATTTTTTTAAGAACGATAACATATGTGTTTTTTAAGTTTTTAACTCAATAAAACCAAGGAAAAATGACGGTAGAGTTTAGTGTTTTGATTAAGAAATAGAAAAAAACAAAAAACTTTATAAAAAAAACAAAAAAAGTGTTGACGAAAAGTTGTAAACGCGGTATACTTCTTCTTGTCCGCGAGGGAAAGCGAAAGCGACTTGAAGCGAGACGAATAACAGGACATTAGCAATTAAATAGAGAAAGAAAGTGTAAATTAAAAACTCAATTGTCGTTTGAAACTTTGTTTTCAAACAATCGATTAAGGTGTACAGTGGAATGAACCACTATAAAAATAATTATCTTTTAATAGATAGCTAAACTTCATTTATGAAGTTAGGATATAAATTTGAATGTAGAGTTTGATCCTGGCTCAGGATGAACGCTGACAGAATGCTTAACACATGCAAGTCGACTGGAATTCTTCTTCGGAAGATAGTACGGTGGCGGACGGGTGAGTAACGCGTAAAGAATTTGCCCTTCAGACTGGGACAACTAATCGAAAGGTTAGCTAATACCGGATATTATGAGATCTTGGCATCAAGAACTTATGAAAGCTATATGCGCTGGAGGAGAACTTTGCGTTCCATTAGGTAGTTGGTAGGGTAATGGCCTACCAAGCCGACGATGGATAGCCGGCCTGAGAGGGTGAACGGCCACAAGGGGACTGAGACACGGCCCTTACTCCTACGGGAGGCAGCAGTGGGGAATATTGGACAATGGACCAAAAGTCTGATCCAGCAATTCTGTGTGCACGATGAAGGTCTTCGGATTGTAAAGTGCTTTCAGGTGGGAAGAAGAAAGTGACGGTACCACCAGAAGAAGCGACGGCTAAATACGTGCCAGCAGCCGCGGTAATACGTATGTCGCAAGCGTTATCCGGAATTATTGGGCGTAAAGCGAGTCTAGGCGGCTTGTTAAGTCAGATGTGAAAATGCGGGGCTCAACTCCGTATTGCGTTTGAAACTGGCAGGCTAGAGTACTGGAGAGGTGGGCGGAACTACAAGTGTAGAGGTGAAATTCGTAGATATTTGTAGGAATGCCGATAGTGAAGACAGCTCACTGGACAGATACTGACGCTAAAGCTCGAAAGCGTGGGGAGCGAACAGGATTAGATACCCTGGTAGTCCACGCCGTAAACGATGTTCACTGGGTGTAGGGGGTCGAACCTCTGTGCCGAAGCTAACGCGATAAGTGAACCGCCTGGGGAGTACGCACGCAAGTGTGAAACTCAAAGGAATTGACGGGGACCCGCACAAGCGGTGGAGCATGTGGTTTAATTCGACGCAACGCGAGGAACCTTACCAGCACTTGACATACAACGAACTCGTCAGAGATGACTTGGTGCCGCTTCGGTGGAACGTTGATACAGGTGGTGCATGGCTGTCGTCAGCTCGTGTCGTGAGATGTTGGGTTAAGTCCCGCAACGAGCGCAACCCCTATCGTATGTTACCATCATTAAGTTGGGGACTCATGCGAGACTGCCTGCGACGAGCAGGAGGAAGGTGGGGATGACGTCAAGTCATCATGCCCCTTATGTGCTGGGTACACACGTGCTACAATGGTTGGTACAGAGAGCAGCAATACGGCGACGTGGAGCAAATCTCAGAAAGCCAATCTTAGTTCGGATCGCAGTCTGCAACTCGACTGCGTGAAGTTGGAATCGCTAGTAATCGCGAATCAGCAATGTCGCGGTGAATACGTTCTCGGGTCTTGTACACACCGCCCGTCACACCACGAGAGTTGGTTGCACCTAAAGTAGCAGGCCTAACCATTTATGGAGGGATGTTCCTAAGGTGTGATTAGCGATTGGGGTGAAGTCGTAACAAGGTATCCGTACCGGAAGGTGCGGATGGATCACCTCCTTTCTAAGGAGCACTTTATGAGACCATGCAAATGGTATTACATAAAGAATATTTATACTGCTCTTTCTCTATTTATTTGGTAATGTTCTCTTTTTTTTGAGAGAAAATACCAGTTGGACATTGAAAACTATATAGTAATGAAATAATAAATTAACAATTTTATTAGATCTTCAGTTACACGAGAGTGTAACAATAATTAACGAAGAGTTAGAAATAACTGAACGATAATTAGATTTCAAAAATTCTAAAAACAAATTAAGCAAAAAATATTAAAATTCTATTTTAATAATAGGTTAAGAAATTAAGGGCGCACGGAGAATGCCTTGGTAGTAAGAGCCGATGAAGGACGTGATAAGCTGCGATAAGCTAAGACAAGCTGCAATTGAGCGTAATAGTCTTAGATTTCCGAATGGGTAAACCTACTAGTTTGAAGAACTAGTGTGGAAACGGGAACCGGATGAACTGAAACATCTAAGTAATCCGAGGAAGAGAAAGTAAAAACGATTCCCTAAGTAGCGGCGAGCGAACGGGGAAGAGCCCAAACCGAACAAGTGTGATAGCATGCAGGCGTTGCTTGTTGGGGGTAGTGGGATACAGAGCGGCAGAACTGCAAGGTATGCGCTTGACTAACAAAGGTACTAGAATGAACTGGAAAGTTCAACCGTAGAAGGTGATAGTCCTGTATAGGGAACTTATGTTAGCAAGTCACTGTAATCCCAAGTAGCACGGGACACGAGAAACCCTGTGTGAATCAGCGAGGACCATATCTCGTAAGGCTAAATACTCTTACTAACCGATAGTGAATAGTACCGTGAGGGAAAGGTGAAAAGAACCCCGGGAGGGGAGTGAAATAGAACCTGAAACCGTGTGCTTACAAGCGGTCAGAGCAGAGCCTTCGGGCGTGTGATGGCGTGCCTTTTGGAGAATGATCCTGCGAGTTACGATCAATGGCGAGGTTAAGTATAACGGAGCCGAAGGGAAACCGAGTCTGAATAGGGCGAATTAGTCGTTGGTTGTAGACGCGAAACCTGGTGATCTATGCCTGTCCAAGATGAAGCTGTGGTAAGACACAGTGGAGGTCTGAACCCACCGTCGTTGAAAAGCCGGGGGATGAGGTAGGTATAGGGGTGAAAAGCCAATCGAACCAGGAGATAGCTCGTTCTCTCCGAAATGCATTTAGTGCAGCCTTGATTGTTTAAATATGGGGGTAGAGCACTGAATGGTCTAGCGGGCATATTGCTTAGCGAAATCAATCAAACTCCGAATACCATATTTCAAGAGATCAGGAGTGAGACTATGGGTACTAAGATCCATGGTCAAAAGGGAAACAGCCCAGACCACCAACTAAGGTCCCAAATTATATCTAAGTGGGAAAGGAGGTGGAGATTCTGAAACAACCAGGATGTTGGCTTAGAAGCAGCCATACATTTAAAGAGTGCGTAATAGCTCACTGGTCGAGAGTCTCTGCGCCGACAATGTAACGGGGCTAAGATATAAACCGAAGTTGTGGAGTATACACTATGTGTAGACTGGTAGGAGAGCGTTCCGTAGGCCGTTGAAGGATAAGGGGTAACCCAATCTGGAGGTATCGGAAGTGAGAATGCAGGAATGAGTAGCGAGAAAGAGGGTGAGAATCCCTCTCGCCGGAAAACCAAGGTTTCCAGAGTAAAGCTTGTCTTCTCTGGGTAAGCCGGGACCTAAGCCGAGGCTAGATTGCGTAGGCGAATGGAAAGCAGTTTAATATTACTGCGCCACTGTAATTTGTTTGAGAGATGGAGGGACGCAGAAGGGTATGTGCGCAGACTGTTGGATATGTCTGTGTAAGCATGTAGGATGGAACCGCAGGAAAATCCACGGTTTTAGATCTGAGGTGTGATGCGGAGTGTTTGTAATGAACACGAAGGTACAAATCCCACGCTGCCGAGAAAAGCTTCTATTGAGAATTATAGTGCCCGTACCGTAAACCGACACAGGTGGTTAGGATGAGAAATCTAAGGCGTACAGGCTAACTCTCGCTAAGGAACTCTGCAAAATGGCCCCGTAACTTCGGGAGAAGGGGTGCCATTAAAGGTGATAAATACACGCGATTTTGAGCTTTTGATGGCCGCAGTGAAGAGATTCGAGCAACTGTTTAGCAAAAACACAGGTCTATGCTAAGCTGAAAGGCGATGTATATGGGCTGACACCTGCCCAGTGCCGGAAGGTTAAGAGGAGGGTTTAGCGACTCAAATTGAAGCCCCGGTGAACGGCGGCCGTAACTATAACGGTCCTAAGGTAGCGAAATTCCTTGTCGGGTAAGTTCCGACCTGCACGAATGGTGTAATGACTCGAATGCTGTCTTGGCGGGAGGCCTGGTGAAATTGTACTACCGGTGAAGATACCGGTTACCTACAGTAGGACGGAAAGACCCCGTGGAGCTTTACTATAGCTTGGTATTGGGTTGAGATGTTATGTGTATAGGATAGTTGGGAGACTGTGATTATATGGCGCTAGCTGTATATGAGTCGCTGGTGGAATACCAACCATATAACATTTTGATTCTAATCTGTGATGTGTAATCATGGAGACAGTGCTAGGTGGGTAGTTTGACTGGGGCGGTCGCCTCCGAAAGAGTAACGGAGGCGTTCAAAGGTTCCCTCAGGTTGGATGGAAATCAACCGAAGAGTGCAATGGCATAAGGGAGCTTGACTGTGAGATAGACACATCGAGCAGGTGCGAAAGCAGGACATAGTGATCCGGTGGTTCCGAATGGAAGGGCCATCGCTCAACGGATAAAAGCTACCCCGGGGATAACAGGCTGATTTTGCCCGAGAGTCCATATCGACGGCAAAGTTTGGCACCTCGATGTCGGCTCATCGCATCCTGGGGCTGGAGAAGGTCCCAAGGGTTGGGCTGTTCGCCCATTAAAGCGGTACGTGAGCTGGGTTCAGAACGTCGTGAGACAGTTCGGTCCCTATCCACTGTAGGCGTAAGAATATTGATGAGATCTGTCCTTAGTACGAGAGGACCGGGATGGACAAACCTCTAATGTACCAGTTGTCATGCCAATGGCATAGCTGGGTAGTCACGTTTGGAATGGATAACCGCTGAAAGCATCTAAGCGGGAAGCCAACTCAGAGATAAGTATTCTATCATTGATAAGTCACCTTCGAGACTAGGAGGTTGATAGGTTGGGGGTGTAAGGGCTGTGAAGTCTTTAGCTGACCAATACTAATATGACGAACACTTTACCTAAAGAAAATGATTTTTAGAAAGTTAATTTATGAAACATTATTATATAGTTTTGAATGTTTAACAATATTCAATAAGAAAGTAAGCTTGGTAAGAAAAGCTACGGGGGTACACCTGGTCACATTCCGAACCCAGAAGTTAAGTCCGTAAACGCCGAAAGTACTTAGGGGGCAGCCCCTTGGGAGGATAGGAACTTGCCAAGTCTTTCAAAATGCTTCTTTAGCTCAGTTGGTAGAGCGCTCGACTGTTAATCGAGTTGTCACAGGTTCAAGTCCTGTAAGAAGCGCCATTTGTTTAGCGAGAATAGCTATGGGGATACACCTGGTCACATTCCGAACCCAGAAGTTAAGTCCATATACGCCGAAAGTACTTAGGGGGCAGCCCCTTGGGAGGATAGGAACTCGCTAAACTCAATCTTGGGGATATAGCTCAGTTGGGAGAGCGCCGCACTTGCACTGCGGAGGTCAGCGGTTCGACCCCGCTTATCTCCACCAAATAAAATTTTAATCAGGATCTTTTCCTGATTTTTTTATATATTTGACACTTTTTGTAAATAAAGGTATAATGTTTAGATACTAAATGTGTTATGAATTGAGGTTAAGGAGTTAGAAATATAAATTTTATAGGTATAAAAAAGGAAAGACATAGAATTTATTTGTTCAAAATTGTGATGAGATCTTTGAGTTAGAAAAAACTTTTAAGGGATCTAGGAGGAATAAAAAATGATTTACATATTAGCGTTTATAGCTGCAATATCGCTGCTATTTACAGGATTAAAAAACACTTTAAGGGCATTACCAATAATAGCAATAGTTTCAGTTATAATTTTCTTTTTGGGATCAGCTTTTATTACATTTTTACCAGTTATTATTATATTAATTGCATTGAGGATGATATTTGGAAAAAAGCAGCCTCAAAGAAATACGAGAACATATTATTATAAAAGTAAAAATTCTGGCAATACTCAGGATTTTGAGGAGTTTTTTAGACAGGCAGCAGGGGGAAACTATGGAAATTACCAGAGACAAACAAATGGCGGTCATCCTGGTTATGTTGTAAATAAGGATAAATATTATGCTGAATTGGGTGTAACTAAGGATGCTACTCCAGATGAAATAAAGAAAGCCTATAGAGGAATGGCAAGGAAATATCATCCAGATAAAGCCAATAACTTAGATGAGACAACAAGAAATAAATATGAAGCTAAATTTAAGCAAATAAATGAAGCTTATGAAAATTTGAAATAAAAACAAGGGTTACTGCATTAAGTTGCAGTAACCCTTATTTTTTATGGAAAAAATAAATTTGACTGACATTTTATTCAGTGTAACGGAAGTTAAGGTATGGATCCCAGAAGAAAAATAAAATGGCTAAAATATAACCTAAAAAAATTATAATTTGCTTAGAAAATAAATTTTTTTATTATATTAAAATTTTAATTTAAATTTAAGGAAAAAGAAAAAAGGTGTTTATAAAATAGAGTGGTATAACATTAAGGATAAATTTTGTTTTAAATGTTTATTTAAATGATCACAAATTGATATTTAAAAAGAAAAATACAATTTGCTTTAGGTTTTAAAGTTATTTCATTTTTAAGTATTGAAGAATCGCGACTTAATTATTAATTAGTTTGATGCTCTAAATGTAGGTTGGACTGTATGTTTTACAAACACTTTGACGCAAAAGAGCTTAACAAAAGAGTGGAAATACTGTATAATGTTATTATAAAGTGAAATTAATAACTAAGAAATTATGGTTAACGTAATTGATTTATAATTAGAAGGAGGAGCAAAAATGTCTTGTAAAAACACGTTAAAGCAAGAATGTTTTAAACAATTAGATGAATTTATAATTGGATTACCTGAAAAAAATGGAGCACTAATATCAGTTCTACATAAGGCTCAAGAAATATTTGGATATCTTCCAACAGAGATCCAAGAGTTTATTGCTGATAGGTTGGACTTACCTTTAGCTAAAATATATGGAGTAGTAAGTTTCTATTCATTCTTTACGATGACTCCTAAGGGTAAATATCCTATCTCTGTCTGTATGGGGACAGCTTGTTTCGTAAGGGGAGCAGATAAGGTTTTAAAAGATTTAGAAAATAAATTAGGAATTAAAGCAGGGGAAACAACACTAGATGGATTATATTCAATAGATGCTTTAAGATGCGTAGGAGCTTGTGGATTAGCACCTGTTGTATTAGTTGGTGAAGAGGTATTTGGTAAAGATGAAGCCCGTGATATTGATGGGATCTTAGCAAAATTTAATTAAAGTGGGGGGATCAAGGATGTCTAAAAAGATAACTTCAATGGAAGAATTATTAAAAAAAGCAAAAGAGTGTGAAGAGTTAATAAAAATCAGAAAAAAATGAAAAGATTTAGAGGATATAATTAAGATAAAGGTGGGAGTATCATCGAAATATGAAGCTGCAATAAAAAATACCGACTTAGTTATAAAATCTATAGTTGATATGATTGAAGCGGAAGATATAGAAAATGTGGCTCTATATAAAACGGAATTTTTAGGGTATGGAGGAAAATTTCCAAGTTTAGAAATTATTATTCCTGATAAGGGAAATGTAGTTTTTGGAAATGTGGATTCTAAGGAAGCTATTAGATTGATAAAAAAATACCTTAAAGACACTTCTGAAATAGAGGAGTTTTTAGTAGACAATAACGGTACCAAAAGATGTAATCACTAATTTTAGGAGGTAAAATTGATGGCTTATAAGAAACATGTCCTAATTTGTGGAGGGACAGGCTGTTTATCATCAAAAGGTGGAGCGATAGCTGAGAATATAGAAAGCTTACTGGTAGAAAAAGGTATGAGTGAAGAAGTACAGGTAATCAAAACAGGATGTTTTGGATTTTGTGAAAAAGGACCAATCGTAAAGATCGTTCCTGACAATACATTTTATGTAGAAGTTAAGCCCGAGGATGCTGCTAGAATAGTAGAGGAAGACTTAATTAAGGGTGAAAAGATAGAAACTTTATTATTTAGAGACCCTGTTACTAAAAAAAGAATAGAAGATTCTGATCATATGGAATTTTATAAAAAACAACAAAGAATAGCTCTTAGAAACTGTGGATTAATAGATCCAGAAAATATCAATGAGTACTTTGGAAATAGAGGATACCAGGCATTAGGTAAAGTATTAACAGAGATGACTCAGCAAGAGGTAATCGATGAAATGAAGCTATCTGGTCTCCGTGGAAGAGGGGGAGGAGGATTCCCTACAGGTTTAAAATGGCAGTTTGCACTAAATAATGATGCAGATCAAAAATATGTAGTATGTAATGCAGATGAAGGAGATCCGGGAGCATTCATGGATAGATCTATCCTAGAAGGAGATGCACATTCTGTAATCGAAGCAATGGCAATTTGTGGATATTCTACTGGAGCAACTAAAGGATTAGTTTATATAAGAGCTGAATATCCATTAGCTATAAACAGATTGAAAAATGCCATGGCTCAGGCTAAAGAATATGGGATGTTAGGAGAGAATATCTTAAATTCAGGATTTGATTTCGATATCGAGATTAAATATGGAGCTGGAGCATTTGTATGTGGAGAAGAAACTGCACTTATTCATTCGATGGAAGGAGAAAGGGGAGAACCTACTTCAAAACCTCCATTCCCAGCTGAATCAGGATACTGGGGGAAACCGACAAATGTAAACAACGTTGAAACTTTTGCTAATATTCCAGAGATCATCTTAAATGGTGGAGAATGGTATAAAGGTATAGGAACGGAAAAATCATCTGGAACTAAGGTATTTGCTTTAGCAGGGAAAATAAATAACGTAGGTTTAGTAGAAGTACCTATGGGAACTACCCTTAGAGAGGTAATCTTTGAGATTGGTGGCGGAATTAGAAATGGAAAGAAATTTAAAGCTGTTCAAACAGGAGGACCATCTGGTGGATGTCTTACTGAAAAAGATTTAGATGTTAAAATTGATTTTGATTCATTGACGGCTATCGGATCTATGATGGGATCTGGTGGAATGATCGTATTGGACGAAGATGACTGTATGGTTTCTGTATCTAAATTCTATTTAGAATTTACAGTGGAAGAGTCTTGTGGAAAATGTACGCCATGTAGGATTGGAAACAAGAGATTATTAGAGATATTAGAAAAGATAACTAAAGGAAATGGAACTATGAAAGACCTTGAATTATTAAAAGAGTTATCTGAAACTATAAAGGATACATCATTATGCGGATTAGGTCAAACTGCTCCTAACCCTATCCTTTCAACTCTGAATAATTTCTGGGATGAATATGTAGCCCATGTAGTAGACAAAAAATGTCCGGCAGGATCATGTGAAGATCTATTAACTTATTCAATCAATGATAAATGTATCGGCTGTACCGCTTGTGCTAGAGTATGCCCAGTTAATTGTATTGCAGGAAAAGTTAAAGAAATGCATGTAATCGACGCTGAAAAATGTATCAAGTGTGGAGCTTGTTATGATAAATGTAAATTTGGAGCGATAGACAGAGGATAATCAAAATTAATAAGGATAGTGTCTTGGACCTGTTCTAAAAAAAGGGAGTGTGTAAAAACCAATGGAATTAATAAACATTATCATAGATGGTAAATCAATAGAAGTTCCCAAGGGAGCAACGATACTTTCTGCTGCTGAATCATTAGGAGTTTCTATTCCTACACTGTGTCACTTACAAATAGGTGAAAATGGATATAAAAATGATTGTGCATCATGTAGAATATGTGTTGTAGAGGTTGAAGGAAGAAGAAATTTAGCGCCTGCTTGTGCTACACCAGTTCATGAGGGAATGGTAGTAAAGACTAATACAATGAATGTAATGCAAAAAAGAAGAACTATAATGGAACTATTGCTATCGGATCATCCTAAGGATTGTTTATCATGTTCTAAAAATGGAGAGTGTGAGTTACAGGACTTAGCTATTCAATTAGGTGTGAGAGAGGTAAGATTTGAAGGAGAGATGTCAAGCTACAGATCTGACTACTCACCTTCTATCATAAGAGATATGGATAAGTGTATCATGTGTAGAAGATGTGAAACTATGTGTAATGATGTGCAGACAGTAGGAGCACTATCAGGAGTAAATAGAGGTTTTGACTCAGTAGTTGCACCAGCATTTGAAAAAAACTTAGAAGACAGTGTATGTACTTACTGTGGTCAATGTGTAGCTGTATGTCCAGTAGGAGCACTACATGAAAATGATCATACTTGGAAGTTAGTTAAAGACTTAGCTGACCCTAAGAAAAAAGTGATAGTTCAAGTTGCCCCTGCTGTAAGAGTAGCTTTAGGTGAGGAATTCGGAGAGGAACCGGGAACAAATGTAACTGGTAAAATGGTAACGGGACTTAGACAATTAGGATTTGACCAGGTATTCGATACTAACTGGGCCGCTGACCTTACTATAATGGAAGAAGCTTCTGAATTTAAAGACAGGTTAGAAAGATTCTTGTCAGGAGATAAAGATGTAAAATTACCATTATTAACTTCTTGCTGTCCGGCATGGGTAAAATTCTTCGAGCATAACTATCAAGATATGTTAGATGTACCATCTTCAGCTAAATCACCTCAACAAATGTTTGGTGCAGTTGCTAAAGGAATCTGGGCTAAGGAAGAGGGAATTGCGAGGGAAGATCTTATTGTGGTATCTGTAATGCCATGTTTAGCTAAAAAATATGAAACTTCCAGAGATGAATTTAAAGTGGATGACAATCCAGATGTAGATTATTCTATCTCGACTAGAGAATTAGCTAAGTTATTAAAGCAAGCCAATATAGATTTAAGAATATTAGAAACTTCTGAATTTGATAATCCATTGGGAGAATCATCTGGAGCAGCTGATATATTCGGTAGAACTGGTGGGGTAATTGAAGCCGCTACTAGAACTGCATACGAATGGGTAACAGGTGAAACATTAGAAAATTTAGACTTCGAAGCTTTAAGAGGATTTGAAGGATTCAGATCAGCTACTGTAAAGGTAGGAGACTTAGATCTTAATATCGGAATAGCTCATGGTTTAGGAGAAGCTAGAAAGATGTTAGATAAGATAAGAGCAGGAGAAGCTAGTTATCATGCGATAGAAATAATGGCATGTAAAGGTGGATGCGTAGGTGGAGGGGGACAACCTTACCATCACGGAGATTTCAGTATAGTTACTAAGAGAGCAGAAGGACTTCAAAATATAGATGATAACAAAACTTTGAGAAAATCTCATGAAAATAAATTTGTACAATCGATCTATGAAAATCATTTAGAAAAACCATTGAGTCATAAAGCTCATAAGTTACTACATACTAAATATTTTCCAAAGCATAAAATATAAGATAAAAAGTCAGCGAAATTCGCTGACTTTTTTTATTGCTTTAAATTTATATGAAATTAAAGTAGAATAAATGTGTCATTATTTAAGTATAAATAGAGTGTGATTGATCAAAATACTGAAATGTAAAGTAGATCTTAAAAAATTGAAAAATTCTGACGAATATGCTATACTTCTAGGTAATGAACTGAGGGGTGATGAAGGATGAAATTAGTTTCACTTATATTAGCGGCAGGAAAAGGTACAAGGATGAATTCTAACTTACCAAAGGTTGTTCACAAGGTTAACGGAATACCTATGGTAAAAAAAATAATGAACGTATTAGATGAATTAAAAGTAGAGAAAAATATATTAATATTAGGTCATAAAAAAGATGTTGTTTTGAAAAATGCAGGAGAGGAAAATACCTATGTTGTTCAAGAGGAACAGTTAGGTACAGGGCATGCAGTAATGATGGCGAAAGATATATTAAAGGATTACGATGGAGATGTAATGGTAGTGTGTGGAGATACACCACTATTGAGGTCAGAAACTTTAAAAAAACTTTATGACAAACATATAGCTACTAAGGCAGCTACAACTATTCTAACATCTGTCTATGAAGATCCATTTGGATATGGAAGAATAGTAAAAAAGGATGGTCTGGTAAAAGCCATAGTAGAGCAAAAAGAAGCTGATTTTGAGATTCAGGCTATAAAAGAAGTAAATGCAGGTGTATATGTCTTTAACAGTAAAAAACTATTTGAAGCACTATCTAAGATGGATAATAATAATGCCCAAGGGGAATATTATTTGACAGATGTAATAAAGATTCAGGTAGAGAAAAAAGAAGTAGTGGAAAGCTTTATCTTAGAGGACAATGAGGAGATCTTAGGTGTTAATTCTAAAGTACAGTTAGCCCAGGCAGAAAAAGTCTTGAGAATGAGAAAAAATGTTGCTCTCATGGAAGAAGGAGCAATTTTAATAGATCCACAAACTACATATGTAGAAGATGGTGTAAAGGTAGGTAAAGATACGGTTATTTATCCGGGAGCAGTTATCCAGGGAGAAACCGTTATTGGAGAAAACACAGAAATTATAGGAAATACTAGAATAATAGATTCTAAAATAGGTGGGAATGTAAGGATAGAATCTTCAGTAATAGAGGAATCAATAGTGGAAGATAAGGTTACAATTGGACCTTTTGCACATCTAAGACCGAAGACTCACTTAAAAGAAGAGGTGCATATAGGAAACTTCGTTGAAACTAAAAAATGTACATTAGAAAAAGGCGTTAAGGCCGGGCATTTGACATATTTAGGAGATGCTGAAATAGGTGAAAATACCAATATAGGAGCAGGAACCATAACTTGTAACTATGACGGGGTTAATAAACATAAAACAGTAATAGGGAAGAATGTATTTGTTGGAAGTGATACTGAATTAGTGGCACCTATAAGTATAGGAGATTCAGCAGTAATAGGAGCTGGGTCGGTAATTACTAAGGATGTACCTGCTAGAGCATTAGCAGTGGCTAGAGGAAAGCAGTTTATTAAGAAGGAGTGGACTAAATAACCATGATTAAAAATGTCAAAGATGTAAAGATTTTTACTGGAACATCAAATGTTAGCTTAGCAAATAAAATTGTAGAACATTTAGGAGTACCTTTAGGTAAGTCAGAAGTACTTAGATTTGCAGATGGAGAAGTTCTTACTAAGATCAATGAACCAGTTAGAGGTTGTCATGTATTCGTAATTCAACCAACAACAGAGCCTGTAAATGAATCTTTAATGGAATTATTGATATTTATCGATGCATTAAAGAGAGCTTCAGCGGCTAAAATAACTGTAGTTATGCCGTACTACGGATATGCAAGACAAGACAGAAAAGCCAGCCCAAGGGAACCAATTACATCTAAATTAGTAGCAAATTTACTTACAACAGCAGGAGCAACAAGAGTAATGACTATGGATTTACATGCAAACCAAATCCAAGGTTTCTTTGACATCCCAGTAGATCATTTTAAGGCATTACCTCTTTTAGCGAGAAACTTTATAGAGCACGGATTAAAAGGAGATGACGTAGTAGTAGTATCTCCAGATATCGGTGGTGTAAAAAGAGCCAGAGAATTAGCTAAATGGTTAGATTGTAAAATAGCTATAATCGACAAAAGAAGACCAAAACCTAATATGTCAGAAATCATGAATATAATAGGAGATGTTGAAGGAAAAACAGCTATCTTCATAGACGATATGATCGATACAGCAGGAACTATTACCAATGGAGCACAGGCTATCATGGATATGGGTGCAGTAGCATCTTATGCTTGTTGTACACATGCAGTATTTTCTGGACCAGCAATAGAAAGGTTAGAAGCTTCACCGCTTAAGAAAATAATCATAACGGATTCTATTGAACTACCTGAAGAAAAGATAATATCTAAGGTAAAGATTTTATCTATAGATAAATTATTTGCAGAAGGAATAAAAAGAGTAATAGAACATAAATCGATAAGTGAGTTATTTGAAATAAAATAATAATTTAAAAAGGAGGTCTTTGGACTTCCTTTTTTTTTTGCTCATCTTGAGAAAATTTATAAAATATGATAAAATGTTAAATAAATGTCATAAAAAAATGAGGTAGTTATGAAAAAATTATTTGGAAATAACGATTTGAATTATGAAGAAATCTCAAATATGGTAGCTGATGGAGACCTGATAATTTACCCAACCGATACAGTGTATGGATTGGGGGCAAGTATTGAGACAATAGAATCATTGGATAGAATCTATGAAGTAAAGGAAAGGGATAAAAAATCTCCCTTGATAGCTCTTTTAAGCGATAAAAAGTATGTGGAAAAAGTTGCTGTAATAAATGAACTCAATAGAAAGAAAATAGAAAAATTAATGGAAAATTTTTGGCCCGGTGGTCTAACAATAATTTTGGATAAGAAGAGGATAATTCCTTCTAACATGGTATCTAATGGTAGCAGTGTAGGAGTAAGAATCCCAAATCATAAAATATCTATAAAAATTATAGAAAGCTGTGGGGGAATACTAGCAACTACAAGTGCCAATATATCAGGGGAACCTAGCCCTAGATCATATGAAGAACTCAGCGAAGAGATAAAATCCAGAGTAGAGATAGTGGTAGATGATAATGAAACACCTAAAGGGGTAGAGTCAACTATAATCGATATGAGAGATACTCCTAAGATATTACGAGAGGGTCACATCACACAAATAGATATAGAAAAAATAATCGGGAAGATGAAATAATGGAGGGAATATGAAAGGGCAAAATATGAATGGAATGCAAATGAGAAATATGTCAGGTATGATGGGTATCCAAAATGCTATGCAAAGAATAGGAAAAGGAAAGAGAAAATATACTGTAAAGATCTCTAAACATAATAAAAAGTTTTTAGGTAAATTTGTAGAAGAGATTCAGAAACAAATGGGCTCTGAAAACAATCCTCAAATGAAAGGTGTTCAAGATTTTTTAAATTATTTAAAAGCTGAATGCGGTAAAAAATCTATAACTGAGATCAAGATGAGTTTTGATGAATTAGAGTTTTTAAAGAAAATGGTAGTGGATTCTGTTAAAGGTATGGAAGGTATGACCTATAAATGGTATCAAATTATTAATAAATTAATGGTAAAAACAATGATCAAGTCTAATAGAAGTCTATTGGAAGAGTTAAAATAATAAAGATTAAGGTAGAATGAAAATATAAAAACAAGGGGTAATTAAATTTAAATTTAATTACCCCTTGTTTTTATATTTAATTTTTTATAAGAGTAGAATAATCTTGTGCTATACTTATAATGGAGAAAATAAAAAGAGGTGACTTATGAAAAATAAACCAAAGATAGTAGTATTAGGTGGCGGAACCGGTCTCTCTAACTTATTGAGAGGATTAAAATATTTTCCATTAGATATCACTGCTATAGTTACAGTGGCAGATGATGGTGGATCTTCCGGAAGACTCAGAACAGAGTTTAATATACCGGCACCAGGTGATATAAGGAACGTTATGATTGCACTCAGTGAATTTGAAAGTAAAGGAGAGGAACTCCTAAATTATAGATTTGGCGGGACCAGCGACCTGGCGGGCCATCCAATAGGGAATCTTATGCTGACAGCCATGATAAATATGGAAGGGAATATAGTAGATGGAATAAAGGCACTAAATGAAGTGTTAAATATAAAAGGAACGGTATTACCGGCCACCTCCAGCAGCTGTACTCTCATTGCAGAGATGGAAGATGGTCAGATAGTCATGGGAGAATCTAAGATACCTGCCGTTAATAAAAAAATAAAAAGAGTGTATTTTGATAAAAAACCTAAGGCAGTCAGGGAAACTGTATCAGCTATTGAGCAGGCGGACATGGTGATAGTTGGGATTGGAAGCCTCTATACCAGTATTATGCCTAATTTAATCATAGAGGAGATAAGGGATGCTGTATTAAAATCAAATGCTCATAAAATATATGTGTCTAATGCTATGGAGCAGCCTGGAGAGACTGCAGGTTATAGTGTGGGAGATCATATAAAAGCTATATACTCCCATGTGGGAAAAGAATTTTTTAATTCTGTTATTGTGAACAGTAAAAAAATTCCAAATGATATTTTGGCTAAATATAAGGAACAGGATGTTAAGGAGATAAAGATAGATTTGGAAAATCTAAAAAAATATTCCCTTAAAATAATTCAGGAACCGTTGATAGAGATAAGTGAAAATAAAACTGTAAGACACAATCCATTGAAATTAGCATCAACTATATATTCATTGGTATTAGGAAAGATAAAACTGTAAAAAAGGGGGATTAAGATTGTATAAATATATATTTGGACCAGTGCCTTCTAGAAGATTAGGAGTTTCTCTAGGTGTGGACTTGGTTATGCCTAAAACATGTAATTTGGATTGCATCTATTGTGAGTGTGGATCTACAACTAAATTTTATAATATGAGAGATAGTTATATAGATATAGATAGATTAATAGGGGAACTTGAAGATGTATTGCAGAATCTGACTCCTGACTATATAACTTTTTCAGGTAGTGGAGAACCAACACTAAATAAAGATTTAGGTACGATAATCAAAAAAGTAAGAAAGATATACAATGGGAAGATAGCAGTTATAACTAATTCCAGCCTTCTGAATAATTTAGATGTAAGGGAATCACTGGAAGAAGCGGACCTTATCATCCCATCTTTAGATGCAATATCAGAAGACGTATTTAAAAGGATGAACAGACCTATCGAAGGTTTGTCTGCTGAAAACATCTTGGATGGGATGACTAAATTTCTATCTACAACTAAAAAAGAGGTATACCTGGAGATCTTTATTGTAGAGGGAATAAATGACAGTATAGAAGAGTTGGAAAAATTTGTAGAGTATCTCAAAGATAAAGAAATAACTGCAATTCAGCTGAATACTTTGGCTAGACCTGGAGCTGTAAGGGAGGTAAAGCCAGCCACTATAAAAAGGTTGTCTGAAATTAAGGATTATTTTATAAGCTCTGGTTTGAAATCGGTGGAAATTATAAAAAAATATACCTCCAGGGAAGAGCTCCCTAAGTACAGTGAAAAACTAGAAAAACTTATCTTAAATATGCTTACTAAGAGAAAATACAGTATAGATGAGATGGTTGAATTACTCCAAAGAAATGAAGTGGAGTTATTTAAATATTTAAATATTTTGCAAAAAGAAGGTAAGGTAAAAATAGTTATTGAAAATGATCAAATCTATATAAAATCTTAAAAAAATAATTGACAAAAATTGTATTATTTTATATAATGAATCGTATCTCTGTAAGGGATATAAAATACTCGTGGTTGGATTCCCGAGTGGTCAAAGGGAGCAGACTGTAAATCTGCCGGCTCAGCCTTCGAAGGTTCAAATCCTTCTCCAACCACCATTTTTTAAAACTGCACAAATTTCTTAAAGTAAATATTTAAGGGAAGGGTGTGGATTTTTTTTTTAAGACAGTGAATTAGGCCATGGGGTCATAATATAAATTCAAAAATAAATTAAAATTTTTAGGAGGCTTTAACAATGGCAAAAGAGCAATTTGACAGAAGTAAACCACATGTAAATATTGGAACAATAGGTCACGTAGACCATGGAAAGACAACAACAACAGCAGCAATCTCAAAAGTATTAGCAGACGCTGGATTAGCAGAAAGAGTAGATTTCGCTAACATCGACCAAGCACCAGAAGAAAGAGAAAGAGGAATCACTATCAACACGGCTCATATCGAGTACCAAACAGCAGCAAGACATTACGCTCACGTTGACTGTCCTGGCCATGCTGACTACGTAAAGAACATGATCACTGGAGCAGCACAAATGGATGGAGCTATCTTAGTAGTTTCAGCAGCTGACGGTCCAATGCCTCAAACAAGAGAGCATATCTTACTTTCTAAGCAAGTAGGAGTACCTTACATCATCGTATACTTAAACAAAGCTGACATGGTAGACGACGAAGAATTATTAGAATTAGTAGAAATGGAAGTAAGAGAATTATTAACTGAGTACGGATTCGACGGAGATGACGCACCAGTAGTAACAGGTTCTGCATTAGGAGCATTAAATGGAGAGCAACAATGGGTAGACAAGATCATGGAATTAATGGATGCAGTAGATTCATACATCCCAACTCCAGAAAGAGCAATTGACCAACCTTTCTTAATGCCAGTAGAGGACGTTTTCACTATCACAGGTAGAGGAACAGTAGTAACTGGAAGAGTAGAAAGAGGAGTAGTAAAAGTAGGAGAAGAGATTGAAATAGTAGGAATCAAAGATACTGTAAAATCTACTTGTACAGGTGTAGAGATGTTCAGAAAGTTATTAGACCAAGGACAAGCTGGAGATAACATCGGAGCATTATTAAGAGGAATCAAGAAAGAAGACGTAGAAAGAGGACAAGTTTTATGTCATCCTGGAACAATCAATCCACATACAAACTTCACAGGAGAAGTATATGTATTAACTAAAGAGGAAGGTGGAAGACATACTCCATTCTTCACAGGATACAGACCACAATTCTACTTCAGAACAACTGATATCACAGGAGCAGTACATTTACCAGAAGGTGTAGAAATGGTAATGCCTGGAGACAACATTGAAATGACAGTAGAATTAATCCATCCAATCGCAATGGAAGAAGGATTAAGATTCGCAATAAGAGAAGGTGGAAGAACAGTAGCATCAGGTGTAGTAGGACAAATCACTAAGTAATTAGTATTTCTTATGACTAGATGTAAGAGTTCAACAACTTTTATATAGAGAGGAGATAACCATTTGGTTATCTCCTTTTTTTATTAAATTTTTTTGAGAAACTAGTTGGGAGTGAGAATGTTGTAAAAGTGAAAAAAATGATTTTTTTTAATACATAATTTTGAAAATAAATTTTGTTTTTTACAAAAAAAGAGGTAATATAAAAACGAAAACAAGAAAAAACACTCTATAAATTAAGAATTCTAAGAAAAAACTAAAAAAGGAGAGATGAATATGTCCAATGAAAAAATGAAACAACCAGGAGGAATGTATCTACTGGGAACTATGATGGCTGGATGTAATTTTGGCTATTATGGGATGAGGTTAACTACATTACTATTTTTAGTAGCGGCAGTAGGCAGAGGTGGTGTAGGGTTCACAGATGTCAATGCGTCTTCTTTATTGGGAACCTTTATGGCTTTAGCATATATAACACCCATGTTAGGGGGATGGGCTGCAGATAAAATTTTAGGAACTAGAAAAAGTATTATGCTTGGATTAGGAATGTGTGCAGTAGGTTACTTTATAGGATTTGCATCCCAATCGGTGATCTCAGTTTATGCTATGATATACCTGGTGGCTTTAGGAGCAGGATTTTACAAGGGAAACTTGTTGACATTACTTGGTAGTATCTATGAAAAAGGTGATCCTAGAAAGGATGCAGCTTTTTCAATTAACTATACATTTATAAATATAGGAGTATTCTTCGGAACATTAATCTGTGGGTTTATTGCTAATAAATGGGGAGCAACATTGGATAGTGATGGAAAAATTTTGGTATATGGTTATAAATATGTCTTCTTAGCAACTTCAATGGCAGTGACATTTTCTTTAATTATTTTTATAATGTTAAAAGACCGGTTACTGGGAACAGCAGGGATATTACCTTCTCATAAGGAAGCCGCTGTGGGGTCTCAGAGTGAAAATGATGAAAAAATACCGTTGACTAAGGGAGAAAGAAACAGGGTAGTAGCTATATGCGCATTGGCTATCTTTGCTACGTTTTTTTGGGTGGCTTACTATCAAACAGCTACATCCATTGTTTTATATGCAAAAAACAGTGTCCAGTTAATATATAATGGGTTTGAAATACCCCTGGCATGGATGGATACTTATAATGGATTTCTCTGTATAATACTAGGTCCTATAATGGCTGTTGTTTGGGGATTAAAAGCTAAAACCAAGAATGGAGACTTCAACATAGCTACTAAGATGACTCTTGGCTTTTTATTTTTAGCAGCAGCATTTGGAGTTATGGCCCTGTCTATCACCCAGACTATAGGTGGAGGAAAGGCAAGTATTATATGGTTAGTGTTGTTCTCTACATTGTTAACAGTAGGAGAGATGTGTTTCTCGCCAATAGCTTATTCAATGGTAGATAAATTAGCTCCTAAAAAGATTGCAGGAGCTATGATGGGAGTTTGGTTTGCAAGTACATTCTTAGCCTCAAAAGCTTCTGGATATGTGCAGTTTTTTGTAGATAAACTTGGACCATTACAGGTATTTTTAGGGTTCACTGTAGCATTAGTTGCAGTAGGTCTGATATTATTTTCAATAAATAAACCTATTGAGAGGATGGAAAAAGGAGAAGAGGCAGAAGCAGAGATACAAGTTTCTTAGAAAAAGTGATAGAACAAAAAAGATGACCCCTGATACAGAGGTCATCTTTTTATTATCCTATATTTAATGCTTTTTTTAACTCTTCTACCTTGTTTAATCTTTCCCAAGGAAGATCGATATCAGTTCTACCGATGTGTCCAAAGGCAGCTAGATCTTGATATTTGAATTTAGGAGTTCTAAGTTCAAGCGCTCCTTCGATTCCTCTAGGTGAAAGATCAAAAATTTTCATTGTAGCTTGAGCTAATGCGATTTCTTCAACTGTACCAGTTCCAAAAGTATCTACTTTGATAGATGTAGGGTGATCTACTCCTATTGCATATGAAAGTTGTACTTCACACTTGGTAGCTAACTTAGCTCCTACAATTGTTTTTGCAACCCATCTAGCAGCATAAGCAGCTGATCTGTCTACCTTTGAAGGGTCCTTTCCAGAGAATGCTCCACCACCGTGACGGAAGAATCCACCATATGTATCTACGATGATCTTTCTACCTGTAAGACCTGCATCTCCATGTGGCCCGCCAATTACAAATCTACCAGTTGGATTGATATGGAAATGATTAACTTTTTTTACATCTAGCTCATAACTCTCTAAAACAGGAGTGATAACTAGTTTTATAATATCTTCTTTGATAGTTTCATTTGAAACTTCAGGATTATGCTGAACAGAAACAACAACAGTTTCCACATGATCAACATTTCCATTTTCATCATAGGCTAATGTTACTTGAGATTTAGCATCTGGTCTGGCCCATGCTAATTCACCGCTTCTAGTAATAGCAGTTAACTTTCTGATGATCTCTCTAGATAAAACAAGTGCTAAAGGCATAAGTTCAGGAGTTTCATCTACTGCTCCTCCGAACATGATTCCCTGGTCACCGGCTCCACCTGTATCTACACCTTGAGAGATGTCAGGTGATTGAGAATGAATTGCATTTAATACACCACAGTCTGAATCAAATCCCATCCCTTGTCTATATCCGATCTCATCAATCTTGTTTCTAACGATTGTCTGGATATCTACGTAAGTAGTTGTAGTGATCTCTCCTCCAACTACTACTTGTCCAGTTGTACAGAAAGTCTCACAAGCTACCCTAGATTTTGGATCCTCTGCTAAACAAGCATCTAATACTGCGTCTGAAATTTGGTCTGCGATCTTATCTGGATGTCCTGGTGATACACATTCAGATGTGAAATAAGTTTTGTTTGTCATTTTTTGCCTCCTAATATATTAATATATATGTTAATTACGATAATTTTTTAAAATGGATACCAAAATCCACTGAGATAAAATTTATTTATTAAAATTCCTGCAACTGCTCCTATTAGAAGAAGTGCAATGGCTAAGAAATCAAATTTACCATATTTTTTTCCATTGTACCAAGATCTGGTTTTTTCAGACCCGAATCCACGTAGGTTCATAGCATTTGAAACTACTTCTACCCTGTTTAACGAAGATAAAACCAAGGGGATAAGGATGGTGTTATAGTTTTTAAATCTATTTATAAGGCTGTCTTCTCCCTTTCTAAAGGCTACTCCACGAGCTTCTTGAGCGTGCATAATATTTACAAACTCATCTCTGACATCTGGGATATACCTAAGGGCTATATTGACCGCATAGGCAATCTTATATGAAACACCGATCTTATTTAAACTACTTGCAAACCTGCTAGGATGGGTAGTAAAGATAAATATGATGGTTATAGGCAGTATAGATAGATATTTTAAAGATAGCGTTATTGCAAACCACAGTGTTTCATAGGTAAGTGGTCTTCCTAAAATATTAAATATAGGTGTATATTGATCTATAAGTTCCGAGCCATAGGCAGGAGTAATTAAGATCAAAAATAAAGAGTTAAAGAGGGTAAATATCAGTAAAAATATAACCAGTGGTTTAACTTCTCTAAATGTAATGTTTGCCATTCTGATAAGGAGAGCTCCTCCTGTGATAAGGGCTAAGAATACTCTGATATCTGTAAACATAAAGGCTACAGCTGTCCAAACGAGTAACATTAGGAGTTTTATACTTCCGTCCAAAGAATGAATTGGAGATTTTTTATCGATATATAAAGTTCCGGTTGTAGTCACCTATACCATCTCCCTATGATCATGATTTATAAAAGTTTCCAACATCAATTTTTCATCGATGTTGAGAACTTCTGCTAATGTTGAAACAGATATCTTCTTTAGATTTGCCCGATTTAAAGTTTCTGTATGAGATAATACATTTGAAACGGTGTCGTCACAGATAATTTCTCCATTGGATAAGACAATGGCACGGTTACTGTATTCCAGGGCCAGGTGCATATCGTGGGTTATAAATATGATGCTTAATCCTGTTTTACTTAAACTTTCTATAAACTGCATAAATTCTAAATAATGTTTATAATCCTGTCCGGCTGTAGGTTCATCTAAGATGAGGATGCTAGGATCCAGAGCTAAGATTGTAGCAATACTTAGTCTTTTTTTCTGACCATAGCTGAGAGCTGTGATAGGCCAATTTCTAAAGGCGTGCAGTCCGCAGATCTTTAGAGTATTTTCTGCTTTTTCTGAGATCTCATCTTTTTTATATCCACGGAGTTTTAAACCAAAACTCACCTCATCCAAGAGGGTTTCCTGGGTAATCATATGGTTTGGATTCTGCATAACATAACCAATTTCCTGTCCTCTTTTTCTGATACTCCAGCTATCTATATTTCCTCCCTTATAGGAGATAGTTCCGCTTGATTTTTTGCAAATACCTGTGATGACCTTGGATAGTGTAGATTTACCTGCTCCATTATTTCCTAGAAGAGAGATGATCTCCCCTTTATACAGATCAAAATTTATATTTTTAATGATGTTGTCTCTCTTATTATATGAGAAAGTTAGATCTTTAACTTCTAATATTTTTTCACTATAAGATCTAATTTTAGGTTTTATATTTTCTATCCAGTTATCTATGTTTTTTTTGACAGCTGGAATTTTTAAACTATCTATGTTTAATATATCTAAATCTTTAAGATCGATATCAGCATGTCTCATAGTTTCGATATACAGGGGCTCACGCAGTCCAAAACGTCTCAATGATCCGTCTAAGATTAATTCTGCAGGGGTACCTGATGCAACTATTGTTCCCTTATCAACAATGATTATCTTATCAAATTTTTCAGCAAGAACATCCTCGATCCTATGTTCTATAACAACGATAGTTTTGTTGGATCTCTCGTGGACCGATGAGATCAGTTTCATAGCAGATCTTCCGCTTGCGGGATCCAGGTTTGCCAAGGGCTCATCAAAGAGTAGTATAGGTGCTTCACTCATTACTATACCTGCTAAGGAAGCTCTTTGTTTCAAACCACCGCTGAGTTCCTGAGGGCTCTTGAGAAGATGGTCTTCCATATCTACTTTTTTTAGAGCTGTCATTACATTCTCTTTCATGATATCTACGTCAACGTTGCTATTCTCATCCCTAAAAGCCACATCCTCTCCTACACTTAATCCTACAAACTGACCGTCTTGATCCTGCAGGATGGTAGAGACATGGCTGCTGATGTCAAAGATACTGGTTTTATGAGGTTCTATATTGTTTACTTTTAACTCTCCATTGATCTCACCGGAATAGGAAAACGGGATCAATCCGTTGAGACAATGTCCCAGGGTAGATTTACCTGATCCAGAAGGACCTGCAATGAGGACTTTTTCCCCACTCTGTATAGACAGGTTTATATTCTTTAATGTGGGAGTACCCAAACTCCTATATTGAAATGTAAAATTTTTGAATTCAATAATTTTTTTTTCTTCGTTTCCCATTTGTATCTCCTTAATTAAGTTTTATTCAGCTGTTAAATTTTTATGTTTGCCCTTTCTTTTAGCTAACATAATTACCGCAGGAATTCCCAGCCCGGCTGTTACAACAAAGTTTGAAGCTGTGGCTATAAGGATCTGAATCCATACTTTATTTGAAGGCTCACCGTAGAAGAATACATCTCCTATATAAGCTGCAATACCTGCTAAGATCATTCCGATCACTGCGTATATATATAGTTTAACTATATGTTTTTTGTTTAAAACTCCGTGTTCAGGGTCAAAACTTTTGTCTGACCTGATAAATCCCATGGAAAATCCTATCATAGCAGACAGCATAACCCAGCTCCACCATACTCCACCATACATCATGGTATCATTTAGAGCATGACCTATAAATCCAACTAAAAATCCAACAACTGGTCCGAATAGTGCACCAAATATAGTAAGCAGTGTAACTGCTATCCTAAGAGATGTGTTGGGCCCGATAGGTAGTGATACAGCAGACAGTACACCATACAGAGCTGCTCCTATTCCAATAGCTACAACATGTTTTGTAGTTAATTTCATTTTATTCCTCCTAATATTTTTTCAAATAAAAAACCTCTTATTTTTACAATAAGAGGTCGAATGTTTTATTCCTCTTATCTTCACGATTTAAAATCGCTTGGATGTAGCACCTTCCCTAAATGGGGGTTGCCGGACGTCGTAGGGCCAATTCCCTCAGTCTCTCTTAATAAGATGTTGCATATTTAATTTTTAATTTATTTTAACAAAATAATTATACTATATTAAAAGTAGTTTGGTCAACTTTTTTAATTTTTTTATATTTAAATTTGATTAATATGGTAAAATTAAAATGAGAGTTTAAAAGTTGAGGAGGGAACGTTATGAAAAAAATAATTTTAATTGTCTTTATTTTATTATCTGTACTCAGTTTTTCAGATAATGATAGAACGACGAAGGAGTCGGAGTCGAAATATAAATTTTCTTTAGGATTTATGGCAGGGTATGGGAGTAAACTTTATCAAATAGAGGAAAAACAACCGCGTTATATACCATTTATGGCTCTAGAAAGAAAAAATCTTTATATTTTAGGTTCTGAAATAGGCTATAAACATAAGTTGAATTCAAAATTGACTTTAACTGGATTTTCACAACTTTTTGGAGGGATAACACTCCAAGGTACTGGAGGAGCAATAGGGGCAACCCAGCTAAAGAATTCTGATATGGAAGATGGTTATAAGGGGATAAGCAGCAGAAAGACCCAGGTGGAATTTGGGTTGAGATTAGATTATGATACTGGTTTTCAAAAGATAAAACTTTCAGGTGAAGTAAGGGGAGGACAAAGAGGGGGAACAGGAAAAATATCTGCCCTCAGACCTTTTGTAGTAACAAATAAATTATTTATTATCCCACAGATCAACCTTAGTTTATTGGATAAAAACATGGTAGATTATTATTTCGGTGTAAGTGAAGATGAGGTAAATGATGAGAGAAATCATAAATTAGATAAGGCTTATGATCCAAATAAATTTGCATATGCTTCAGCTGTAGGAGTAACCATAAGATATAGTGTTACCCCTAAGTTTTCAGTGTTTAGTTTAGCTGAAATACAGTATGTAGGGAATGAAATTGGAGATTCACCCCTTGTAGATAATAGGGCAAATTATTTTGCAGGATTAGGTATGAGGTATGATTTTTAAAAAACAAATATAGTCTATACTAAATGAACCGTGGCAGTTGTTTGTCACGGTTTTTAAAATTGAAAAAATGTAGATGTGATGTTATACTAATAATACATAAAAAATGTGATTAATGGGAGGAAAGATGGTTGGTAAAACTAGATTAATAAGTATTTTAGATAAATTTAAAGATATGACAATCGCAGTAATAGGGGATATGATGTTAGATGACTATATTATAGGAGAGGTTACAAGGATCTCACCGGAAGCGCCGGTACCTGTAGTGAATGTAAAGGAGGAAAGGTTTGTTTTAGGCGGTGGAGCCAATGTCCTAAATAACTTGTCTGCCCTTTCTTGTAACTGTCATTCCTTTGGGGTAATAGGAGATGACGGGAACGGAACCAGGTTGTTGAATGAATTAAAAAAGGAAGAGATTAATACAGTAGGGATAGTGATAGCAGAAGACAGGCCTACCATAGTAAAGAGAAGAATAATTGCTCAGCATCAGCAGTTATTAAGATTGGACTGGGAAGATAAAAAAAACATAACTCCATATCATGAGGAACTTATCATTGAAAATTTGAAACCTCACTTAGATAAGTTAGATGCTATAATTTTATCGGACTATGATAAGGGTGTGCTTACTCCTGCTTTAGCTAAAAGAGTTATTGAAATAGCACGTGAAAATAATATAATAGTAACAGTAGATCCAAAGCCAAGTAATGCTGTAAACTATGTGGGAGCCACATCTATGACTCCTAATAGAAAGGAAGCTATGGAGTGTATGGGATTATCTAAGATAGAAAATGCAGAAAAACTAGGTGTGGAGTTAAAAGCTAAATTAAACTTAGACAACCTACTTCTAACTAGAAGTGAGGAAGGAATGAGTATATTTTTAGAGGATGAAATTATAAATATTCCTACCTTTGCCAAGGAAGTGTATGATGTAACTGGAGCAGGTGATACTGTTATTTCTGTATTTACACTGGCAGCAGCAGCAGGAGCATCATGGCATGAGGCTGCAAAAATAGCCAATGTAGCGGCAGGAGTTGTAGTTGGAAGGATGGGGACATCTACTGTGACCAAAGAAGAGATAGTAGAGTTTTATGATAAAATTTACCATGAGTGGAAGTAGGATGATGTTATGTATAGGATAGGAAATGGATATGATGTTCATAGATTGGTAGAGGGAAGAAAATTGATCCTGGGCGGTATAGAGATACCATTTGAAAAAGGATTACTGGGGCACTCAGATGCAGATGTATTGATCCATGCTATCATGGATGGATTGTTAGGAGCTCTGGCTTTAGGAGATATAGGACAGCATTTTCCAGATACAGATGAGGCCTATAAGGGGATATCCAGTATAAAATTATTAAACCATGTAAAAAAACTTATAGATGAGAAAGGTTTTGAGATAGTGAATATTGATTCTCAAATAGTGATGCAGCAGCCGAAATTAAAACCTTATATTGTTGAGATGAGGAAAAATCTGGCTGAAGAATTAGAATTGGAATTAAACAGAGTAAGCGTAAAGGCTACAACTGAGGAAAAATTAGGATTTACCGGGGAAGAAATAGGGGTAAAATCCTATGCAGTGGTCCTGTTGAGAGAGAAAAATAAATAGGTTCAAAAGGTTTTTGGAGTGAATCCAAAAACCTTTTTTTTTAAATTTATAAAAAAATCCCAGGTGAAAAACTCTCTAAAAGCTTATTGTTGACGATATTTTAGTATAAATATAAAAAAGAAGGTTGTTTTTTAATGATTTTTAAGTTATATACAATACTGATTAAATATTATATTTTATTTTTAATAAAAATTTTATCAAGAGTTGTTAAAAAAATCACGACTATACGTATGAAGGAGTTTGTAGGAGGTACTTTTGTGGTTTATCAGAAGGGAGACTTAATGCTGTTTTCGTTGATATATGCAGATGTTTCAAGGGGAGGCTATCCAGCTCCTAAACTAAGTCATGACATCCTCTATAAGTTATTTTTTTATTCTGCAGATAGGAAACAAAATATATTTAGAAAGGATAGGAACTCTCTGAAAAAAATAATCTTAGAATCAGTGCATATATTAAAACTGGAAAACCCCAGAATAAAGGCTGAAAAAAGAGTAGAAAATGCACTCTTATATTTTTTATCAGAAGAAGGGATGTTAAACTTGAAAAGATTAAAATCCAGGGTAGATGAGGAGTTTGAAATCTGTGAAAAAGAGGGGATAGAGTATATAGGATATTCTTCTAAAAATTATCCTAAAAATTTAAAGGAGTTGAAAGATCCCCCCTTTATGATATTTTACAGAGGTTATTTTCCCAATGAGAGTGAGCTGGAAAAATCCTTAGCAATAATCGGCAGTCGAAAACCAGAGAAAAAATATGGACGGGAAGTGGCTAGGAGGATGGGGATCTTGCTGGCTCAAAATAATTGGTGGAATATCAGCGGATTAGCCCTTGGATGTGATGAGTGTGGTCATCTGGGAAGCCTTGAGGGAGAGGGGCAGACAGGAGCAATATTAGGTCAGGGTCTGGCAACTCCCATATATCCTAAAGAAAATAGGGTATTAGCAGAAAGAATATTGGAAAAACATGGGTTTTTGATGTCGGAGCTCCCACCGACAACTTCTAACTTATCTATATTTTTTATCTTGAGGAACCGCCTTCAGTCTGGGATGACTCGGGGGATCTTTGTGGTGCAGACAGGAAAATCCGGGGGAACACTTCATACCATCAAGTATTCTCTGGAGCAGGAAAGGAAAACAATTCTTTGGGATCCTGGTTATATAGAGGAGCTAGAGGGGGTGAATGAAGTTTTAGGGAATAAAATACTGATTGAGGACAGAAAAGATAAGTTGGGAGTTTCCATAGGAGGAGATTTGAGAAAAAACATATTGAAGATAAAACAGGCCAAAGAGATCTATGAAATATTGGATAAAAAAAGTTCAAAAAAACATATAATATTTCATAATAAAACCTTATTTTAGGACGAAAAAACGTGTATAGCTACAGTTAACATATTTATGGGGTAAAAACGTTATTTTGGATTTCAAAGGAGAAAAGTAATTAATTCACAACACTAATTGTTGTATTAGTGAACGAATTGTGGTAAAATTAAGGGCAAAATTCGAAAAAAATAATTAAATATAAATTAACAAAAAGGAGTGTTTTGTAGATGAAACTGTTTACGTTCAAAGGCGGGGTACACCCTTCTGAAAACAAGGTACAGACTGAAAATGAAGCTATTCAAACTTTTGACGCACCAAAGATGGTACATGTAGCATTATTGCAGCATATTGGTGCACCACTAAATGCCTTGGTTAAACCTGGGGATAGAGTATTGAAAGGTCAAAAAATTGCCGATAGTGAAGCTTTTATGTCAGCACCGGTTCATTCATCAGTGAGTGGAGTAGTTAAGAAAATTGAATTTTTACCATTCCCACTAAGTGGAAAGGTAAATACTATCATTATTGAAAATGATGGAGAAGAAGAATTAGCAGAATTAACAACGATAAAAGATTGGAAATCAGCACCTAAAGAAGACCTACTTGCAATGATTAGAGAAAAAGGAATAGTTGGAGTAGGAGGAGCATGTTTCCCAACTCATATAAAACTTAATCCGCCAAAAGATGTGACTATCGACACTTTAGTGATGAATGGAGCAGAATGTGAGCCGTATCTAAATGCAGATAACAGACTTATGTTAGAAGATCCTAAATCAATTATTGAGGGAATAAAGATCATCATGCATATCTTAGGAGTAAAAAATGCTAAGATTGGTATTGAAAACAATAAGCCAGAAGCTATAGCTTCTATGATAAAAGCTAGTGAAGGGGATAATGGTATAGAAGTCTGTCCTCTGAAAACTCAATACCCGCAAGGTGGAGAGAAGCAGCTTATCAAAGCTATCTTAGATAGAGAGGTTCCAAGTGGGAAATTACCTTCTGCTGTAGGAGTAGTAGTACAAAATACTGCAACGGCAGCTTTAGTATATGAAGGGATTGTCAAAGGAATGCCCCTTATTGAAAAAGTAGTAACTATTTCAGGAAAAGCAATCAAAAAGCCTATGAACTTAAAAGTTAGAATAGGAACTATGTTTAGAGATATGTTAGATTATGCAGGTGTAGAGAGAGAAGATGTAGACAAACTTGTTATGGGTGGACCTATGATGGGAATGGCTCAACATTCTGAAGATGTACCGGTAGTTAAAGGAACATCTGGTTTACTAGCTCTTACAACGGCAGAGACAAACCCTTGTAAAGCTAAAAACTGTATTCTTTGCGGGAAATGTATAGGAGCCTGTCCAATGGGATTAGAGCCTCTTATGTATGCTAAATTAGCTAAATTTAATCAATGGGAAGAGATGGGGAAATATAAATTAATGGATTGTATCTCATGTGGATCTTGTTCATATATTTGTCCGGCAAACAGACCGTTGACGGAAGCTATCAATATTGGAAAAGCTAAGTTAAGAGCTATGCCAAGAAAATAATTCTTCCTTGTTTATGGGATTTCATAATTATTTAAATCAAATGATAAAAATTTGAATTGAAATGTGAACTCGATTTATGAATAAAAAAAATCGAGATATAAAGTATGAAGAATAACTTTAATTGAAATTAGGAGGCAAAAAAGTGGCGAAATTGTTAAAGATGGGTCCTTCACCACATGTAAGAACTAGTGAAACAGTAGAAAAAGTAATGTACGACGTAATAATAGCTTTATTACCAGCATTACTTATGGCAGTTTATGTATTTGGAATACAGGCACTGACTACTACCTTGATCGCAGTTGGAACATGTATGGCAACTGAAGGAATTATGCAAAAAATAATGGGTAAGGATATAGATATAAAAGATGGAAGTGCAATTATAACAGGTATATTATTTGCATTTGTTGTTCCGGTAACTATGGCATATTGGATAGTTATAGTTGGATCTGTAATTTCTATCCTATTAGGGAAGATGTTATTTGGTGGATTAGGACATAATATATTCAATCCTGCATTGGTTGGTAGAGCGTTTGTTCAGGCGTCTTGGCCGGTAGCTATAACGACATTTGTATTAGATGGCCAGGCAGGACCAACTATGCTAGATGCTATGAAAAGAGGATTAGATGGGACTTTAGTTGCAGCAGGAAATCCATATGTGAACGCCCTATTAGGTAAAATGGGTGGAACGATTGGAGAAACTTCAGCAATAGCACTTCTATTAGGAGGAGCTTACTTAATCTATAAAGGTCAGGTAAACTGGAAAGTACCAGCTATTATAATAGGAACTGTAGGAATCGGAGCATTTTTATTCGGGGGAGATCCGATAATGCATATGTTATCTGGAGGATTATTCTTAGGAGCGTTCTTCATGGCAACAGATATGGTAACTTCTCCATATACTGAAAAAGGTCAAATGATATTTGCCTTTGGAATAGGTGCATTGGTAACTTTAATCAGATTTAAAGGTGGATATCCTGAAGGTATGGCATACTCTATCTTAATCATGAATGGAGTTGTACCACTTATAAATAAATACACTAAACCGAAGATGTTTGGAGGTGTAGCAAAATAATGAATAGATTAGTACATTATGGTGCTGTATTATTGGTAATAGCAGCAGTTGCAGCTGGATTATTATCTAGTGTAAATACAATAACTGCACCACAAATAGAAAAGATAAACAAAGAGATAGTAAATAAAGCTAGAAAAGAAGTGATGCCATTGGCATCAGAATTTAAAGAATCAGAAGAAATAATAGCTGGAGAGGAAACATTTATTCCAGGTTATGACGCTACAGGAAACTTAGTAGGGTATGCAAGTACTGTAAAAACTAATGGATATTCTGGCGTAATAACTTTCGTATTGGGATTAGATATAAAGGGAACTATCACTGGGCTAAAGGTTACAGGGCAGTCAGAAACTCCTGGATTAGGAACAAATGTAGAAAATGCTGATTGGCAGGCTCTTTGGGTTGGCAGAGATGAATCTTATGAATTTGATAAAAGTATAGACGGTTTTGCAGGAGCTACAATATCTCCTATGGCTGTATTTACTGGAGTAAAAAAATCAACTAAAGCATTTGAAGCAGAGGTGAAAAACTAATGGCTAAGAATAACTATATAAAGCTTTTAACAGATCCATTAATTAAGGGAAATCCGGTATTTGTATTGTTGCTTGGATTATGTCCTACACTAGGTGTAACTAACTCAGCTATAAATGGTATGGCAATGGGACTTGCGACACTGGTAGTTTTATCATGTTCAAATGTAATCATATCAGCTATAAAAAACTTGATACCGGCAAAGGTTAGAATACCAGCTTATATCATTGTAATAGCTACTTTAGTAACTATCGTACAGATGGTAATGCAAGGTTACCTTCCAGATCTATATGCAGTATTAGGGTTATTCTTACCTCTAATAGTTGTTAACTGTATAATCTTAGGAAGAGCTGAGAGTTTTGCTTCTAAAAATGGAATATTTCCTTCATTATTAGATGGTATTGGAAATGGATTAGGATTCACTCTGGCACTTACAGTATTAGGTGCTATCAGAGAAATTTTAGGAAACGGAAGTTTCTTCGGATTACAATTGACTCCTCCAACCTTCCAACCGGCGTTAATATTCATATTAGCACCTGGAGCATTTATAACAATTGGTTTTATCATAGCGACACAAAATTTTATTAAGATGAAAAAGGAGGGATAATCGATGGATTTAGGAAATTTATTTGGAATCATATTTGGTTCTATATTTATAAATAACTTTGTATTTGCTAAATTTTTGGGAATATGTCCTTTCATGGGTGTTTCTAAAAAGGTAGAATCTTCAATAGGGATGGGTATGGCTGTTACTTTCGTAATGACGTTAGCATCAGCAGTAACTTGGGTAGTGCAAAACTATCTATTAGTTCCTTTTGGATTAGAATATTTACAGACAATAGCATTTATATTAATAATAGCTTCATTGGTACAATTTGTTGAGATGGCAGTACAAAAGACTTCACCTAACCTTTACAAGGCTTTAGGAGTATTTTTACCACTTATCACAACTAACTGTGCAGTACTAGGGGTAGCAATTTTAAATATTCAAGAGAAGTATAACTTTATTGAAACTGTTGTAAATGGTATGGCAGCAGCAATAGGATTTACTATGGCACTTATCTTACTTGCAGGAATAAGAGAAAGATTAGAGTATGCAGATGTACCAAAACCATTTCAAGGTGTAGCAATAGCCTTTGTCACAGCTGGATTATTAGCGATGGCATTTATGGGATTCTCTGGGATGAAAATATAATTTAAATAATTAATCTATGACATAGATTTGGAGGTTAGAAATGATATACGCTATATTAGTATTAGGAGGAATAGGTCTTACTATGGGACTATTCTTAGCCTTTGCTTCAAAGAAATTTGAGGTAGAGATAGATCCTAATGTTGAAAAGATAATGGATATATTACCTGGTGCCAATTGTGGAGCTTGTGGATTCCCTGGATGTGGAGGGTATGCAGAAGCAGTAGCATTAGAAGGTGCTGACCCTGCATTATGTGCTCCTGGTGGTGCACAGGTTGTAAATGATATAGCAGCTATTATGGGTGGAGAAGGTGCTGACCCGAATGCTGTAAAGCAGGTGGCTAGAGTAAAATGTCAAGGAGATAACTCTAAGACAACTAAGATATATGATCTAAACACTGAGATGAAAACGTGTGCTACATCTACCCTTTATTTTGGTGGAGATAAGTCGTGCTGGCATGGTTGTTTAGGATATGGAGACTGTGTAAAAGTATGTCCGGCTGATGCAATAGAGATTAACGCAAGAGGAATTGCAGTTATAAATGAGGAAAAATGTATCTCATGTACTAAGTGTGTAAAGGAATGTCCTAAAAATATCATAGAGATGATGCCTGAAAATCAAAAAGTAACGGTATTATGTAACTCTAAAGATAAGGGTGCCCAAGCTAGAAAATCTTGTACTGTAGCATGTATCGCATGTGGAATGTGTGTGAAGGCATGTCCGGTACAGGTAAAAGATGCCGATGGTAATATAACTAAGGCAATCTCAATAACTAACAACTTAGCTAAGATCGATAAAGATCTTTGTATCAACTGCGGGCTTTGCTCGATGAAGTGTCCGACAAATGCAATAATAAATGAGATTAAAGAGGTTAAGAAAGCCGAAGTAATCGAAGAAAAATGTATTGGTTGTACAGCTTGTGCAAGAGTATGTCCGGTTGACTGTATTGAAGGAGCAGTTAAAGAAAAGCATAAAGTTGACCAGGAAAAATGTATTGGTTGCGGGCTTTGTTTCGATAAGTGTAAATTCTCTGCAATTAAGATGAATGTAACTGAAATAAGAAAATAGACCTATAGTAATAACCTTAAATGGGGATAGATAAAAAAGCAGAATCATAGATCTATGGTTCTGCTTTTTTAGTATCTATTTCTTATACATATCTATATCAAATAATAAACAAATTTTACTTCTATTCCTAGTTAAAAGGTGATACTATTAATGAATGCAAAAAGATTAGAGGGGGGTTATAGATGAAAAAGGATCTTATTATATTACACATTGCGGTTTTACTTTTCGGGTTATCAGGACTTTTTGGTAAACTCATAGAGGCGCCTTCTCAGGTGATTGTCAGTGGCCGGGTTATATTTGCTACAATGTTTCTTTATATTGTTCTTAAGTTTAAAAATGAAAAGGTAGAGATGAGTTCTCCAACTTCAAAAAAAATTATAATTTTGCAGGGGTCACTCTTATTTCTCCATTGGTTTTCATTTTTTCAGGCGATTAAGTTATCCAGTGTAGCTCTAGGGTTATTGTCTTTTTCGAGTTTTCCTATCTTTACAACCTTTATGGAACCTTTATTTTTTAAGGAAAAATTAGAGCGTGGAAAAGTCATTACAGCTATAATAACTTTTATTGGAATTTCCATGGTAATACCGCTAAATGGGATAGATGTTAAGATGTTAAGCGGGATAGGTATGGGTATATTTTCTGGATTTTCATTTGCAGTACTAGCTATAATGAATAGAAAATTTTCAAGTTCAGTATCGGGGATTAAACTTACATTCTATCAATGTCTGGGAGCATCATTTTGGTCAATCCCTGTTTTATTGTTATGGAATAAAGTTCCATCGGGAAAAGACATATTTTTCATGCTGATATTAGGAGTAGTTTTTACAGGGGTAGCTCATACTCTCTTTGTTATGTCGCTAAAGAGAATTAGTGCAAGTACGGTGAGTGTTACCACATGTTTAGAGCCTGTATATGCTATTATATTTGCAGCCTTTATATTGGGAGAAATACCTACTCTAAAGATAGTATTAGGAAGTAGTATAATCATATTGGCAGCATTTTTATCGACTAAAAGAACAGTTTTAAAAGATAAACCTGCTGTATAATTAAGTATAAAAAAAAACTAGAGAACCATCTATAGATGATCCTCTAGTTTTTTTTTATACTTAATTATTTTTCTTTATATGTTTCAAAAAATTCTTTTTTTGCTATTCTATAAACTTCAGAACAATCTAGTGGTGAAACTAAAAAGTCTCCCTTTTTAACAATCATTTTTTCGCCCCACGGAGCTGTGAAATAAAATACCTCTCCTACTTGAAGGTTCTTTAGGAGGTCTTTATCAACTTCTACACCTTTGATTTTACCGACAGCTTTATAGATCTTCCATCCGTTTTTTTCCTCCTAAATCAATTAGATAATAGATATTTCACATAAAATTATAAAATGTTTATAACTCTTTCAGCACTACCTTGATCTCATAATATTCTATATCATTTGGTAGCTCATCTTTGATAGGTCGGAGCATAGTCCCGCCAACTTTTTCAATGGCAGCCAATATCAACTTCTTTTTTTGGCTGTCTACGATCCTTGAGAGGTCAACTTCTAATCCTTCATCCATACACTTAAACAGATGGCTGAGGATGGTATCGAACTTACTTTTCCTTTCAGCTGCAATCTTATCTACATTTTTACCATCTAAAAATAATTGGTAGGAGATCCTGTGTGTGCTGTCTTTGGTGCTGGCTTTTTTAGGTTTAGCCTCTTTTTTTACAGTTTCTCTTACTTCTATTGGGCTGGTATCACCCTTTATCTCTTTTATTACCTCTAAAAATTTTATTCCGTATTTTTCATATTTTTTCTCTCCTACACCATTTATATCCAATAGACCTTCGTAGTCAGTAGGGAGATATTTGGCCATCTCCTGGAGGGTTTTGTCAGAAAATATAGTATATGGCGGTTTCCCTTCAGTCCTTGCAATATCAGCTCGAAGTTTACGAAGGAGATCAAAGCTTCCCTCCCATTCATAGGTAGTTTTTCTCTGAATTTTAGTCACTTTTCTAGTGAATTTTTCCTTGCTCTTTATGAATTCAAAGGCTTTTTTAGTCAATCTCAAAGTAGGGAACTCTGTTTTAGTAACATCTAAATACTCATCGCCTACCAGAAGGTCAACCAAAGCTCTGATGTCTTTCTGGGAATAATCTGATAGCAGTCCATAGGTAGAAGCTTTATCTAGATTCCAACTAAGAATACTCTTATTTTTAGAGCCTCCCAGGACTCCTACAATCATATTTATCCCGAACCTCTGCTCAGTACGGTAGACACAAGAAAGTATTTTTTGAACCTCAACTGTGATATCTTCTACCTCACCGTCATCTAAACAGTTACTACAATTATTGCAGTTTTCTATCCTGTCGTCTCCGAAATATTCCAAAATATATGATCTGACACATTTAGAAGTATGGCAGTAGTTCACCATAGAACTCAATTTTTCACGTTTGATATTCATAATCTCTTCAGAGGATTCAAACTGATTATTATTTATGAAAAAAGTCTGAGTCTGGATATCTTTAGGATTAAATATCAATATACAGTGAGAATCCAACCCGTCTCTTCCAGCTCTTCCGGCTTCCTGATAGTAACTTTCCAGATCCTTTGGCAGGTTACTATGGATAACAAAACGAACATTGGATTTATCGATTCCCATTCCAAAGGCGTTGGTTGCTACCATGAGAGTTAATCTGTCATTTATGAAATCATCCTGGTTTTGTTGTCTTTCATTATCAGATAATCCGGCATGATATCTTCCTACCTTGTATCCACGTTCAGATAGTTCAGAGTAGATGGAGTCAACTTCCTTTCTTGTAGAGGCATAGATAATCCCCCCTTCATCGCTGTGTTCCTTGAGATATTTCTTGATATAGGATAAGCTGTTAACCCCTTTTATAGTTGTAAATTTCAGATTTTTCCTATCGAATCCATTTATGAACACATTGGGATTAAACCTCATATTTTTTATAATATCTTCCCTGACTTTAGGAGTTGCAGTAGCAGTAAATGCTGTAACTATAGGATTACCAGGGAGCTGTTTTATAAAATTAGGAACATTGAGGTATGATCTTCTAAAATCATGTCCCCATTGGGAGATACAATGTGCCTCATCTATGGCTATCTGGGAGATCTTCTCCATTCTGATCCTGTCTATGAACTCTGAATTTTCAAATCGTTCCGGGGTAACATAGATGATCTTGTGGTCTCCATTTGAGATCTCCATGTAGATGGTATGCATCTCTTTAGGAGTAAGGGTACTATTGATATAGACAGAAGAAACTCCTAATGTATTTAGTGCATCTACCTGGTCCTGCATAAGGGAGATCAGAGGAGATACCACAAGGGTTATCCCTTCAAATATAAGAGCAGGAATTTGGTAACAGATAGATTTACCTCCTCCAGTCGGCATAATTCCCAAGGTATCCTGTCCCTCCAGGATGTTTTTAATGATGGGTTCCTGTCCCTCTTTAAAGGTGGTGTACCCAAAATATTTTTTTAAAATTTCATAAGCTTTATCCACTATTATCTCTCCTTTTCTCTGTGTGCTCAGTGTTCCAAATTATATTATCGTTATGATTAATTGGATCCAGAGTTATACTGTTTTTCTACTAATTCTTTTGCCACTAATTCCAGCATAAATAACTCTCTATCTATATAAAGACCAATATTTTCAGGCTGATTTTTGATAACTTCCTTATTGTGGGCAATAGCCTCATAGATATTTACCCATCTGGCATCCATGCCATTGTTTATCTCATAATCCTCTAAATTAGTTTCTCCTAATTCCTTGTGGATATCACAGATGAAAAAATGCGAGATCATATTGATATAGTCATAGTCTTTTTTATAGATAGGTTTTATCTCGTCATAGACACCATATTCATCTAATATCTCTATATTTTTAGCTCCTGTCTCCTCATTGATCTCTCTTTTTACACCTTCTACTAGATCTTCACCTTCATCGACTCCTCCTCCGGGGAAGCTGTAGTCATCATACCTTTTTGTATAGAGGAGTAAGATATTTTCACCATCTAATATAATTCCCCTGGCAGCAATTCTTTTATACGTTTTTTTATCTTCTAAATTTATATTTTCTGAAATAAATTTTCTGAGTATTCTCATTTTTTACCTCCAATAATAGTTTTTTATAATATATATATTATATCATACTAATAGAATAATTCTATTAATCACATTTCCTAGAATTGCTTAAATTTTTATCCCTCTTTTTTTCTACCGTCATTAAAGAAGGTTACAGATTAAATAAATTTTAATTAAAAACAAAAGCGTACCCATACACTTCGCATTTTTTTTATTGAACAAACAATATAATACAAGTATCATATTAATTGGAGTTATTATAAAATATTATTAGGGAGAAATTATATGAAAAGATTAACGAAAATTTTAAATTTAGTATTGGCACTATCACTTCTATTGGTTGTAGCTTGTGGAAAAAATGATGATAAAAATGATGAAATACCTGCTCAAAGCAATGAAGTCACGGTATATTCACCACTTTTTCCTGATGCTATCAATAGTGTTGTTGATGGTTTTACAAACAAAACAGGAATCAAGGTTAACCTGGTTGTAGCAGGTACTGGAGAATTACTTAAAAGAGTCCAAGCTGAAAGTGAGAATCCTTTAGGGGATGTTATTTTTGGAGGAGGAGCTGAATCTCTGAATTCATACAAAGAATATTTCGCACCATATAAAAGTGTAAACCATAATAATATAGATCCTTTATTTAGGGACCCTGAAGATAAGTGGTTTGGTTTTGCTGTACTGCCTATGGTTATGATCTATAATACTGATCTTGTAACTAAGGAAGAAGCTCCTACTTCTTGGAATGATTTAATCGACCCTAAGTGGAGTGGAAAAATAGCTATGGCTTCTCCTGTTAAATCCGGATCATCTTATACTATCACTGCTACTCTATTGACTGCCTTTGGAAAAGATTCTGAAGCTGGTTTTGATTTTGTTAAAAAATTCGTAACTAATCTTGATGGTAAGATTTTAGGAGGTTCATCTGCTGTACCTAAAGGTGTAGTAGATAAGGAATACTCTATCGGATTAACTTTAGAGAGTTCAGCTGTTAAATATAAAAATGCCGGTGGACACATCGAAATAGTATATCCATCTGAAGGTACTTCTGTTGTTGCTGATGGTGCTGCTTTAATTAAAGGTGCTATCAACGAAGAGAATGCTAAATTATTCTTAGACTATGTGGGGAGTAAAGAGGTTCAGGAAATTTTAGCTACAAAGTTTAATATCAGAGGAGTTAGAACTGATGTTGCTCTTCCAGAGGGATTAGGACCGATTTCAGATATCAAACTACTTGATTATGATTTTGACTGGGCATCTAGTAGTAAAAAAGATATAGTTAAAAGATGGAAAAATATAGTTTCAGGAAAGGAGTAAGATATAATAATTATAGGTAAATTATCAAAAATATCTCTTTAGGTCTGTTGCAAATATTAAAACTTTATAATCATATATAATTTTGAAGATTCAAAAAGGGTGACTTACAAGTAGATTTTCTACTTGAGTCGCCCTTTTTTTTAGTATTTTTATTTTCTAGGTCGAAAAGACTAATAAAAGTCGATCATATAGTTTCTAAAATTGATATCGGTATTTTTCTCTAGTTCCTCGGCTACAAGTTCTAATATAAATAACTCCCTTTCCAGGTATCTGCTCATATATATTGGTTTTTCTTTCTGGACTTTCTTATTGTGTGCTACGGCATCATGGATATTTATCCATAGAGCTTTAATTCCCATCTCCTCCTCATAATCTTCTAATTGAGGTTTTCCTAGATTAGAATCAACACTACATATAAAAAAATAAGAGGTCATATAGATATAATCAATCTCTTTTCTCTTTAAAGGCGGAATAATTTCATTATAGATTCCATAATTAGAAATTATCTTAATATTGTTGGCACCAGTTTCCTCTTGTATCTCCCGGATTAAACCTTCCCTGGGAGTTTCATCTTTTTCTAAACCTCCACCGGGGAAGCTGTAATCATCGTGTTTTTTTATATATAAAAGTAAAATTTTATCGTCCTTTAAAATAATTCCACGAGAAGATGGCCTTTTATAGACTCTTTTATCTTTAAGAATTGTACAGTCAATATCCTTTAATAGTTTCATAGAATCCCCCTAAAAATCTTATTGCCTATTATAATAGATGTATCTATTTTTGATTGTACCATAAAAACTAAAAAACCCAACCTGTTTAAAGGTTGGGTTTAAAAATTATATATACTTATTAGTAATATAGATCTCTCTTACTATTTTTTATCTCCTCTAATTTTACCTTTAGAGAAGCTTTAGTTTCTTCAGTTAATCTAGATGTATCGACGCTGGAATCGATTAGATTATACCCTACTTTTTTAGTCTCTTCACTGGCATAATCTTCAAGATATTCAGCTAAAGTCAGGATAGCATTAGGAGTACAGAAATTATGGATAAATCCAGGTTTTGAAAATTCCATAAAGTGTTCCCCGGTACGGCCAAGTCTATAACAGGCTGTACAGAATGAAGGAGTAAATCCATTTTTCATAAGTTCTCTTAAGATATCATCGAGATCTCTGGAATCACCAATCTTAAACTGTTCCTTATCTAAGTCCTGCTGACATTTATTTTTCTTATTAGAATATCCCTGTAACTCTATCTGAGTACCGGCATCGATTTGAGATACTCCAAGTTCCATACATTCACGTCTTAATTCAGCATTTTCACGGGCTGTAAGGATAAGTCCTGTATAAGGAACTGCCAGTCTAAGGATAGCTATAATTCTCTTTAATTCCATATCATTGATCAGGTATTTATCATCATGGTTGACTCCGGAAGCTTCATTTAACCTGGGAAATGATATTGTATGGGGTCCTACACCAAAATTATCTTCTAAATGTTCCACATGCTGCATCAATCCTAAAACTTCGAATTTCCACTTATAGATACCAAATAATGCTCCAATACCTACATCGTCTATACCTGCTTTCATAGCACGGGACAGACCAAATAATCTCCACTTAAAGTTAGATTTTTCTCCCTTTGGATGAACCATTGCATAAGACGGCTCATGGTATGTTTCTTGGAATATTTGATATGTTCCAATCTCTGATTCCTTTATAATTTTAAAATCCTCAATAGTCTGAGGAGCTGCATTTATATTGACACGTCTGATCTCTCCATTACCTTTTTTTACAGAATAAGTTTTATTTACAGTATCTCTGATATATTCAGGAGAATAGTCAGGATGAGTACCATATACCTGGATAATTCTCTTGTGTCCTTCATCTACAAGAGCTTCTATCTCTTGTCCCAATTCATCCAGGGATAATGTTTTTCTGGTCATTTGCTGGTTATGAACATTGAACCCACAGTATGTACAAGAGTTAGTACATTTATTTCCTAGATATAGGGGAGCAAATAACACTACTCTATTTCCATAAACATCCTCTTTGATATGTTTTGCCAGTGCAAACATCTCATCGATCTTATCCTGATCTTCGGTATTTAAAAGAACAGTTGTTTCTTCCAAACTAAGTCTTTCACCTTTTTTAGCCTTTTCCATAACCCTATAAAAATCTTCATCTGTAGGATTAGTTAATAATAGAGATTCGATTAAATCAGAATTAATAAAACTTTCCTCTTTAACCTCCTCTTTCCATGCTAAGTTATTCATCTTATACCTCCAAAATTTAATAATTTGAAGATTGATATGAAAATCATATAATCTAAAAGAAAAAATGATCTTCAATCATCTCCCTTTTACTTAGAAATTTAATAAATCTCCTTGTAATTAGGATAAATTAGGTTATTTCTTGGTAGCAGTCTTTACAGACACACCTTTAAGATTACCCATTTTACCTGATAGTGACCCTATTTTATCATTATCTGTTTCTAAAATCAACACAATAACAGAAATGCCTGCTTCTCTGTAGGGGATTCCCATTCTAGAGATTATAATGTCTGAAAAGTCCATTAATATACTATTTATACTGGCTATACTATCTCTGTTTTCAACAAATATCGACATAGTGGCTATTCTTTTGTTCATAATTCACTCCTTTATGGCTTACAGCCAAATTGATAATTATTTAAATTATATCATATATTTTAATGATTTTTAGAGGGAAATGGTGGGCAAAAAAATAAAAGTTGCCGAAATAAAATTTTCATATAGAAAGTTTACGAGAAATAAGGGGGAATTATATAAAGTTGACTTCCAGAAAAAGTAGAGGTATTCTAGATATGATAGAGATTATCTCAACTCATGACAGATTCTCTCTAAAAAATTTAATTTCAGAATCAAAAAAAGATGATGAAGAACTGGGGGGAATCATGAGGATATGTATTTTGTTTGGAAGTTTAAGAAGCAGCAGTAACACCAGATTGTTACTAGAACCTTTTGTAGATGAATTAAAGCAGCTTGGAGCAGAGATTGACTATATAACACTTAAAGATAAACATATAGAGCCTTGTACAGCATGCTGGACGTGTCAAAATATTTTTGAAGAGCCTGGCTGTCCAAAGGATGATGATATGAATATAATATATGAAGCTGTTTTAAATTCCGATTGTATTATATTTGCAACACCTATCTATTCATGGTATTGCACGCCGCCTATGAAGGCAGTTATGGACAGACTGGTTTATGGTATGAATAAATACTATGGGGATTCTAAAGGTCCCTGCCTTTGGGAAGGGAAAAAGTGTGCATTGGTTACCACATGCGGCTATGAAATCCAAGAGGGAGCCGGAGTCTTTGAGGAGGGGCTGAAGAGATATTCAAAACACTCAAATTTAGAATATATAGGAAAATTAGCTGTTCGGGATATTGATGGGAAGAAATATTTTCAAAATAAATTTACAGTAAAAGCTGCAAAAGAGTTTGCCGAAAAGGTATTTAAATCACTTTGATTAACAGATATGGATAAAATATCCTAAGTTTTATATATCGTTTAATCTTAATAGAGAAAGGCTCTCAAAATTGGGAAACCTTCTCTAATTATTGAAGAAGTTATAATTCTAAGAGATTGTAAAAATATGTTTGAAAGTAATATTAATAATGAAATTATAATAAAAACCCCCTCAGAAATTTCTGAGGGGGTTCATTAATTTTTACAGGTTAATTTCTTTATTGATAACAATTTTCTTTCCTGCTTTTCTCCATTCAGCAAATTCAGCTACAGCTGTAAATAATGCGTCTGTTGAAGAGTTAAGACCAGTTTCTACTGAATCCTGAATTACTCCGATTACGAATCCTACTCCAACAACCTGCATTGCTACTTCATTTGGGATACCAAATAAACTACAAGCTAATGGGATAAGAAGTAATGATCCACCTGCTACACCAGATGCTCCACAAGCACTGACAGCTGATAAGATACTTAAGATAAGAGCAGTTCCGAAGTCTACCTGGATACCTAATGTATGTACTGCTGCAAGAGTTAATACAGATATTGTGATAGCTGCTCCTGCCATGTTTATTGTAGCTCCTAAAGGAATAGATACTGAATACATGTCTTTGTCTAATCCTAATTCCTCACATAATTCCATATTTACCGGGATGTTAGCAGCCGAACTTCTAGTGAAGAAAGCTGTAAGTCCACTTTGCTTTAGACATCTAAATACTAATGGATAAGGATTTTGTCTCATCATAACAAATGCAATAGTTGGATTTACTACAAGTGCCATAAATGCCATAGCTCCTAATAATAATCCTAATAATTTACCGTAAGCTAATAATGAACCTAATCCACTAGTTGCGATTGAGTTGAATACTAATCCCATGATACCGAATGGTGCTAAATGAATAACCCATCTTACAACTTGAGATAAAGCGTTTGAGAAATCTGTGATCATTGTTTTAGTAGAAGCTGGTGCATGCTTTAATGCTACTCCTAATAATAATGCCCAAACTAAGATTCCGATATAGTTAGCATTTGATAATGCATTGATTGGATTGTCTACAACGTTCATTAATAATGTTTTTAATACTTCACTTACACCACTTGGAGGAGATACATTTTCTACTCCTTTTCCTAAAGCGATAGTTACCGGGAATATGAAACTTCCTACTACTGCAACTACACCGGCTAAGAATGTTCCGATAAGGTAAAGACTGATAACTGATTTCATATTTGTTTTTTGACCAGGTTTATGCTGCGATACTGCTGACATTACTAAGAAAAATACTAAGATAGGTGCTACTGCTTTTAGTGCTCCTACAAATAATGATCCTAATAATCCAACTGGTGCAGCTGCCACTGGTGCAGCGATTGATAAGATAATACCAACGATTAAACCGACAATTATTCTTTTTACTAAACTTAATTGGTTCCATTTACTAAACATAATTACACCACCTTTAAAATTTGTTTGTTCATTTATACTAATCAGTTAATTGATCTCCTTTAATTTGTTTTTGGAGTATTTAACTGATAGGATACTTTTTTAGATCTTTTATCTTTTTTGGGCAATGATAAAGAAACGATGACAAATCAGATCTATATATCCCTGTTTCCTGATAAACCCATGTATATGAAATAATTGTTTATAGTACTTATCTACACTGAAATCAGGGATCTGCCAAGGAATTGCCTTTAGATAGTATACTATTGCACCGATATCATAAAATCTTGTTTTTACTTTATCTTCCTTTAGTTTTTTCAATTCAAAACCACATGATCTCAGGGCTTCAGAGGATTTATCTAAGCTCCAATCTTCATATTGATTTGAATCCGCTCCTAAGAGCAGGTTCAAATCAATATCATTTAATCCCCCAACCTGCTGGGTTATAAAATATCCTTCTGGTTTTAAAATCCTCATAACTTCAAGAGGGGAGAAAGATTCATGGCGGTTGATTATCAAATCAAACCTTTCTGAAGGGATAGGAAGTGCTGTATCTTCCTCTACAGGGAAAACAGTTATTCCAATAGGCTCCAGTCGTTTCCTGGCTTCTTCAATATTTGGTTCATACCCTTCTGTAGCACAGGTATCTTTAGGTAAAAAAGTTAATGAAGACAAGAATTCACCGCCGCCGGTTCCCATATCTAAAAGAGAAGGTACACCAGTGCAGTAGTCAATTATTTCATTATAATAATTCCAGCTTAGTGGAAACTCTTTCATTCGTCCATAATGTGTTAAATAATTAAAACTCCACCCTCTAAATTCTTTCTCGATATCTAAAAGATATCTTTCAAATTGTTCCTTTTCATCTATATTCATTTTATTCCTCCTATTCATAATCAATAATTATTTTTTTCAAATATTCATTAGAATTATTTGGGAGGAGGCCTCTTAAGTTGTTACAACCCATCAAAACTATAGAATCTAAACATAGTATCACTCCTAATTTTTTATTACATAAGTATATTCTATTTATACTGTTATATTCCTTGGATTTTAAATAAAAAATTCTAAAACGTTATTACTAAAAACTATTAAACTCTATAAAGGGGAAATTTTTTACAGAGTTCTGCAACCTCATTTTTTATAGTTTCTAATATTTTAGGAGAATCGCCGTTGTTTAAAGATTTTAGAATTAAGGCAGCGACTTCTTTCATCTCTCCTTCTTTCATCCCTCTGGTTGTAAGGGCAGGAGTTCCGATCCTGATACCGCTGGTTACAAATGGGCTTTTAGTATCGTATGGAATCCCGTTTTTATTTACCGTGATATTTGCCTCTTCAAGGATCTTCTCAGCTTCTTTCCCGGTAAGATTTTTATTAGTAAGATCGACCAATATCATATGGTTATCGGTTCCTCCGCTTACAATTCTTAAACCTCCTTTTTTCAGTTCCTCAGATAAAGTATGAGCATTTATTACTACCTGTTTTTGATATTCTTTGAACTCGATACCTAAGGCCTCATTGAAAGCCGCAGCTTTTGCAGCGATGATGTGCATGAGAGGACCACCTTGAATTCCAGGGAAGATAACTTTATTGACCTTTTTTATTATCTCCTCATCGTTAGTCAGGATCATTCCTCCCCTGGGACCTCTCAAAGTTTTGTGAGTAGTAGTGGTAACAACATGGGCATGAGGGATAGGAGAAGGGTGCTCTCCTGTAGCTACAAGACCTGCAATATGTGCCATATCTACCATTAGGTAAGCTCCTACCATGTCTGCAATTTCCCTGAATCTCTTAAAATCTATGGTACGGGAATATGCACTGGCTCCGGCTACAATTATACGAGGGTTTACCTCCAGAGCCATCTCTTCTACTTTTTTATAATCTATCATCTCTGTGTCACGATCTACCCCATAAGAATAAACCTTGTAGTCTTGTCCTGAAAAGTTGACATTTTTACCGTGGGTTAAGTGTCCGCCGTGGTCTAATTTCATTCCCAAGATGATATCTCCATGTTTTATAAGTCCTCTGTATACAGCCATATTTGCCTGGGAACCTGAATGGGGCTGGACATTTACATATTTTGCCCCGAATAGTTCTCCAGCTCTTTCTATGGCAAGGTCCTCGGCTACATCTACAAATTGGCATCCCCCATAATATCTTTTTCCAGAATAACCTTCAGCATATTTGTTTGTCATTACACTTCCTGCGGCCTCCATTACAGCCTCTGAGACAAAATTTTCAGAAGCTATTAACTCCAAACCATATTCCTGACGTTCTTCCTCTTTTTGGATTGCTTTCCAAAGTTTTTCATCGTTCATTTTTAATCCTTTCATTGTGTATCCTCCTTTTGGGTAAATAAAAAAAGCCCTAGATATATTCAATCTACGGCTTTAAATTCAATAAAATTAAAGTGGTATTGCAGATATAGATTTACATCAAAAATTCAAAAAGCATATGATATTTTTTATGGCATTTAGAATTTTGGGAGGATATAAATCTTTTAGTCATGGCTTTGTTCTCCTTTGAAATTTTTTATTTGCTAAAGAATACTCCATAAAAAAAAGTTTGTCAAGAAAAGATAAAACTCTCTATTCTTTCAAAGAAATTTCTAAAATTTATCTAAGATTGCTATTCATTTTTAATCGATTAAACTTGAAGCAAATTCCTGTCCGAATTTATAGCAGAGTTCCTTACTTTCATGGTTTAAATTCCAATTAACTTTTATTCCTTCATTGACTAATTTTAAAGAGGTGAAATTTAAATTTTCATTGATAATATCTAAGTTTTTTGCATTCCAGCCGTAACTTCCAAAGGCTGCGACACTTTTATTCTTGAAGTTCAGACCTTTTACACCTTCTAATAGGGCAGCCATTGATGGCAGGATCCTGTTGTTGATAGTAGGTGATCCGAATAAGACAGCTTTGGATCTAAAAATTTCTGTCAGGACCTCACTTTCACTGTGTTTGGCACTGTTAATCAATGAAATATTTGTAGAAGGGGAGACACTTCTAATCCCGTCAGCTATAGACTCGGCCATCTTTTTAGTAGTTTCCCACATGGTATCATAGGTGATTAATATCTGATTCTCTTTATAGCTATCACACCATTTCATATATTTTTCTACAATTTGAAGGGGATCTTTTCTCCAGATTACACCGTGTGAAGTACAGATTTGATCAATTGTTAAGTTCAAGCTTAATATTTCATCTATTTTTCTTTTGATTAAAGGGCTGAACGGTGTCAGGATGCAGGCATAATATTTTAATGCTTCATAGTTTAAGATATCCTGTTCACACTGGTCATTGAATAATCCGTTGGCTCCATAGTGCTGTCCGAAGGCATCATTGCTAAAAAGAATATTATCTTCACTCAGATAGGATGCCATTGAATCCGGCCAGTGCAACATCTTCATCTCAACAAATGTTAATTTTTTCTTTCCTAAATCCAAAACATCCCCGGTCTTAACAACTCTGAATTCAGCATCTATCTTGTGATAGGCCTTTATGATCTCAACACCCTTATCTGTACAATAGATAGGTGTATTAGGAATTTCCTTCATCAGTGCACTTAAAGAACCACTATGATCAGGTTCGTTATGATTCATAACAATATAATCAATGGTATTTAAATCAATCTCTTCTTTCAACTGCTCGATCCATACACTACTGAATTTTTCAATTACAGTATCAACCAAAACTATTTTTTCATCCCTTATCAGGTAGGAGTTAAAGGAAGTCCCATGGGGGATATCTAATTCTTCTCCGTGAAACTTAGTAAGGTCTTGATCAACGACTCCAACCCATTTGACACTTTTACTGACATCAACAAATTTTTTCATATTATTTTCTCCTTTTATACAAAACGATAATATGTTTTTATATGTTCTTGAATTAGTATTTTTTCCTTTTTTCTAGCAAATTTTAGAATTGGTATTGAGATGTTGTAATACTTTTCCAGTCACCTAATAGTTTGGTTCTATTACACTAAAGTTTTTTATTTATAATCTGATTGAGGTAATAATCCTTTTACCACATCATCAAATGTATAGTTCTTAAGGCTTGCAAGTTTAGGAAGAAGGCTTGTCTCTGTCATTCCAGGACAAGTATTAACCTCTAAAAAATAGATTTTGTCATCTGATAGGATAAAGTCACTTCTAGAAGCACCGCTTAATTTAAGTTCATCATGGATAAGTTTGGCGTTTCTCATAGCATTTTCATAAATCTTTTCCGAGACCTTTGCAGGATACTCGTAATCTGTCTTTCCTTCTGTATATTTTGATTCATAGTCATATGTTCCATCATGGGGAATTATCTTCAATACTCCAAGAGCTTCTCCATTTAAAACCCCTGCAGTCAATTCCACTCCTTTTATATATTCTTCTATTATTACACTTCTACCTGATAGCTTTTCCAAAGCTGCTTCTGCATCTTCCATATTTTTACAAATATAAAGTCCCGTACTAGACCCTTCTTTTGACGGTTTTATAACTGCTGGAAACTTATCTATCTCCCCTTTGTTTGCATAAGTCTTGGGGATTCTTATTCCTATGCCGTTTGCTATCTTTTTAGTTATGATTTTATCCATTGCAACTGCACTTGGAGCTGCTTTAGACCCTGTATATTTTTTTCCTAAAAGATCAAGGAATCCTTGGATCTTACCGTCTTCACCACACCCGCCATGTAGAGATAAAAATGCTATATCATATTCATTTTCAATAAATGATGTAACCAGGTTTTCACTTGTTAAATCCACTCCATATGCATCATATCCCTGTTTTATTAAGCTGTTTAATACTGCATTTCCTGTTTTTAATGATACTTCCCTTTCCGTTGATGTTCCACCCATAAAAACTGCAATTTTCATCTTTTCCTCCTATAATGGTTGTTTTTTCTAATTCTATTCCAGATGTTTTTTTTACTCTTGGACAGATTTTTTATATCTGGTTGCCTTTACAAATAGATCGGAAGGGTTAACTGTTATTTCATGTTGTTGAATAACATAGCCATGATCAAACAAAATATCCCTTACCATTGCACCGATAAGTTGTTTAAACCTGGTTAATTTCACATGATTTTTTAATGGAAAATTATTTATAAGATCTTTTTGTAATCCAGTAACAGCAGGTTTTTTTAGATACGTAGCCGTTTCCATTTTGATTAAACTTTCTCTTGTTTTAAGAAACTCCCAAATATCTTGGGATAATTGACTATATTGTCCTACCAATAGATCGTTAAATTTCTTGTTTGTATACAAAGTTATTCCTCCTTGCTTTAAACCCTATTAGATTAACAGTGTCTTAATTCTAAAGTGCCTTATATTTGTAATATGTTCTATTTTAGATATACTAAAATTTAATTTTTTCCCTTTAATTTTGATAGTTCTTTATAAATTCTTTAGAAGTTATTAGTTATTTTAAATGTTTTTTATCTTTTGTACGATTAAAGATTAAAGTATAAAAAATAATAAATGATACTAAAATAAGAGACGATATCCCCTCTCTTTATAAAAAAAACCAAAATGAAATAAAAAGGATTTTTCTTTTTTTCCAGTAAAAAATATTTAAATGTTTATAGTAAAAGAGGGGGAAAAAATGCCTAGAAATATTCCTATTGGAAATGGAAATATGCTTATAGCCTTTGATGGTGACTACTGTATATACCCCTATGTGGGAGAGGAAAATCAAACCAATGGGAACTCTTTTATGACTGGTATATGGAAAAATTTATAAAGTAAATATTTTTTTAGTTTCATTTATAGTGGTCTATATTTTATAGAAGGGGAGGAGGGGTCTATGACACTTAGAGAAAGATTTAATGCAGCTTTTAAAAGGGAACCTACCGAAAAGGAGATGGAGGTATTAAAGAGAGTAGATGATACATGGTATGGAGAACATATGGATTGGAATTCTTCCCTTTTTGTGAATTATTTTTGTGATTATTATTTTGAGATGTATCGTGAAAACTGTTCTCTGAAACTCCCTGGGGAAGAATAATATAAATTTATCTGACAACGTTAAATCTAAAAAGTAGATTTGAAAAAAATACCTGAACAAGGAGGTGAGGTTAAAAATGAGTATGTATTTTGTGCAGCATGGTATAGCTCTGGCAAAAGAGGTAGATCCAAATCGTCCACTGTCCGCAGAAGGACGAAGAGAAGTAGAGTGTGTCGCAGCTTACCTGAAAAAGATAGGAGTTAGTGCTAGTAGAATCTGTCATAGTGGTAAAACAAGAGCAATGGAAACTGCTCAGATCTTTTCAGATCAAATTGGTGATGGTAATATATACAAATTGTTAGGGATGGACCCTAAAGATAGTGTTAAAGTGTTCGCTACCTTTTTAGAATCAAATGATACAATGTATGTCGGGCATCTACCCCATATGGAAAAACTTGTTTCGTATTTGACGACTGGCAATGAAGATGCAGGTGTGGTTAAGTTTGCAAAGGGTGGTGTCGTCTGTATTGAAAATGATGGTGAAAACTTTTATGTTGAATGGTACTTAAAACCAGCAGTATGCAGTATCTAAATATTTATTAAAAATTAGAATAAGCGAATGAAAAAAGTCACTCTTGGTAATTTTTTTTTAAAGATAAAAAAAATTTAAACTTTTTTCGCTTAAGTGACGTCTGATAGTTATAAGCAAATGAAAATAATAATTTTTTCATTTCTTTCTTTCCTTAAAATAAAATATAAAAATAAAAGACCTCCTAACTGTGTGACTATTACAGCTGGGAGGTCTTTTATTTTATCCAATTTTGGTTTTTAACCATTGCTTTATTTCAAAAATCATATTTTTCTCATCAACTTTACAATTGATATTATTTAGTCTTTTACAGATAGTATCTATCTTAAATGGTGCTTTTAAAAGCTCACTTTGGATATCTTTAATTAAGATACTATTCATCGCGTCGGAATAAACAGCCAAAGAATCAATTATCCCATCTTTTAAATTTAGATTGAGGTCTATCTCTCCCCATCTAAATCTATTTACAAAGTTTATATCAAACTTAGGAGTTTCTCCATATTTCCAATCCCAAGAAGAATATTTTTCATAAAAATCTTCTATAGAATGTCTGTCTTTAATATACTCTATATTTGATCTGCCTTTATAGACATCTACAAAACTATTTATAAAACTTTGTTTTAAATTTTCAATGGTTATATCATCTTTAATAGTTTTTAAATTTACTACTCTAGAACGAACAGATTTAATTCCTTTAGAAGCAATTTTCTCTTTAGATACTTTTAAATATTTACTTAAATTTTCCATATTTGCATCTACAAGTATTGTCCCGTGATGGTATGATGAATTTTCCTTTTCATAAAATGCATTCCCTGAAAACTTTTTTTCACCGACTAATATATCATTTCTTCCTGAAAATTTAGCATCGATACCTAGATTTTTAACGGCTTTAAGGATCACGCTTAATTGTCTTTCTAAATTGTATAGGTTTTTATCCATAATAAAAGTAAAATTTAAATTTCCAAGATCGTGAAAAACTGTTCCTCCACCAGATAACCTCCTGGCGATCTTTCCTCCATCAGCTTCAAAATCTTTACATCTGCATTCTTTCCATGGATTTTGATTTCTCCCTACTACAATAGTATTGTCATTTTGCCATAGATATAATATTATTTCATTTTTTTTAACGTTTTCCAGAAGATATTCTTCGAGAGCCAGATTATGCCATGGATTATATGACGTTGAACATATTATTTTAGTTGAAATATTACTATGCAAAGTGGATAGCCCCCCCTTCTACATTTAATGCTGCTTCATGTATTGATTCAGCAGTTGTTGGATGTGCAAAGATCGTTTCTGTTATTTGCTCCGTAGTAAGCCCGTTATTTATACATAATGTGACAGAAGAAAGTAGATCTGTTGCATGGGGTCCTATTATTGTGCTGCCAATTATTTTTCCAGTTGATTTGTCTTTTATTATTTTAACAAAACCTTTAGCATCTCCTAATGTTAATGCTTTCCCATTAGCAGACATAGGGAATTTACCAATTTCTATTTCTATGCCTTTTTCAGCAGCAATTTTTTCAGTAATTCCTACAACTGCTATTTCAGGTTCAGTGAAAATAGCACTTGGAACTGTGGAATAATCAATAGTTTTATTTTCTCCTAAAATATTATCCACAGCAGCAATTCCCTGATGTGAAGCAACGTGTGCTAACTGCAGTATGTTTGTAACATCCCCTATAGCATAAATATTTGAGAGATTTGTCTGCATTTTTTCATTGACTTTGATACCTTTTTTGTTTTCATTCATTTCAATACCTAATTCTTCAATACCTAATCCTTCAAAGTACGGTTGTCTTCCAACTGCAACCAGGACTTTGTCACATGAAATATACTTATTTTTCCCTTCTTTAACAAAGGAAACTATACACTCATCGTTTTCAGTTTCATCAATTCCTTCAACTTTTGAACCGGTATATAATTTAATTCCGTTTTCTTCTGCAATCTTACTTATCTCTTCACATATATCGGTGTCGAAAGAAGCTAATATTTCATCTGCATATTCAACAACAAAAACTTCCACTCCAAAGCTTTCATAAATAAAAGCAAATTCCATTCCTATAACTCCTCCACCAACTATTACTAGTTTTTTTGGTAAATTCGTCATATCCAGAGCTTCCTTGCTTGTTAATACATTTTTAGAATCGATCCCTTTAATAGGCACAATAGAAGATTCTGATCCAGTAGCGATTATTATATCTTTAGTATTTATAGTTGTTTCTGTTCTGTTTGTTTTTACGAATACAGTATTCCCATCTATAATTTTACCCTTCCCGTCAATTTTTTCTATACTATGTTTTTCCAAGAGGTATTCAATACCACTTTTAAGCTGATCTTTAATATTATCTTTCCTGTTAATAACTTTCTTCATATCAACAGAAACATTTTCAGCAAAAATTCCAAAACTATCAGATTCTTTCATATTCCGATAAATTTCCGATGAACGAACCAGTGCTTTTGTAGGTATACATCCATGATTTAAACAAGTTCCTCCTACATGTTCTTTTTCAATTAGAACTACTTTTTTTCCCTGTTTTGCGGCATAAATTGCTGCAACATATCCACCTGGACCTGCTCCTATAATAGTTATATCAGTTTCTACCTCTTTCTTTTGGGGTTTCATCAAACTATTAAAATAATTAAATCCCCCTGTTTTAGGAGTAGATTTTTCATTTTTTGCGCCATCTATCTCAAATAAAACATCTCCTATATTAATAGTGTCACCTTCATCTATTACAATTTTTTCAATAATACCACTGGCATTGGATTTTATAGAAACATTTCCTTTTTCAGATTCAACTTGAAGCAGGAGATCTCCAGCTTTTATTTCATCTCCTATTTTTACATTTATTTTTCCAACATCTCCTTTTTTACTCTCTCCAGATAGTTTTTCGAGTTTAATTTCCATTATTTTATTCCCCCACTAAAAAAAATCGATCTATTCGATCGAATAGTTTATATAAAGAAAAGGCAGTTATAATATCATCTGCCTTTTTTCTAATTGTTAAATATTATTTAAAATCATTTTCAAATTCATCGATTGAATCTTTTAAAAGTGTTGCACTGTATGCCATAGCGGGTCCTCCACCAAAAGCTACTGAGACCATTGCAGCTTCCATAATTTCTTCACGCTTAGCCCCTGCTTCTAAAGCTTTGTAGGCATGAAATACGATACAATATTCACAACGATTATAAATCCCAATGGCTACACTGATTAACTCTTTAGCTTTTGTGTCGAGAGCTCCAGGATTATAAGCTGCTCCCAATAAGCCCATAAAAGAGTTTACATGTTCTTCGTTAGTTTGACCTACATCTTGAAGTCCTCCCATAAATGCATCTAATAATTGTCTTGGATTTTTTTTCATTGTTATCCCCCCCCATATTTTATTAATAGTTAGTTATACAATAGTTAGTATAGCAACTACATTTGAGTAGATAATAACATTATATATTTAATAAATCAACACTTTTATAAATAAATTTATATCTATAAGAGTGTTGATTTAATCGTTTACTTGTTAAGTTCTGCATTTTCAACCAATTTATTTAATACATTTTTAAAAATCCTCATATCTTCATCGGAAATATCTTTAGAAATTAAATCACTAAACTCTTTTCCAAAAGGCAATAATTTTTTTCTCAATTTTTTACCCAATGCAGTTAAGAATATATATGTGATTCTTCTGTCTTTTATATCTTTTTTACGCTGAACATATCCTTCTTTTTCCATTCTGTCAATTAGTCTTACTATTGTAGATTTTTTAATATTCATTTTTTCAGCTAACTCACTCTGATTAATATATTCAGATGTACCTAAAAAATATAAAGCTATCCACTGTACCCGGGTCACATCATAAGAGTTTAATTTAGCATTAAAAACATCAGCGATTCTTTTTGAGGTGTTGTTTGTGATGAATCCAACACAATCATCAAGTTTAAACATATTTTACCTCCTAATAAAGCATATTGTTCTATAGTTTAATATATAATAATATTATAGCATTTATAATTATTTTGCTTCAAGATTAAAAAATTAATCCTGTTAATTCAAATTTTTTTCTTAAGTCTTATTTTCTTGCTCTACTTTATAAGTTAAAGATCACCCTTTAAAAAATTATTATATATTAAAAAAAATCCTTGACTTAAAATGTAAAAATTGTTATTATAATTTTGTAATCAATACAAAGTTGAAATAAAAGTAAATCAAAATATAGGGAGTGAAGTGAAATGGCAAAAGTAAGATGTACAGTATGTGGAGAAATATTAGATGTAAACGTTGAGGTCTGTCCAGTATGTAAGGCAGGGAAGGATAAATTCGTAGCTTATGATGAAAATGCAACTGAAGAGTGGGCAACTGAGCATAAGTTAGGAGAAGGATTAGCTTGTGGAGATGCAGAAATTATCGAAGGATTAAAGGCTAACTTTGCAGGAGAATGTACAGAAGTTGGGATGTACTTAGCAATGTCAAGAGTAGCAGATAGAGAAGGATATCCGGAAGTAGCAGAAGCATACAAGAGAATTGCATTTGAAGAGGCAGAACATGCAGCTAAATTTGCTGAGTTATTAGGAGAAGTAGTAACAGATTCAACAGAAGAAAACTTAAGATTAAGAGTAGCGGCAGAATACGGAGCTACATCTGGTAAATTTGAAATTGCAAAAAGAGCTAAGAAATTAGGATTAGATGCAATTCATGATACAGTACATGAAATGGCTAAAGATGAAGCTAGACATGGAAAAGCTTTCAAAGGTTTATTAGAAAGACATTTTGAAGGGAAATAATTAGAAACTAAAAATTACTATAAAAATAAAGAGGTGGAATAATATGAAAAAATATGTTTGTGAAGTATGTGGGTATGTTTATGATCCAGAAGTTGGAGATGTAGATAATGGAATTGAAGCTGGAACTAAATTTGAAGATATTCCTGAAGACTGGGTTTGTCCTCCATGCAGCATGGGGAAAGATGTATTCGCTGAAGAAAACTAAAAAATCTAAACTCTCAGGAATTTCTTGAGAGTTTTTTTTTAAAATTTAAACTTTTTTTATCTAAATGACGTCTGATAAGTATAAGCAAATGAAAATAATAATTTTTTCATTTCTTTCTTTCCTTAAATAATAAAATAAAGACCTCCTGACTGTACGACTATTACAGTTAGGAGGTCTTTTATTTTTGATTATATACTATAAATAAAATAAAAAGGAAATATAGGGTTTGTAAGTATAAGTGGTTTAAGTTATTATTATAACGAATTCCGCATAGCTGAAAAAGGAGAAAACAGAATAAGTTATAATATTTTTTATATTTACAATAAGGAGGAAAGGAAATGAATTTAAACAAAAAAGTACTCAAAGTAGCAATATTTTCAGTATTAGTAATAACAGTTATGACATCGTGTGCTGTTGCTAAAAAATCAACATCTGTATCTACTGAAAAAAGGACAGAAATGACTGTGGGACCCACACCTGGGTATAATACAAAAATACCAAGTAAGATTATGACTCCAGATAAGGTGGAAACAAGGATAGGTACTCTTGAATTTTTTGATGGTATTCCTACTAAAGAAACCTCAGATCTTCTTTACGATAATCTTGATTTTCTTCGTGGGATAGAAACATTTTTAAATGGAATACCATTGGCTTCATTGGAATCTATCAGACTTGCTCATAGATCTCTCGGTGCTACAGAAGCAAATCAAGTTCTTATATTTGATAAGTTGATGGATAGTACTCCTCTATTTCTTACTGGAAATACCAGTACGGTGTACGCACTTGGAATGCTAGATCTAAAGAAAGACGGTCCAACGGTAATTGAGGTCCCTGCTGGAGCTGGTCCTGGAACTGTTAACAATGCCTTATTCCGTTTTGTAATTGATCTGGGAGCACCGGGGCCCGATAGAGGTAAGGGTGGAAAATATCTAATTCTTCCTCCAGGCTATGAAGGGGAAGTTCCAGAGGGGTATTTTACAGTGAAATCTCCTAGTTATATAAACTGGATTGCTTTACGTGGATTCCTTGAAGATAATAAACCTGATGCAGCAACTAAGATGTGGAAAGAAGGTCTAAAGATCTATCCTCTTTCAAAGGTTTCTCATCAACCAACAATGGAATTTATTAGCGGATCAGGAAAGGAATTTAACACTATTCATGCAAATAACTATGAGTTCTACGAAGAGCTTCACACTGTTATAGAAAGAGAGCCGGTAGAGATGTTAGATCCTGAGCTCCGTGGACTTTTTGCATCTATTGGTATTGAAAAAGGAAAACCTTTTAACCCTGATAAGCGTATGAAAGAAATATTAACAGATGCAGCTGAAGTAGCAAATGGTACTGCACGATCAATTTTTTGGAGTACAAAATATGAAGGCGGATTCCTTTTCGAAGACAGATATTGGAAAAAAGGATTTCTAAGTGAATCTCATGAATTTTTAAAAGATGAAGGGATGGGTGGCCGTGATTTAGATGATCGAAGTCATTTTTATTATATGGCAACAGTAAATACACCTATGATGGCTATTAAATTAGTTGATAAAGGTTCAACATATGCCTGGGGATACCTAGATTCAAAAGGAAATCATCTAGACGGGTCTAAAAATTATAAGATAAATCTACCTAAAGATGCACCTGCAAGGGATTTTATGTCGATAGCAGTTTATGACTCACAGACACGTTCTTTACTTCAGACTGATGAGCCATTTCCTAGTAAAAATAATAAGCGGGATAAGATGATTACCAATGAAGACGGCTCAACTGATATTTATTTTGGACCTAAACCGCCTGTAGGAAAAGAGAGTAACTGGATTCAAACAGTTCCTGGTAAGGGTTGGTTTACAGTTCTGCGTCTCTATAGCCCGAAACAGGAATGGTGGGACAAGAAATGGATTCCTAGTGATATCGAGTTAATAAAATAATAGAATAAAAAATTAAAAAGGATACTAATTTTAGTATCCTTTTTTTAGTTTTATTGAAATAAGTTATCTAACTTTTCTAAATCATCTTTTAAAAAATAACCTTATCCGATAAAAAAAATTAGATATCTTATATTTTATAAGATAGTTTTTAGTCTCTTTGAAATTTCTCCAAGACCCATCCTTTAATCTGGAAGGACCTGCATTGTAAGCTACTAAAACTTTTTCAATGTCCCCGTCATACCTCTTAATAAGGTAACGGAGGTAGAGGGTACCGATTTTAATATTATATGCAGGATCTAATAACATCTTTTCAGAATAGGGAAGATTATGAGTTTTTGCCATCCACTCTCCAGTAGGAGGCATGATCTGCATAAGACCAACAGCTCCCTTATGGGAAATAACACCCTCTCTGAAATTACTTTCGACCTTAATAACCGAATAGATAATCTCTCTGTTTATCTCATATTTTTTAGATATTTTATCTATTTCTCCATAATAATTTAAGGGGAAAAATGAGATAACTCCAATTATCCCTGTAAATATAAGAAAAATTAAGATATAGATATAGATTCGTTTCATATTACTCTCCGAAGTTAAAATCAATCTGCCTTAAAGATTCATATAAAACAATAGCTGCTGAATTTGAAAGATTCAGCGATCTTCCCATCTTAATCATAGGAATAGTGATACAGGTTTCCTTGTTTTTTTCCAAGATCTCAACAGGAACTCCTCTAGATTCAGGACCGAATACAATAAAGTCATTTTCTTTATATGTAACATCTGAATACCTTTGAGTAGTCTTAGTTGTAGCAAAATAAAATTTAGATTCAGGATAAGCTGCCATCAACTCATCTAAACTATCCCATTCATGGAGGTCGATATGCTGCCAGTAATCTAAACCAGCTCTCTTGATTTGTTTTTCATCTAGTGAGAATCCAAAGGGTTTAATAAGGTGCAGCGATGTATTTGTAAGAACACAACTTCTCCCTATATTTCCTGTGTTGTATGGTATTTCTGGTTCCATTAAAACTATATTCATTAATTTACTCCTCTTTTAATATTATTTTTGTCCATTTTGAATATTCTGATTTTATGGAAAACTTAAATCCTAATTTGGTAAAGACCTCTTTAGCTATAGTAAGACCTAAGCCGGTTCCATAAATTTTAGAGGAATAAAAAGGAATGGTAACCTCTTCTATCCTGTGTTTTTGTATGCCAATTCCATTATCCTTTATAGTTATCTTGTTTTTCTTGTTTGCTGAAAGGTTAATAGTGATAAAACGATCGTTTTTACTGTAATCGCAATTTTCAATGGAATTTTTAAACAGGTGGTAGAAGGCTGTAACGACCTTTTCCCTGTTAAATGTAATTTCAATATCATTTTCTATAATCATATAAGTTTTGATATTAGATTTCTTTAAATGCAGGTTTAACTTTTGAAGAACTTCCCTGATAAGATAGGAAAGGTAAAAAGTAGTTGATTTATTTTTAATATTTTCATCTTCGCTGGAGTATTCGCCGATATCTTCACAAAGTTTGATGACTTTATCGGATTCCTTGAGAATATAATCTAAATAAAGCTCAATTTTTTTCGGGTCATTTAGTTTCTTTTTAGCCAGAGATGCAAAACCAACAATAGATGAGATAGGTGTTCTCAGTTCATGGATGATGGAATTTGCAAAGGAACCTACAGTTTTTAACCTGATGTCCTCAGCTTCAAAATCTTCTAATTCTCTAGAGTGCATATAGAGTGAAAAATTATATTTAAACAGCTCTAAAATATGCATCTCCTGTACATTGAGTTCATAGGGAGTCTTTGTTTGTCTGTCTAAGACAAAACATCCATAGTATGTATTTTCATAATTTATAGGGATGATGGTGAAGTTTTTAAATCTATTGAGCAGCCCGTAATTTTCATGAAAATCAGGTTTAGTTAGATTTGTCTGTATCTCTATGCTTTTTAAGACTTTTTCTATGGGAGTACCATAAAAATTGATCTCTTTTTCTAAGTTGGTTGAGATAAATTCTACCTCATCCTTCTTTAATTTTTTCAGATCAAAATATGAGTTTAGATGTTTTAAATTTCTATTCCATCTGTCGTATTTAAAAAAATATCCTTCTGAATAGCCTAGATCTAATTTTTCAATTAAATTTAAGAGGATAAAAAATACAACTTTTTCAGTATTTTTTTCCTGATGAATTGTAGAAGCTATAGTTTCTAAGGAATTTAAATAAGAAACCATAGATGAGTTTTCCAAGTTTTTAAACATAAAAATCAATCCTTTTTGTTTAATAGATTTCGATACTCTGCTGCACTTATTTTACCGTTTTTAATGCCAGCTATCTTAGAAATATTAGGCTTAGAAGCTAAAACATACCCGCTGTTCAAGGAATTTATATGGGTGATGGCAATAGCCAATGCATCGGCGGCGTCATCTGGCTGGGGAATCTTGGAAAGTCCCAAAATCCTTTGAACCATTAATTGAACTTGTTTTTTTTCAGCCCGGCCATATCCTGTTATCCCCATCTTTATCTGGAGGGGGGTAAATGATACCTGGGGAATATTATTTTTTTCCCCGCAGAGGACTATTACACCTCTGGCCTGTCCCACAGAGATAACCGTTTTAGCATTTTTAAAATAAAAAAGATCCTCTACAGCCATGTGGGTAGGAGAATATTTTTTTAAGATATTATCTAATTCGTCGTAGATAGCAGAAATCCTCTTTTCCATAGGAAGATCTTTGGAGGTATATATACAGCCATAATCTACAACTTTATATTTACTTCCAATATAGTCTATAATTCCAAAACCGACAATTGCCGTTCCGGGATCTATTCCAATTACTCTCATTCTTACTCCTCATATTTAAACAAAATTATAGAGCCAAAAGAATATTAAATGCCTCTGTTTTCATATTTATTTTTGTATATTAAATCTTATCATAAATTATAATAAAATTCTATAAATTATAAAAGGAAGTTTAAATAACAAATAGTATATTGTTGATACAGATAAAATACATAAAAAGGAGGTAAAAATGAATATTTCGAACTATTTAAAAGAAATAGGTCGCTATCCCCTCCTGACTAAAGATGAGGAAATTGAGATATCTAAACATATATTAGAGGGGGATATAGATGCACAAGATCGATTGATAACAGCTAATTTAAGATTAGTTGTTAGTATAGCTAAAAAATATACTAAGCTAGGAATTCCCATTCAAGATTTGATTCAAGAAGGAAATATAGGGTTGATGAAAGCTGTCGAAAAATTTGACTATACCATGGGAAAAAAATTTTCTACCTATGCCACTTTTTGGATAAAACAAAGTATTTTGAGATATATATCCTCTAATAAGGGGGTTATCAGATATCCTGTATATATATACGATAATTTAGCTAAGATAAAAAAATATATGACAAAATATAAATCAAAATATGGATGTGAACCCAGCATAGAAGATATTGCAGCAAAAACAGAGTTAAAGGTAAAGGATGTAAAAAGATATCTGAAATTAAACGATGTAACTTTTAATTCCTTAGATGAGTCTTATGGAGAAACCGGGGATCTCCACAGTATGATTGCAGATAAAAATGGTTATATAGAGGAAAATTTAATATTAGAAAATGACAGGGAAAAATTATTAAAAACTTTGGATGTATTAGGAGCTAAGGAAAGGGAGATAATAATACACAGGTTTGGTTTGTTGAATAATGAAGTTTTAACCTTGGATATATTGGGAAAAAGGCTGCATCTAACCAGAGAAAGGATCAGGCAGCTGCAGATTCGAGCCTTGAATAAACTAAAAATACATTTACAATATAATAATTAGGGGTGATTTCTATGAGAAAGATATATATACTAGACACAAACGTACTTATTCATGATCCTAAGGCTATGACGAACTTTGAAGACAATGATGTGGTTTTACCGATCTATGTGATTGAGGAGATAGACAAGTTAAAAAAAGAAAGTGGAAATAGAGGTGCATCGGCCAGGGTAGCAGCCAGGTTTATAGATGATCTTCGTTCTAAGGGATGTCTGGCAAAAGGGGTAGAGATGGAAAATGGAATATTTTTCAGAGTAGAAACCAAGGGAGAAACCACAGAACTGCCTAATTCTTTAAAGAGGGATATAGTGGATAATAGAATCCTGGCAATAGCACTGTATATCAAGAATAAAGATAAGGATAAGAAAGTGGTGTTGGTCTCAAAAGATATCAATATGAGGATAAAAGCAGATGCCATGGAGATCCATGTAGAAGATTATAAGAGTGATAAGATGGATATAGAGGAGCTCTATACTGGAAATATGGAGATAGGAGTAAATGAAGAGTTTATAAAAAAATATGAGAAATCCGGAAGAATTAAGTATGTAGACATTATGCCGGAGGAACCCTCAGATAACTGTTTTGTAAGTTTAAAAAACAAGGAAAAAACTCTGTTTGGCAGGTATAATAAGAAGACAAAGAGGATTGAAAGGATGACCTATGGAGATGTCAGTGTTTGGGGAGTTCGGGGCAGAAATGAGGAGCAAAATTTTGCATTGGATCTCTTAATGGATGAGGATATCAAGGTGGTTACCTTAGTTGGGAAAGCAGGAACAGGAAAGACTTTATTAGCAGTAGCTTCAGGGTTGGAATTGGTTGTAGAGAGGAGTAAATATAAGAAATTATTTATAGCCAGACCGATAATTTCAATGGGGAAAGACTTAGGGTATCTTCCAGGAAGTGAAAAGGAAAAGTTAAAACCTTGGATGCAGCCTATTTTTGATAATATAGATTTTTTGGCCAGTAACAAGGAAGAGAAAGCAGGAGAAAAGGTAATAGCAGGATTGGAAGCTTTGGGATTATTAAAGATAGAAGCACTGTCTTATATAAGAGGTAGGAGTATTCCAGCAGGATTTTTAATCATAGATGAGGCACAGAATTTAACACCTCACGAGATAAAAACCATAGTTACCAGGGCAGGAGAAAATACAAAGATAGTATTTACAGGTGACCCATATCAAATAGACAACCCGTATCTCGATACAGGAAGTAATGGCCTTACTTATTTAGCTGAAAGATTTAGAGATGTCAGTATATCAGGACATATTATATTGAAAAAAGGTGAAAGATCAGAGTTAGCCGAATTGGCAGCTACATTACTATAGCCCCCCTTTTAACCTCCTATATTTAGTTTATAGGAGGTTTTTTATTTTCTTTATTTTAAAATTTTTAATTATATCTATATTCACCTTTTGCCACTAATTCACTTGGGCCAGTCATATAGACCTCATCTTTTACTTCGATAGTCAGATCACCTAAAGTCAGATGGACAATAACTTTAGAACTCAGGTATCCCAGAAGTTCCCCTATCACAACACTGGCACAAGATCCTGTTCCGCATGCCAGAGTATGTCCGGCTCCCCTTTCCCAGGTATCCACAAGAATCTCATCTACATCTAAAATCTGGACAAAATTTACATTGGTTTTTTCAGGGAAAAGCGGATTGTTTTCAATAGCTTTTCCAACTTCTACCAGATCGATATCTTCTAAACTATCTACGAAAATTACAGCATGGGGAACCCCCATAAGAAGAGCTGAAACCTTGTAAACTTCACCATTAGCAACGATCTCCTCATTGATGAATTTTTCTTTAGAAGTGGCCATAGGAATAGATTCAGGATCTAAAAGTGGTTTTCCCATATCAACTTTTACATTGAACTTTTCATCGGGAGAGATGTCCAAACTGAGTAATCCAGCCAGGGTCTCTACCTTGTAGGTAGTTCCGTCTAAAATTTTATTGTTATAGATATAGTTAGAAAAACACCTGATACCATTACCACACATAGATACGATACTTCCATCAGAATTAATAAATATCATCTGGCACGAATCTTCTTTTTCAACCAAAACCATCATACCGTCAGCACCAATTCCAGTGTGTCTGTCACAGACTTTTACAGCTAGATCAGAGAAACTTTCTTCCTTTATATTGTTTGCCATCAAATCTTTATAGTTAAAAATTATAAAATCATTTCCTAAACCATGGTATTTTTCAAATTTAATCATATCGTATTCTCCCTTGTTCTTGATTATGTTGTTTTATATTTAAATTATAGTATGAGAAAACATAATATTCAACTAAAGAATATTCCATATCTATTGTTTATTGTGATCTATAGTTTTTGATATAATCTTCTATCTTATCCAAAGCTGTTTTTAAAGTTTCTACAGGTCTGGTACAGGAAATTCTAAAGTATCCTTCTACCCCAAAGGCTATTCCTGGAACTACAGCTACATGTTTGTTTTCAAGGAGATCTAAGGCAAAATCCAAAGATGAAGAAAGGTTAAAATTCTTTAAAGAACCAAAAATATAAAATGATCCTTTGGGTTGAAGGGTAACTATACCCATAGAGTTTAACCTGTTGTATACATACTCACACCTTTTTTTATATTCCATTGTATAGGAGGACATATCTGAACATTTAGAAAGTGCCATATATCCGCCATATTCTGAAACGATAGAAGGTGCTGTGATGGTATATTGATGGACCTTTATCAGCTGGTCTTTGAGCTTTTTAGAGGTTAAAATATATCCCAGACGCCACCCGGTCATAGAGTGAGATTTTGAAAATCCATTGATCAATATTACTTTTTCTTTAAGAAAATCGTACTTTCCGACAGATATAAAGTCATCGTTAAAAACAATTTCACTGTATATCTCATCGGAGATAATATATATATCTTTATCCCTTAAAAAATTCATAATTTCATCTAAGTTTTTTTTAGATAAAATAACTCCCGATGGATTGTTGGGATAATTTAAGATAAGAGCCTTTGTTTTAGGAGTAAGATGCTTTTTTAAAGTCTCCACTGTAAGCTGTAATTCATCAGAAGTAGTATCGATAAATACTGATTTTCCACCATTTAAGTCGATGTTTGGGAGGTATCCTGGATAAAATGGCAGGGGAATCAAGACTTCATCCCCTTCATTTAAGATAGCTCTCAGAGTAGTAGAGATAGCCTCTGTAGCACCTGCTGTGACAATAACTTCATCTATTTTGTAGGAGGACCCGTATTTGGTATTATAAAAGTTGACAATAGCTTCTCTTATCTCTAAAGATCCTCCTAACACAGGATATCCCATCCGATTATTTTTCATATATATAGTAGTTTCTTCAATTATTTCAGCAGGGATAGGCAGATCAGGCTCTCCTACAGTAAGGTTGATAACGTCTTTATACTCCCTGCTCTTTATAGAGATTTGTCTGATAAGGGAGATCTCTTTATTTATTACTTTAGGATTTATCTTCATAATGACCTCCAATTAATTTTAATGATATTACTTTATAACTCTCAGATCTTCCATAATTTCAGTTTTACCGGCAGTTTTTTCATCCTTATCTTTGATTATTCTAGCTGGGTTTCCAGCTACCACAACACCGGCTGGGACGTTCTTTGTAACAATTGCTCCAGCAGCTACAACGGCTCCCTTACCTACTCTGATACCTTCTAATATTACTGCATTAGCACCTACAACTACGTCATCTTCGATGACAACAGGATCAGCACTAGGCGGCTCGATTACTCCGGCCAGGACAGCACCTGCTCCAATGTGGCAGTTTTCTCCTACAGTGGCTCTCCCTCCCATGACTACATTTAGATCTATCATGGTACCGGCACCGATTTTAGAACCGATATTTATAACTGCACCCATCATGATGACAGCATTGTTTCCAATCTCAACCATATCTCTGATGACAGCCCCGGGTTCGATTCTGGCATGGATATTTTTGGTATCCAGCATTGGAATAGCTGAATTTCTTCTATCACTCTCTATATGGGAATCGCTGATTAAATTAGAGTTAGTGGTTAAAATTTCATTGACTTCACTCCACTCTCCAAAGATTGTTTTACTGTTTTGACATCCAAAAACTTTACAGTTTAGGAAATCTATCCCTTCTAATTCCCCATTAATATAGGCTTTTACAGGGGTAGATTTTGTAGAGTTTTTAATATATTGAATTATTTCATGGGCATTATTTAATTTAGTCATAAGATGTTCTCCTTTTAAAATATATTTTTTATAGTCTAGGAAATTATACCCGCAAGGGGCATCACCAAGACTTCCACTCGATAAAGAGTATCACCAAAGTATCTAAAAATTTACAATGTAAATTAAGAACTTTGAGATAAAGATTATTACATAATTTAAGAATTTTGAGATACCCGTAAGGGTGTCACTAAACCTGTTTGGGTGCAACGTCACGTTGCTTTTTAGTTGAAAATATCTTTCATTGTGTAGAATCCTGGTTGTTTATTATAGAGCCAGGTTGCTCCCTTGAGGGCTCCGTTAACAAAGATCATCTTAGAGTGGGCCTCATGTTTTACCTCGATTACTTCATCTTCACCGGCGAAGATAATGGAGTGTTCTCCAACTATACTTCCTCCACGAACTACATGTACTCCGATCTCCTCCTTCTTTCTAGGAGAGATTCCCTCTCTACCGTAGGTCAACTCCCTTTTAGAAGTTAGGGTATTATTTATTTTTTCCAGCAGTGACTGGGCTGTCCCACTGGGGGCGTCGATTTTTTTATTATGATGTTTTTCAATCAACTCAATATCCCAGTCCTCTAGAGATGAAACCAGAGTTTCCAATAATTCTGTAATCAGATTTATTCCAAGGGAGGTATTCGTTGCCTTAAGTATAGGAACTACCTGAGATGCCTTTTTTATATTTTTTAGTTCCTCCTCACTGTGCCCTGTAGTGGCAATTAGTGTGGGAACATTGTGAGCTGTGATCCATGGAAGAATCTTTTCTGAGTTGCTGTAATGGGAAAAATCTATGAGAACATCGGGAACAGTAGAAAGGTCTTCTAAAGTTTCGACGATCCTAGAATCTTTTCCCAAGGAAAAAGAATCGATTATTCCGGCTAAGTTTAAGTTTTGGCTGTTATTAATGCTATCACAAAGGAGTTTACCCATCTGTCCCCATCCGTATATGGCTATATTCAAAATGTTACCTCCTTTTAGATTAAATTTAATTTTTTCATCTCTGCTTTTAAAAGTTCGAGAGATTCAGAACTCATCTCCCATAGGGGTTGTCTTACTCCTCCGACCTTCATATTCATAAGATTCATTGCAGATTTTACAGGTATTGGATTGGTCTCCAAAAATAAAGAATTTACAAATGAATTCAAAGAAAGTTGTAAATCTCTAGATTTAGTAACATCTCCTTCTAGGTAAGACATAACAAGGTTGTGAGTTTCAAGGGGCATAACGTTAGCTAACACAGATATAACTCCAACTCCTCCTAAGGAAAGGACAGGAACTATGATATCGTCATTTCCAGAGTAGATAGAAAAACTATTATCACAGACTCTGGCTACCTCGGCTAGGTAGGAGATATCTCCACTGGCTTCCTTGAGCCCAACCATATTTTTATGGTTACTCAATTCAACAACTACATCAACAGGAATATTCATTCCGGTTCTCCCTGGAACATTGTATAGGATGATGGGGATATTTACTTGATCAGCTATAGTTGTATAGTGATTGATCAATCCCTGTCTGTTGGTTTTATTGTAGTAAGGTGTAACTATGAGGAGACCATCGGCTCCTGCTCTTTCACACTCAATACTCAATTTGATCCCGTGACGGGTATCGTTACTGCCGCTTCCTGCTATTACAGGAACTCTCCCTCTAACCATCTCAACACTTCTTCTGATTAATTCTATATGTTCTTCGTCTGGAAGGGTAGATGCTTCACCGGTTGTGCCGGCAATTACCAGGGCATCGGTCTTATTTTCGATATGCCACTCTATGAGCTCTTCTAATTTAGTATAGTTGATACTCATATCCTCGTTGAATGGGGTGATAAGAGCTACTCCGGATCCTTTAAAAATTCCCATAATTCCTCCTATTTAAAGTTGTAATAAAATATATAAATATTATTGTTCTATCAATAATTCAGCAATTTGTACGGTATTTGTAGCAGCACCTTTTCTAATGTTGTCGGCTACTATCCATAGGTTCACACCATTTTTTACACTATAATCTCTTCGAATTCTGCCTACAAATACTTCATCAGATCCGCTGGCATTTATAGGCATTGGATAGATATTGTTTTTTACATCATCCTGTAAGACAATTCCTTCTTTATTTTGAAGAGCTTCTTTTAACTCTGATAAACCAAATTCTTTTTCAAATTCTAAGTTAACAGATACAGAATGTCCATTTTCTACAGGGACTCTCACACAGGTAGAAGTAATGGGAAGATTCGGTTTATTTAAAATTTTTCTGGTTTCATCGATCATCTTCAACTCCTCTTTGGTATACCCGCTCTCTGTAAACTCATCTATGTGGGGAAGACAGTTAAAGGCTATAGGGTGCGGGTAATTAGAAGGTTTCTTTCCCTCTATTCCATTTTTTAAATCTTCTACCCCGGCTACTCCAGATCCAGATACAGCCTGATAGGTAGAATAAATAACTCTTTTTATTCCATAGAGATCATCTAAGACTTTTAGAGGAACTACGACCTGGATGGTAGAGCAGTTAGGGTTGGCAATTAGTTTATTTGTTGCTGCTGCTTCTGGATTTACCTCAGGTACAACTAAAGGAATATTTGGGTCCATCCTCCATGCGCTGCTGTTGTCTATAACTGTGATCCCGTGGGAAACCGCTATAGGAGCCATCTTTTTACTGATACTTCCTCCGGCAGAAAATAAAGCTATATCTATTTCTTTGGTAAAAGATTCGGGAGTAAGTTCCTCAACTATATATGTTTTATTTTTAAAATTAATTTCTGTCCCGAAAGATCTGGATGAAGCTAAAAGATAAAGGTTATCTATGGGGAAATTTCTCTCTTCTAATACCTTGAGAAAAGTTCTTCCGACCATTCCGGTAGCTCCTACAATGGCGATGTTATATTTTTTCATGATCTCCTCCTAAATAATTTTTTTATTGTTTTTTACAGGTCAAATTCTTCAGCTAACATCTGAATAGCTATATTTTTATGTTCTTTGGAGATAGTACATGAGATACTGATCTCAGAAGTAGTTATATGATAAAAAGGAACACTATTTTCAGCTAGGGTATTAAATACCTTGGCCGCCACTCCGGAATGGCTTACCATTCCAATTCCAACCAATGAAATCATGATTAAGTCGGATTTGATCTCTATAGAAATTTCCTGGGATTTATTTTTTAATTCGTCTATGGCTTTTCTCAAAAGAGATTCTTCTCTTTTAAAGCAGCTGAATGAAAGGTCTAAAGTACCAGAAGTGGTAATGTTTTGACTGATCATATCGATATTTAGCTCGTATTTACCCAGGGTGTTAAAAATATTTGCTACCAAACTCTCCGAATAAGGAAGGTGCTGGATATTTACCATAAAAATATCTTCATTTAAAGTGATACCGGTAATGGGCTTATCTTCCATTATTTCATTTTGGTTTAATATCAGAGTACCATCATGATCCCTTAAACTTTCACCGACATAGATGGGAACATTATATTTTTTCCCTAACTCTACAGCTCTTGTTTCCATAATACCGGCTCCTAAATTTGCCATCTCCATCATCTCCTCGTAAGATATATTTTTTATTTTTTTAGCTTTTGAATATACTCTTGGATCTATACCATAAATCCCATCGACATCGGTATAGATCTCACACTGTGCTCCTAAACTGGCAGCCAAAGCTACTGCACTGGTATCTGATCCACCTCTGCCCAAGGTAGTGATGTCTCCGTCCTGATTAACTCCTTGAAACCCAGCAACGATAACTATCTTCCCAGAATTTAGATGGGATCTAATTATTTTTGGATCTACACTCTTGATCCTGCTTTTAGTGTGATGACCTACGGTAGTTATCCCTGCCTGGGGACCAGTAAGGGAGATGGAGTCTTTACCTAATTCGTTTAATGCCATAGATAAAAGAGCAACTGTCTGCTGTTCGCCTGTAGCCATTAGGGTATCCAATTCCCTTATATTTGGTGTTTCAGATATTTTTTTAGCCATCTCAATTAAGTTATTTGTGGTTTTTCCCATGGCAGAAGCCACTACAACTATCTGCTCTCCTACATCACTTAATTTTGAGATGTGGGAGGCTATTTTTTTTATTTTATCCAGATCAGCCAGTGAGCTTCCTCCATATTTGTGTACAATGATCATATTTATTTCCTCCTAAAAAAAAACTCTCCAGTAGTGGGAACTACTGAAGAGTAAAATTACATCTAATCAAAAACGAGATAAAAAGATTAATCTATGACTTCAAATAGCACCCCATTACCTAATTATGATAATGACAGTTATATGGATCTTATCCATATCCCCAACATAGATTTTTGCAGAATCTATATTTCGGCAACTACACCTTTCAAAACAGATCTTAAAATGCCTTCTCCCTGTCTTTACTATTTGTATTTGCAACCTCTATTCTTATGATTTGAAGTAAGTATAGCACTAAACATAAAATAAAATAAAATATATATAATATATATGTTATATAATGAGGAGATATACTTTAGTTTTCAGTTTATGTTGTATATGTTACGTATATATAATATATATTTTTAAAAATTAAAAAAATAAGGTTTACTTTTATCTAAGATAATACGAGAAATTTCTTTTAGGGAGGCAGGGATGGGAAAAATAATAGAAAATATGAAAAAACACAGAAGAAATTTACATGAAATTCCGGAATTAGGGTATATGGAAAAAAAGACCCAGGCTTACTTACTGGGAGAGATAAAAAAGATGGGATATAAGCCTGAAATAATTTGTGAAACGGGAATCTATATCTATCTAGACGGCAACTCTGAGGAAACTTATGGGTTCAGGACAGATATGGATGCCCTTACAATTTTAGAGGAAACAGGAGTTTCTTATACCTCCAAACACGAGGGGTTTATGCATGCCTGTGGACATGATGGTCATATGGCAACTCTCCTGGGATTCATGGATTATTTAAGAGGAAAAAAATTGAAGAAAAATATCCTTTTAATTTTTCAGCCTGCTGAAGAGGGACCGGGAGGAGCCAAGGACATTACAGAAAGTGGAATTTTGGAAAAATATAATGTTTTAGGGATCTTTGGGTTGCATCTTTTTCCCAAGTTAGAAGAGGGAATAATTGCTTGCAGAGCAGGGGGATTCATGGCAAAAGCAGCAGAGATAAATATCGTTATCAAGGGAAAGAGCGGTCATGGGGGACAGCCCCAGTTAGGGATAGATTCCATCCAGGTAGCAGGGAAGATGCTGGAAGGATTTAATCTTATAACCTCAAAATTTGTAGCTCCTTTTGATCCCAGTATAATTGCCATAGGTAAGATAGAGGGTGGAACCATAAGAAACATCATTCCGGAAGTTACCCGGATGGAGGGAACCATAAGGACTTTTTCCACAGATACCTTTAATTTTATCGTGGATAAAATAAGGGGTATAGCTCGTGGTATGGAGCTCAGTTATGGAGTTGAAATAGAGATTGATCTGGCTGAAGGATATCCTCCTGTTATAAATGATAAGAAATATTATAGTGTTTTAGAAGAGGTAGTCAGAGGGGAGGAAAAGTTGGAATTTGAGGAGATTGATCCAGAGATGTTGGCTGAAGATTTCGGGTTTTATCAGGAAGTAACCAGGGGCCTTTTTTTCTTTGTAGGAACTAAAAATAAGGAACTTGGATATACAGCATCACTCCATAATTCTAAATTTAATTTTGATGAGAAAGTATTGGAAAACGGGCTCAGGGTATACACAGGTATCTGCCAGAAATTAGGAGTCTTTGAATAAAAAATAATGTGACATTGTATCCAAGAGGCTCTAAATTTATAATTTACTAGGAAATAAAAAAAGCTGAGGTTAGCCTCAGCTTTTTATTTTAGTTATACATCTCTGCAAGTCTAGCTTCTACACCTTCGTCTTTGATATATTCATCAAATTCCATCAATTTATCGACAATTCCGTTAGGAGTTATCTCGATAATTCTATTGGCTACAGTCTGGATGAACTCATGGTCATGAGCAGCAAATATAATAGTTCCATTAAATTTAATCAATGCTTTATTTAGTGATGTGATAGATTCAAGATCTAAATGGTCTGTAGGATTGTCAAATAAGTAAACATTAGCTCCTGTCATCATTGTTTTAGATAACATACATCTTACTTTTTCTCCTCCAGAAAGAACACTAGGTTTCTTTTGAGAATCTTCACCGGCAAATAACATTCTTCCTAAGAATCCTCTGATGAAACTCTCATGAGGATCAGATGAATATGGTCTTAACCAGTCAATAAGGTCAGTTCCGCTACCTTCTTTAAAGTACTCAGAGTTATCTCTAGGCATATAACCTAAAGAAGTAGTTACTCCCCAAGTGATACTACCTGAATCAGGTTCAATCTCTCCAGCCATTATCTTGATAAGAGTTGTTTTAACTATATCATTTTTAGCTAAAAGTACTACTTTATCCCCTGTATTAATAGTGAATGAGATATTATCTAATACCTTTACTCCATCGATAGTTTTAGTTAAGTTTTCAACTTTTAACATGTTGTTTCCGGCATCTCTTTCAGATTTGAATTCGATGAATGGATATTTTCTATTAGAAACCTGCATATCTTCAAACTTTAAGTTATCCAACATCTTTTTTCTTGCTGTTGCCTGATTTGATTTTGAAGCATTGGCACTGAACCTGGCGATGAAGGTTTGTAATTCTTCTCTTTTTTGCTCTAATTTTTTATTTTTATTTCTCATTAATTCTAATACAACTTGACTTGATTCATACCAGAAATCATAGTTTCCTACGAACATCTTAACTTTACCAAAGTCGATATCAGCAATATGAGTACATACTTTATTTAAGAAATGTCTGTCATGTGATACTACGATAACAGTTGCGTTAAAGTTTGCTAAAAAGTTCTCTAACCAGTTGATAGCGTGGATATCCAGACCATTTGTAGGCTCGTCTAATAAAAGAACATCTGGATCACCAAATAATGCCTGTGCTAAAAGGATCTTAACTCTCTCAGGTTCTGTAAGTTCGTTCATCACTTTATAGTGAATTGAAGGGTCTACTCCTAATCCTGTAAGTAGTTTTTCTGCATTAGTTTCAGCAGACCATCCGTCTAATTCTTCAATTCTATCAGTTAATTCTCCGGCTTTTGCATAGTCCTCGTCTGTTGCATCAGGTTTTGCATAAAGCTCTTCCTGCTCTTTTTTTATAGCAAATAATTCTTTATGACCCATCATTACTACATTTAAAACTACTTCATCAGCGTGAGCGAAATGGTCCTGTTGTAGGAAAGATAATCTTTCTCTAGGTCCTAAGATAACGTCACCTTCAGTAGCATCAATTTCACCAGCCAAGATCTTTAAAAATGTAGATTTTCCGGCACCGTTAGCTCCAATAAGCCCGTAACAGTTACCAGGTGTAAACTTGATGTTTACATCTTCGAATAATTTTTTTCCAGGGAACATAAGCCCTAAACCACTAGTTGATATCATTTATTAACCTCCAAATTTTTATAAGTTCCACAGATAATTAAGATTAAATATCTATAGCCAATTATAAAAAATAATTTTTTTATTCGTAACATTATATCATATTTTTCAAGTATTTAGTATATACTATTAGTAGTAAGTATTGAAACTCTACCTAGATAAAAAATAGAAATAAAAAAATAAAGTGACGGAAAAAATAAACTCAAAATAATATCTAAAGATGAGGGAGCGATATTAAAAAAAATTGTGTTCCCAGTGTAAAAAAATCTAAGATTAGAAATGAGAGTTAAATCTATAAAATAGGAGTGATGTATATGTTAGCAGCATTTATAATGGCAGGAGGATCTGGGGAAAGATTTTGGCCCCTGTCAACTAAGGAAAGACCTAAGCAGTTGTTGAAATTAATAGATGAAGAAAGAAGTTTAATCAGAATGACAGTAGATCGTATATTACCCATTATATCAGCGGATAAAATATTTATAGGGACCAATGCTATCCAGGCAGAGGCCATAAGAAGGGAGCTCCCTGATCTTCCCTATGAAAATATAATTGTGGAACCGGCATTCAAAGATACTGCTGCTGCCATTGGATATGGAGCAGTTAAGATAAAGGAAAAATTAAAGGGTGAAGATATTACCATGGTGGTATTGGCTTCGGATCATATCATAAAAAATGAGGATAACTTCAGAAAGAGGATTGTAGGAGCCAGTGAGATAGCCATGGAAACCAATTCCATCATTACATTGGGAATAAAGCCCAATAAACCTGAGACAGGATATGGTTATATAGAGGTAAAGGAAGCCTATATAGGGGAACCAAGCAAGGTAATAAGATTTTGGGAAAAGCCAAATTTAGAAAGAGCCGAAGAATACGTAGAAGCCGGGAACTATCTTTGGAACAGTGGGATGTTTGTCATAGGACTAGATATGATCATGGGATCATTTGAAAAATATATGCCAAAACATTTCAAAAATTTTAATAAGATCACTGCATTAAAGGATAAAAAATTAGATGCAGAAGCTGAAACAGAGGAACTTAAAACTTTATTTGAGAAGTTTGAAAAGATATCTATCGATTTCGGAATTATGGAAAAAGCTCAGAATATTCAGGTTATACCTGTAGATTTTGGTTGGAATGATGTGGGGAGTTACCCAGCTCTAGATGAGGTGCTGGAACACAATGAAAACGGGACAGTAAACAGGGCAAATGAACTCATTGAGATCGGAAGTAAGAATAATATAATAATAGGAACAAAAAAAATAGTAGCTACAATAGGATTAGAAGATCTGGTAGTAGTAGAAACTGACGATGCCCTCTTGGTGTGCAAAAAAGAGAGAGCTCAGGATATAAAGAAGGTGTTGAAGGAGATAGCAGAGAGGGAGAAAGTTAATTAACTCCTCCTTATCGGCATTCTAAATCAAGTTTTAACTATACTTGATTTAGATAATCGTAGAAAAACGTGTAATTAAAACTTAATTTTTAAATGTGAACTTAAAAAAGAGAGGCTGAGGTAGAAGTGAAAGTCTTTAATTTCAAATTAATAATGAAAAGTTGAAAAAAGGAGTCAGAGAATGAGTGAAAAAAATATAATAGATAAAACCAAAACCCCTGTTACAAAAAAATCTATATTAGAGGATTTGAAGGGTTTAGGAATAGAAAAAGGTGATACATTATTACTTCACTCATCTCTCTCTAGTTTAGGTTGGGTATGTGGAGGAGCAGAGGCTGTAATAATGGCTCTGATAGATGCAATAGGAGAAGAGGGAACTTTAATAATGCCTACTCATAGCGGAGAAAATTCCAATCCATTTAATTGGAATAACCCCAGTGTTCCTAAGGAATGGCATGAAATAATTCGAAATAATATGCCAGCCTATGATCCTAAAACAACAATAACTAATGGCATAGGAAAAATCCCCGAATTATTCAGAACAATGCCGGGAGTCTCAAGATCACTTCATCCCCAGGTTTCCTTTGGGGCTATTGGAAGGTTAAAAGATGATATTTTAAGAAATCATCAATTGAGTTCTTTTTTTGATATGGATTCTCCCCTTGGAAAATTATATAAATTAAGGGAAGCAAAAATTTTATTACTGGGAGCAGGTTATGACTCGTGCACCAGCTTTCATGTAGGAGAAACTCTTATAGGAGATAAAGTAAATATAAGCAAAACAGGATCAGCAATCTATGAAGACGGAAAAAGAATCTGGAAATGGTTTGAAGCTCATGAACATAACTCAGATGATTTTTCAGAACTCGGAAAAGCATTTGAAAATAGGCATAAAGTAATAAAAAAACTTGTGGGGAATGCAGAGAGTAGATTATTTTCTCTGAGAGAAGCGGTGGATTTTTCCAAGGAGTGGCTGTTGGAAAACAGGTAAGTCGGTGAATCCCCGATTCTTAGTGGGATGCCTGACGGGCACAGTGGGCAGGACGAAACTCGCTAGATATTTATTGTGAAGTCGGACGACTATAAACTTCAAAATATAAACTCAAAAAGTTGAGTTCTTTGGTGATAAAAAATTAAATACTGTGCATATAAATATACAAGCAGGAGGGAAAAATGGTAGAAGAAATTTATCGAAATATTTGGAAGATAGAGGTACCACTTCCTAAAAGTCCTTTAAAATTTTTAAATGCTTATGTTGTTGTAGGAGAGAAAAGGAATCTTCTTATAGATACCGGGTTTAACCGCCAGGAATGTAAGGATGCTCTATCTAAAGGTTTAGAAAAAATAGGGATCTCCATGGATCAGACCGATATTTTTATTACCCATCTTCACAGTGATCATTCTGGTTTAGTATCAGATTTTATAAAAAAAGGAAGAAAAGTCTACTGCAGCAAAAAAGATGCTTTGGATATAAATATTCTCCGGGACTTTAACAGCTGGAAAAATAAATTTATAGGGGCTGAAAAGTTAGGGTTCCCAGAAAATTTAGATGAATATTTTGACAGACATCCCGGGTTTAAGTTTAACAATACCCGTGATGTAGAGTTTTCCTATGTAGAAGATAAAGAGGTAATCCAGATAGGGGAATATTCACTCCAGTGTATATCTACTCCGGGACACACCCAGGGGATAATGTGCCTCTATGAAAAAGATCACAGGTTGCTGTTTTCCGGGGATCATATTTTAGAGAGGATAACTCCTAATATATCGGTATGGTCAATGGAAAGTAATGCTCTTGGTGACTATATGAACAGCTTGGAAAAAATCAAAAAATTAAATGTAGATAAGGTTTTTCCTTCCCATAGAAAGCTCTTTGATCATTGTCATAGAAGAATCGATAAATTAATCGAACATCACCATGAAAGACTTATGGAGATAGAAGAAATTCTGGCTAAAAAAAGTTTACAGTCACCCTATGAGGTAGCTTCTCAAATGAAGTGGGATATTAAATTTACAAACTGGGATGATCTTCCCCATGTTCAAAGGTGGTTTGCTACTGGAGAAGCTATGGCTCACTTAGTTTATCTCTATAATTTAAAAAAGATATCTCTTTCTGACAATAAATATTATGAATTTTCTAATGTTTAATCTTTATTTACTTAAAGGGTTGGAAAAATTATAGAAGCATTAAAAACAGCTTTTTGAAGATTTAGATTAATGGAAAAAAGATTCTTACAGTATCAATAAATATAAAAAAGGAGAAAAATATGAAAATACTATGGTACGACACGGAAACAACAGGATTAACAGAGAACAGTGCGATGTTTCAAATATCAGGAGTGATAGAGGTAGAGGGTGAAGTAAAGGAGGAGTTTGATATCTTCTGTCATCCTCATGAGGGAGCGGATATATCGGAGCAAGCCTTGGAAGTGACAGGGGTGAGTCGTGAAAAATTAGATGGTTTTCAATCTCCTAAAAAAGCCTATGAGGAGTTAATAGAGATTTTTTCAAAATATATCGATAAATTTGACAGAGAGGATAAATTTATCATTGCAGGGCAGAATGTAAAATTTGACATAGATGTACTCAATAGATTTTTTAAAAGAAACAATGATAATTATCTGGGAAGTTTTCTTAACTATAAACAGGTATTTGATACCCTCAGTGTATACACGGCATTGGAGATAGCAGATGTAGTACCTAAATTAGAAAATCATAAGCTGGAAACTATATGCAAAATTATGGGAGTAGAACTGAGTAATGCCCATAACAGTCTGGCCGACATAAAAGCTACTAAAGAGGTGGGAGATAAGTTGCTTCAGGGGCTTAGAAGGATAAAAAAACAGAAGATAAAACTTTAAAATAGGAGTTTATAAAAAAAATCTATCCCTTATGAGGGATAGATAAAGATAATCTATTTAATTGTTGTCAAATGACCTAAGGCAAAGATATTAATTTTTCATAATCGATTGCACTTGCGTAATCTTTTAATTCTTTCTTTGTTATTTCCTGTCCTTGGACTAACACCAAAAATCTATCAGCAACAATGATCTCAATTTTCCCGCTCTTAGTGTCTGGAGTAAATTTTACAATAGCTTTTTGACGGTTAACTCTTTCCAGCCTTCCACCATTAGATGTAGTGAACCTAGGATTGGTAAACATTGCCGTCATACTCTGGATGAGTGGAGAATCGGTGATGATTTGGATAGTAATGGAGCTGGATTTTTTATTGTATTGACGTTTAGTAGTTATAGCGCCACCGAATAAAGATGCATTCATTGGTTGAGAATTAGTATTTGGAGTAGTCCACCCGGTTAAAGGTTTTGGAAGGAAAGGTTCGAGTTTTCCTGCCACCTCTTGCTGAATTAATTGCGAGGCATAGTTGAGACTTTCCACAGAGTTTTTATATTCGCCGTCTTTATAATATTTAGATGCATCCTTCATAGATTCCTCAATATCGTTGGCATATGCAGGGACAGAAAATATCATTAATATGATGAATAGCACATTCATCTTTAGAATTTTGACATTTAAATTTAACATATAAACCTCCTTTTTTTAAGATTAAATTGATTGATAATAACAGTTCTAGTATAACTATAATTAGCAAAGAGACATTAACCGAATAAAAATAAATATTCATTATTAGTATATAAGGAACAGTAAAAAAATCCTTTTTTATTAATGAAAAATTTTATATGAATTTAATCTTAAATAAGAAAAATGAAGAAAATATACAGATATCGTAAATAAATTTATTCTGTTATAATTTTATTTATGATATCTGGGTCTATGTCTATATCAAATTTTCTAGCAAAAAGTTTAGTAGAATTTTTTAATTTTGAATAATCATCCATAGTTAAAATTTTAGGATTAGGATTTCCCTCTGACCAGTCGATATATACTGTATTTTCCCCTACCACCTTATCTTTAAAGGGGGAGTTCATAAGTAATGTCTGGATAAAATGTTCATCGGAGCAGGTGGTAGACTTGAATCCTTCTATTAATCTATTGTCTACGCTGTCTAAGATATATTCTACAGCATTATTTGTTATGGTGAACCAAGAGGAACCCATATAGATATCCAGATTTTTAAAAAAAGATTTTTTTATATTTAATAAATTTTGCAATTTTATAGAGACACTGTTTAGTTTGTTCAGAGGAAAGTTACGGATAGATCTACTCTCACTCCACGGGCTGTATCTTAAAAGCCTCCAGCTGTAGTTTTTATAGTTAGGGGCGATATGGATAAATTCCCGGTGGACATCTTCCGATAAAAAACTTATAATCTCTGAATGAGACTTGATAGGGAGATCCTGTCCGCTTAGAAGGGTAATGTAGTCATAGTTTTTATTTCTGACAGCTTGGAGTAAATTTAATGTAGCTTTTACCTGGGAAAAACCGGACCAGTTGACAGAAACTCTATCTGAAATAATAAAAACATTATCTAGAGAGAGATAATGATCCTTTAACTGTTGATATAAATAATTATTTTTTAAGTCAATATGAAGATAGACATCTGAATTTTTTGATAGAATATCTATTAAAAGACTTAGTTGTTTGAAGCCCTTATGGGCCTGGATGATATATGCTAATTTCATAATAAAATCTCCTGAGGGTAAATTAGATAAATGTTAGTATAATATATTATACTAATATTTTTTTTAAAATCAAAACTATTAAATGACAACTTTTATCTGAGGTCTATACATTTAAAATAAAGAAAAAATCTGGTTCTTAACAAGGTTTTGATTGTCGCAAATATTGAGAAAATAATAAATTTTGGCATCATTGAGTGCTTTTTAAAAGGAGATAAATTTATGATAAAGAAATTTTTTACATTTGCAGCAGGGAATTGGCTGGGAATACTTTTCGGAATAATGACCACCCCTATCCTCACAAGAATACTGACACCAGAGGAATTCGGACAGGCGGCTATGTATTTACTGGTAATAAATACCATAGGTCCCATGCTGTTATTGGGGACGGTGGATACCTATAGTCGTTTTTTTTATGAGGAGACCAGGGAACTTCGTGGGAATCTCCTGCATAATACAATAAAATATCCACTGATCTTAACAGGGATAGTTGGGATAATCGGGTTATTTTCCTATAGATGGATAGGAGAATTTTTATTCAAAGACCCGGATTTTTCTGTAGTTTTGGTTCTGGTACTTGCTCTATTTTTTCACCATCTCCAGCTCTTTACCGACTATGTATTGAGATTGAATGAATCTTATAAATTATATTCAGTTTTTACTTTCTCCCGGAAGTTTTTTGAGTTTGTATTGGTGATTATTTTATACTATATAATGGGGAAAACCTATAAGATTGTTATATATTCCGGATTTTTATCCATAGTCCTTACGGTTATACTGGGGATTGGATTAAATTTGAAATCATGGAAAAAAGGTCGTGGAACTCCAAGACACAGTCAGGCAGAAATTATGAAATATTCATTTCCCCTTCTACTGAATAAGATGGTAATCTGGCTCTTCTTTTCCTTTGACCAGATAGCTATAAAATTATGGAGTAACTACGGAGAGTTAGGAGTATATAGTGCCGCTCTGAAATTGATGGCCATCCTGACAATACTCCAGGGAACCATCTCATCCTTTATAGTGCCGAGGCAGTTAAAAAGGTATGAAGAGAATCCAGAGGATCAATCATATTTTACTAAAACCTCAATGGTAATAACAGGGGTGATGTTTGGAATAGCCGTATCCACAATGATATTCAGGGATTTGGCTCATATAGTACTAGGAGACAGTTATAGGAAAGCTATCTATGTGATACCTATCTTGACCATGGCACCAGTATTAAACTGTATGTCTGAAGTCCTTTCCCAGGGGATAAACTTTGCCAAAAAACCTAAGTGGCACTTTATTGCAGGATTAGTGGCAAGTTTAATAAATATAGGATTAAACTTTATCCTGGTTCCGAAATACGGGGCTAAAGGAGCTGCCATAGCCACTGCCATAGCATGGATTGGTTTCTTTGTGGTAAAGCTCAAGGTTTCCATGAAATATTATTACTATGAATATGACAGAAATAAGATCATTCTGGGTCTGGTTTTTTTGCTGGTAATGGGTATCTATCTGGCTTTCAATGACGGGAATATAAAAAGTTATACAGCATTATTTGTGAGTCTGGGAATATTAGGAGTTTATTATGGGAAGAAGGTTCTGGCTTTTAGGAAAAGTTAATTCCTCCTTTTTAAGTTTTTGAAAAGTCACAAATTACATGAATCAGTGTGAAGAAAAAATGGATATAAAAAGATAAAAGGGAGACGTTATGAAAAAGAAAAAGATCTTATTTTATTACTCCATATTTTTAAATGGAGGAATAGAGAGAGTTTTTGTAAATATATTAAATAACTTAGATTTAAAAAAATATGAAGTGGTACTTTTGAATACCAATAACAGATCTACATTTCATCTGAAGGATGAGATCAGGAGGATAAATTTAGATAAAAAAAGGGCCCGGGAGGGTGTGATTGAATCTATCCAGGTGATGAGGCGAGAAGATCCTGATATTATCATAGCTGGAGGGTGTATAAATAACCTGACTATCCTACTGGCTAAAAAAATATTTAGGATGAAAGCCAAGGTGATATTTTCCCTCCATGCTATAGACAGAACTGCAGTCAGAAAAAAAATAATTAAGTGGTTTTACCCCGTGGCAGATAAGGTGGTCGGAATAAATCGTGGAAGTATCGACTTGACTATAAAAATATCTGGGGTAAAATTAAGAGAGGATAAAATTGAGATCATAAACAATCCTGTAGTGGATGAAAATATGATGAAGATGTCAAAGGAAGAGGTATCCCACAAGTGGCTGGATGGAAATCATAAAGTTTTTACCACAATAGGGAGGTTATCGTGGGAAAAAACACAGGATGTTATGATCCATGCCTTGAATGAAATAAAGGATAAAAGTGTAAAGCTGCTGATAATAGGAGAGGGACCTGAGGAAGAAAAACATCGTGAACTGGTTAAAAAATTAAAATTAGAAGACCGGGTGGATTTTATAGGGCATCAAATAAACCCATTTAAATATATATCCAAGTGTGACGGCTTCTTATTGTCTTCAAAAACCGAAGGGTTTGGGATGGTATTGGTAGAAGCTATGGCCTGCAAGATACCTGTGATATCTACAAGATCCATGGCCAGATCTGAGGATGTAATCTTAGATGGAAAGACAGGGTTACTGTGTGATGTAGGAGATTATAGAGAGATGGCCAGATTGATGAAACTCCTCTTAGACAATAAGGGTTTAAAATCCGAACTAATAAAGAGTTCATATGAGACTGTAGAAAAATTTAGTGTGAAGGAGTCGGTGAAAAAATACGAAGAATTATTTGATGGGTTATAAAAGGGGGAGATTATGATGATGGTAACAGTATTAATGCCTGTATATAATGCAAGTGAATTTTTAAGGGAAACAATGGACAGTATTTTAGATCAAACGTATGAGGAGTTTGAATTTTTGATAATCAATGACGGGTCTACAGATTCAAGTGTAAATATAATTGAATCCTATGAAGACGAAAGGATAAGACTGGTTCATAACACAGAAAACATAGGATTAATAAAAACATTGAATAAAGGGATAGAGACAGCTCACGGAAAATATATTGTCCGGATGGATGCTGATGATATAGCGGAAAAAAACAGAATAGAAACTCAGGTAAACTTTATGGAAAATAATTCTGATGTAGCAGTGGCAGGATCCAATGGAATGATGTTTTTATCCAATAAACCTATGATAAAAAAACCGACAGACTTTCCTACAAGATACAGTGAGATCAGATGTAAACTCCTCTTTGAAAGCCCGATAATGCATCCAGCTGTAATAATGAGAAAAAGTGTGTTATTAGAAGATAATTATAGATATAGGGATGAATATAAGGCCACAGAAGATTATGGATTGTGGATGGAGATAGCCAAGGATCATAAGGTCGTAAATATATCTCAAAAATTATTGAGATACAGAATAGTATCCAGCAGTATAACCAATCAGGCACTAAAAAGAATGAATGACAGAATAAAGATAATGAAAAAAATATATATTCTGGGACTGGATTATTTGGGAGTTGAATATAGTGAAGATGAGCTGGATATCCATGCAGAAATAGCCCTCTCTTCTACTTTAAAACATTTTCAATACACTAAGAGAAGTGTTGAAAAATGGCTTTCTAAATTAATAGTTGTAAACAACTCTACCGGTAGATTTAAGTCAGAAATTTTTAATAGAGAGATAGCGGAACAGTATTTTAGAGTTTGTGTGTACAATGGAGCCTATGTAGATTATAAAAACAGTAAATTTGCTAACTATAATCCTAAGAGTTTCTTTACGTATATGAAGTTAAAAAGTGCCGTCAGGATAAAACAGATGGTAAGATAAAAAAATAAAGGTTAAAATTTAAAGGAGTTATAATATGCCAGAAGATAGATTAAATAAGATAAGTTGTAGTAATTATAAGTGTGAGATTGAGCTAACCCTTGAAATAATAAGTGGGAAATGGAAAGCACTGATTTTATGGAATTTGGGGAACTATGGGACCATAAGGTTCAATGAATTTAAAAGACGTATCCCAGGGATAACTCAAAAGATGCTGACACAGCAGCTGAGAGATCTTGAAAATAATAAGCTGGTAAGTAGAAAGGTATACCCGCAAGTTCCTCCCATGGTGGAGTATTCACTGACAGAGTTAGGTGAAAGACTTATGCCGATCTTAGAAGAGATGGATAAATGGGGAAAAGACTATATAGATTTAAGATAAAAAAACAGATATTGGGAGAAAAAAGATCGATGAATAGATTTTTTATTTGATTTGATTAATTTTTTTAAACTTTTTTCCCTCTTTCTGCGACTAACTAGTATAAGCAAATGAAAATAATAATTTTTTCATTTCTTTCTTTCCTTAAATAAAATATAAAAATGAAAGACCTCCTGACTGTACGACTATTACAGTTGGGAGGTCTTTTATTTTTTGGACTGTGTATCTTATAAAAAACAAAAGTGAATATAGTTAGTTCTATTTTTTTAAATTTAAAATATATTCTTCCATTGCTGCTGCTACTTTTTTGGTAGTGACAACAGCTTCGACAACAGTTTTGGCTCCCGTAACTATATCTCCAGAAGCAAATATACCATCCTTTGTAGTGTGTCCGACTTCATCAATTAAAACAAGACCGGATTTATTTGTTTCTATATTTTCCTGAGTATTTGAGACAATATTATTTGCAGGGCTTTGACTTACAGCTATGATTATAGAGTCATATTGAATGAGAGTTTCAGAACCATCAATATTTATTAATTTATTATTATTATTATTATTATTATTATTATTATCTATACCCGATACAAGTTTTGTCTGGGTAACAATGATACCTTCATCGACTATTTCTTTGGGAGCTGTGTATAAACTGAATTGAACACCATCTTCCTCAGCTTCTCTAATTTCTGTCTTAGTTGCTTTCATATCTTCAATGCCTCTTCTATAAAGAACAGTTACTTTATCAGCTCCTAATCTTTTGGCAGTTCTGGCCGCGTCCATAGCAACATTCCCGGCACCGATTACAGCTACTTTTTGTCCTAAATCAAATGATCCTGGAGATTTTAGGTAGTTAATAGCATAATGAACATGTCCAAAGGTTTCGCCTTTTATTTTCAGAGGTCTTGGATTCCAAACCCCTGTACCGATAAAAACAGCATTATATCCATCCTCTAATAATTTTTCAACATTATTTACAGGGCCGATAAGATCGTTATACCTGATCTTGACTCCTAATTCTACTAGTCTTTTTTCTATAAGATCTAATCTGTCTTTGGGTAACCTGAATTCAGGGATTCCATACCTCAAAACTCCTCCCAATTTGGAGTGCTTTTCAAATATAGTAACTTTATAACCTTTTTTGGCAAGGATAAAAGCCAGGGTAATTCCTGAAGGTCCAGATCCGATTACAGCTATTCGGTCATCTAATTTAGTCTCTTGAGAAAAAATATTTTCATTCAGGTATTTTGTAGAAATTTCTTTTTCTATGGAAGGAAAATCAATGGGTTCACCCTTTATTCCTAAGATGCAGTTACCCATACAATTATCTTCATGGGGACAGACCATAGAACATATGAGGGAAAGCGGGTTATTTTCAAAAAGTATCTCTCCTGCTTTATCTAAGTCACCATTACGATATAGTTCTATTATTTGTGGGATAGCTGTGGATATAGGGCATCCGCTGCTGCATCTTGCATTTTTACAAGTTAAACACCTGTTAGCTTCCCTGGTTGTTTTATTATTTTTCATTTTTACCTCCTAAAGGTACAGACTTTATTATTTTTATTTTAACAAAGAAAAAAGGCTAACTGAACAGTCAGCCTTTTCTATAAAAATTTCTAGAATGTTACTTTTTCACCGTAGTAAACAGCTTTAAATAAGTTTTTCATCTCTTCTACAGATATCTCCCTTGGGTTTGTACCTGTACATGGATCTGCTACAGATGTTCTAGCGATCTCATCTAAGTTAGCCAAGAAGAACTCTTCTTCTACTCCAAATTCTTTTAATGAATGAGGCATATCCATCTGTTCTCTTAATTCTTTAACTAAGTTTACCAATGATTCTACTAATTCAGTTTCATTGTTTCCAGCTAATCCTATTGTTTTAGCTGCATGGGCATATTGTGCTTTTCCAACTTTATCTTTTGCATTGAATTCAATAGCATAAGAAAGGTAGATTGCATTGGCTAATCCATGGGCAATGTTTAATACCTTACCAGTTTTATGAGCCATTGAATGAACTATACCAAGGATAGCGTTTGAGAATGCCATTCCTGCTAAGTTTTGTGCAATATGCATATCTTTTCTAGACTGGTCCTCTCCATTGTAAGAGTTGATTAAAGTATCTGCGATCATCTCAATAGATTTCATTGCAAGTGCATCTGTAAATGGATTTCTAGCTTTAGAAACATAAGCTTCTAGTGCATGAGTTAATGCATCCATTCCTGTGTTTGCAACTAATCCCTTAGGCATTGTCTGTACTAAGTTAGTATCTACAATAGCTACATCTGGTGTGATGTTGTAGTCTGCGATTGGATATTTGATATTAGTTTCATTATCTGTGATTACAGAAAATGATGTAACTTCTGTAGCTGTACCACTTGTAGTAGGAACTGCTATAAATTTAGCCTTGTTTCTTAATTCTGGTAAGTTAAATGGTTTTGCAGCTTCTTCAAATGTGAATGTTGGGTGCTCATAGAAGATCCACATAGCTTTGGCAGCGTCGATTGGTGAACCTCCACCGATTCCTATTATTACATCTGGCTGAAATTTATTCATAGCTTCTACACCTTTCATAACAGTAGCGACTGAAGGGTCATTTTCTACACCTATAAATAATTCGCTCTCTATTCCAGCTGCTTTTAAATATTCAACAGCACTAGGTACTGTCCCGTCATTTACTAATCTTTGTGATCCTATAACGATAAAGGCCTTAGTTCCTTTAATAGTATTTAAGTGTGATAGTGCGTCCTCTCCGAAATATAGATCTCTTGGTATTGTAAATCTTTGCATATTTGTTTCCTCCTAAAATTCTTTAATATTTTCTACATGGGATTAGTATATATTAAAATTTTCAGAAAAAAAAGAAGGCACTTTTCGGTGGTGTAGTTACCAAAAGGTAGGAATTGGAGGATTAAAAGGCTTTAGATAGATGAAAAAATTATTTATTTTTTAGGAGCACAAGAGAATGTATAAAATATTGGGGCAAAAGATTTGTCAGATTGAAAAAAAGTGTATTATCTGATATAATTACCTTTAGAAAATTATAAAATAAAATAGAAAAATAAGGAATAAAAAATCATCTATAAAGAACAAAAATTTGATTTAATAGTGATTTTAATAAAAGGAGATAAAGATGGGAAAATTATTAAGAGGTTCAAGTAAAAATGCAAGGTTTTTTATAGTTGATACAAAGGATATAGTACAGGAAGCATTGGATATCCACAAATGCAGTCCTACAGCAATAAAAGCTTTTGGAAGATTTTTGACAGGAGCAGTTATGATGGGAGCTACTCTAAAGGGAGATGACCTATTAACTGTAAGAACGAACACTGATGGTTTATTAAAACAAATGTTAGCTACTACCGATGCTAATGGAAATGTAAAGGGATATCTCAGTGATCCGGAAGTTGACTTAGAGTTAAAAGATGGAGAAGTGCCTAAGGTTGGAGACTTAATAGGAAGAGGTTCATTAACTGTGATAAAAGATATGGGATTAAAAGAGCCATATGTAGGGGTATCACAAATAGTCAGTGGTGAAATTGGAGACGATATAGCTTATTATTACTATACGTCGGAGCAGACACCATCAGTAGTGGTCTTAGGAGTGTCGTTAGGTCCTGATATGAGGGTAAAAAATGCCGGAGGATATATGATTCAATTACTGCCGGATGCCAGCGAAAACTTTATTACAAAGTTAGAGGCTAAGGTAAAAGCTATGAGACCAATGACTGAATTATTAGCAGGTGGTATGAACTTAAAGAGGATAGCAAAATTAATCTATGAAGATATGGATTCACAGGATGAATTAGCACTGATTGAAGATTATAGTATCTATGAAGAAAAGAAGATATCTTATAAATGTAATTGTAATAAAGATAAGTTCTATAAAGGATTAATTACTATAAGAAGGGAAGAATTAGAGGAAGTATTTACAGAAAAACCTGAATTAGAGGTAGAGTGTCACTTCTGCAGAAAAAAATATTCATTCACAAAAGATGAATTATTAGGATAGATTTTAAGACTACTAAATTTAGTAGTCTTTTCTTTATATGATATAATAAATTAAAGTAAAAATAAAAGATTTTTTGACGCAGAATATGAAAGATTAACGTAGTTTCTCTTATATATTCAGTATGAATTTTTAATGACTAAAGAAATTAACTTGTGTTCAAAAAACTTAGAATTTTGGAGGTAAAGATGAAATTAGTAGATACACACTGTCATATAGACAGTGATAGATATGATGAGGATAGAGATAATATTTTAAAGGATATAGAAGAAAATTTACAATTTGCAGTAAATATCGGATATGATTTAGAATCTTCTAAAAGATCGATAGATTTGGCAGACAGATATGATTTTATGTATGCTGTGGTAGGAGTTCATCCTACAGATATAAATGGATATAACGATGAATTAGAGGAACAATTAGAGGCGTTAGCTAGTAATCCTAAGGTAGTTGCAATAGGTGAGATAGGGCTAGATTATCACTGGATGAAGGATGAAAAAGAGGAGCAGAAAGCTGTATTTCGAAAACAGTTGGAGATGGCTAAAAGAGTAGATAAACCAGTAGTTATCCATACCAGGGAAGCTACCCATGATACTCTAGAAATTTTAAAGGAATATCCTGAAATAAAAGGGATAGTTCATTGCTATCCGGGGTCTTATGAAAGTGCAGCAGAGATTATGGATAACTATTATTTTGGAGTAGGAGGAGTGATTACCTTTAAAAATGCTAAAAAACTTGTAGAAGCAGTATCGAAGATACCTTTGGACAAACTGGTAGTAGAAACAGATTCTCCATACCTGACTCCTACACCATTTAGAGGGAAGAGAAATCATCCTATCTATGTGGAACATATAGCCAGAAAGATAGCAGAGATAAAGGAAGTATCCTATGAGGAAGTAGTGAGAGTGACTACGGAAAATGCCAAGAAAATTTATGGAATATAAGTTTATTTTTACCAAGAAAGTTTAGTAATAGAATTAAATATTGAGAAAATCCTATTCATAGCAAAAAAAGAATTATGTGTAAATTATAAAGAATACGAGCTTGTATAAAAATATATTCCAGACATTATTTGTTATGAAAAAATAATTTTAGAATTAAAAGCCGTAAAAAAATATCAAATGAACACAAAGCACAGTTATTTTATTATTTAAAAGCTACAGGGTATAAACTTAGGTATATTAGTTAATTTTGGAAACTATCCTAAATTAGAATATTATAGAATTGTGCTCTAAAAATTTATGTGATAAGTGTTATTTGTAGTGAACAAAAAAGGAGAAAAAATATGAGTATATTAAAGTGTCCTGTATGTCAGGAGGAATTAAATAGAGTTGAAAAAAGTTATAGATGTAAAAATAATCATACCTTTGATATGGGGAAGCAAGGGTATGTGAATCTGCATATGTCCAACGAGAAGAGGAGTAAAAATCCCGGGGATGATAAGGAGATGATAGTCTCCAGAAAAAACTTTTTGGAGAAGGGGTACTATAAAAAAATATCAGAAACTTTGAATGGAAGGATAAAAAAGGAGATAGGCAATAAAAGTGGTATAAATATCTTAGACATAGGTTGCGGGGAGGGTTATTATACCAACCTTTTGAGAAACAGTCTGCAGGAGGAAAACACAGACTCCCATATCGTAGGAATAGATATATCTAAAGAGGGGATTATCCATGCTGCCAGAGCCTATAAGGGGATTGAATGGATTGTAGCAAGCGGGTCAAATCTTCCCGTTGCAAATGAATCACTGGATTATGTGATCTGTATGTTTAGTTATATAGATCCTTCTGAGTATAAAAGAGTACTAAAAAAAGGCGGAAAATTAATAACTGTCAGTACAGGAGAATACCATCTGGTGGAGATCAAAGAGGTGGTATACGACAAGCTGAAGATGGATTATTACAGACCTACCCAGGATATAGTAGATGGATACAGCCATGAAGAATTGATAAATGTGAGATATGAAACGAAATTAGAAGACGGTAAAGATATAAAAAGTTTATTTGATATGACTCCCTACAGGTGGAAAAGTCCCAAAGATGGAGTTGAAAGGCTGTTGAATTTATCTAAATTAAAGATAACGGTAGATGTGAATATAGATATTTTTGAAAAAAACTAAAATTAAAAATTGAACCACGAATTAAAGGAATTTACACAAATTTGCACAAAAATAAAGTATAAATGAGGAAAGGCAAAAAGACACAGAGTAAAATTTATTTTTTAATCAAAAAAGTTAAGAGATAGATTACGGAGTAATCTATCTCTTATATAATATGTTGGTTTTCCCTAAAGGGAAAACCGTAAAGGAAAAGGGTGGATTGCCATGATTATAGGATTAGGAACAGATATAGTAGAAATTTCCAGGATAAAAAAAGCTATTGAAAGGACTTCGACTTTTTTAGAAAAGGTATATACAAAAAAAGAGATAGAATATATTTCCAAGAAAAAAAATCCATACCCCAGTTATGCTGGAAGATTTGCAGCCAAGGAAGCTATCTCAAAAGCCTTTGGAACTGGTGTCAGGGAATTTGGACTACTGGATATAGAGATTTTAAATGATGACTTAGGAAAACCTGTAGTTTACCTGTCGGATAAACTGATTGAAAAATATAAGGGAAAATTAAATTTAAGTATCTCCCATTCTAAGGAATATGCAACTGCAACTGCTATTTTAGAAGGGTAAGCAGATGAAATTATAAGGGGGAAGATTGAGAGTTATAATTGTATATTTTACATTAATAACAACTGTATTTGCCATTAAATTAACAGATGGGAATTATTCAGTTGTGGAAAATGTGGTAAGGGGAAAAAAATGGAGAACCAAGGTGGATTTGAGGGTGAAAAACAATCAAATTGACTGGATAGATGTAGATATGGTAACTAAAGAGGGAAAGTTAATTAGTCAGGATAAAAAAGACTTGAAGGTAGTTTTAAAGGATACAGGGGGAATAGATCCATATGCAGAACTACCTAAAGAGTATATGAAAAAACTAAAAGAAGTTAGAAATTATAAGATGTCCAGGGTAGATACCATAGCAGGAGCCACAGCTGTCTGTAATAAATTTAATAAGATGACTGTGTTTTTGATAAAAAAATCTGAAGAGGGGAAAACAGGTAACTTTGAAGGTTGGTTTCATTAAGAGTAAATTATAAAATAGGAGGAAGCTATGAAGAAAATAATATTATATCTAATTATGGCAACAAGTATTTTAGGAGCGCAATTGATGGATGGACATTATGTAGCACAGGAAGCCAAATATTATGCAGATGGATATGCGGCAATTACCAGTATCAGGGTAAAAAATGGTGAGATAGTAGAAGTGGTAGCAGATTTGGTAGATAGAAAGGGTAATTTAGTCAGTGAGGATAAAAAGTATAATGAGGAGATGAAGGCTGTAACAGGAACTGATATGAAAGAATTTTCAATGAGAGTCCCTGAAAATTTTATGAATTCATTGAAAGAAAGAGATACTATGGGAGGGACATCCATGGAAAACGTGGATTTTCAGATGCCATATATAGATACTATTGCAGGTGCTACCAGTTCCAGTAAAAAATTTAAAAAGATGATGAAATTTTTGGTAAAAAAGGCTGAGTCTGGAGATACAGGAAAACATAAGATTAAATTATAAAAATAGGGGGAGTTTATGAAAAAAATAATATTATATCTAATTATGGCAACAAGTATTTTAGGAGCACAATTGATAGACGGGGAGTATTTTGTACAGCAAGATGAGTATCCCCATGGATGGGCTTCAACAGCAGGTATCAGGGTAGAAGATGGAAAGATAGTGGAAGTTAGGACTGATAAGGTGAATAAAGCAGGGGAATTAGTCAGTGAAAATGTAGAATATAGTAAGAGGATGAGGGCTAAATCAGGAACTGATCCTAAGGAATATTCGGTAGTACTGACTGAAAATTTTATGAAAGAATTGAAAAAAAATGATGGTATGAAAAGAAAAGATGATTTTCGAATGCCTGAGATCGATATTGTAGCAGGGGCTACAAGTTCAAGTAAGAAATTTAAAAAGATGATGGAGTTTTTAGTGGAGAAGGCAGAATCTGGAGAGGTTGGAGATCACAGGATGAAACTATAGATTTAGGGGGGAGGATCATGTTTTTTAAGCCTACATTTTTCAGGGGGGGAATCCACCCCAGAGAGAAGGAGATAACTTCCGATAAAAAGATTGAAAAGATGCCAGAGGTGGGGACTTACAGAGTAACGACCCTGCAGCATATAGGTGTCCCTGCAGCTGTTATAGTTAAAGTGGGGGATCGAGTAAAAAAATACCAAAAAATAGCTAGAGCAGAGGTGAAATTTTCTGCTTTTATTCACTCTCCCTGTTCCGGGAAAGTTACACAGATAAAAAAAATTCATATAAAGGGAAGGGAAGCAGAAGAGATAACTATAGAAAATGATTTTTTAGGAGAAGAATTTAAGAGGGAAAAACTGCAGAGTTTTACTCCTGAAAAATTACAGGAATTGGTGGATGATTTGGGGATAGTAGGTCTTGGAGGAGCTACCTTTCCTACCCATATCAAACTGGAAGGAAAATTAAAAACTATCATAATAAACGGTGTTGAATGTGAACCTTATTTAAACGCTGATAACAGAGTAATGATCGAGAATACAAATGAAATCTTAGAGGGGATAAAAATCCTTATGACAACATTTGAGATGGAAGAGGGAATAATAGGCATAGAGGAAAATAAAGCCCAGGCCATTGAAAAAATGGAAGAGGCTGTAAAGGAATACCCAGAGATCAAGGTACAAAAATTGCCAACTATATATCCCCAGGGGGGAGAAAAACAGCTTATAAAAGCGTTGTTGAAAAAAGAGATAAAATCTTTTCCAAGGGAGATAGAGGCTGTAACTTTAAATGTAGGGACTATTTTGGCTATCTATAGGGGAGTAACCTATGGAACACCAATAGTTGAGCGTATAGTTACAGTATCTGGAGAAGGGATAAGAGATCCTAAAAACCTGTCTATTCCTATAGGAACTCCCATAGAAAACATTTTAGATTATGTAGGAATTAAAGAAGATACAGTGACTAAAATAATAGCTTGCGGACCTATGATGGGTCATGAAATAGGGGAAACAGATGTTACTTCTAAAGGAATGAATGGAATTTTGGCCTTAGGAAAGGAAAAATTTCCTCCGAAATTACCCTGTATAAGGTGTGGCAGGTGTGTAGATGTGTGTCCTATGGGACTGCTTCCCCTGGAATATGACAGACTGGCAAAAAAAGGGAAGTATCATCAGATGGAAAAAGAATTTTCCCTCTCATCCTGTATAAAGTGTGGCAGTTGTGAATACATATGCCCTAGTCAGGTTCCTCTGATGGAAGCTATATTTTTAGGATTGGAAAAGGGAAGGGATGACCATGATTAAAAGAGCTCCTTATATCAGTTCAGAGAATACAACTCAAAATCTTATGATAGAAGTTGGTATAGCACTTTTTCCATGTGCGGCAGTGAGTATCTATTTTTATGGAATAGCAGCAGTAAAGATCCTGTTGGGAACGGTAATATTTTCATTTTTTACTGAAATTTTTTGGCAAAATATAAAAAAAGAACGAACTAAAGATGGAAGCAGTATAATAGCCGGGTTGATTTTGGGGCTGTCTCTTCCATCCACAACTCCATTTTATGTAGCAGGAATAGGAGGAGTTGTAGCTGTTTCAAGTAAATATATCTTGGGAGGGCTGGGAAAAAATTTATTTAATCCGGCAATCTTAGGAAGATTATTTTTAATGATACTATTTCCTATGTACCTCTATCAGGTAAATAACTTTGATGGAACTGCCGGAGTATCCCTCTATCCTATTATAAAATATGGGGGACTGACTAAAATCATAAGTGACTTAGGAGAACCTTTATTTTATAGGGATTTAATCCTGGGAAACAGGCTGGGAAGTATAGGAGAAAGTTCTATAATAGCAGTCTTTTTAGGGTATGTTTATCTGGTCTATAAAAAATCTATAAAATGGGAGGGGCCGGTAATTTTATTGGGAACAATATATGTATTGAACAGTTTTGTTTCTCCTAATCCATTTTTAACTATGATTCTAGGGGGGGGATTATTTGCTTCGGTATTTATAGCTACAGATCCCGTTACCAGCCCATATACAAGGCTGGGATATACCTTCTATCTGGTATTGATGGGAATCTTTATTTTTGGAATAACTGAATTTACCAGCCAGCCCACAGGGATAACCATGGGGGTATTAGGAGCAAATTTAATGGTTCCCATAATCAATAGATATACTCCAAACAGGATTTTTGCAAGATCCTATCCCTATATTAAACTTGTAAAAATGATCCTGATCAGTGTTTTAGCTGTAATGGGAGGATTTTATGCAATTACCTATAAAAGTGAAGATGTGATTCCTAAGGGGATAAACTATATAAATTTGAGAAAATATTTTGGAAGTGATGTGGAGTTTGAGGATAAAATAATTGTGGATGGATTTATCTATTATCCCCTAAAAAAAGATGAACTGGATATAGGAACTTATGTTGTAGGAGACTCTAAGGGATATGGAAAGGAAAGGATAGGTTTTGATCTGGCTATAGATACAGAACATAAGATAAAAGGACTGACAATAATTCATGAGAAGGAAACCTGGAGGTTGGGAGACCAGATCTCTTCTTCCTACTGGCAGGATCAGTGGATAGGAAGGGACAGCAGCTATAAGTTTAATAAAGAAGTAGATGGATTTTTAGGAGCTACATATACCTGTAAAAACCTGCATAAAACCTTAAGAAAAATCTTGAAAACTCATGAGGGGCTTTTTGATAGTGGTTATTCTGAGATAGACGGAACCGGAGGAGCTACAGATATGGAAAAGACAACAACAGATCCAGATGAAACTATGGATATAGACGGAGTCGGCGGAGCTACAGACTAGAAAGATAAAAGGAGAGGAAATATATGGATCTACATAAAGAGGTAGAAAAAATTATAGAAAATTTAGAAGATAAAAATAATGAATTAGAGGTGTTGGAATTTATTCAAAATGCCCAGGGGTATATATCTAAAGATATGGTAAAATTTGTTGCAGATAAGATGGATAAATTTGATTTTTCTATTGAGAATACAATAAAATTTTACCCCCATCTGAAGGATGAGGGGAAACAAGTCATAGAAGTCAAGGTATGCACCCATACAGCCTGTAAAAATAATGGTAGCGGGAAGATATTGGAGGAAGCTAAAAAAATATTGGGAGTAGAGATAGATGGAATAACTTCTGATGGAAAATACAAATTGATGACCCAGAGATGTTTTGGTCAGTGCGGAAAGGGTCCTAATGTGAAGGTTGGCAGTGAGATCTATAATAAGATGACACCTGAGATACTGGGTAATTTATTAAAAAAATAGAAGAGAATTTAAGTGGAAATTTCACTGAAAGATATAAAACAGAAAATAAAAATATGAGTAGTTATAAGAAGAGGAGATATAAGATGACAATAAAAGATTTAAAGATAGATCAAGTTTTAGAAAATAAGGAGATAGCAGAAACTTTTTTGTGTTCAAACCAGGGGGGAGTGAGAAAGAGTAAGAAAACTAATACTATAGTCCTGCTGGCTAAATTTAATAATTGTTCATATAAACACAGGAAAGATGGAGATATCTTATATTTTACCGGAATGGGTAAAAAAGGTGACCAGGAGATGAAAAGACAGAATAAATCTATCCTAAATGCTAAGGAGGAGGGGTTTGCCCTTCACCTGTTAGAACTGTATGAGGATAAAAAATATATCTATAAGGGAGAAGTAGAACTGATCTCAACTCCTGTAATAGAGAGACAATTAGACGACAATAAAGAGGAGAGGGATGTTTTTATGTTCCCCCTAAAGGTAAAGTAAAAATAAAAAAAGGACACTGATCTTGGTGTCCTTTTTAATACTGGCTTTACTGGATTAAATAGGAGGAAAAGGATGAGAATATTTCACTTTGAGGAGCTGGGATCAACCAGTGACTATCTGAAGGAAAAAAAAGATAAAAAGGAGTGGGATCTGGTTGTAGCAGATATTCAAACTTCTGGACGGGGACGTAGGGGGAATCTTTGGGTATCTCCTCAAGGAGCAGGGCTGTTCAGTTTTGCGCTAAAGGAAGATCCCAACCTGAGTATGGAAGAGTACAGTAAATTGCCCTTGATTGTAGGGATTGGACTGTTAGAGGGATTGAAAAATATGGTAGAATTAGACTATAAATTTAAATGGACCAACGATATCTATTTGTTTGATAAAAAACTGTCTGGAATCCTGGTAGAAAAAGTAGGAGATTTTTTTATTATAGGTATAGGGATAAATATAAATAATTCAGAGTTTTTAGGAGAGTCTAAAAATGGTATCTCCTTAAAAAGTGCAACTGGAAACAAGTATGAAGTTCTGGATACAATAAAAATAATTGTAAATTCATTTGAAAAATATTGGAATAGATACATAAGGGGAGAATGGAATGAAATTTTATACGAGATAAATGAAAAAAACTACCTTTTAAACAAGGATATAGAGATAGATTTTTTAGGGAGTAAAATATCTGGTATAGGAGGAAAAATCTTACCAAATGGAAGATTAGAGGTAGAAACTGCAGAAGGAATAAAGGAATTTATGGTAGGAGAGATCCATATAAAATTATAGAGGGAGGCTGTGGTGAGAAAAAAAATGAAAAAAGGACTGATAAATATAATAATTCTTATGATCATCTCTATTATTTTAGGAACTACCTTGAGGATAGATGCGGACATAAATGAAAGTTTGAGAGTTAGAATGTATTATAGTTTGGCTATATTTATGAATTTAATCCCCATAGCCTATTTTTTACTCAAATTTAGAATAGCTAAAAAAAGACCGGTATTCTTCATAGGTTTTATCTTCTACTATCTGATAATTCTGCCCATATGGATGAGTTTTGCCTTTGAAGAGGGAATGGTGGGTAAATTTGGTTTAACCAGGGATAATTTAACATCATTGAAATGGGTAATAATATTAAACTTAATACTTTTAGTGATCTCCCAGTTTTTTATAATCAAATATGTATTTGTGGATATTTTATCCGGCAGAAGGAGAGCTAAGAGTGATGACATAGGAATAGTTCTTCTAACCTATATAACATTGGGAATAATTTTTGGTTTTTTCTATATATTATTAATAGAAAATAATCCTAATGCATTAGATGGGATTATATCAAAGGGATTAGGAGCAAGAGGTTTGTATTTCAGAGGGATGTATTTTAGTTTCATAACCTTAACCAGTGTAGGCTATGGAGAGATAGTTCCTGTATCTCTGGCTGCCCAGGCATTGACCATATTAGAGAGTGTAATGGGGGTTTTACTCCTAAGTTTTTCTTTGGGAATTGTATTTAGTTCAAACCTAAATATAAAGGAGGAGCAGGAGAAAATCGAAAAAGAAAGGTTGGAGAAAGAAAATGTAGATAGAGATATTTCGCCGAAAAAATATATGGCATTGAAAAGAAAGTTAATGATGGAATTTGAGGAAAGTTTAGATAGGAATATCGAAAGATATATTGAGGAAAAAGATGAAAGTTAGTGTGAAATTTATCTAAAAAAGATAAGTTTTAGACAGATTAACAATAAAGAAAATTTGAAAAATATGTAACAAAAAAAGGAGAATAAAAAATGGAAAAAGTAATAGTTGGATTAAGTGGAGGAGTTGACTCCTCAGTAACATCGTATATTCTGAAAGAAGAAGGATATGAGGTAATAGCGGTAACTCTCCAGGTAGATAAAAAAAACCAGGGAGAGATAGGAGAAGCTAAAAAAGTAGCTGATTCGTTAAAAATAAAACATGTAGTCTTGGATGTATCAAAAGACTTTGAAAATATAGTGATTAAGAACTTTTTAGATGGATATAGTAGTGGTACTACCCCATCTCCTTGTGTAGTATGTGATGAGAGGATAAAGATAAAAACTCTGATAGACTATGCAGATTCAGTAGGAGCAAAATATATAGCTACAGGACATTATTGTAATTTGGAATATTCTCCTGAAATGGATAAATATCTCCTGAAAAATGCAGCGGATATACGTAAAGATCAGACCTATATGCTTTACAGGTTAGATGAGGACACTCTCAAAAGGATGAAATTCCCCCTATATAACTTTACCAAAACTGAGGTCAGAGAGATGGCCAAAAAAATAGGGTTGGTAACTCATAATAAAAAAGACAGCCAGGGAATATGTTTTGCCCCGGAAGGGTATAAAGAGTATCTGCAAGAGAAATTAAAAGATAAGATAGAAAAGGGTAACTTTGTAGATGAAGATGGAAATATAATGGGAACTCATGATGGATATCAACTTTATACCATCGGGCAGAGAAGAGGTTTAAATCTAAAAAAACCAAGACCCTATTTTATACTGGATATAAGACCTTCTAAAAACGAGATCCTTTTGGGCGATTATGATAAACTCTTTATAAAAGAGGTGGAGCTCATAGACTATAAGTTTATAGTTGAGATAGATAAATTGTTGGAGGTAGAACTCATGGGAAGGCCGAGGTTTTCAAGTCACGGGTCTATGGGCAGGTTAAAAAGAGTCGCTGAACCTGGGGAAAAAGACAGGATATATTTTGAATACGAAGAAAAAAATCCCCAAAATGCTAAAGGACAGCATATGGTGTTATATTATGGTAAATACCTTATAGGAGGAGGAGTTATAGGATGAAAAAAATATTTATAATGTTAATAATTTTAATCTTTATAGGGTGCAGCAGAGCAGATGAAAAAACTGAAAAATTAGTTTTTAACAGACAAATGATTCAGGTTACTATAGATAGTTTAGAAGAATTAGATCTTGGAAATGATTCAAAAATAACTTTTAAATTATGGGGGTATGACCTGTATATAGCCGATGTCAGTGCTACTTTGTTGAAAGAATATAAATATAATCTTTCGAAATTACCGGTGACCTATGGGGTAGACTATGAAAAAGAATGGGAGAAAAAAATAGAACCTGCTGGAAGTGGTAAATACGGATATTATATAACTTTGGAAATGGAAAGCCCAGATGGTAAAAAATATAAGGTAGATTATGAGGCAACTGACAAAGGTTATTTTGGGACCAGAAAAACTAAGATTGAGGAACTCTCAGGAAAGATCTATATAAAAGAAATAAAATAAATTATTATTTTAATATTTTAAATTTATAGAGTATACTCAAAATAGAAATGGAGGCGATTATATGGGTAAGAGTGTTGAAATAACTTTTAAACAAATAATTTTCATCTTAATAATAATATTTGGTTTTATATTTTTTGAAATGGCCGATAAAAATGACACACACTCATTAAATTTTTTTTCAAGTAGAACTCATTCGAAAGGTGATATTATAGCAAATAAAATGTCTAAAATTGTAATTTTAAAAAAAGTAGGAGTAACAGCTAAACAAGAACTCGCTAATGAAATAAAAAAATCTGGGAACTATAATTTTTCGTATAATATATTGAAAATAGATGAAGCAATAAGAGAACTTAACGAATTAAAAGTATTTGATGAACTATTACATTACAAAGGTTTAACTTTATCTTATTTAAAAGAAATTAAGAAATTATTAGAACTTGGAGAAGAAACATTCAAAGATTATAATAGTGTAACAGCATCTAGATTTAATATTCAAGCAAAAATAGTTGAAAAATTGTATAAATTAGATAGAGAAGAATTATTAAAAATTCTCCAGAAAAATAATATTGAATATGATATAAGAACTGATGGTGGAATTAGATTTACTTGGAAAAAATTAAAATAAATTTTATACAAAATATATCAAAATTAGTAATAAAAAATCAGGAGGAGGGAAAAATGTCGCACAGAATAAGAAAAGATGAGTGTATTTCGTGTGGAGCATGTGAAGATGTGTGCCCAGTAACTTGTATTTCAGAGGTAGAAGATGGTAAGAGGTTGATAGATGAGGATGCATGTATCGACTGCGGAGCATGTGTAGGGGTGTGTCCCGTAGTTTGCATAGATCAGGTATAAGGTTATCAGGGGATTAAAATATTCTATGAATATTTTAATCCTCTTTTTTTGTGTAAAAAAGTTTATTAGTCTCTTTTCTGATCTTGTAATTATATAGGATTAAAGGGAAGGAAAAATAAAGTTCATATAAAATTAACTTAAAAAAGTCTAAAATATTGTTGACATTATCCATATATATGTTATAGAATGATACGAAATTAATTAATAAAATACATTTTAGGAGGAAATATGAGATTTTTTCAATGAAAGTGACAATCACTTAAAACTTCCGGTGGAAGTTATGAGATCTATTATAAATGGAGAAAACGAATAAATTAATTAAGGTTATAATATCTTTCTTTTCCTGTAGTTTAAAGCTACACCTATTCATTCTTTTTTTTACCACAGATCACTTTTTATATTTTTAAACAATTTCCAAACTTTTATGAAACAAAATCCCAAAGGGATCCATATTTTATGCCACCGATCATAGGGGCTTTTTTTAGATGAAAAATAATTGATATAAAATAGAGGACGCTCTTTTTTGTATTTTTTTATGATGTCAAAATATTTGTTAGGAAAAGGTTGTTATACAAAACTTACCATTTGGAATTTTTAAAATTAGTACAGCTGGGATTACTTTCCAGTTGATCAAAATCTATTCAAAATTTAAGGAGGAAAAAATGAAAAAAATAATGATATTAATCGGTCTGCTTATGCTAGCTTTTACCTGCTTATCTGCGGAACAGAAAGTAAAAAAAATATCTTCTAAACAAGCTATCGAATATTTAACAGATGAAAATTATTTATTTGTCGATACCAGAAGTGTTGATGAATATATAGGTTGGCCTGTTAATATAGAAGCAGAAGGACATATCCAGGGGGCTGTTGATTTCCCGATAACATGGTTTTCAATGCTCAATAAAAAAAACTTAGAAAAAGAACTTCTAAGACGGGGAATATCTAAAAATAAAACTTTAATTTTATATGATAATTTTGGAGAAAAAATAGAAACCCCTCTAGCTCAAATGGGATACAATATCCAAATTTTAAAAGGCGGAATAGAGGAGTGGAATAATTTAAAATATCCAATTGAAAAATTGAAAGGATATAAAATGTACGTTTATCCTCAATGGATTGATGACCTGATTGACGGAAAAAAAGTTGCTAACTATGATGGCAGAAAATACGTAATTTTAGAAGTCAGTTATAGACAAAAGCCAAAGGGACAAATAAGAAATTCTATTCACATTGATGACTCGCTCAATCACTTAAGAGGTGAAAGAAATGTTTTCAAATATAAAAATATACCATTAGAAATAAAAGAAAAATTTTGGAATCGACCAAATGACGAAAAGATAAAGGAAATATTGTTATCTAAAGGAATTACCAAGGATACAATGGTTATTTTATATGGACCAAATTTATTAGCTGCAAACAGGTGTGCCGCTGTAATGAAATATGCCGGAGTTGAAGATATTCGTATCTTAAACGGTGGTACCAAAAGACTGGAAAAAGAAAATTATCCCTTTGTTAGAGGTTATATAAAGCCTATTCCTGTTTCAGGATTTGGAGCTGAAATTCCTGTAAATAAAGATGTATTGATTGATTTTGATAAAGAACTAGACTTAGTTAATTCTCCAGATGCAGTTATAGCTTCAATAAGAAGCTGGCCGGAATATATAGGGAAGGTCACAGGATATACCTATATAAATGTAAAAGGTGATATTGCAAATTCAAGATTTGGATATGCGGGAAGTGATCCCTATCACATGCAGGATTATAGAAATATAGATAACACTATGTTTAATTACAATATCATGAGAAAAAGATGGGAAAAATGGGGTATTACTCCAGATAAAGAAGTCAGTTTCCATTGCGGTACCGGCTGGAGAGCAAGTGAAACATATTTTTATGCCAAAGCTATGGGCTGGGATAATATCCATGTGTATGATGGTGGATGGTATGAGTGGCATATGAGAAAAGACGCACCTAGAAAATCTTTTGGGGTTCCTAGTGATGCTCCATTTTCAAAACTATAAAGAGGTTTATAATCTCAAGAAATTAAAAAAAATAATAGAAAAAAAGGTCTGGGTTTTCAAATCCAGACCTTTTTTTCTATTTCCTAGATCGATATCCAATTGTCAAATTAAATGTAATAATAGGTTTTTCTAAGAGTGATATATGGGAGTAAAATTAAGACCATAAGAAGGACAAAATCTAGATTTGCAAGGAACAGGGATGTAAGCTTTAAAACTTTTAGCTATTTATTTATAGATGAATAAATTAAAAAAAAATGATATAATAAACCAAAACAATAGGGGGACCAATGGATATAAAAAAATATGCTCAGGAAATATTTGATATTGAAATAGAAGAACTAAAAAAAGTAAGAGATAAGATAGGAAAAGAGATAGAAAAAACAGCTAAGCTGATCATGGATTGTAAAGGGAAAGTTGTTGTTACAGGGATCGGAAAATCCGGGATAGTAGGGAAAAAAATAGCTGCAACGCTAGCTTCTACAGGAACATTGACAGTATTTATGAACTCTGCTGAAGGTCTTCATGGAGATCTTGGAATGGTAGACAGGGAAGACGTGGTAATAGCTATCTCAAATTCAGGAAACAGTGATGAAGTGGTGTCAATAATCCCATCCATAAAAAAAATTGGTGCAAAATTAATAGCTATGACTGGAAATAAAAATTCTAAATTAGGGATGGCCTCTGATGAAATATTGGATATAGGTGTTGAAAGGGAAGCCTGCCCTATGAATATAGCTCCTACATGCTCTACAACAGCTACTATAGTTATGGGAGACGCTCTGGCATCGGTACTTATCAAACTCAGAAATTTCAAACCAGAAAATTTTGCTGTATATCATCCGGGAGGAAGCTTAGGAAGAAGGCTCCTTATGAAGGTAAAAGATGTGATGCATAGTGGAACTGATCTTGCAGTTGTAGAAAAAGATACCGATATAGATGAGATATTAGTGACTATGACAAAGAAAAAATTAGGAGCTGTCTGTGTATTGGAAGATGGGAAGATGACAGGGATAATCACAGAGGGTGATATCAGAAGAGCATTGGGAAATAAAGAGGAGTTTTTTACTTATAAAGCTGTGGATATTATGATCTCAAAATTCACCTATATTGAAGCTGAAAAGATGGCTGTAGATGCACTGGAACTCATGGAAAACAGGGAAAGCCAGATCTCGGTTTTACCTGTATTAGAAGGGCAGAAATTAATAGGTATGGTAAGGATTCATGATTTATTAAATAGTGTCAATTAATCTTGACAAGATTACTATGATAATATATACTCTATATATTAAGAGAACATAATATTGATTTTAGGAGGAGTTAAAATGGTAAATAAAGATATGAACATATTAGAAGCTGTACAACAGTATCCAGTAATCGTTCAAGTATTCCAAAGATACGGACTTGGGTGAGTAGGTTGTATGGTAGCCTCAGGTGAGAGCTTAGGAGAAGGAATCGCATCACACGGATTAAATGCAGATGTTGTAATCGAAGAAATGAACAAATTAATCGAAGAGACTAAGTAATTTATTAAGTGATTTATATAAAAAAGACCTTTGAAAATTTCAAAGGTCTTTTTTTGTATGCTTTTTATAATTTTCTTAGACAACCATACTGTAAACCATCTTGCTGGCCATTACTAAAGACATAACTATAAAGATAGGTTTTATAAATTTAGCTCCATTTTTTACAGCCATCTTAGAACCTAATTTAGAACCTAAGATCATAAAGACAGTGGAGATAAGACCATACCTAAGATTCACTTGTCCGTTGTATAAAAAAGTAAGGAGAGCTGCAATACCGGTAGTTAAATTCAATACCTTAGTATTGGCAGTGGCAACGGTGAAATCAAATTTAAAGATTTTGACCAAACCAAACATAAAAAATGTTCCTGTCCCGGGACCAAAAAATCCATCATAAAATCCCAATACGGAAGTTAAAACTTTACCTAAGAATTTATTTTTAGGAGTAAATCCATCAAAGGAATTTGTCATTCCTACTTTTTTAGAGATAACAGTATAGATAGCTACTCCAAAAATCATAAATGGAATTATCATCTCCAGGATATCAGGAGTAATAAATTGTAAAGCGGTTACACCAATAACTGCTCCTATAAATGCAAAGGGGATCATAAGTTTAAGTAATTTAAAATTTAATTTATTACTCTTAAAAAATTCATGACTACTGACCATTGTTCCGGCAGAAGCAGCCAGTTTATTTGTTCCTAAGGCAAGGTGGGGAGGGAGACCTACTAACAGCAGTGTAGGAGTACTAATAAGACCTCCTCCTCCAGCAATAGAGTCTATAAATCCAGCAATAAACATACCTAATCCAATCAATAAAATTTCCATAATACCTCCATAATTTTTAATAACTAATATAATATAGCAAAATCAAGAAAAAATCAAGTACAACTATATCAGATAAAAGTAAAGTTTAAAAATCAATTATAACGAATAATCAAGAAAAATTGATATTAAAATTTAGATTTATTGGTTTTTGTTTTACTTTAGATGATAAAATTTATAATCTTCACTAAAATATTGTTAAAAAAATATCAAACAAAAAATAATTTCTATTTGGAATGTTAAAAAAATAAACGTTTTGAATTAAAAATGAACTAAAACATTGTTAAAAAATAATCAATTATTGATTTAACTTAAATATAGTTGTATATAAGTGATGTAGCTAATGTGTTGCTGAGCTTGACTTTTTAGTAGTGTTGTTGTAAAAATTTGGACAGGTTTGAATTTTGATAGATAGTTTATTAAATTAATTATCATCAAGATGTTTGGATTTTTTTTTAGTAATGATGTTTATAAAATTTTGAGTAAAAATTTTTTTAGGAGGTTTTATGAAAAATAAAGATGTGTTTATATTTGGTTTGGCGATATTTGCCATGTTTTTTGGTGCGGGAAATTTAATTTTTCCACCAGAAATAGGGATGGTATCTGGAAAAGAGTGGTTAAAAGCTACTATAGGTTTTTTTGCAACGGGGATATGTCTGCCTGTCTGTGGTCTGTTGGCTTTTAGTCAGGTTGGGGATATAGATAATTTTGCAGTAAAGGTATCGGATAAATTTAATACGGTGTATTTTATGCTTTTGATTATAGCGATAGGTCCAATGTTAGGGATTCCAAGGACTGGGGCTACAGTATATGAGATGGGGATAGTGCCGAATTTCGGGAATATAAATTCACTGGTAGTCTCTTCTATATATTTTTCCATTGTACTTATGTTGGTTATAAAGCCCACTAAATTAATAAATACAATAGGGAAATATCTTACACCTATAATTCTTGGTATATTGGCAATTATAATAGTAAAGGGAATTTTATTTAAAATAGGAACGCCAGGGGAAAAAATGATAGAGCAAAGTGCATTTTCTTATGGTTTTTTAGGCGGGTATCAGACTATGGATGCTATTAGTTCTGTTCTTTTGGGAATAATAGTTATAAAAGGACTTAAGGAAAGCGGGTATACAGATATAAAGGTTCAAAAGTCTATGATTATGAAATCAGGATTGATAGCAGGATTAGGGATGGCTTTGGTTTATGGAGGACTGTTATATCTAGGGTCTATGGTAAATGGAAGCGGATTAACATTAAACAGAACAGGGCTGACTATGTATCTTGCTGTGGCTACTCTGGGAAAATTTGGAAAGGTTGCCCTGGGAGTATGTGTAACGGTGGCATGTTTGACAACTTCTATAGCCTTAGTTGCTATAACTTCTGATTTTTTTTCCAATCGGTTAAAAATATCTTATAAGATAACAGCCATAGTGATTTGTGTGTTGTCAGCGATATTGGCGGCTACAGGGGTTGGATTCATAGTGAAAATTGCGATTCCTATCCTAACTTTACTCTATCCTGTAACCATAGTACTCATATCTTTAAATATCTTTAAAGTTAAGGAAAATTTGGTTTTTAAAATAGGTGCCTATACAACATTATTTTGCAGTGTATTTGAGTTGATCAACAAATATGAGATTCTGCCTGCAATTGGAGGTTATTTTGAACTTATACCTCTTAGTTCATTTGGTTTTGGTTGGGTGATACCGGCGATACTGGCAATTATGTCGACAAAATTAGCCATAGATATATTTCCTAAATTGGGAGTTGAAACAGAAAAAAAAGCACATTAAACATCGAGAGTAATTATAGTCGATTGGATAAAAAACTAAAAAACTATATAAAGAAAAACCTCTGAATTTTCAGGGGTTTTTCTTTATATAGTTTAGAAGACCCTGGAAGACTAAATAAATATACATTTAATAGACGTTTAATATACACTCAGTATATATTAGATATATGTACTGGTTGAACGTAGTTATAAATTTGAATGGAAATGGGAGAGAATTATATTGAATGAAAGTGGCAGATGTTCTATAATAGATTGTTATGTTAAATTATTAAAGGAGGATTGGTGTGGAACATAAGGGGTACGGACTTGCATTTTTAGCAGGAGTTACATGGGGGACTCTAGGAATCATCTCATATTATTTAGGGGAAACAGGAGTTGGACCATTTGAAATAGCTTTTCTGAGGTTATTATTTGCTTTTTTATCGATGTTTATTTTTTATTTGATTACAGATAGAAAAAAGTTAAAAGTAAAGAGAGAAGAGGTAAAACATTCTCTATTAATCGGTATAATAACACAGGGAACCATGAGTTTAGCAATCTATAAATGTATATCTCTTACATCTACCACAGTAGGAGTAATGATGGTATGCTTAGGGCCGCTTTTTACAGCAATATTGTCGAGAATATTCTTCAAAGAGAAGATCACTCTCTTTAAAGGTTTAGCCCTGACACTGGCATTTTATGGGGCATTTCTTGTGGTAACCGGGGGAGATGCATCTACTTTACAAGCTAATGTAATTGGACTTTTGATAGGTTTAGTATCAGCACTGGCATATGGTTTTTTTCCGATATTGACTAAGAGAATACCTGAGAAATGTAATTTAACAGGGATACTTATGTACAGTTTTTTAGTAGGAGCTGTATATGTATTTTCCATGGTGGATATCAAAATATTATTAGAAGCACTTAGCTTGAAAATGGTCATAATATCTGTGATATTAGGGTTGATTCCGACGGTTTTATCTTGTACTTTTTATTCTTTGGCACTTAGATATACTACTCCTACAAAGGCAGGAATAATGAGTCTGGTGGAACTTCCAACAGCTGCTATTATAGGGCACTTTTTCTTGGGTGAGTACTTATTTGTTGTGAATATAATAGGAATTGTCGTATTACTGTTAGGAACAGTAGTATCAAAGATAGAACTGCCTAAGAAAAAAAATATACTTGTAACAGGAAATTTGAATTAAAAAAAGACCCCTAAACTTTAATTTTAGGGGTCTTTTTTTTTATGAATATTTAAATTAAAGAGTTCTAATTTCAACTAATATACCGAGAGTAAAGTCATTTTTATTCTTTAATATTTATATTTTGATCTTGTATTTTACTTCGGGACGTCCTACACTTCCGTAAGAAATATCGCTTTTTATCTTTCCTATTTCAGTTAAATAATCTAGATATTTTTTCACAGTGACAGCACTGCTTTCTAAAAGATCAGCTATCTCTTTAGAGGACCATTCTTTCATGGGATCTGAGATAACAGCATTCATAACTTTCTCTAAAGTTTTTTCACTTATTCCTTTAGGGAGTCCATTTTCTAAAGTGTTTATCTCGCTGTTTCTTCCATGATAAAGTTTATCTAACTCATTTTGTGTTAAAATTTTCTTTTTAGAAGAAGAAAGCATTTTTTTGGAAAGATATCTAGCTAAGGCTTCCTGTAACCTTTCGAATTCAAATGGTTTTATAAGATAATCAACTATTCCTAACTGAAATGCTTTTTCTATATGATCCTTGTCGTTAGAAGCTGTAACAAATATGGTGTTTATATATTTATTTTCCCCGACTTCTCTTTTTCTCAACTCCTCTAAGATATTCAAACCTTCAGTGTCAGGCAAATACATATCTAAAATGATTAATTCTATATTGTTTTCTATTATATAATCTACTACCCCTTCTCCTTTAAAGAAAGTTTTAGAGACATTAAACTCTTTTTCAGTATTGATTATCTTCTCTGTTATCATACTTACCATGGGATCGTCTTCTATAATAACTACGTCTATCATTTGTATTCCTCCTTGATTGCCTGCTGCAACATCAAACTTTTGTGTTATTTTAACATTTTAAAGTTAGAAATTCTTTATTTCTTACTATTTATTTAATTTTATATAAAAAGTTTTATAATTTTCTTTGTTAATGATTTCAATATTTCCATTATATAATTTTACAAGATTTTTAATAAGTGCCAGTCCAGAACCGCGTCCTTGTCCTTTAGAGGAGTAACCTATCTCAAAAATTTTATCGATATCTAAATCTCCTATCAGACCACTATTATCACTGACCTGGATGAGTATTTGTTTGCTGTCCTCTAAAACTTGAAGGATAATCTCTTTATTGTCAATCTCTTTTAAATCAAAAGATTCAGTGGCATTTTCAATGAGATTTCCAATTATAACGATGAGATTATCTGACTCTATATTACCATGGGTTTTCATGAGATTACTCATTTCATCGATGGTAAGGGTGATCTTCCTTTCTTTGGCCAGACTTATCTTAGTGAGGAGGAGTGCAGAAATAATAGGGTCATGGATTCCTTCGATCTCTTTATTCTCATTGTCTAATTCATTTTTTATAATTGAAATATACTTTTTAAGCTCTTGGTATTCTTCTAATCGCAGTAAGCCGGATATTACGTGGATCTTATTTTTAAATTCATGTACATTGGCTCTCATGGAGTTGATTATCTGGGTAACTCCTGTAATCTCCCGGGCTAATTTTTTTATTTTTTGACCTTGTTTAATAATAAATAAAACTTCAGAATCATTATTTTCCTGGATGATATTTATGGCAGTAATAAAAACTTTACGATTAGTTAAAATTATTTCCCGGTTATCAAAAGTAATATTTTTAGAGATAATTTCATTGTATAAATCTCTCAAAATAATTTCATCAGAGGGCTGTAATCTTTCTTTTGCAACTTTATTGGCTTTAGTTAGTTTTCCACTATTGTTTATAGTTACGATCTTGTCGCTGAGATGATCGAATAAGATTTGTCTTTCAGCGTAGATATGTGCAAATTCAATAGGTTCATATCCAAAAATTTGTTTCTTTATGTTTTTGGCTAAAAAGACAGCGAACAGTATAGACATAACAATAACAATGAGAATAGCAACTAAGACTTCTATAAAGAATATATTTTTTAAATCTTCATTTTTATGGTGATATTCCTGAACTCCTAACATTCCAATTAATTTATTGCGATAGGTTATTGGCACAAACTCCTGGAGGAAATTATTGGCAGGATCTAAATTATAATATTGAGTCGGTTTATCTATTATTTTTTTTAACATATTCTTATAATTTTCTTCTGGAAGGGGAGTATTATCTTTATTTTTATAGGAAAAAACCTCTCCTTTTAGATCCATAATAATAACATAGTTTAAATTGATTAGTTTTGGCCAGATAGATGCTATATATATATTGAGGGTATCCTGATTTTGTTTGGATAAGTTTTTTATAATAATTGGATCTTTAGAGAGAACATAAGCATAGCTGTTTAGAACACGTTTTTTATTTGAATCCAATAATTTATATGAATTTCTAAAAAAGATAAATTGCATAAGAAACATAGCTAGAAGTACTAATATCAACATATATATAGTCATTTTTTTTTCTAATTTCATAGGGGTCACCTCTTAGAATTAATTTTGGATATATTTCTTATACTAGTATATACTATATATTAAAAATAATCTTAGTTATCATTTTATTTCTTTTAAAAAAAATCTTATTATGTTATAATTAGGAAAATATAGACTAAGAAATTAGGAGAAAGACATGAAATTTAATGACAACCAAACTTATTATTACTATTATTAATTGAGGGACTGTGTAGAAATATTACAGCCCATTTTATAGTATACTAATAGGGGTTGTATCTGAATTAAACTTTTTAAAGCTTGCAGATATAATCTGTGAGCTTTTTTTTATAGTACAGGAAATCATACCCGCAAGGGGCATCACCAAAATCTCTACTCGATAAAGAATATCACCAAAGTATCTATAAATTTACGATGTAAGTTAAGAACTTTGAGATAAAGATTATTACATAATCTAAGGGTTTTGAGATGAAATTTATGAAGTAAATAAAAAGTTATAAAAGATTGAATTGCGCTTGTCTAGATGCAACGTCATGTTGCTTTTTTAATAAAAAATAAAATTATATATAGAAAAGGAGATTAACTATGGATATCAATGTAGAGGTTCAAAGACAGTTAAATATATTAAAAAGGGGAGTAGAGGAATTAATTTCTGAAAAGGAATTAGAAAAAAAGTTAAAGAAATCATTAGAGACTAACACTCCGTTAATCGTAAAATTAGGGATAGATCCAACTGGTTCAGACTTACATATAGGTCATGCAGTACCCCTTAGAAAGTTAAAGCAATTTCAAGATCTAGGACATAGAGTGAAGTTTTTAATAGGTACATTTACAGCTAGAATAGGAGATCCTACAGGAAAATCTGAAACTAGACCAATGTTGTCTTCTGAAGATATCACAAAGAATATCCAAACATATTTAGACCAGTTAAAGCTGATCTTAGATATGGAAAAAACAGAAGTTGTATATAACGGTGACTGGCTGGAGAAATTAAAATTAGAAGATGTACTAAAATTATTATCTCAATTTACAGTAGCACAAATGATTCAAAGAGATGATTTTTCTAAAAGATTAGCAGCAGGAAAACCTGTATCATTGGTAGAATTTATGTATCCGATCTTACAGGGGTATGACTCTGTAGCTATCGATGCAGATGTAGAATTAGGAGCAACTGAGCAGACATTTAACTTATTGAGAGGTAGAGATCTGCAAAGAAATGCAGGAACAGAACCACAAATATGTATGATGATGCCTATCTTAGAGGGACTAGACGGAGTAGAAAAGATGTCTAAATCATTAAATAACTATATTGGGATAACAGAGGCTCCCAACGATATGTTTGGAAAGGTAATGTCTATCTCAGATGAACTTATGTGGAACTACTATGAAGTAGCTACAGATGTTCCTATGGAAGAGATCGCAAGATTAAAAGCAGGAGTAGCCGATGGAAGTATCCATCCTATGGACTGTAAAAAGAGGTTAGGAGCAGAGATAGTAACTATCTACCATAATGAAGAAGAGGGAAAAAAGGCCTATGACTGGTTTGAAAATGTATTCTCTAAGAGAAATATGGATGTAGATTTACCAGAGGTAAAGGTAGATGAAGATGAAGTAGGAGCAATCGATCTATTGGTAAAAAAATTAAACTTCTTTAAGGGAACTTCAGATGCCAGAAGACTGATCACTCAAGGTGGATTTAAAGTAAATGATGTGGCAATTAAAGATGTAAAAGCAATTATAAAGATTGAAGCTGGAATGATAGTAAGAGCTGGAAAGAAGAAGATAGTTAAGATAGTTAAATAATATGTACCTCCATGACAGGAGGCCGAAGGAATCCTTAATTTTTTAGGGATTCCTTTTATTTTTATAACCTTTATACTTTTAATTTTTTTAATTTATCCACAAACATCTCTATGGGCTGCACACCTAACAGGTCATCTTTGTCATTAAAAAAGATCCTAGGAACAGAACTTATTCCAAATTTATTGGCAAGATCACTGTATAGGTTGGTCTGTATCATCTCAGCATCAATATTTTTATTTAATAGAGCTATTTTGTAAGCTGTCATAACTGCCTTGGGACAATGTGGACATTGTAAACTTACAAATACCTTGATATTTATTTTTTTGTTGATCTGTTTAATGGCATCTACTAATTTAGGATCTAATGGAGTAACTATTCCAGAACTTTCCAGTACAGCAAATAGAAGTGAGTTGATTTCATGTCCGCTGGGAATTCCATAAAATTTAATACCGGTAGGCTTATCTTCTGCCAGAATAGTAGTTCCCGGGACTTTGTCAATTCCATATTTTTCAGCTAGATCAGAATTTTTAACAAGATCATATTCTGTAAATTTTATCTTATTATTTAATGCGGCTAACTGCATCATCATAGTTACTACCTCATCACATAGAGGTTTTCCGCTTTCTATAAAGGTAACAATTTTAATTGGATTTTTTATTTTATTCAGACCTTGTTTCAATTGATTTAAAATTTCTTTTTTGAATATTTCTAACATTTTTTCCCTCCCTTTTCATCTGTTCTGAAACTTGTATCGAATATTTGTTCTCTAAAGTTTGAGTTATTCTCTAATTATATATTTACCATAGATAAAAAAATCCTTTAAGAAAAGAGAAAAAATATGCTAAACTTTTATCATGTTAGTTCATTTGATTAAAAAGCAGGGGGAGAATATGAGGTTAGAAAAGAAAATATATATATATTTAGTGGTTTTGATAACGGTTATACTACTTATAACTCACTTTATTGTTTTTAAAAATAAAGTTAAAATAGAAAATTTAAATGAACGGAAAAACCTTGGAAATATAGCACTGACTCTCAGTCAGGACCCCTTTATAATAGAAAATTTATATGAAAAAAATTCTGAAAATATCCAGGCTTACACCAATAAAATATGGTCTAAATTAGGGGATGTAGATTTTATAACCATAGCTGATATGAACAGCAGGAGATATTCCCATAGAGATCCCCAATATATAGGTAAAATATTTAAGGGTGGAGATGAGAAGATGGTTGTGGAAGAGGGAAAATCCTATTTTTCAATGGCCAAGGGAACCCAGGGAGTATCCCTTAGAAAATTTGAGCCCATAAATTATAAGGGAAAGCAGATAGGATTTATAAGTGTAGGAAAACTACAGGTAGAGAGGGATAAGTGGAAAAATAATTTTATTTTTGAATCAGTATTTTTATTTTTGATAATCCTTTCATTTGGAGCTCTTTTATCATATTTTTTAGCCAAGAGTATAAAAAAAGAAATTTTTGGATATGAACCTGTGGAAATAGGAAGATTTTATGCAGAAAAAAAAGTTATATTTGATAATATGCATGAGGGGATAGTCACTATAAATGGTAAGGGAGAGATTACCAAAACCAATATAGCGGCTCAAAATATGCTGACTTCCAAGGACGATGATATATTTAAACGGTTATTTGAAACTGTGATAGATACCCAGTCGGGATTCAATGACAGAGAGATAATGGTAGAAAGCGGAAAATTATTTGTAAGTGCGATAAAATTAAATAAAACAAAAAAAATATTGGATGTTATCTTTATATTGAGAGATGGTGGAGAGGTAAAGAGGGTAGCTGAGGAGATAACGGGAGTTGCACAGATAATTAACTCTATGAGAGCCAATGTCCATGAATTTAAGAATAAGATCCATGTAGTTTCTGGACTTCTTCAGTTGGAGGAGTACGAGAAAGCTAAAGATTATATACTCTACTTAGAATATGAAGTTGAAAATGAAAAACATAACGTTGTAGGAGTAAAAGATCCGATAATTGAAGCACTTCTTCTGGCAAAGATGAGTTTAGCCAAAGAAAGCAGGATAAATTTTAAGGTAGATGAAAAAACGAAATTAGATAAAAATCATGACAATATAGATACCAATGATCTGGTTGTAATAATAGGGAACCTATTGGAAAATGCCAGAGAAGCCTGTGAAAAAAGTGTAGAGAAGAACATACAGGTCAGTTTTTTTGAAGATGAGAGTAAATTAAGAATAGAGGTTACAGACAGCGGTCGAAGTATAGATACCAATGAGATGGAAAAAATATTTAATGTAGGTTATTCCTCCAAGGGTGAGGGCCGAGGCTCTGGACTGGCACTTATTAAAAATCTTGTTGAGGTATATAAGGGGAGCCTGAATATTAAGAGTCGAAAAAATAGTAAAACATTTTGTGTGGAACTAAGTAAGGAGGGGAAGTTATGATAGATGTAGTTATTATAGAAGATGATCCCATGGTAAGTATGATAACGGAGAAGATAATAAATTCTGTAGGAGAATTTCGTGTAGTAAAAACTTTTAAAGAGGGGAAAAAAGCCATTAAATATTTGGAACAAAATCATGTGGAACTGATAATATTGGATATGTTTTTACCCGATACCAATGGTTTAGTAACTTTAGAAACTATAAGAAAGAAAAAAATTGGTGTGGAAGTTATTTTCCTCACAGCTTCAAATAATACTGTGGAGATAGAGAGAGCATTTAAATTAGGAGCTATAGATTACCTCATAAAACCCTTTGATTTTAATAGATTAAAGGATTCTTTGGGAAGGTATTTAAATAAAAAATCAAATATTTTAGGAAAGGAAGTTTTAAGCCAAGGTGAGGTAGATAAATTATTTTTAAGGAATAAAACTAAGGGGAGCAGTGTCAAAGGGATTAGTGAAAAAACTTTGAAAAAAATAATGGATGTATTATTATTGGATCCATCCAAGGAGTGGTCCTCTAAGGAGATTTCCGATATTTTAAATACAAGTACAGTAACAGTAAAAAAATATTTGGATCACCTTATGGAGTTAGGAAGGGTAGAAAATTCAATCTACTACGGTAGTGTAGGTCGTCCTGAATATAAGTATAAGGTAATACTGTAAAAATTATAACTAAAAGCATTAAAAAAAGCATCACTTTAAATGAGCAATAAACTTAGAACATTCACAAAATAAATAATTGAATTATTTATTTTTACAGATATAATATGTTAATTAGTTTAGAAGAAGGGATTGAAAAGATGGAAATAAGAGAAAGTTTAAAAAGATTACAGATTGCTAAAAATTTAATTTCAAATTTAAAAGTTTTAGAAGTCTTAAAAAAATATGGAACACCTCTTGTTATAGGAAGCGTAGCTCAAGAAGTTGTTTGTAAAAGAGATATTGATATTGTCATAGAAACTACAAACTTGAGGGATACCTCTAAAAAAATCCTCTATGAATTTATTGAAAATGAAAACTTTAAAAAGATACAATATGGAGATTTTATTAAGTTTCCAAGGAATAATAGACCTAAAGGATTTATTATAAATATTTTTGTAGATGACGTTGAAGGGAACCCTTGGGAATTTGAAATATGGATTTTAAGCGATATTAAAAATTATAAAATGGAACTAAAAAAATTAAATCATAGGTCACAAGAAGAAAAAAATAATATTATTATAGGAAAATTTAGGAGTAGTAAAAATTTAAATAAAGTTGTATAAATCATTTATAAAAATTATTTGTAGTAATCAAACGTAGATATAGTTATGGTTAGACTCAATGAAATTAAAGGTAAAAGGACACTAAAATTAGTGTCCTTTTACTTTGTATCCTAAAAAAATTACTTACGATTTTTGGTTGAATTTGTCTTCTAGATCAATTAGATCTTCTAAATCTTTCTCCAATTGATCTATTTTTCCATTTCTATTTTCAGATTTATAATCTTTTTCTAATCTCTTTAATTCTTCTTCAGCGGCTAATTTTCTTATTTTTCTTAATTCTTTGATTTCTTTTAATTTATTAATCATAAAAAACGACCTCCCAGATGATCTTATTTAAATTATTCAATTAAAAATAATTTTTCCTTTAAGCCTAATTCTAGTTTTTTCCTATTTATTTTCAGGGTGTTCTTCAAATACACCTAAAGTATCACCGCTACAGAGATCACAGATGAGAACCAAAACAATAAAGGCTGATTATGATATTGCACTTCCTTCTGTTATGATAGTTTTGGAAAATCAAGGGTATACAGTTGAAAATACAGATATAGTTCAGGGAGCATACGGATCTAAATCTGCTAAAGATATAGACGATCCGGCGGTATATGGATCTTTATTTAATGAACTTAGAACAGAAACAGAAAGAATGAAGGCTATCAACTATACCTCTATATATGAGGAGCTTAGAACGGAACTTGAAAGGGTAAAATCTATTAAATAATTTTTAAGAAAAAGATTGCGATTAAATTAGCAATCTTTTTTTAATTTAATAATTATTTTTTTAGTTTTGTTTTATATCTTTAGGAAAAAATAAGGAATATACTAGACATATAGAAAATAAAGATAAAAAATGAAACAGGGGGGAAGAAGATGAAAACAGCAGTTTTGTCTAAGGATAAGGTACAGAAAAAATTTAAATTATTAGGTTTGGAGATGAAATATTTTATACCTATAACAGCAGTAGTATTAGGTGCAGCATTTACAGGAGCACTGCCAAAAGGGATGGAAGGTGTGATACCTTTTTTACTGATAATGGGAGTATTATTAAATGAAATAGGTAACAGGACACCTATTATAAAAGATTATTTTGGTGGTGGACCTATAGTAGCTATATTTGCAGCAGCAGCATTGGTTACATATAATGTTTTACCGGAAACAGTAGTTAGTTCTTCTGCAACGTTTATGAAAAGTGGAGGATTTTTAAATTTTTATATAGCTGCCCTTATAACAGGTAGTATATTAGGTATGGACACGAAACTATTGATAAAGGCTGGATTAAAATATCTTCCAGTAATAATAGGTGGAGTATTTGTATCGATCTTAATGACTGGAACAGTAGGAGCATTGATGGGTTATGGATTCACCAATGCAGTGTTTTATATAGCTATCCCAATAATGGGTGGTGGAATGGGAGCAGGAGCTGTACCACTGGCTCAAATTTTTGGTAAAGCTATGGAGCAGGATCCCACTAAGCTTCTTTCTATAATGGTTCCAGCAGTAGCATTAGGTAATGCAGTAGCAATAGTTTGCGCAGGAATATTGAATAAATTAGGAAAAAAACATAAGAAATTTTCAGGTGACGGGAAATTATTAAAGGGACAGGATGACGTAGGTATTGAAGAGGAAAAAGAGTTAAAGGTAGACTATGCATCTCTAGGAAAAGGTCTGTTGATAGCCACATCATTCTATGTATTAGGAAAGCTTTTAGGAAAATATATACCACTGCATCCATATGCACTTATGATCTTATCGGTAGCTTTTGCTAAGTTGACAGGTATTTTAAAAAGAGAGCATGAGGAAGCAGCAACAACATGGTTTCAATTTGTAATGAAAAATTTTACACTGGCACTATTAGTAGGGATCGGGATAGCGTACACAGATTTAGGAGCAGTAATCAGTGCATTTAGTTTAACTTATCTATTGTTGGTAGTTACAACTATAGTAGGTGCTATGATAGGGACTGCAATAGTTGGTCGTATGTTAGGATTCTACATGATCGAAGGAACTATAACAGCAGGATTATGTATGGCAAACATGGGTGGTACAGGAGATATCGCAGTATTATCAGCTGCTAATAGAATGGAATTGTTGCCATTTTCACAGATATCATCTAGGATTGGAGGGGCATTTATGCTCATCCTGACATCATTACTTATAAATTTATTTGTTTAAAAAAAGGTGCCCCAGGATACTATACCCTGTCAAGTTCCGATTAATAAAAAAACTAATTCGAATTTAAAAATTGAATAGGTGATTGGTAGTTTAAATCTTTTTGAATGCGTTCAGTGTTGTACCACTGAACGTATTTTTTTCTACTTTTTCTTGTCTCAGATTTAGACTGCTTTCCTATCCTTCGTAATTGTTCTTCTTTTAATTGGGAAAACCAATTTTCTATTGGGGAGTTTTCCCAACATGCACCTGGGCGCGACATACTCCTTAAACACTCATTCTTTTCTAAGTGATTCCTATAACTCCAGCTATGATATAATGACCCCTGATCGGAATGGAGAATGCTCCCCCTAAGGTTAACTCCCTTTAAAGTGTTTATTATAAGATCGGTGTCATTTTTATTAGATAAATCATATGAGATAATTTGCTTAGAATACAAATCTTTTATAGCTGAAAGGTATAACCTACCATCAGAACAATTTATATAACTAACATCTGTTGAATATTTACTACGGGGTTTTTCTGCTTTAAAGTTACAGTTTAAAAGATTTTCAGCCATATAAGACTTATTTCTTTTAACTTGAATTCTTCTACTTATAGATTTCTTTTTGCGCGTGATTGTTTTTAAATTTAAGATATTTTTATATCTTAAGATCTTCTTATGGTTAAAATTTACATTAAGTTTTTTCAACAAATGGTATTTAAGCCTCAGCGTGCCATAGACTTCAAAATTGTTTAAATGCTCAACTAATATTAATTCCGCGTGGTCGTCATTAAAATTATTAGCTATAGGTTTTCCCTTTGAAATCCATTTTCTATAAGCTCTAGAAGTTATATTTAATAAACTAGCTAATTTTTCAATAGTATAAACTTTTTTAAGAGAATCAATAATTTGATATTTTTCAATATTAGTTATTTTGAACGGATTTTCATCAATTGAGCAAAGCACTTTTTTAAAATTTCAACATCATCAACTTCACATTTTTTTCGTCCCTGTTTGCTATCTTTAGTAAGGGTTCCATCTAAATAGGATTTCTTCCAATTCGCTAACATTCCAGTACTTTTAACGTTATATTCTTTAGCTAAATAAGAATATGATTCACCTGCAATTAAGCGTTTACAGATTTCAACTTTTAATTCGTAGCTCCATTTTCTATTTTTTGACATAAAAAAATACCTCCTAAAGTTCTCAATTAAATAATAACATAAATGCTTTTTATTTAATCGGAACTTTAAAGGTATTATAATCCCAGGGCACCTTTTTTTTACATAATTTAGTAAAAAAAATATGCTTCTAAAGGTTTGAAATAAAAAATAAAGTTTTATTTTTTAAAAAAAAATGATAATCTTTTAGAAAGGAGGCTGAGAAAATGAAAGTAACCATAAAAGATGTAGCTAAGGATGCAGGAGTAGCTCCTTCTACAGTATCCAGAGTAATATCTAATACTTCCAGGATAGGAGAAGCAACCAGGATAAGGGTTCTAAACTCCATTGAAAAATTAGGGTATACACCGAATATACTAGCTAGAAGTTTGGTGAATAAACAAACTAAGATAATTGGTGTAGTCATGCCCCATGAAGCTGACTCCCTCTTTTCCAATCCCTTTTATATTCAAGCTATGAAGGGAATAAGTATAGCTGCAGAAAAACATAAATATCATATTATGTATGCCTTTGGAAAAAATAAAGACAATGAATTAGAAGCAGTAAAAAACTTTATTTCATCTAATATAGTGGATGGGATATGCCTGCTGACTACCAGAAAAAAAGATGAATGTCTTGAGTATTTAGAAAAACATGAATTTCCATGTGTAGTAATCGGCCGGCCGGAAAAAATTGATTCTGCCAACATTCTCTGGGTAGATAATAACAACGAAGAAACTACAAAACATCTTGTAAGAAAATTAATCTTAGATGGTCATAGGAATATAGGTTATCTTGGGGCAAAAAAAAATTGGACTGTATCCATTAACAGAGAAAAAGGGTTTAAAGAGGAGTGTAAAAGGGAAAATATAGATGCAGAAATTATATATAAAACTGATTTTAGCAGGGAAAATGGTTATAGCGGGGCTGAAAAATTACTTTCAAATAAAAATTTAACAGCAATAATATGTACCGATGATATCTTAGCTTTTGGTGTTCAAAGATATTTAATTGAAAGAAATATAAAGGATATAAAGATAATAGGATTTAATAATATTGATCCACTGGGAAACTTTGGACCTAAATTTTCATCTGTTGATATAAATGCATTAAAACTTGGAAAAGAAGCCATGAGTTTACTCATATCAAAACTTAATAAAAGTAATAAAAGTAATAATAAAATTGTTAGATCAAAATTAAGAGACATAGAGGAGGAATAATATTGAAATATTATGCAGGAGTAGATTTAGGAGGGACAAATACAAAAATAGGCCTTTTAGATGAAAACGGTGAAATTTTAACAAAGGAAACAATAAAAACGTTTTCGGAAAAAGGTATGGAAATAACATTGAAGAGGATATGGGAAACAATAGAAAAACTAATGGATCAAAAAAAAATAAGTAAAGAAAAGATGGGTGGAATAGGAATAGGGATTCCAGGGCCTGTAATAGATCAAGAGATCGTAGCTTTTTTTGCTAATTTTGACTGGGAAGCTAATGTAAATATCAGTGAAGCAATGGAAAAAATCTCAGGTGTATCGACAAAATTAGAAAATGATGTAAATATGATAGCCATTGGAGAGAGTAAGTTTGGAGCAGGAAAAGGAAGTACCAGCAGTATTACAGTGGCTCTTGGAACTGGAGTTGGCGGTGGAATAGTAGTAAATTCTAAATTAGTTTCCGGAATGAATGGTGCTGGTGGAGAGATTGGTCATATGAAATTAGTTGAAAATGGAAAATTATGTGGATGCGGTCAAAGAGGTTGTTTTGAAACTTATGCATCTGCCACCGGAGTAATCAGAGAAGCTAAGTCACGTCTGGCTGTAAATAAAAATAACCTTTTATATAAGAGCTTAGATGGGGATATGGAAAAATTAGAAGCTAAAGATGTCTTTGATTGCGCTAAAGCTGGAGATGAATTTTCTATGGAAATAGTTAATTATGTAGGAAATTATTTAGGTATGGGAATAGGAAATTTATTAAATGTAATAAACCCGGAAATTATTATTTTGTCAGGTGGAGTTGCGTTAGCAGGAAAGATACTTTTAGACGTAGTTAAGGAAAAATTAAAACAATATGCTATGCCGGTAACTTTGAAAAATTTAGAAATCAAATTAGGAGAACTAGGAAATGATGCAGGGATTAAAGGTGGAATCGCCCTTTTCTTATAGAAAAGTGTGCATAAAATAGAAAAATGTATTTATTTGAGTACATTTTTCATTATATTTAACTAGACAATGAAAAAAAAATATGATATAAATTATCTATAAAATATCTATGTGTGGATGTTTAAATTTTTATTTATTTGCGCAAACGTTTGCGCAACTAGGAGGAACTATGGATAAAAAATGGTGGAAGGAAGCTATAGGGTACCAGGTATATCCTAGAAGTTTTAAAGATTCCAACGGAGACGGAATAGGTGATTTACAGGGACTTATTTCTAAATTAGATTATTTAAAAGACTTGGGAATAGACATTATTTGGATATGTCCTATGTATAAATCACCAAATGATGACAATGGATATGACATCAGTGATTATAAAGAGATATTAGAAGAATTTGGAACAATGGAAGACTTCGACGAACTATTAAAAGAAGTTAAAGATAGAGATATGAAACTTATTATAGACTTGGTGATAAATCATACAAGTGATGAACATCCGTGGTTTGTAGAATCGGCATCTTCAAAAGATAATCCAAAAAGAGATTGGTATATCTGGCGTGATGGTAAGGGTGAAAAAGAACCAAATAACTGGGAAAGTATTTTCAGCGGTTCTGCCTGGGAACACTCAAAAGAAAGAGAGCAATACTATCTTCATCTTTTTTCTAAGAAACAGCCTGATTTAAACTGGGAAAATAAAGAGATGAGAGAAGAGATCTACAGTATGATCAACTGGTGGTTAGAAAAAGGAATAGATGGATTTAGAGTAGACGCAATAAGTCATATAAAAAAAGAAGACGGCCTTAAAGACATGCCTAATCCAGATGGATTAAAATATGTATCTTCTTTTGATAAACATATGAATCAAAATGGAATTCATAAATATTTAGATGAACTTAAAGAAAAAACATTTGAAAAATATGACATCGTAACTGTTGGTGAAGCAAATGGCGTTAGTTCTCACAATAGTAAAGATATCAAGGATTGGGTATGTTCAAAAGATGGGAAATTTAATATGATCTTTCAATTTGAGCATTTAGATCTATGGAATAGTTGTGGAAATAAAGCGTTTGACGTAAAAAGATATAAAAAAATATTGAGTAAATGGCAAAACACAGTAAATGACATAGGGTGGAATGCATTGTATATTGAAAATCATGATATTCCCAGATCTATCTCTACACTGGGAAATGATGAAAAGTATAGAGTCCAGTGTGCAAAATCATTTGCTGCAATGTATTTTTTACAAAAAGGGACACCTTTTATATATCAAGGTCAGGAGATAGGAATGACAAATATTTCTTACCCTAGGATAGATGATTATAACGACGTTAGAATCATGAATGAATACAAAGAGTTAGTTTTAGATAATAAAGCAACTGAAGAAAATATAGAAAATTTAAAAAGTTCTTCTAGGGATAATGCAAGGACACCTATGCAGTGGGATGATGGTCAAAATGCCGGATTTACCAGTGGTACTCCTTGGATAAAGATAAATGAAAATCATAGTTGTATAAATGTAAAAAATGATTTAGAGGACGAAGATTCAGTTTTAAACTTTTATAAAAAAATGATTGAGTTGAGAAAAAACTCAAAAGAGATTTTATATGGAGACTATAATTGTCTGATTGAATCAGATGAAAAAATATATAGTTATACAAGATTAGTGGATGGGAAAGGTTATATTGTAATTTGTAATTTAACTGAAGCAATATGTGAGTTTAAAGAGGAAAATTATCCTTTAAATTCTAAAAATCTTGTATTGAATAACTATAAAGTAGAGGATCATAAGACAACATATGAATTATTATTGAAGCCTTATGAGTGCAGAGTTTACACGTTGAAATAAAAAACAAAAGGGGGGAAAGATGAAAAAATTTAAATTCGGTTCATTTGATTTTTGGCAGAAATTTGGAAAGTGTTTAATGGTAGTTATTGCAGTAATGCCTGCAGCCGGGCTTATGATTTCACTGGGGAAATTAACGACTACATTTTTAGGAATAGATTTAATTGGAAGGGTAATGGAAGATATTGGTTGGGGAATAATTGTAAATTTACACCTGTTATTTGCAGCAGCTATTGGTGGATCTTGGGCTAAAGAAAGAGCCGGAGGAGCTTTTGCAGCGGTACTGGCGTTTATTTTAACAAATAGACTTACAGGAACAATATTTGGTGTTAATGGTGGGATGATGAGTGATCCTACTGCAACTATCAGTGTATTCGGTGGGAAAGAATTATTAGTGAAAGATTTTTTTACAACAGTATTAGGAGCTCCGGCTTTAAATATGGGAGTATTTATAGGAATAATCACCGGGTTCTTAGGAGCCGCTCTATACAATAGGTTTTATGATTTTGATGGTTTACCAGAACCATTGGCATTCTTTAATGGTAAAAGGTTTGTGCCCTTTATGGTAATATTCGGTTCAGTTATAATGGCATTTTTCTTATCATTTACATGGCCGTTTATTCAATATTCTCTTAATATGTTTGGAAATTGGATTGCAACATCTAGAGATACAGCTCCAGTAATTGCTCCCTTTGTCTATGGGGCATTAGAGAGAATGCTGTTACCATTTGGTCTGCATCATATGTTAACTATTCCAATGAATTACACGGAGTTAGGAGGGACATATCAGGTATTAACCGGATCGGAAGTCGGTGCAGTAATTGCCGGTCAGGATCCTATCTGGTTAGCTTGGATTACAGATTTAAATAACTTGAAAGAACTAGGGAATGCAGACGCGTACAAGGAATTATTGAAATCGGTTGTGCCGGCTAGGTTTAAAGCCGGACAGGTTATTTTATCATCAGCATCACTATTAGGATTTTCATTAGCTATGTATAAAAACGTAGACAATGATAAGAAGCATAAATATAAGATGATATTCTTTTCAGCCATATTAGCTGTATTTTTAACAGGAGTAACGGAACCTATCGAATTTATGTTTATGTTTGTAGCACCTATTTTATATGTGGCTCATGCAATATTAACTGGTTTAGCATTTGCATTGACAGATATTATTGATTTAAGAATACAAGCTTTTGGATTCTTAGAGCTGCTTACTAGAACACCTCTAATGATTCATGCTGGAATTGGAAGAGACCTAATAAATTTCGTGGCAAGTTGTGTCGGGTTCTTCGGATTGAATTTCTTCATTGTAAACTTTTTAATCAAAAAATTTGACCTACCTACACCAGGAAGAAAAGGGAACTATCTAGATGAAGAAGTAGAAGAAAGCGGAGATAAAAAAGTTAATCAAAGCAATGATACGTTGATTGAAACAATTATCGACCTTTTAGGAGGAGGATCTAACATAGCAGAGGTAGATGCCTGTATGACTAGATTACGTGTGTCTGTAAAGGATAACGCCTTGGTGAAGGAAGAGTCGATGTGGAAAAAAGCAGGAGCCATTGGACTGATAGTAAAAGGAAACGGGATCCAGGCTATCTATGGTCCTAAAGCTGATAACATTAAAAATAAAATAATTGATGTTTTAAATTAATAGGGGATAAAAATGAAAATTCTTACATTAAACTGCCATTCGTGGCAGGAGGAGGATCAGCTGGAGAAGATCAAGTATCTGGCTGAGACTATATATGAAAAAAACTATGATGTCGTAGCTCTTCAGGAAGTCAGCCAGCATAGGGATAGTCAGATAATTTATGATAATATAAGGGAAGATAACTTTGCACTTCTACTGGTTGAAGAGATAAAGAAGTTAGGAAAAGCTTATAATTTTATCTGGGACTTTTCCCACTATGGGTATGATATATATGAAGAGGGAGTAGCTCTTTTGAGTAAGGAGCCCTTTATTAAATCTGAAAGTATATACATTTCCCAAAGCAGCAGTATAGAAAACTGGAAAAGTAGAAAAATTGTAGGCGGATCTATTGATCTGCATGATGAGATCTACACTTTTTACAGCTGCCATACAGGATGGTGGAATGATGAAGAAGAACCTTTTAGATATCAGGGGGAAAAAATATTAGAAATTTTAAAAAATACAGATAATAAAGTATTTTTTATGGGAGATTTCAACAATGATGCCAATGTAAGTGGAGAGGGGTATGATTTTTTAATAAAGGATGGTTTGATAGATACTTTTATAACAGCTGAAATAAAAGATGATGGCTGCACTGTCCCAGGGGAAATTGCAGGATGGGAGAATAACTCATCTAAAAAAAGACTGGATTTAATTTTAGCAGGAACACCTATGAAAATATACTCGAGTAATGTTATTTTCAATGGGAAAAATAAAAAGGTAGTTTCGGATCATTTTGGTGTTGAAATAATTTTATAAGAAAGAATCGAGAATTAATTCTCGATTCTTTTTTTGACACAACAAAATTTATAGTGAAATATATAGTATAAAGAAGTATATATTATAGTATAAAAGAATGTTCAAGGTGGTGAGAAAAATGAAGATAGGTTTAGCTCTGGGAAGCGGCTCATCCCGCGGATGGGCACATATAGGTATAATAAAGGCTCTGGCTGATCTGGGGATCGTGCCGGATATTGTGTGCGGGACTTCTATAGGTGCAGTGGTTGGAGCATCTTATCTGTCAAATAATCTTGAAAATTTAGAAGAATGGGCATGCTCACTGACTAAATTTGAGGTGGCTAAATTTTTTGAGATAAATATGTCTTTGAATGGATTTATTGATACCCACAGACTTCATCATTTTTTAAATAAATATGTAGCATCTGATAATGCCAGCATAGAAGAATTTAGTAAACAATATGCAGCTGTAGCAACAGATTTAGAGACCGGGAAGGAAATATGGTTAACTAAAGGGTCGGTTTTAGAAGCAGTTTGGTCTTCAGTTTCGTTGCCGGGATTATTTCCTGCTATAAAAACCAATGACAGGTGGCTTGTAGATGGGGGATTGGTGAATCCTGTACCAGTATCTACATGTCGTGCTTTGGGAGCTGACATAGTAATAGCTGTGGATTTAAATGGTGACATTGTTGGAAAACATTTTAAAAAATCTCCCCCTCCTAAAAAAAGATCGGGAATGATAAGTAAGATAAATAATTTGGTCAGAGAGTATACGCCTTCTATATTTGATACAGATGAAAATAATGAATCTCCTCCAAATTTATTTGATGCTATAGCCAGCTCAATTAATATAACCCAGGATAGAATAACCAAAAGCCGTATGGGAGAAGATCCGCCGGATATCCTTCTTTCTCCTAAGTTGGCTCGTATCAAACCACTGGAGTTCTATCGGGCAAGGGAGGCCATCGATGAGGGGATAAAGTGTGTTAAAAATAACATGAGAGACTTAAATGCTATTCTAGAAGTTATAGACAGGGAATAGTTCTCCTTAGAGTTCCAAAGTAGAAAAATAGGAAGTAATATGATAGAATATAAAGAATAGAATGTATTAAAGTTAAGGGGAGATAGATGATACCAAAACATATAGCAATTATAATGGATGGAAATGGAAGATGGGCTCAAAATAGGCACCTGCCTAGATTTGTCGGGCATCGTGAAGGTGCTAAAAGGATAAAAGCAATAATAGAGCACGCAGGGAATATAGGAATTAAATATTTGTCTGTATATGCTTTTTCTACAGAAAATTGGAAAAGACCTCAAAAAGAGGTGGATGCTCTTATGGATATCTTTCAAAAATATCTAAAAGCTGAAGCTAAAAATATGTTAAGAGATAACATAAGACTGATAGTTACAGGAAGAAAAGAAGGGGTATCTCCTAAACTTCTAAGTGCTATATCTGAAGTAGAAGAATTGACTGCAGGTAATGACGGATTGACCTTTAATATCTGTTTTAACTATGGAGGAAGATCGGAAATAATAGATGCAGTGAAAAAAATAATTGAATCTGGAGAAAAAAATATCAATGAAGAGAACTTTAAAGATTATCTTTATTCCGATATACCGGACCCTGAGCTAGTTATAAGAACCAGCGGGGAATTCAGAATATCTAATTTTTTACTTTGGCAGATGGCTTATTCAGAAATATATGTAACAGATGTATTGTGGCCTGATTTTGATGAGAAAGAATTTGACAGGGCGATAGAAAATTTTAAAAATAGAGACAGAAGATTTGGAGGAGTAAAAGATGTTAAATAGGATATTGGTGGCTTTAATATTGGTTCCTCTGACGGTATATGTATACCTCTATGGAGATAAGAGTTTTATGGCATTTACAGTGCTTTTAATTGGGATAGGAATATATGAGATCTATCAAATGATGGAATCTAAAGGAGTAATTGTAAATAAGGCTGCGGGGATAATACTTGGAGGAGCAATACCACTGGCATTGTATTCTAGTATATCATCGAGTAAAGATTTACTGGGGAAATTTATTGGAAATAATGTGGATATGTCCAGAGGAACAATGGTTCTTATTTTGGGAATATTTATCCTGATGTTTATCAGAATATATCAAAATAAAGTAGAGGGCAGCAGCAGCTATATAGGATATACAATGTTAGGAGTACTCTATGTAGGATTTTTATTTTCCCATATAGTTCCTATAAAATATATGTTAAATGGAAGTAAGTGGCTGATGACCATTCAAATACTGGTCTGGATATCGGATACATTTGCATACCTTGTAGGAGTAAAGTTTGGAAGAAAATTCTTTTCTCGTGGACTCTGTGAGATAAGTCCTAAAAAATCCATAGAGGGTTCTTTGGGGTCGATAATATTTACCGTGATAACTATGTTACTCATAAAAGCATTCCTATTTAAAGATCTGAATATATCAGGGATTCATCTGATAATAGTCCCTATATTGGTGGCTGTAACCGGTCAAATCGGTGATTTAGCAGAATCGGTATTCAAAAGAGAATTTGGTGTAAAAGATTCAGGTAAAATATTAGGTGGACATGGGGGGATCTTAGACAGATATGATAGTTTAATCTGGGTATTCCCGCTTATGTATTATTATATTAATTTTTTCCTATAAAAAGCAACGTGACGTATGCATCCAAACAAGTACAATTTAGGTTTTTATAATCTTTTATTCATTTTATAAATTTTATAAATTCCTAGATAATAAAAAAAGAGAGCGAAAGCTCCTTTTTTTTTGTATAATATAATAATAAACTCTCATTCTTTTTAAATATGAATCTCATAGGAGATATTAAGGGTGATTGAGAAAAATAGTGTCCGTTAGGATGAGTGATAAACTAAGGGGTTGATTAAGATTAAAAATATAACAATATTAGGAAGTACTGGAAGTATTGGAACCAATGCACTGGAAGTAATTAGGAATAAAAGTTCGGAATTTAATGTGGTTGCTATGAGTGCTCACTATAACCATAAATTATTGATGGAACAGATAGAGGAATTTAAACCATCCTATGTATCTATAGGGACACAAGATGGGTACGAAGAGATAGTCAAAAAATATCCTGATCTAGAGGTATATTTAGGAAATGAAGGGCTTAAAAAATTAGGAGCTTTAGATGAAGCAGATATAGTCCTTACAGCAGTAAGTGGTGCAGTAGGAATCGAAGCAACTATAGAAGCGATAAAAAAAGAGAAAAGGATAGCCCTTGCTAATAAGGAAACTATGGTAGCAGCAGGGGATCTGATAAATAATATGTTAAAGGAATATAAGGCAGAGATAATTCCTGTAGACAGTGAACATTCAGCTATCTACCAGTCTCTTTTAGGTGGGAAAAAAAATGAGGTAAATAAGATAATCATCACAGCAAGTGGGGGAACTTTCAGGGGAAAAACATTGGAAGAATTAAAGGATGTAAAGGTAGAAGATGCGTTGAAACATCCAAATTGGTCCATGGGAAAAAAAATAACTATAGATTCATCTACCCTTTGTAATAAAGGGTTAGAAGTTATAGAGGCACATCAGCTCTTTAATGTTTCCTATGATGATATAGAGGTATTGGTACACCCACAGAGTATAATTCATTCAATGGTGGAATTTAATGATATGTCTGTAATAGCTCAATTAGGGGTTCCGGATATGAAGGTGCCTATCCAATATGCTTTTACTTATCCAGACAGAGTATCTAATAGGGTCTTGGAAAGTTTAAATTTTAAAACACTCTCCAACCTTACCTTTGATGAGGTAGATAACGATGTATTTAAAGGTGTAGAGTATGCATATTTTGCAGGAAGAACAGGGCAGTCTATGCCGGCAGTCTATAATGCGGCCAATGAAATAGCTGTAGATCAATTTATAAATGGAAATATTAAATTTTTAGAGGTCTATAAAGTTATAAAAAATACCATGGATAACCATGAAGTGCATCCAGTGGATACCTTAGAAGCAGTTATAAAAGCTGATAGCTGGGCAAGGAAAGAAGCCACAAGAATAATTAAAACTTATCAATAGGAAAAGCTAAATTAACGACTCTACAGCTCAAAAATAGGAGAGGAATATGTTGAAATTAATTGTATATTATCTACCTATGCCCTTTGTTGTGTATCTCTTGTATTTATTGACAGGGAGTTATCTGGCAGGAGGATTATTTTTTCTAGGTTCTTTTTTATTTTTAATAAGGACCACCGAGATAAAGAGTGAAAATTTAAGGAAGAAATTAAAGATCGTTGTAGCCAATTATTTATTTATATATAAAACCCTATGTTTTATAACTATTTCAGCCATTGGTTTAGAAATTTTCGGATGGGGAAGTATAGTCAAGACACCTGTATTTCTTTTTTTGAGTCTTATATTCTATATTTTATTGATGTGTAGAGGATACCAAAATTATATTAAAATAAATATAAAGGAATACACGGTGGAAATATCTGACTATGACACCGAATTAAATTTGGTATTTCTATCGGATATTCATCTGAGCGAATTAAGGTCTATAAATTATGTGGAAGAGATAGTTGAAAAAGTAAATGAATTATCTGCAGATTGTATATTGGTAGGGGGAGATACAATAGAGTCCCATATGGAATATCTGGAAGGTAGAGGATTTGATAAAATATTGAGAAAGATGAGATCTGAATATGGAGTTTACGGTGTACTGGGGAATCATGACTATACAGGTGATTTGGATAGAAATATAGAGTATTTAGATAGGTGTGGAATTAAAATTTTGAGGGATGAATCGATTGTAATAAAAAAATTAGAATTTATCTTTAGAGATGATGAGACAAATCACTCTAGAAAAAAAATAAAAAATATCTATAGAACCGCTTGTCCAAAAGTTGTAGTGGATCATCGGCCAAAATTTGATGAAGCAATCAGTGAAGGGGCAGAACTACAACTTTCAGGACATACCCATGGAGGGCAGTTTTTTCCTATAAATTTAGGGTATATGCTTAAATATAAGGTTATCTACGGATATAAAAAAATAAAAAATATGGCAGTTATAGTGTCTTCCGGGGTAGGAACAGGATTTTTTACTTATAGAACCTGGAGTAAGTCTGAGATAGTAAAGATAATCATTAGGGGGGAAGCTCATGAATAAGGTTATAATAACTTTAGTAGTGGTGGTTTTCATCCATATGGGTTATAATTTTTTAAATAAGGATTTAGGTGAGACTAATTTGACTAAAGAAAGTATTTTAATCTGTTACGGGGATAGTTTAACAGCTGGATATGGTGCTCCTACAGGGGGCAGTTACCCGGATTATTTACAGTCTAAACTCAAATTAAAGGTTATTAATAAGGGGATAAATGGGGATACGACAGTATCTGCACTCCAGAGGTTTAAAACTGATGTCTTGGATTATAATCCGGATGTGGTCATAGTAGAATTGGGAGCAAATGATCTGATCCAGGGAATAGATGCATCTGAAACAAAAATGAATTTAAACTATATTGCAGATGAACTCCTAAAAAGAAATATAAGAGTTTATGCAGTTAAATTTTATGGTAACCAGTTAATTTTTAATATTTTAAAAAATGATTCTAAAAAAGAATTTGATAAAATTTTTGAAGAGTTAGAGGATAAAGAGGGCGTATATCTTATAGAAGATATATGGAAAGGGGTATGGAATAAACATATGTACGATAGTATCCATCCCGATGAAACAGGGTATAAAAAAATGGGAGAGATTTATCTAGAGGAATTGAGACCCATCTTAGAAAAAAATAGATTGATTATAGGAGAGTAGAAATGGGCAAATTAATAGTAATAGAAGGAACTGATTCCAGCGGGAAGCAGACTCAAGCAGAATTATTGTATGAAAAATATAAAAAAATGGGGAAGAAGGTTATGAAAGTTACCTTCCCAAACTATGAAAGCCCGTCATCAGCACCTGTAAAGATGTATTTAAATGGTGAATTTGGAGAAAATGTAGGAGAGGTGAATACCTATGCTGTATCTACTATGTTTGCAGTGGATAGATATGCATCTTTTAAGACTATTTGGGAGAAGTTCTACAACGATGGAGGAATAATCATCTCAGACAGATACACAACTTCTAATATGGTCCATCAGGCATCTAAGATGGATGATAAGGTGGAAAAAGATGGATATTTAGAGTGGCTGACTGAGTTGGAATATGAAAAAATGGGGATACCCAAACCAGATATGGTAGTGTTTTTAAATATGCCTACTGAGATGGCATATAAATTGATGGAAAAAAGAAAAAATAAGATCACAGGGGAAGACAAAAAAGATATTCATGAAAATGACCGTGAATATATGCAGAAATCCCACGACAATGCGTGCTATATAGCAAATAAATATTCGTGGAAGGAAATAATGTGTGTAAAAGGCGGAGAATTGAAAACTATAGATGAGATTGGCAATGAAGTTTTGAGAGTTTGTGAGGAGTTGTCTAGATGAATATAATAATAACGATACTTATACTTGGAATCATAATAATGGTTCATGAATTGGGGCATTTTTTGACAGCTAAATATTTTAAGATGCCGGTGGAGGAGTTTTCCCTGGGAATGGGACCTGTTTTATTTTCCCATGAAGGACTGCATACGAGATATTGTCTGAGAGCTATACCTATTGGAGGATTTGTAAATATCAAGGGGATGGAGGTAGAATCTGTAGTAAAAGACGGATTCAACACTAAATCGCCATTTCAAAGATTTGTAGTTTTGGTTGCAGGTGTGGTGATGAACTTTATATTGGCTTACATTATAGTCTTTGGAAGTTTACTCTATAACGGAAAGGCAGTTCAAAATGAAAAACCTGTAATTGGAAATATGGTAGAAACTTCTAAATCTTTTGGAAATTTAAAAACAGGAGATGAGATCCTGGAGATAGATGGAAATAAGATAGACAGGTGGGAAGATATAAGCCGTGTAAACGGCGAGATAGACAGCAGCAGTATGGAATTTCTTATAAAAAGAGATGGAGAAATCATAAAAAAAGAAGTTGAACTTACCTTTGATGAACAGAGAAACGACTATTATATTGGGATACTGCCAGAATATAGTATCGAAAAATATGGGTTTATAGATGCTGTATCTGAATCCGGGACTGCCTATAAAAATTTATTTACAATGATCTTAAAAGGATTTAAACAACTTGTCACAGGGCAGGTAAGTGCTAAGGAGATATCAGGGCCTGTGGGAATAGTTAAGATTGTAGGAGATGCCAGTCAAGGTGGGATGGGAATCTTATTTTGGTTAACGGCACTTCTCTCAATAAATATAGGGTTCTTTAATCTGCTTCCGTTTCCTGCTCTAGATGGGGGAAGGATAATATTTGTCCTTTTAGAAGTGGTAGGTATAAAAGTAAATAAAAAGTTTGAGGAGAAATTCCATATGGTGGGAATGATAATCTTATTTGGGCTTATTATTCTGATAACTTTTAACGATGTATTAAATATATTTAACGGATAAAAATAAAAAAAGAAGGTGAAATTCTTAAATTTCATCTTCTTTTTAAGTATCTAGGTAATTATAAAGTTTATAGAATAACTAAAAAATTATAAAATCTGAATTGTGTTTATCTAGATGCAACGTTACGTTGCTTTTAATTTTATTAAGAATGGTGACCCTGACGCGATTCGAACGCATGGCCTACTCCTTAGGAGGGAGCCGCTCTATCCATCTGAGCTACAGAGTCATCCCATAGATTATATAATATTTTTTCAAAAAAAGAAATATAGTTTTTATTTTTTTTTGATTATTAGGAGGAAAAGTAGACAAAAAATTAGTTTTTTGAGAAAATCTTTAATTATTTTCTAAGAAATTAGTTATCGTTGATAGCTACATATGTTATAAAAAGTAGTTAAAAAATGATACTTTTGCTTTTTTTATTTAAGAAAATTACAAAAAACTTTGAAAACTTATAAAATTGTGCTAAAATATATTGGAAACAAAACGTATTCTTCGTTTTATGTACAGTTTATGTACAGACGAAGAGACGTTGAAAATAGTTAAAAACAGTTAAAAACAGGAGGATATTCAAATGATAACAAGTGTATTTAGTTATTTTTCGTTATTGATATTATTCATAACGGCAGTATTGTATTGTGAAAAAACATTAAAATTAAAATTATTCAAGGTTATACCGGGATTAACATTTATTTATTTTGGTGGAATGATAGGTGCAACATTGCACGTTTGGGAATTAACACCACAATTATCGAGTTTTATCGGACAATTAAAATATTTTTTACTACCAATGATGTTATTTTTATTACTATTAAAAAATGATATTAGAGATGTATTTAAATTAGGACCAAAGTTAATGGGTTCATTTTTAGCGGTAACAGCCAGTATCATAATTGGATTTATAATTGTATTCGTTGCATTAAAATCAAGATTTGATGCAGATGCATGGCAAACATTCTCAATCTTATCTTCTTCATGGGTTGGAGGGTCAACAAATATGGCTGCTGCTCAAGCAGGATTAGGAGTAAAAGATGGATCACAGGCACTGACATATGCATTCTTAATGGATAATATCTGTGCATCATTCTGGTTAGTATTACTTATCAGTTTGGCTCCAATGAGAGAGAAGTTTAATAAGTTCTCTGGTGCAAACAGTGATGAAGTAGATAAAATCATAAGTCATATCCATGCTACAGCAGCTAAAAATGAAGACAAAAGAGACTATGAATTTATGGACTTTATGTTAACATTAGGACTAGGTCTTGGAGTAGCAGGAATAGTATTAGTTCTTGGAAAACAAGTAGTTAACCCAGGTGGATTAACTGATGCGAACTTCTTATCTGGTCTTAGAGGATTCTTTAGTGGATCTGGATGGGTAGTAATCTTAGCTACAATGTTTGGTATCTTAGGAAGTATGACTCCGTTAAAGAGAATCAAAGGAACTGACCATGTAGGTAGTGTACTTTTATATGTAGTAGTAGGATTAATAGCAACAGCAACAGATTTCTCTACTATTGATATGGGTCAAGCAGCTATCTATATTGTAGCAGGTGTATTAGTATTATTATTCCATTTAGTGGTATTATTAGTATTAGCAAAAGTATTCAAGTTAGATCTTTATATCTGTGGTATAGCTTCTCAAGCTAACGTAGGTGGATCTGTATCAGCTCCAATCTTAGCAGGAACATATGATGAAGCATTGATTCCGGCAGGGCTTATGATGGGAATATTTGGATCGGCAATAGGAACGGTAACAGCTCTTATGTTAGCCAAACTATTAATGACATTATAAAAAAATAGATAATAAAAACAGGAGAGTCCATTGGACTCTCCTATTTTTATTATCTGAGAAATTCTACCAGTGGGGAGAAAGAGCAAGATTTCTAGAAATAGCAATTTACTTTGGAGTAATAAAATTATAAAATTTTATATTAGACTATCTGGATGGAGCATTACATTGCTATACGATCTTAATATCGAAATCTCTGACTAATCCAACCAGGTCAGGGAGGGAAAATTTGGCTCCTTTAATACGATTTGTCAGAGGATTTATCCTATAATCAGCCGCTCCTTTAAAGTCAGCCCTTTCCAGGTTACATCTGTCAAAAGATGAACCCTCTAAATTTGAGTTATTGAAAGCAGCCTGACTCAGGTTAGTTTCAAAGAATAGACATTCCTTTAAAGTTGAATTTGAAAAATCTGTTTTATTCAGATCTAATTTACTGAGATCGCAATACTTTAAATAGGAATCAGTAAATGAGACTTCAACTATAAATTTATTGATAAGACTTAGATTGATACTGATAAGTTCAGAATTTTCAAAATTAAGGTCTATAAATTTAGAATCCTGGAAGGTGGAAGAAGTTAACTGGCAGGATTTAAAGGTACAATTTTCCAGTGTAGTTCCATTAAAACTTATCCTATCAAAAGTTATACCTTTAAAAATACAGCTTAAAAATTCACTATTTTCAAAAACTAACAGAGCTATATCTTCTTTGGTAAAGATCATATCTTCGTAATACATATATCACTTCCTTTAATATAATTTAAATCTTGTATATATAATTATTTTTTAATTAATTTATTGTATAGAAATTATATCATTTCCTTTAAATTATATCTATTTTCTTGTTTTAATATCATATTCTCTATTATTTTCTAGGTATAGAAAAAAATTAATAAAGATTATATATTTAAATAGTTGATTTCAACCAAAATTCATATACATTTCCATAGATTAAATTTAATTTCATAAAAAATAAAAGTAATTTATGAAAAATTAAGAATATTCGAAAATAGAGATAAAAAATATAGTTAGGTGAATAATTAAAATTAAATAGTCTGTTTCACAGGGACTAGTCCGTCTAAAAAAGAGTTTTATTTCATTTTTCTGTAATAAAAGTTATTTAAGTGATTGTTTTCTTAAGTAAAACATCACTATTTTAAACTTAATTTAAGTTTTTTAGGAATAACTTGTATTTTAAAACAAAACAAAATGCAAGTTATGTTACAGATAAACGAACTTTCGTGTCAAAATATAGGTTCTTGACTTAAAACCGAAAGAAGGTTATCATTATTGTACAATATAGTGAAAATTAACTTTATTGAAATTTAAGGAGGAAAGAAATGAACGAGAAGAAACATCAATTTAAACCTTTTGTATCTATGGATACAGCGATGTCTGAAACTACAGCAGTTTCTATAGGATTAGGAATCTTATTTGCAGTAATATTTGCAGCATCAAATGTATATTTAGGATTAAAGACTGGATTAACAATTGCAGCAGCAATTCCAGCTTCAATATTAGGAACAGGAATATTAAAGGCTGTATTTAGAAAGGATTCTATATTAGAAGCTAACTTAGTGGCTTCAGTAGCCGCAGTAGGAGAATCTATCGCAGGTGGAATTATCTTTACATTACCAGCTATTATTATATGGGGACATGATTTAAGCATGGTTTCTATAGCTATCATAACTATATTAGGTGGATTAATCGGAACTTTATTCGTAATTCCATTTAGAGAATATCTAATAGTTGAGGAACACGGAGTATTAATGTTCCCTGAATCAGTTGCAGCTTATGAGATTCTGGTAAATGCCAATAAAGGTGGAGAAGGATTTAAAACTGTATTGAAAGGTTTAGGAATGGGTGGAGCTTTCAAATTCCTATCTGGTGGATTAGGACTTTGGTCAGAAGGACCAGTTTGGGCTATCACAAAGTTAGGAACAGCTTTTGGATTTAATGCAGTAGCATCATTATTAGGTGTAGGATTTATCGTAGGAACTGGAGTAGCTATCTTAATGTTCTCTGGAGCATTATTAGCATGGTTTGGCTTCATACCATTAATCAAATTTATAGGTTCAGGAGCTACAACTCCTATATTCCCGGCAACTCAATTAATATCAGAGATGTCAGCTATAGCTATCTGGTCTAACTATATTAGATATATAGGAGCAGGAGCAGTAGCAACAGGTGGATTTATCTCATTAGCTAAATCAGCACCAGCTATCATCAGCTCTTTCAAAGAAGCTATGAAAGGTTTAAAAGCAGAAAAAACTGCTCATAAAGTTGAGAGACAACACATCGATACTCCACTAACATTTGTTGGAGCAGGAGCTATCGCAGTATTCTTAATAGTATGGTTATTACCATTATCAGCAGGAATACCTAAAGTAGGATTTATCGTATCATTCTTAGTAATATTCTTTTCATTCTTTTTCGGTGTAGTATCTGCAAGAATGACAGGAATCATGGGTGCATCAAATAACCCTGTATCTGGAATGACTATCGCTTCATTATTAGTAATCGCATCAGTTATCAAAGCAACTGGTGTAAACCCTGAATTAGGAAAAATCATGGCTATCATAGCTGCTGGTGTAGTTTGTATCTCAATTGCAACTTCTGGTGGAGTAGCACAAAGTTTAAAGCATACATACTTAATTGGTGGAACACCAAAGAAAATAGAGTGGTCAATGTTTGCTGGATTAGTAGTATCAGCATTTGCAGCTGGTGGAGTAGTACTTATGCTGCATAAAGCTTTCGGATTAGGATCGGCAGACGTTCCTGCACCTCAAGCTGGATTGATGAGAATGTTATCTGAAGGTGTTATGACAGGAGAGATCCCTTGGACATTGGTTATCATCGGTGTAGTTATCGGTATAGTTATTAACTTCTTAGGATTATCTATCTTACCTATCGCTTTAGGATTATACTTACCAATTCAATTATCAGCTGCTATCTTAACTGGAGCATTAGTAAGAGAAGTTGTTGAGATGAAATTTAAGAAAAATAAAACAGAGCAAAAAGGAAGAATAGAGAAAGGTATCTTATTATCTTCTGGATTAGTTGCCGGAGATGCTTTAATCGGTATATTACTAGCGGTATTCATCACTTTAGGAAAAGACTTATCTGCATTCGGAAGAAAATTTGGAGCTATCACTACAAATTCTACTGTAGGATTTGTAATCTTCTTAGCGTTAGCTATCTGGATCTATACTCAAGTAGTTTCTGGAAAAGCTTCGGATGAACAACTACCTGAATAATAAAAATTAATAAGCTACATTGAGAATAAGGAGCAAAAATGAAAAAAAATGAAGAAAATTTTCTAGATATTGTCCCTGTAAAACTTCATTTGGATTGTAAAAGGCAGGATGGAAACATCCATCTTGTCTTTACCCATACTAGTTTTCTTCAAAAGACTTTGAGGTGGATGACCAAAAAATCTAATACCAGTACCCTGGAATTGGATGGATTAGGTAGTTTAGTCTGGGAGAATATCGATGGAAAAAATACAATATATGACATCATTAATATTCTTTTGGAAACAGAGGAAGATACATATGAATCTATGCAAGAAAGAGTATTTATGTTTATCAGAATATTAAAAAATAGAAAAATAATTGCTTTTAAAGAATTTGATTAAAAGCAAAAAACTCCTCCAAAACACAGTTTTGGAGGAGTTTTTTTATCTACATTTTAACCTTAATTTTAATTGAACCATCCTTTGATTCCTTTAAATATCTTTTCAGTGATTGTATCAGGAACCTGTCCCTTTTTAAATAAGACTTCCCTTCTGAATTCCTTGGAAGCTCTCTTTATCTCTCCACTCCGGAGATCAATACTTCTACTGACTAATTCATCACTCTTGATATTTTCATCTATAAAATCAAATGAGGAAGGGTTATATATTCCCTTATCGATCATTGTCTGATAGTAGTTTTTCCATAGAGGAACTGCCATACGTCCACCGGAGGAGCTCTTTGGCATAGGAGTATTGTCATCATAGCCCATATATACTACAGTGACATAGTCAGGGGTGAATCCGGCATACCAGGCAGATCTAAAGTCGTTGGAAGTTCCTGTTTTTCCACCCTGATCCACATTAAATCCAAGACGTGAGTTTAATTTTGCTCCCCTTCCAGACCCATGTTCTACTACTTTTTCAAGCATATAGGTCATGAGGGAGGTATCTATTGAATCATAGACATTTTTGCCCTTTAAATCTTCATTTTCATAGATAATATTTCCATCTGTATCTTCAATTCGAGTAATAAAGGAATTTCTATGTGCAATACCACCATTAGCAAATGGAAGGTATGAACTAGCTAACTCCAATGGGGTAGCACTGGTAGAACCTAGAGCTATTGTAAGATCTCTGGTAAATTCTACATTTACTCCTGTCTTATTAAAATTATCTATGACATCATCTATTCCCACATCGTTTAACAGCTTTACAGCTACTGTATTAATTGATTTTTCCAGGGATTGTATGAGGGTAATGTTTTTATACTTGGCATTACTATAGTTTTTAGGAGACCAGTTACCATATTTGGTATTGGAAGCATCTATAATTTGATTCATAGTATACCCCTTTTCCAGGGCTGTATAATATATAAATGGTTTAAAGGTTGATCCAACCTGCCTTTTAGCATGGATACCACGATTAAAGTTACCGGATCTATAACCCTTTCCTCCTATGATACTCCTAACTTCCCCTGTCTTGGCATCCAAAGTAACCATGGCACCCTGGAGCTTTTTATCGGATTTAAATTTTGAATAACTTTCAAAGGTGTCCTTTGCAATTTTCTGCATCTCATTATCTAAAGTAGTATATACTTTGAATCCACCCCGGGAAAAGGTAGAGGGATCCACCAGATCGGCGAGCTTTTCTTCGACTATATCCATAAAGTCGGGAGCTTTGGTAGATTCTCTTTTTCTTCTTCCGTCTTTTACGATGACAGTTATATCTCTGTCAGGAAAAAAAGTTTTTTTGTAGTCAGCTTCCATAACAAATTTATGTTTTATAGCTGAATCATACTGATTTTGAGAGATATAATTTTGATTTAGCATAAGTTTTAAAATAAGGTGGGCTCTCTTCATGGCAGCTTTTAAATTTTTTCTGGGATTATACATGTTAGGTCTATTGGGAATACCAGCCAGCATAGCACTTTCAGCCAGGTTTATCTTTGAAATATCTTTATTAAATATATCTTTGGCAGCTTCCCTGACCCCATAGGACCCGGAACCAAAATAGATCTCATTGAGATATTTTTCCAAGATCTCATCTTTAGAATAAACTCTTTCGATCTCCAATGTTATGATAACCTCTTTAAATTTACGACTGAATGTACGTTCATTGGATAAAAAGGCGTTTTTAGCCAGTTGTTGTGAGATTGTACTTCCCCCTTGGGCGATCCTTCCTCTGGAAAGGTTTACCAGAACTGCTTTTCCAAGACGCCATATGTCTACTCCATGGTGGGAATAAAATCTTCTGTCCTCAACAGAGATAAAGGCTTTTTGAAGATAATCAGGGATCTCCTCAATATCAGCACTTTCACCTTTTTGTTTAGACAGGTAATCTACAATCTGTTGATCCTTATCATAGATTATAATTGGTTCCGAAGCTGTGTAGGAGGTTATTTTTCCTTTGACACTAAAATATGTGATGGTTGTTAATGCTGTGAGACATAATATTAGCCCCAGGATGGCAATAAATATATTTTTCCTTTGTTTTTTCAAAAAATTGCTGATTTTTTTTACATAGTTCATTGAATAATCATTCCCTTTATTTTATTTTTATCAACTATATTATATCATGAATATAATAAAAAAGGAGTCAGACATTTGTCTGACTCCTCGGTCTTTGTTTGAGTTATTCAACGTTAAATTCTTTTTTAGAAAGAACGTTGTCATCCTCACCGACTACCTCTACACTCCATTTCCCGGATAAAAATAAATTTTTTCTGGACCAGGTTCTCCACCTAGGTCCTGAAATTTTTAACGGAACACTGGCCATAAGGGTTTTTTCCCCATCTTCTTCTAGAAGGTACCAATTGTGATAGATAGTTTTTTCTGCCCCTATATCTTTAAATTCAGTATAAAAATAACCCTGGGAATACAGCTTAAAGGTATCCATTATTTTTACCGGTTCTTTTTCTGCAATTTCATTGGTTAAAACTGCTCTGCTGAGATAATAAGAACTTTCCCCATTGGGTTTTCCATAGGCTGCAAGAGTCCCAAGAATAATTAGTATACATATCAATAATTTTTTCATAATTTTCTCCCCCTTTGAAATATTTATTATATAAATTTAATCTGAATATAATTTACAGATATTCATTCTATTAATATTTTAGCCTTAAATCAAAAGTTTTACAAGTGTTTCTAAAGAATTAAGAAAAACTTATATTTTTATTAATTCTTTACAGTTGTGGTAAAAAAACTTGTAAATATTCTATTTACGTTATATAATCTTTTCATAAAGTTTGTTAGTCAAAGCTTTTTATTGTGGCTTACAAATTAAAATATTATCAGGAGGAAAGAAATGAAAAAAATTATACCGTTTATATTATTATCTGCCGGTTTATTAACTGGATGTTTTAAAGGAAAAGAAGAAGTAAAAACTGTTGAAGAAACAAAAGTACCAAAGGCTACAAAAGAATTAAATATATATACAGAAAGACATTATGACATAGACAAAGAATTGATTGCAGAATTTGAAAAAGAGACTGGAGTTACTGTAAATGTAGCTAAAGCCGGGGCAGACGAACTGTTAAAAAAGTTAGAGATAGAAGGAGCTGATACTCCTGCTGACCTATTCATTACTAAAGATGCAGCAAGGCTTGGGAGAGCAAAAGATTTAGGATTATTACAACAAATAAAAGATAAAGAAGTATTGGAATTAGTTCCTGCAAACATAAGAGATAAGGACAACTACTGGACTTCATTTACTTACAGAGCCAGAATATTTGCATACAACAAAGAAACTACAGATCCTTCTATATTTTCTACATATGAAGATTTAGCTGATCCTAAGTGGAATGGAAAAGTGTTAGTTAGAAGTTCAACAAACTCATATAATCAGGCATTGATAGCTTCTATGATAGCTGCTAATGGTGAAGAGGCAACTAGAGAATGGATCCAGGGGTTAGTAGCTAATATGGCAAGGGAACCTAAGGGTAATGACAGAGACCAAAGTAAAGCAGTAATTGCCGGAATTGGAGAAGTTGCTATTATGAACTCTTACTATCTTGGAAAAATGATCCACTCAGCAGATCCTGAAGAGAGAAAAGTTGGGGAACAAATAGCTATATTCTTCCCTAATCAAGATGGCAGAGGAACTCATATCAACGTAAGTGGAATGGGAATTACAAAATATTCAAAAAATATTGTAAATGCTGAAAGATTCATAAAGTTTTTCTTAAATGAAAAATCACAAAGTAGATTTACAAATGAAAACTATGAATACCCTTCAAATAAAAACGTAGCAGTAAACGGTACAGTTAAGTCATGGGGAGATTTCAAAGTAGACAGCTTAACTTTATCTGAGTTAGGAAAGAACTTTAAAAAAGGAACGATCATAGCCGATGAGGAAGGTTGGAAATAAGCCAATGAATTTAAAACTTTTAAAGAGGAATCTAAATATTAATTTAGATTCCTGGCTTTTTATAAGCATAATTTTGTCGTTTTTCTTGTTAGCTCCCATTATAACTCTATTTACAAGTTTAGCGACTCAAAATATAGAAACTTTTATCCATATAGCTGAAACTCTTTTACCTGAGTATATAAGAAACAGCTCTATAATAGCATTATTTACCGGTTTATTTACCATGATTATAGGGGTATCTACAGCCTGGATTTTGACTATGTATGAGTTTAAATTTTCTAAACTATTTCATGTGGGGTTAATTTTACCCTTGGCAATACCCAGTTATATAGCAGGATATGTCTATTCAGGGATCTTTTCCTATACAGGGATAATCAGCAGAACAGCCAGGAATTTATTTGGATACAATTTAAATTTAGATATTATGAACATATATGGTGTGATATTTATCTTTACATTTTTTCTCTATCCCTATGTGTTTATCATAGCCAGATCATTTTTCGCCAAACAATCGTTATCTATGCTAGAATCAGCTAAGGTACTGGGAAAATCGGATACACAGACATTTTTTTTAGTGGTATTACCCATGGCAAGAACAGCTATTATTGGAGGAGTTACCCTGGTTATAATGGAGGTTTTAAGTGCCTTTGGATTGCCTAGTTATTTTGGTGTTCAGACCTTTAGTACAGGTATATTCAGGACATGGCTCACATTAGGAGATACCGATGCAGCTATAAATTTAGCTATTATTCTTATGGGACTTATCTTTACAATAATCTTTATAGAGAGAAAATCCAGGGGAAGAAAACAGTATTCTTTTACTAATACTAAGATAAAGCCGATAAATAAAAAGTCACTTTCAACTAAGCATAGTGTTATAGCAATTATTGTCTGTATGATCCCTGTATTATTTGGATTCATCATACCTCTGATGCAGCTATTTTCATGGTCACTCATGACCTATAAAGAGGTTATAGATGGAAAATTGATAAAAATAATAATGAATACATTTTTTATAGCTATCATAGGAGCAGTCCTTGCAACTATAATAGCAGTTATTATATCCAATACATCCAGGTTGAAAAAAGGAAAGATATCTAAATTCTTATCTAAATTAACTACGATAGGGTACTCTATTCCAGGGGCAGTTATAGCCATTGGAGTTATGACATTTTTTATCTTTATAGACAGAAAAATTTTAGGAGAAAGAGTATTCTATGGCACTTTATTTTTAATGGTCTTTGCTTATGTAATAAGATATTTAGCTGTGGCATACAATAGTATAGAGAGTGGATTTGATAAGATTGGAATGAAGTTTCACGAAGCTTCCAGGAGTCTGGGAGAAGGGAAAACCAAAACATTTTTTAGGGTAGATCTGCCTATGATAAAGGGAAGTGTTATAGGGGCGGTTATTTTAACGTTTTTAGAAATCATAAAGGAATTACCCCTTACCTTGATTTTGAGACCATTTAATTTTCAAACTCTATCTGCCTATGCTAAACAGTATGCAGATGACGAGATGGTACAGCATAGTGCCATTCCATCTATTATACTTATTCTCATAGGGATAATAATAATTCTATTTTTTGAGATAATCAACAAAAAAAAGGAGAAATAATAATGAATTATATAGAATTAAAAAATTTATTTTTTAAATATAGAAACTCTACAGAAGATATTTTAAAAAATATAAATTTTACTGCAAATAAGGGAGAAATTACGGCTATCATAGGTGAGAGTGGAAGTGGAAAATCTACCCTGTTACGTATTTTGGCAGGGTTAGAAGTTCCCCAAAAGGGAGGATTAACCATCAATGAGAGGATTTTTATAGGAGAAGAAACATTTGTTCCAGTGGAAAAAAGAGGAATTGGAATGGTTTTTCAAGATTATGCCCTTTTTCCCCATCTATCTGTGGAAAAAAATATTTTATTTGGAATGGGAAAGGTAGAAAAAAAATCAGCAAAAAAAAGAGCTGACGAGGTATTAGATCTAGTTAGTATGAAAGATTTTATAAAAAGATATCCCCATGAATTAAGTGGAGGTCAGCAGCAGAGAGTGGCATTAGCACGTGCTTTAGCTCCTAAACCAGAAGTTATTCTTTTGGATGAACCATTCTCAAATTTAGATGCTAATCTTCAGGGAAAGATAAGGAATGAGCTGAAAGCGATTTTAAAAACTACTGGAGAAACAGCTGTTTTTGTGAGTCATGATAAGGATGATTTAGAGATAGCAGATAGAGTTGTTATCCTGTATATGGGTGAAGTTATTCAGACAGGAGCTCCTATAGAAATTTTTGAAAACCCTAAAAATGAATATGTAAGGCACATTTTAGGTATATAAATAAAATATTAGATCAACTTATTTAGTATGTTAAATATAATACAGTTAAAAAAAGGAGGCTGCCCAATAGGCAGCCTCCTTATATTATTTGCTTAAACTTTATAAGAGGTAATGTGCTATCTAACTACCAGTTTTCCAGCCATTTTTTTATGTCCTGAACCACAGTATACGGAACATATAATTTCATAAATACCAGGTTTAGGAGCTATGAAATCACCCTCTGCAGGCTTTCCTTTTTTAGCTCTTAGATCAAAATTTATTTCAGAAATTTTAAATCCATGTTCTGTGTCCTGAGTAGAAAATTTTATCCTTATTTTTTCACCGTTATTGACAACAATAACATTGGGAGAATAGGAATATCTAAAAGATTCAACCTCTATCACTCTGACACCTGAAATTGTTTCACCGGAGAGATCATAGGTTGAATAATCCATCTTTTGAGTAGTGGCGAAACTAAGCATAGAAATAATAAAAGTAAATAAAAATATTAATTTTTTCATATATCTTCCTCCTTATATTTTTTTTAAAAGTTGTTCTATTGATTTTACCCTGTATTAACTAAAATTCCTTTAAAATTAATTTTCAAGACATAGAAGAATTTTTTTAGTATAATACTAAAGTAAATATAAATTTAGGAGGATAATATGAACTTTACATCACTTTTTTTTATCTCTATAGGATTAGCAATGGATGCATTTGCAGTATCGCTGACTGAGGGAATATCACTGAGAAAACTATGTGTCAAATCGATCCTTAAAGTAGCATTGGTATTTGGGTTATTTCAAGGGGTTATGCCCTTATTAGGCTGGGCAGTAGGAGGATTATTTTATGATAAAATAGCGAGATTTGACCATTGGGTAGCTTTTGGACTCCTTGCTTTTATAGGTGTTAAGATGATAATAGATGCCAAAGAATTTGGGAAATGTGATATTCATGGAAATTGTGAGAAAAGTACTAATATTATAGTTTTAGGAATAGCCACTAGTATTGATGCACTGGCAGTTGGATTTTCATTTTCATTACTACCAGGGTTAGATATCTATTATTCAATAGCTGTAATAGGAGTGATTACTTTTATTTTATCCTCTGTAGGAGTTTATCTGGGAAATAAAGTGGGGCAGCTATTGGGAGCTAAGGCTGAGTACATTGGAGGAATAATCCTTATAGGGATGGGATTTAATATACTAATACAGCATTTGACAGCTTGATTTAACTTTTAAAAGTAAATTTTAGAAGAATGCTGGATTATTATTTAAAAATATTGATAGTATTGAGTTGGAGTATATTATTACAAATAAAAAGATGAGTTAACTAAAATAGTTAACTCATCTTTTTATTTGTAAGTTATTTAGATCTGGAAAGAAAAATTTCTGCCATCATACACCTGACACTTCCACCTCCATATTTTTGGATTGTATCTATATCTACACTTAATATCTTGGAAGTTCTTTCTATGGATCGTATCTGATCTTCAGACAGGATCTCTTTAGCTGTTTTGGATAAGATAAGATATTTATCACCTCTAGAATTTTTTACCTGAAGAGCATTTCCGGCAAATTTCTCTACCTGTTTCTCTGTGATATCTATAATGGTCTTTCCATGGGAGCTCAATTCTGAAATAACTTTGTTTTTTTCACTTATATCATCGATAGAGCTAGAACAGAGGATGGCAAATTCCTCCCCTATAGCCATTAAAACATTGGTGTGGTAGATAGGAAGCCTCTCTTTATTAGACCATTGATAAGCGTGAAATAAAATAGGTATATAATCAAAATCACTGCAAAATTTATTTAAGAGATTAAGGTCAGCTCTGGGAGAGAGGGCACAGTAAACTTTTTTGGCTGGCCTGTCTAGGATCATGCTGCCTGTTCCCTCAAGAAAGATGCCTTTTTCCTCAAATTTTGAATAGTCTATAATATCATAAATCTTAAATTTTTTATCCCTTAATATATCTAGGATATCCATCCTTCTTTCAAGTCTTCTATTTTTGGCAAACATTGGATAGAGAGCTATCCTCCCATCGTGATGAAAAGATATCCAGTTATTTGGAAAGATGGAGTCAGGTGTAGGAGGGTATAAGGTGTCTTCTACAACCAAAACTTCAATACCTTTATGTTCTAAAGTATTTACAAAGTTATCGAATTCTATTAGTGCCTTTTCCTGGATTGAGGTGTTATTTATTCCACAGGGAGGAGTCTGATAGTAGTTGTTGACCGCAGTTTCAGGATTATAGTGAAATCTTACAGGTTTGATCATCAAGATAGTGTCTGTAATCTGGGAAACTTTATTGTTCATATTAATATCTCCTTTTATAAAATATTGTATATTAGATAATATTTTAATACTTCATAAATCTGGTAATAGTCAAGTATTATGATTATATTTAGACAAAAAAAGACCTCAGAATTTTCTGAGGTCTTTAATTTATTTATTCTTATAGATTAACTTCTTTATTGATAACAATTTTCTTTCCTGCTTTTCTCCATTCAGCAAATTCAGCTACAGCTGTAAATAATGCGTCTGTTGAAGAGTTAAGACCAGTTTCTACTGAATCCTGAATTACTCCGATTACGAATCCTACTCCAACAACCTGCATTGCTACTTCATTTGGGATACCAAATAAGCTACAAGCTAATGGGATAAGAAGTAATGATCCACCTGCTACACCAGATGCTCCACAAGCACTGACAGCTGATAAGATACTTAAGATAAGAGCAGTTCCGAAGTCTACTTGGATACCTAATGTATGTACTGCTGCAAGAGTTAATACAGATATTGTAATAGCTGCTCCTGCCATGTTTATTGTAGCTCCTAAAGGGATAGATACTGAATACATGTCTTTATCTAATCCTAATTCCTCACATAATTCCATATTTACCGGGATGTTAGCAGCCGAACTTCTAGTGAAGAAAGCTGTAAGTCCACTTTGCTTTAGACATCTAAATACTAATGGATAAGGGTTTTGTCTCATCATAACAAATGCAATAGTTGGATTTACTACAAGTGCCATAAATGCCATAGATCCTAATAATAATCCTAATAATTTACCGTAAGCTAATAATGAACCTAATCCACTAGTTGCGATTGAGTTGAATACTAATCCCATGATACCGAATGGTGCTAAGTGAATAACCCATCTAACAACTTGAGATAAAGCGTTTGAGAAATCTGTGATCATTGTTTTAGTAGAAGCTGGTGCATGCTTTAATGCTACTCCTAATAATAATGCCCAAACTAAGATTCCGATATAGTTAGCATTTGATAATGCATTGATTGGATTGTCTACAACGTTCATTAATAATGTTTTTAATACTTCACTTACACCACTTGGAGGAGATACATTTTCTACTCCTTTTCCTAAAGCGATAGTTACCGGGAATATGAAACTTCCTACTACTGCAACTACACCGGCTAAGAATGTTCCGATAAGGTAAAGACTGATAACTGATTTCATATTTGTTTTTTGACCAGGTTTATGTTGCGATACTGCTGACATTACTAAGAAAAATACTAAGATAGGTGCTACTGCTTTTAGTGCTCCTACAAATAATGATCCTAATAATCCAACTGGTGCAGCTGCCACTGGTGCAGCGATTGATAAGATAATACCAACGATTAGACCTATAACTATTCTTTTTACTAAACTTAATTGATTCCATTTACTAAACATAATTTTACCACCTTCTAAATTTATTTACCCTAATCAGTTAATTGATCTCCTTTAATTTGTTTTTTGAAATGTTAATCTGATAGGATACTTTTTTATTTGATAATATAATACCACACTTTCAGTTTATTTTAAAGTTAAAACGTAATAAAAAAGGTTTTTTAGTGCGATAAGAATACAAAAGTTATGAATTTTGCATTTTAGTAGTGGCGTAAAATTACTTTTTTAAAAAAGATACCATTTTTTTGTGACGCTTCGAGAAAAAATTAAAAAATAATAATTTCATTTTTTCATTAAAGTGAAAAAAGTATCTTAAAAAAGAGCTAAGCCAAAGGCTTAACTCTTAATATTTGATAAAATTATTTCATTATTTTTTCTCCGGCTCTCTTTCCAAAGACTAAGATGTCGGTTATTGCATTCCCTCCCAGTCTATTTGTTCCGTGAATACCGCCTACAATCTCTCCTGCAGCATAAAGACCTTTTATTATATTTCCTTTAATATCTAAAACTTCATTTTCGCTGTTTATCTTTATTCCACCCATAGTATGATGAACTGCCGGTGCAACAGTCTGGATATAGAAAGGACCCTTTTCTATCTTTATAAGATTTCCTCTTCTATTAAATTCTTGATCTTTTCCATTTTCCACATATGAATTATAGGTATTTACAGTATCTTTCAGTGTGTCTAAATTTATACCAAGTTTCTTGCTGCACTCCTCCATACTACCTTCAATAAATAGATCGGCTCTTTTTAAGCTATCTACCTCTCCTTTATTTTCAGTCGTTCTATTTGCAACTGCTTCTATTTCCTGTGCCCATACAAGATATCCTACCCCGCCATCTTGAGATAAAATAGCTTGAGAGACTACATCTCTTCTCTCTAATTCTTCTACAAATCTTTTTCCTGATCTATTAACCAGGATTGCACCATCAAACCTAGAACCACCTACATGAGATAATGCTCCAGTTAAAGGGTTAGCAATAGGAAAGGTTTGTATATATGACATATGGACAAAATCTACTCCCAGTTTTTCACACATCAGGTGTCCGTCTCCAGTTATTCCACTTTGATTAGTTGTTTTATATCTTTCATCTAACTCAGGATTATATTTTTTTCTCATCTCTATATTCCCAGAAAACCCACCTGTAGTAAATATAACTCCTTTACTGCCGAAAAATTCAACAGTCTTTCCCTCAGTGATAGCTTTGATGCCAACTACTTTTTTATCTTCTGTTATTATATCCTTGGCTTCTACTCCTGTTCTGATCTCTACTCCCAGGTTTTCAGCTTTTTTTCTTAACTTAGAGATTAATTCTACAGCATATTTACCTTTAAATATTGCTGCCCTTGGAACGGTATGACCACCAAAATGAATAAGTTCATCTTTTTTAAACTCCACTCCTACCTCTTCTTTGAGCCAGTTATATGTGTCTAAAGCATTTTCAGATAAGATCTTAAACAACTCCTTATTGTTTTCGCCATCTCCTCCAACAAGAGCATCATTATAGTAAAGTTCAGGATTATCTTCTATTTTTTTAGATTTTTGAGCATCACTTCCAGGAATATTTATTCCACCCATAGATACTAGGGTATTTCCCCCCACAGCTGCCATTTTTTCAAGGAGAACAACTTTAGCTCCTAAGTTTGATGCAGAAATTGCTGCACTGAGACCAGCTCCTCCTCCACCAACAATAACTATTTCGAAATTTTCAACAGGTTTGAATTTATTTTTACTTACTACAATCTTCTCTAAATTTTCAGCATCTTTGAATTCCTTTAGTAAATCTTCTTTATTTTCTCCAGAAAGGATAAGAGCATTCATAACAGCTTCCTTTATACCACGGGAACTCATAGAACATCCCTTTACATTGGGAACCATTATAGTGTTTTTTTCTATTATTTTAGAAGGGACATGATTAAAAGCTGGTTCTGATATTACCGGTGTCTCATTATGTGATAAAAATTCAATACTATTAATTCTACCTTGAACAACCGTGACTAAAGCCTCGATCTCTCCTGCATACCCAATACCAATACCTTTAAATGAACCATCTTTATATATTTTCATATTATTTACTCCTTAAATTAATTTATTAATACTATACTCTATATAGTACGATATCGTACTATATAGAGTATAGTATCCCAATATGCAAAATAAGTCAATTAAATTTTTATCTGACTTATTGCTTTGGATCCTGTACTTAATTTAATATTTGGGTTATTATATATGTAAATAATAATATTTAAGAGCATATATTATAGATAATAATATTCAGGAGGTGTTTATGAGAACAGATATAGTAATTGGTATAATATCAAATATCAGAGAAAAGAGTGCTCAGTTTATAAATGGAGAATTAAAAGAAAGAGAGGTCTCTGGACTTATCAATAGTCATGGGACTATTTTATCTGCAATGTATGATAATGATGGTCTAATGACAATGAACGGGATCGCTAAATTTATAGGGAAGAGAAAATCTACAGTAACTGATATGGTGAAAAAATTAGAAAAATTAGGCTATATAAGTCGTCAAAAGAGTGAAAGAGATGCCAGAGTCATAGAGGTTACCCTTACAGAAAAAGGATGGATTTTTAGAGATACTTTTAAAGAGATCAGTGCAGAACTTTTGGAAAAAACCTATGATGGTTTTACAGAGGAAGAAAAGGAAGTTTTAATGGGGCTGCTTTTAAAAATCAGGAAAAATTTTAAAGACTAAAATCTTTTGGAATTTTATAGTCTTTAAAATTTTTATTTTTTATAGTCTATTCACACTGGGTGCAATAGTTTTCTTCAATATTAACAGACATAAATTTTTTTCCGCAGTTTTTACAAGAATGCATCTTTAATTTCCCTAGGATACTATTAGAAGGTTTTTTCATAGATTTTTCCTTATTAGCCTGAATACGACACCCTTCACAACAATAATATTCATTGATATCAAATGTTGTAAATTTTACTCCACAGACCTCACAGATACGAGTTATAAGTTTATCTTCTTTAATTTTTGTCATCCCAGACCTCCAATGTTACCTTTTTATAATTGATTTAATTTCTTATTGAGTTTTGCATAGATCCTTTCTTTAAACCATACTTCTGTAGATTTATCTATAGATTCATCTAATTCAAACCACTCCACTCCGCTATTTTCATCTGCTTTTATAGTCAAAATTTCTTTTTCATCGGCTTCAAATAAGTATGTTATATTTAAATGCAGATGGGAAGATACGTATTCTCCTTTTTTTATATGCCCGTCAACTGTCAGTATTTCAAGGGAAAATATATCTTTTGATATAGGTATAATTTTGTTGAGACCACTCTCCTCCTGAACTTCCTTTATGGCTACAGCAAATAGATCTTCTTCTCCATCAGCGTGACCTCCCATCCAAGACCATGAATTATAGATATTATGATATATCATCACTACCTTATTTCTATCTTTATTTACAACCCATGCAGATGCCGTCATATGTGCTATTTTATTGTCTCTGCTGAAAATATTCTTTTCTTGTTTTAAATAGTTTAATATTCCTACTTTATCATGTTCTTCTTGTTCATTATATGGCTCATATTTCTTTATTTGATCGAGTATATCCATCTCTAAAACTCTCCCCTTTATATAGTTATTAATAGGTATTATAACATATAATTATTCAATACAAAAGCAACGTGAGGTTGCATCCAGAGAAGCGAAATTTAGATTTTTATTGATTTCATTAATTTTATCTCAAAATTTTTTAATTAATATCGTAAATTTATAGATACTTTGGTGATGCCTTTGTGGGTATAATTTTCTATAAAAAAAGGAATTAGACAATTGCCTAATCCCTTTTTTTATTAATCAGCTTCTACAGCTGTCATAGTTTTATTCTTTATTAAAGCTGCACCAACCGATCCAATCAATGTTGGAGCCAGCCATGCAAACCCTTCTGAAGCCATGGGTAAAGAATTGAAGGTATCTGTTAATATAGGTAAAATATTAAAACCAGCCAGAACCTCAAAGACACTAAAAACCAGTCCAATGGTAACGCTGACTTTAAAAACCCCGGTATTTTTTATTTTAAGGATATTTAAAATTATAAGTATAATAGTTACCGGATATAGAATTATAAGTATTGGGACAGCTATATCAACTATGAAGCCTAAACCAGTAGCGCCTAGGATAGTTGAGATGACACAGGTTACTATAGTTATGGTTTTGTAAGAAAACTTTGATTTTGCAGCAAAGAAATTAGATACTGTAGCTACCAGAGCTATAGATGTCGTAAGGCACGCTACTATTGCACATATTCCAAAAGCCATTACACCAAATGATCCTAAAGAATTTTTTGCAAGATACATAACAAGTTCCGCTTTTCTAAGGTTTAAATTGTTGCCATTGGCCATGGCACCTAGATATAACAGTCCTCCATATACCAATGCTAACCCAAGGGCTGCTATGATACCGGATTTGACGATCATAGAACTCTGTACCCTATCATCTGTATATCCATTTCCCTTTAAGCTTTCGACAATTACAGAACCAAATATAACAGAAGCTATTGCATCCATTGTCTGATATCCTCCAAAGAAACCATAGGAGAATGAATTTTGAATTATAGTTTTTTCTCCAGGAACTCCAAAACCTAAGAATATCCCCTTAACTATAACCAGTGAAAGGATGATAAGGATAATAGGAGTCATATATTTCCCGATATTATTAAGCAGCCGAGAAGGCTTTATTACCAATATATAAACTATTACGAAATATACAATTGAGGCCACCAAGGGGTTGATCTCTCCAAAATTTGGAACGATTCCCATCTCATAGGCAGTGGCTGCTGTTCTTGGGATGGCCAGCATAGGACCTATAGCAAGTATTAACAGCGAAAAGTAAATTGTGTTAAAATTTTCCGAGACTTTGTTGGCAAAATTATCGGTGTTTCCTGCTTTACTGAAAGCTATCAGTCCGCCCACAGGAAGACAAATCCCTGTAAGAAAAAATCCTGCTGAAGACATAAGCCATTCTTTACCGGTGACGATACCTATCTCCGGTGGGAAAATAAGGTTTCCAGCTCCAAAAAACATAGCAAATATTGCTAATCCAAATATAAATATATCATTATTTTTTTTCATCGTAGTTTCCTCCCTAGTAGTACTATATTTATGTAGTATTGTACTTGTTTTTGATGATTGTATAAGTTTAACATAAATAAAATAAAAAGTATATTGATTTTGTGCTTTTATTCACTTCTATACAAAAAAATTGTAAATTGACGGGTTATTTGATAGAAAGAAGATTCTCAGTGATAAAAAAAGCAGATAGAAGGTTCTATCTGCTGATTGACTATAATAATTATATTTTTCCAATGAACTAGATAAATAAGTATATAAATATCGGGATAAATGGAGCAAGACTGAGATTTGCAACTTTTATCTTGGTTACCCCTAAGATATTAAACCCTATGGCCATGATTACCAGTGATCCCACACATGTTATTTCATCAATAACAACTGCTGATAAAAATGGTGAAAGTGTTCCTGCAAATAAAACTATGGCTCCCTCATAAAATAGGATCAGAAATGCTGAGAAAAATACACCTATTCCCATTGTTGCTGACATTGCAAGGACTACAAAGAGGTCTATAAATGCCTTGGCATATAATATTTCGTGGTTACCAACAAGTCCGCTTTGAAGTGAACCCACGATTGCCATTGCTCCTACACAAATTACCATGGTAGCATTTAGAAATCCTTCTACTAAGGACTCTTTTTTTTCTTTATTTGTCTTAAATTTAGTCTCTACAGCCAGTCCGAATTTTCTGAGTCTGTTATCTATATCGATTAATTCTCCGATAATACCTCCTAAAGCTATTGAACCTATTGCTACCAATATGTTCTGCCCTTTCAAGGAACCTGATATTCCAATATATAATACACAGAGCCCCATACCACTCATAACAGTATCAATTATTTTTTTATTAAATTTATTTCTGAAAAAAACTCCCAATAAAGACCCGAAGCCCACTGCAACAGAATTTACGATTACACCACTTAATATCATTTTTCAGCCTCCAAAATTTGATTTGAAGTATTTTAGCAGTTCTTTTTACTTTTGTAAAGGAGGTCTCGGTGAGAGAATAAACTGAAAAAAGAAAATAGAGAGCTAAGGTTTTCCATGAACTCTCTATATATTATAAAATTACAATCTTATATTTTTTGTCGAAAGGAGTTATTTTTAGCAGGATTACTTTTGAATTTATTGTTTACAAGGAGTCCAGATATGGCTAAGAAGGAACCCCAAAAAGTATATGTTGTCATCCCTTCATGAAATAATATATTAGAGGTAATGGTAGCGACTAAAGGGTTGAGATAATTAAAAACGGAAGTTCGGGAAGCTCCTAATTCCTTAATCCCTCTATACCATCCATAATAACCAATCACTGTACAAAACAGAGCTAAATATAGGGCTGCTAAATATGTTTTACCTTGGATACCCCCGATCACGTTAAATAAAGAGGTCTTGGAGATAAAGTTATTTGTAAAAGTGATGGGGATTAAAGTAATTAGTGCACTAATATTCATATAAGCAATTATAACAAATGGGTCATATTTTTTTAAAAGATCTTTTGTGCTGATTGTAAATATTGCCAGCATTGCAGCATTTATAATCATTAAACCGTCACCTATTACTGAAGTTCCAGAAAATAAACCATCTATTTTACCATTTGTAATGATAAGACAAACTCCTAAAAAACTCAGCAATATTCCAGAACCTTGCAGTTTATTGATAGATTCATTTTTGGAAAAATGCATATACAGTGCTACAAAAATTGGAGATATAGCTATGAGTAAAGATGCATTTACTGTGGTGGTGTATTTTAAAGCTGAATATTGAACAATAAAATAACCGCTAATTCCAATAAAGCTTAAGATTACTAGGTGATAGAGATCTTTCAATGAGATTAATTTTTTTGATTTCGGGATGACCATTAAGCTGAGGCCAAAAATAACACTAGAAAACAGTACCCTTAAAAATAAAAAGTGAACAGGGCTCAGATCAGCTATCCCTATCTTACTAAATGCAAAGGATGTTCCCCAAAGTGTTACTGTTAATAAAACCCAAAGATAAATTCTTGTGTTTTTCAATTTTATCATCTCCTAATTGATTGGCACTCTAAAAATAGATACAGAGCCCTGATTGCTTTTATGTTAACATAAAGTACATAATAATGACACTTTCTTTTAATTAATATCTCTACTAGATATTATGCTGCCTTACTCAGCTTTTAAAAGGCCTCGAAAGACTATGCCTGCCAAAATGTTGAAATCAAAATAAGAGTTAGTGCTTCTATATTCTTTTAAATAATTACAGTACAAATTCTAATTGACGATCATAGGGTTCTTCTTCAACATGTTTTTTATCTATTTCTATTACATCAACACAACCTAATTTGTTATAAAATGCTTGTGTTTCAATTGCTGAATGAGAAGATATATATAATTTTTTAGCCCCTTGTTCCTTAGCCCAAGATGTAACATATCCAAATAACATTTTGCCAATGCCGCGACCACGCATATCATTAGATGTATATATATGAGACAATTCAATATACTCTTGCTTACTTCCGAATAATTTAGATTCCACAGAAGCAAAACCTTTTAGTTGATTTTCTAAAAAAACACCTACAACCAACCCTCCTGTTTTATCTGTATTCTGTAAACATTTTATTAAAAAAGTATATTCGTCTTCTTTCCAATCATCTACAAAGTTAAAATCTATTTCCTTCCATTCATCGCCTATCTGCTCCAAACGTGTAGTAACTACTTGTCTACGTTCAAAATTATTAAACAAAGATATGTGTATATCATTAACTTTTAACTCTCTATATTCCATTATTTACTCCTATGATCTTTATTTTCACTATTGATTATACCCTCTAAAAAAAGGAAGTCAAAAAAGTATTATAGAAAAAAGAGTTAGGTAATGGTCTAACTCCTTTCTCTATTTAAAACTCCTTTATAGCAATTAAAAAGTGTAAAAAAGGTTAAAATTTTGAAAAAATCAGAAAAAAAGGTTAGAATAGTTTTAACATAATTTTTTAAGAAAAGATTAGAAAAATTTGGGATTTAATTTAATGTGACACCCAGTCAGATATCTAGGTGGACCAAAGAGCTTAAAAGTAAAGTATTTTTTTTTCAAAAGATAAAAATACTTTTTACAATATAGATCAAAGGGGGAAGATTATGGATGAAAAGTTTTTAAAACACGAAATGGAAAACTATAAGAAGGAACAGGAAAAAATAAAAAAACTCATAGGAAGTATAGGAGCTACTCATAGTAGTAGAAATCATAAGATCTTTAACGGACTTTTTCTTATGCTTGTTGTTCTTTCATTCTTTGCAGGGGGAGTTTTACACTATATTCCATTCAATCTATCTATAGAGTTGGGAGTTCTATTGGTTTCCATAAAGATAGCATGGATGATCCACGAACAGCAGAAAGTTAATCATTTTCAGTTCTGGATATTAAACTCAATAGAGCTAAGGTTAAATTCTCTTCAAACAAATTTCAGAAAGATGGATAAGGAACTTAAAAAGCAGGGAGAAGAAAGGAAATAAATTGGGACTAAGTACGGTTATGAAGTTTATAATTATGAATTCAAATAAAAAAGGCTTGACCTTTAGATCAAGCCTTTCTCTATTTAAAACTCCTACAAATTTCTAGAACATTTGCAGTCGTGGATTTGTTGGTGGAAGTGACGGGAATTGAACCCGTGTCCAAGAACACCAGTATCATAGGTTTCTACAAGCTTATTTCGTGAATTAGTCTCATATAAACTCGTCTCACAAACAGAACCAGTCTATACCAGTCAATTAAAGATGTCCCGCAGGTTTAATGACGAAACCCTTGGTAAGCCTGATGTTAATTATATTCTACCAGCCTGCACAGGCCTTAGGAAGGTAGAACACGCTGCACTATTAGGCAGCTATTGCGTAATTTTCGTTTCCATTTAAAAAAATGGTTTGACCTCTCACAGCGATCAACCTGACCTGCTTCCTATAACCTGATGCCCCTGTCGAAACCAGTGCACTCCCGTAATGTCGAACCTTTATATTAAAGTCATATATCTTATCTATATGAATCTTTAAGAGCTCTGTCAATCTGCCTTTTGGCATCTTTTTTTGCCAGGGTATCTCTTTTGTCGTAGTTTGTTTTACCCTTCCCCAAAGCTATCTCTATCTTGATTCTTCCAGCTTTTTGGTATACTGAGATAGGTACTATAGCGTATCCTTTTTGAGATACTTTTTCATGGAGTTTTGTAATCTCTTTTCTATGAATAAGAAGTTTTCTTACCCTTTTCTCTTCGGGGTTGTATACACTCCCAAAGTTCCAGGGAACTACACTCATACCCATAATGAAGATCTCTCCATTTATTATTCTAACAAAGGCTTCCTTTATACTTACCTGACCAGCCTTTATAGATTTTACCTCACTACCAATTAATTCTATTCCAGCTTCAAGTCTATCTTCTATAAAATATTCATGAAACGCCTTTTTGTTTTTAGCCAATGCCATAATATCACCTCATTCTACTAGGATATTATACTATATATACATATATTTTACAACTTCTAATCGAAGACCTTGCTGTCAATGAACCCTAATTTACAGTACAGATAATTAATGAACTATCCTCCAGAAATTAAAATAAAAAAAAAGCAACATTTGCTGCTTTTTAGAAATTAAATCTATAACCGACTGAAAGGGAAATTCTATCATAGTCAGCTCTTTTTTTTGAATCACTGCCCTTAGCTGAGGCTTTACACTTATTAATTGCATACATTAATTCCATAGTGTAATTTTTGTATTCTATCCCGGCACCTATCCCTAAGTATAGACCACTATCTACATCTGTTTCGGTTTTTTCTGTATGGCCGGTGGATGTATTTTTAGCTTCTAAATCAGAAGAGTCAAAATTGAATGAGTATCCTAAATTGGTCTTTAAATATGGGGCTGCTTCTGAGTTGAAAAGAAAGTTGTATCTGCCGGTTACATATACCGGTACAGAACTGTATTGTATACCTGAGGTATCAACATTACCTGTATAATCAAAATGTTTTCTATCAGCATGAACCTGATAAGCCACACCTAAACCTAAATCTATATGTTCATTTAAAACTTTATATCCCTCTATTGCGATTTCTTTACCCAACCCTTTTGTTTTGCCATCTAAGAGAGTTTTTCCATTCTCATCATAAGTTCTTTCATACCCGGATATTATATCTACACCAATTTTTGGATTTATATAAAAACCAGACTGGGCAAATGATACAGTTGATAAGACCATTAATACGAATAAAAAGAATTTTTTCATGATTAAATTTCCTCCGTAAACTTAAAAATTTAGCACAAAAATCAACTTTTTCGTTATTAATGTGCTTATTTTATACTAGCATGTCATTTTATTTTAATCAAATTAATTTATTTTAATCAATTTTGTGTGTGATTTGTAATTTAAATTTTTTAATGCTAACATATTTACTACAAAGCATATGGGGGAAGAAGGGGTTATAATGGATATTTTATTGGGAACTAAACAGATATTATCCCAGAAAAACATAAGAAAATTAAAAATTTTAGAGATGAATACAGATGAACTGAACAGTTTTTTATGGAAATTTAAAAATGAAAATTTTATACCTACAACAGAATTAACAGATGAGATCTATGAGAAAAAAGAGGAATCGTTAGAGGAATTTTTATGGGATCAGCTCAGATTTTTAAAAATAGGCAGGCTGGAAAAAGAGATCTGTAGATATTTTATAGAGAGTCTAGATGATAAAGGTTATTTAAATATTTCATTGAATTCAGCTGCAAAAAAATTTAAAACGACAGTTTTTAAGATTAAAGAAGCAAAGGAAATGTTGGAGCCCCTGGAGCCGGCAGGGATAGGGTCCGAAAACTTAAAGGAAGCTATTATTATCCAGAGCAGGGATTATGAGGAATTGAAAAAGATATCTCCTAAGATATGGGATGATATTTTGAATATGAGGCTAGATCGTGCAGCTATAAAATTAGATATATCAATGAATGATCTAAAGGTTCTTATAGCTCCAGTGAGAAATTTTATATCCCATCCCAGGAGAGATTTCTCGGCTAAAAAAGCTATGATTCAAAGTTCAGACATAATAATATCCAATGAACTCATTTTAACTTTAGATAGGAGATATGAGTATCAATTTAATGGAGATGAACTGTCTCAATTTTTATCTAAAAAAAAATTAAAGGAGATAGACCTAATTAATACAGCTTTAGAGGAAAGAAGGAAAACACTTCTAAATATAGGTAAAATAATTTTAAAGAGGCAGATGGAATTTTTTAAAGGGGGGTATATGATTCCTTTAAAGTTATCGGATATTGCAGAGGAGTTGGAGCTGCATATATCTACAATAAGCAGAGCATGTAAGGATAAAATATTGGAATATAACTATAAACAATATAAATTAAATGATTTTTTTGTAGGAGAGGCAGGAGAGGGATGTTCATCCCAGAGGTTGTCTGTTGAGATCCAGAGGATAGTGGATGCAGAGAATAAAACTAACCCATATTCCGAAGAGGAGATAAGAAAAAGGCTGGAACAAAAGGAAATAAAGGTTGCCAGAAGAACTATAACTAAATACAGGGAAAAATTAGGAATATTAAAGGGGAGGCTGAGAAAGATCTATGAATGATAAAAATGAACTGAAATATTCAGTATTTAAAAATTTAGTAGATAATCTCTACGATGAAGTGATCGTATGGGATGAGAACTATAAGATAGTCTATGTGAATAAGGCCAGCTATCGACACTATGGAGTATCACCGGAAGAGCTTATAGGAAAATCATTTTTTGAATTGACGAAAAAAGAATATTGGTACCCCTCTGTTCTTCCTGATGTATATAAAAATCCAAGGATTGTAAGTATAATTCAAAAAACTCATTTGGGAGCAAAAATAAAAACCACGGCAGTACCTATTTTTTCAACTAAGGGAAAATTAGAATATGTGGCTATGAATGTAAAGGATGTCGTTTCAGAAGAAACTTCTACGGTCAAAGATACTGTGGAATTAGAAAATAAAAATTTTATTACCATGAGTAAGGAGATGAGTGATCTCTTAATCTTAACTGAAAAAATAGCAAAGATAGATTCAACAGTTTTGATTCAGGGAGAATCAGGGACAGGAAAAACATTTTTAGCCAAACATCTACATAAAAAGAGCAGGAGAAATAAAAATCCATTTATTTTTATAAATTGTGCTTCTATCAATGGGAATCTTTTGGAATCGGAGTTGTTTGGGTATGTAAAAGGAGCTTTTACAGGAGCTATGGGAAGTGGAAAGAAGGGATTTATCCAGATGGCAGATAAGGGGATTTTATTTTTAGATGAGATAGGTGAGATGCCCCTTGAATTGCAGGCTAAACTTCTCCATGTGATTCAGGACAGGGAGTTTATCCCGGTAGGAGGAACTAAACCTGTTAAGATAGATATTAAAATAGTGGCTGCGACCAATAGAAATCTAAAAGAGATGGTAAATATCGGAAAATTCAGGAGAGATCTTTATTATAGGCTGAATATTTTTGAACTTCTCATCCCACCTCTAAGAAAAAGAGAAAGAGATATAACCCCCTTGGCTAATTATTTTTTGAATAAAAATAATGAAAAATATGGAAGGAATTGTTATTTAGATGAAAAAACACTGAAAATAATGCTGGGGTATTCCTGGCCGGGAAATGTCAGGGAGCTCTCCCATATAATTGAACGATTGGTAGTGACATCTGAAAATACTAAGATAAAGCCTGATATTTTACCTAGTGAATTCTTCACACTTCAAGATGAAGGGGAAAATGATTTTGAAAGGACAGATATAAATTTAGATGAAATAATGAGAGAATATGAAGAAAAAATAATAAAAAAATACTATGAATTGTATCCCAGCTCTAGAAAATTAGCCAAAGAGTTAAAAATAAGCCAGAGTAAGGCAAATAGGTTAATAAAAAAATATGTTAAACCACAAATGACTCACGAGTCATAAGAGACTCTCCAGTTAGAAACCTATATGTTCTATAAACAACCTAAAAAAACCATAAAAAAACGAGTTATTTATGACTCGTTTTTTTAATTATTGCTTGTTTATTCCAAATTTAAACTTGTGTTACATATTTTAACTTTGATAAATAAGGTTTGGCACGATTTTTGCTAAAAGTATAAATGAGAAGATAATAGGAGGTTAAAATGAAAATAATAGATATTGAAGTGATTATACTTCGGGTTCCAGAAATAGGAAAAACATGTACTTGGGGTGATGACGCAGTTATTGTAAAAGTACATACTGATTGTGGAATTACAGGAATAGGTGAAAGTGATTCATCACCACTGGTTATAAAGTCAATAATAGAGACTCCCAATTCAAATCTATATTGCTATGGGTTAAAGGAATTATTGATTGGTGAAAATCCACTGGAAATTGAAAAGTTATGGAATAAGATGTACTGGGCATCTAACTATATGGGAAGAAGAGGAGCAGGGATTCATGCAATCAGTGCAATAGATATAGCTCTTTGGGATATTGCAGGAAAATACTATGGTGTTCCGGTTCATACACTTTTAGGCGGGAAATATAGAGATGAAATAATGGCATACGGGACTTTTATTCCGTACAGTGATTTAGAAAAGAACAAAGAAGAGGCAAGGCGTCTTGTGGACAAGGGTTTCAAAAGTCTTAAGTTTGGTGGAGGAGTTTTCGGAGAAGATCCAGATACAGATTATAATATTGTTAAGGCTGTTAGAGATGAAATCGGAGGGGATATCGAACTTCAAATAGATCTAGCAACCAAGTGGAGAACATCAGGTCATGCTATCTATATGGCAAATAGATTAAAGGAATTCAATTTAAATTGGATAGAGGAACCTATCTTGGCTGATGATTCGAATGGATATGCAAAATTCTCTAGCTGTGTAGAAGCTAAACTAGCAGGAGGAGAAGCTCTGACTACCGTACATGAATTTAGAGAATTTTTAGACAAATATGATGCTGATATAGTTCAGCCGGATATCACCAGGTGTGGTGGTATCACTGAAATAAAAAAAATATATGATATGTCTCAAATGCATGGGGTAAGATTGATTCCTCATGGATTTAGTACTGGAATTTTACTTGCGGCTTCTGTACAATTTTTAGCTTCAAGAGAGTATGGAACATTGATGGAATTCTCTGAAAGTCAAAGTCCTTTAGTGACAAAATTGGTTAAAGGAGCTCCAATGTTTAAAGGTGGATATGTCAATGTCAGTGATAAACCAGGGCTTGGAATTGAACTTGATGAAGAAATAATTGAAAAATATAGGGTTAAGATTAGTGATTTATTTAAGTAAAAAATAGGGGGAAGAAATGAGTAAAAAAACAGGTGTAAATGTAGGAGAATTAAAAACAGAAAAAAAAATAGAAGGAGCCAGAATTGATAAAGTATTAATCTCGATTAGTATATTTTTCGTTATTCTGCTAGTCGGGTTATTGTATACCAATCCTGAAACTTCTCAGAAAATTGCAAATATTATATTTGGTAAAATGACAAATTGGTTTGGGTCATTTACATTAATATTTACTTTTTCAGGTTTTGTACTATTAATAGGAGTAGCATTATCCAAATACGGGAACATTAAATTAGGTGACCATAAACCTGAACATACGACCTTTAAATGGGTTGCAATGATGATTAGTTGTGGGCTGGGGTCAGCTACTATTTATTGGGCATTTATAGAATGGGCTTATTATATAGGAACTCCTGGATTAGGAATAGAAGCTAACTCAATAAGAGCATTTGAAATGGCACTGCCTTACAATATGTTCCACTGGGGATTCAGTGCTTGGACATTATATGCTTTAGTTGGATTACCAATGTGTTATCATTTTTATGTTAGAAAAAACGAAGGTCTTAGCCTTAGTTCTATAATCAGTAAAATTACCGGAATTAAAAAAGATGGTGTTCTTGCTACGATCATTAATGTTATGTTTATTTTCATCTGTTTTGGTGGATTAAGTATTACTTTAGGAGTATCAGTACCTTTAGTTTCACAAGTATTATGTGCTGTAATTGGAATCACACCTACTTTCGGAATGAATGTTGCATTAATTTTATTAATTTCCATAGTTTATTCCCTCAGTTCATATATTGGTATCGAAAAAGGAATGGCCAGAATATCAGATTGGAATGGTAAATTAGCGATTTTCTTCCTATTAGCAATTGTAGTTTTAGGTCCTAGTTTATTTATCATGAATAATATTACTAATTCACTTGGATTAATGTTACAAAATTTCGTTGGTATGAGTTTATTTACAGATTCAATAGGGCAAACTGGATTTCCTCAATTATGGACAATATTTTACTGGTTATACTGGATAACTTATGCTCCATTTACAGGGATATTTATCGCAAAAGTTTCAAAAGGAAGAACTATCAGGTCAGTGATTATAAATACTTTAGTTATTGGAAGTATTGGTTGTTTTTCTTTCTTTGGAGTTATTGGAAGTTTATCTATAGACAGACAATTGAGAGGCTTAGTTGACATGACTGGCTTATTAGGTGCAGGTAAAGATACATTCGCCATAATCGAAGTTATGAAAACTTTACCTTTAGGTAGTATATTCATGATGATGTTCTCAATTATAGCTGTATTATTTTTGGCAACAACTTTAGACGGAGCAGCATTTACAATGGCATCTACAGCTACACCTGGATTAAAATCAAATGAAAACCCACATCCAATTCATAGATTGTTCTGGTGTGTATTATTAGCTTTAGTTCCTTTAGTAATGATATTTATAGGAGCAAATTTAAATACAATCAAAACAGCAGCAATTATTACAGGAGTGCCCATAATATTCCTTATGATAATAATGGTTTATGGATGGATAAAATGGATGGTAAAAGATTATCAAGTTCATACAAAAAAAGAAAATAATTATATTTTAATTGATAATGAAAAAGAAAATAATTATAAATAAATTTAGTAAAAAGGATGAAATTATGAATAGATTTAGTAAAAAGGATGAAAAAGATAATGTTGCAACAGCATTAGTTGATTTAGGAAAAAATAAAGTAGCCCATATCTATCTATCTAATGGTGAACATTTGATAAATATACAGTCTAACGAAATGATACCCCATGGAAATAAAATTGCTCTAAATGATATTAATAATGGAGATAAAATTTATAAATATGGTGAAGTTATAGGGATATGTACAGAGGATATAAAAAAAGGAGACTTAGTACATGTACATAATGTAAAAAGTTTAACAGTAGATATTCCACAAGAATTTAAAAAAGAAATAATGAGACAAATTAAAGTTATACAAAAAGAAGGTGAAGTAAATGAACTTTAAAGGATATAGAAGAGAAGATGGAAGTATCGGGATTAGAAATAAAACTCTGATTATAGTAGTAGATGAATGTTGTGATGGAATTGCCAGAAATATTTCAGAAAAAGTAAAAGATTCAGTAGTTTTGACTAATTCGTATACTTGTATGCTAGGTGGAAATGAAGAAACTTTTAACCAAATGATAGCAGTTGGAAAAAATCCAAATGTAGGAGGAGTTTTAGTTATTGCAATGGGGTGTGGAAGTATTTTACCTGAGCAAATCGCTGAGCCAATTGCTAAAATAGGTAAGCCTGTAGATATACTGACATGTCAAAAAAATGGTGGAACACGTAGAACAATTGAGGTAGGAATACAAAAATTAAAAACAATATCAGATGATATTAATAAAACTCCAAGAGAAAATGTTTCTATTGATGAATTGATAGTAGGTGTGAAGTGTGGTGGATTGGATACAAGTTCTGGAATGGCATCTAATCCTAGTGCAGGAAATGCTATTGATAAATTAATTGATGCAGGTGCCATAGGAATTGGTGGTGAATTGTTTGAACTTCAAGGGTGCCAGGAAAATCTAAGAAGGCGTGCTGTTTCTGAAGAAGTGTTTAATAAAATAGATTCACTGATTGAAGCTGAAAAGTTAAGATGGAGTGTAGAAGGAACAAATGTTGAAACAATGAGTATTGGTAATAGTGTAGGAGGACTTATTACTATTGAGGAAAAATCACTTGGTGCACTTTATAAAATGGGTACCAAACCAATAAAAGATATTTTAGAGATCAATAAAGATTTTATTGATAAACCGAAAGAGAGTGGATTTTATTTATCGGAAGCAACAATGTTATGTGGTGGAGCTGGGGTAAACTTTGCATCTTTAGGAGCTCAAATGGTTTTATGGACAAGTGGAGCTGCGGGATTTAACAATCCAATTATTCCCGTAATTCGTATAAGTGGAAATGAAGATCTATTCAACGCTGATATGGATATTGATGCTAGAGGAATAATGAATGGATCAGATACTGTTGATAATGTTGGTAATAATATAATTAAAAAAATTATTGAAGTTGCAAGTGGTGAAAAGACACAGTTAGAAGATCTAGGAAGTGCAACTCTGACGTTATATCAAAAAGATCAAAGATTAGATAAGCTATTGGGGAATTGTAAAAACAGATAAAAATGAGAATAAAAAAGCTCCTCCTAAATTAATTTAGGAGGAGTTTTTTTACTATCTAGAATTGTGCTTGTTTGGATACAACGTCACGTTGCGTTATTATTGTAAGTTTTTTTAGGAAAAGAGCTATAAATATTTCTTTAAAAATTCTCCGACTCCAGATTCATCGTTAGAGGCAGTAACATGGTCAGCAACCTGCTTTAATTCTTCGAAGGCACCGTCCATAGCAACTCCAACTCCGGCAGTTTCCAACATCTCCTTATCGTTTAACCCGTCCCCAAAGGCTATAACCTGAGATAGAGAAATATTCTCAGCCTCCATGATATTTTTCATAGCTGTGCCCTTGTTGACATTCCCGTCTAAAATTTCCAGGAAAAATGGTCTTGAGAAGGTAGTGTAGACACTTTCTCCTAACTTATCTTTTATATCTTTTTCTATCTTTAATAGATCTTCGTGTTCTCCTACATAGAGAGCCTTTGTAGAAAACATCTCATCTAAGCGATCAAAATCTTTTTCTACAGGGTCTAGTCCTGAGATCTCTTTATATATTTCAGTCTCTTCATTTTGGATATTTTCAGAATACCATATTTCATGCTGGTACAGGTTTAAATGAGTTTTGTGCTCCCTGGCAATCTTTATCAATGCTTTTAGTGATCTTTCCTTTATAGGATATTCTTTTTCACTACCGTTGTGATATATTATTTTAGCTCCATTATAGCAGATAGCAGGAGTCGTTAAGTTAAGTTCTTCATGGTATGACCTCATAGACTCAAAACTTCTACCGGTTGCTAAAAAGATCTTTACTCCCTTATCTTCTAATTTCTTTAATACTTTTTTATTCGTCTCGCTGATCTTATGAACGTTATCTAATAATGTTCCGTCTAGATCCAGCATAATCGCTTTTATCATTGTTCCTCCCATCTGTTAATATACTGCATCAGTAATGTATCTATATCTATTGTACCTTCCATCTGATTTTTTTCTCCATAATTGATGATATCCATATAGAAATCAACAATGGTATAGGTATTTGATTTACCCCTGATAAAGTGCATAAATCTTTCGGTTTTAAAAAACTTTAGCCCCTCTTTATTGTGGGTTAGTTTTTCTAAATCAACAGCAAACTTTTTTTTAACCCAGTCACCGGAAGAATTCTGTTCTACAAAGTTCCATATCTGTTTTTTTATATGGAGGATAGTTTTATAGTTTGTAGTTCCCTCATAAAGATCCATCAATTCACCAAAAGTATCTACATCCTGTCCCTTTATAAGGAGGAGTTCTTTGACTCCTTTAAGAATGTCTCCCTTAAAAGTTTTTTCTTTTTTCAATGTTTTAGAGAGCCAGTCTTGGATGGTAGAGCTTTCCGATCCAATATCTAAGTAAAGATCTTCTAATTCTTCCAATCCTATATTTTTTCCATTTTTTAAAAATTTAATTTTTCTATGGCTAAATTTGAAGTACTGTACAATAAATTCAGCCTCATCTATTTTTTTAGGAGAAAGGTAGTCAAATGTCGGAATTAAAATCTCCAAGATATAGTCTAAAATTCCCTCTCTGATTGAGACATTGGAATAATTTTTTTTATAATAATTCATATAATCCTTCAATTCTCGGTATAATTTTAACTGGTTTTTTTGAATCAATTTGGAAGGTTCAAATAATCTGGATTTGTCTATAAAAATATCGATAGTTGTTCGAAGTTTTGTATAATACCATGATCTGATATCCCTCCTGATTACCTTGGAAAAATAGAGTTCATCTGTAAAATCCCCTCTGATTAATTCCCGGAGGTCTAAAAGTTTATTCTTTTGAACCTCATCCATAGAACTTTCCTTATCTAATTTATATAGTCTCCTAATGAGGGAATCAATATAGCGATTGATTTGTATCTGGGTCTGGATGGTATACTTCTTTCCCAGATAGACCATATTCATATAATCAACTAAGGCATAGGAATAATCATATTTTTTAGTGTTGTTGATCAAATATCTTCTGTGCTCTAAAAATTTTATATAGAGATCACCCTCTAATTTTTTCTCTAAAACCATTCCATTAAATCGCAAAATTTTTATAATTGGAGTATATATATTTTGATACCAATATTTGGATTTTACAAGGGTCTTCCCATGCCCTTCCAAACTTTCAATATCATCCAGGAGCTTTTTATAGTCACCACTCTCTGTCAGATCGAGGTTTAGCTGAGTTTGTTTGGTAAATTTAAATTTTTCCCTATAGTTCAGTTCCTCCTCAGTATCTTCCCCTGAAAAAAATTCCGTTACAACTGCTTCTATAGATGAAAAATTAAGAAAATTAGCTACAGAGATCCTGTGGTTTCCATCGTAGACGTAGTATTCATCCCTTATTTTATAAAGTTCAACTGGAGGAAGTTTAAAATCTCCTAACATCTCAATATAGATGTTACACCACCTGATCTTGACGATACTATTTTTGGGAATAAATCCCTTTTTGAAATCTTCAGTTTTCTGCACACTGCCGACAATTTTAGAGAGAGGAACACTTTGAAGTCCTAAGAGGGAATTGTTATAGGCTGAGAGTTCTTTCTGTATATCTGAAAATTTTTTTAAATCCTCTCTGTGACCCACTGAAATTCCTAATATCTTTCCCTTGCCGACAAATTTATCATAAGCATTTTTAGCTTCTTCCTGGATATATGAACTATTCATAAAGACCTCCTAATTTTTCATATATTCTATAACTTTATATCCATAGGCATTGATAATCCGAGTATCTCCTACGACAGTTTCCTGGGTATCCATATGGGAAACCAGATGAATATGCCCGTGGATCCATAATTTAGGCTTAAAATACTTTAAAATTTTATGAAAGACTTCAAATCCCTGATGGGTAAAATCTTCCCGGTCATTTATCCTCCGTGGAGGAGTATGGGTTACCATGATATCTAGTTTTCTTCCCCAGAAAAGGGAACCTAAATTTAAAATTATCCTCTGGGTCATCTCAAACTCAGAATATTGATTTTCCTGGTAGGAGTACTTTTTACTCCCTCCTAAACCAAATATTTTCAGTCCTTTATATCTTATGATCTTCCCATCTATATTTTTACAGAATGAGATATCATGTCCTTTTTTATGGACATGATTTCCATTGACATAGATGATATCCTTATTGAGAGTTGTAAAAAGGTAATCCAAATAATCATTTCCCAGATCTCCTGCTGAGATTATAAAATCAATATTGGAAAACATCTTTTTTAGCCTATCCATGGGATATCGTCCCAAAATTTCTGTATCACTGATGATAAGTATCTTATATTTTTTCCCCATTGGAGTCCTCCCTTAGCAAAAAAGGAGGAAAAAATCCCCCTAATTTTAATATCTAAAAATATATAAATTACTTAACAAGTTAAAGATAAAATTAAGTTCAAATTACGTCTATTTAAATTTAATATCATGTTCTTTTTATAATTCGTCTAAGTTATATCCCATTTCCTTTAGGAACGGCTTTTTCTTTCTCCACTTATCTTTAACTTTAACCCAAAGGTTTAAATAGATTTTTTTCTCTAATAAAGTCTCAATATCTTTTCTAGCATCGGTACCAACAGCTTTTAAAAGGGCACCTCTTTTACCGATAACTATTCCTTTTTGAGAATCTCTCTCTACATAGATATTGATATCATATTTATCCTTACCATTTTCCCTTCTCTCTACATTGATGATCTCAACAGCAATAGAATGAGGGATTTCATCTCTGGTTCTAGTTAATATTTTTTCTCTTACAATCTCTATAATCATCTTATACATAGGCATATCAGTATACATATCCTCTGGATAGTACATGATTCCTTCCTCTAAAAATGGATTGATAGCTTCTAATAATTTAGGAATACCAATAGCATATTCAGCTGACATAGTTACGATCTTGTGGAAATCTCCTAATTTTGCTCTGATCTCTCCGATTTTTTCCTCGATCTCTTCATCTTTCATAAGGTCAATCTTGTTGATAACTGCAATTCTAGGAGTATTAGGAGCTTTCATAATTTTATCAAAAACAAACTGATCTCCTGTACTGATCTCTTGAGTCCCGTCTAACACCATCATAACTGCTTCTACTTCCCTCAGTGCATTGATAGCTGTGTTGGTCATATGTTCACCTAAAAGATGCTTAGGTTTATGAATTCCCGGGGTGTCAATAAATACATATTGTGTATCTTGGATAGTTAAGATCCCCTTGATTGAATCTCTAGTTGTTCCAGCTTTATTAGAAACTATGGCTACCTTTTCATTTACTATCTTATTCATTAATGTAGATTTTCCTACATTTGGTCTTCCTACTACTGCAATAAATCCTGCTTTCATTAATTCTCCTTTTTTCCTGTTAAATTTTAATCTTTTTTATTATTTCCTGCTTCTTTTAAAATAAGCAGAGGTTATTCATCTCCGATTCCTATCTCCATATATATCTTTTTAATCTGCTGGGTATTCCTGCTGCTGTAAAGACTGGTATTTTGAATGGTAGAATATCCCATCCTATCCTTTACAACATGGGCTCCCTCTGTGTCCAAAATATTTTTTAGAACAGAGTTTCTGATCATATGGGTATATATTTCCCTGTCTAGACTGGCTCTTTTCCCATATTTTATAAGTCTGGCTCTATAATTCTGCCTGGAAATACTGGAAAATATTTTGGTATTTTTATTTCTCAATTGATCTCTTTTTTCCTCTATAAATATCTGCAATCTTTCACTTAAAGAGTTGTCTAAAGGGATCTTATTTATCTTAACGCCCTTAATTTGAGTGATAACCTTATAATCTTCTGATATTATGTCTTCACATCGAAGATCTAAAACTTCTGAGATTAAAATACCAGTCTCATAGAGGATGTCCAAGATGGTCCTATCCCTGTATTCCTTAGGGGAATCATCCATAATCTCTCTCAATTTCTCAATCTCTTCCAAACTTAATATCTCTAAAGTTCTTTTTTCAGGAGGGAGATTTTTTATCTTTTCCATAGGCAGACTATCAATTATACCATTTTTGTAAAAATATTTTAAATATCCTCGAATAGATATTATTTTTCTGTTGATACTGTTATTGGAATAGACTTTTTTTAGGTCTTTTATGAAGTTTAAGATATCTTCCTCTACTATTTCATTTAGAGGTTTATATCTTATAAAGATAAAAAAATCATCTATATCTTTTTTATAAGCTTCGCAGCTGTTATAACTAAAGCTGCTGTCTTTCATGTGTTTTTCAAATTCTTTAAATCCCGGTATTTTGCTGAGCATATTCTCACCCCTTCAGCAGTTCTTTTGCATGTTTTTTTACACTGTCACTGACCTGATCTCCTGCCAGCATTCGTGCGATCTCATCTATCCTCTCTTCTGGATTTAGATTTTTTACTGTGGCTATAGTTTTTCCCTGGATATTTTTTTTCTTAATATAAAATTGCTGGCTGGCCTTAGCTGCAATTGCAGGGGAATGGGTTATACATATGATCTGGGCATTCTCTCCGATATCATACAATTTATCCGCTATCTTTCTAACTGTCTCTCCTCCTACCCCAGTATCGATCTCGTCAAATACCAGTATAGGAACATTATCTACAGCTGAAAATATTACCTTTAGAGCCAGCATGATCCTGCTCATCTCTCCTCCGGAAACTACCTTGGCAAGGGGTTTCATCTCCTGCCCCAGGTTGGGAGCAATCATGAACTCTACTATATCTATTCCAGATCTTGAGATCTTCTCATCGACTTTAAAATCGACCTTAAATCTGGCATCTTTCATATTTAAATATATTAGTTCAGAGGTAAGGTGCTCCTCGATCAGTTTAGCTTTGGTCTTACGGACAGCAGAGAGTTTACCAGCGATCTCCTTATATTTTTTTAGGAGATCTTGTATTTTTTTATTTAACTTTTTTTCCTCAAAATCACTTTCATCCAAAAGATCCAATTCATTTTTTATCTTATCCCGATATCCTAAAATTTCTGAGATATCTTCTCCGTATTTTTTCTTGAGATTGTTTATCTTGTCTAATCTGTCCACTACAGCGTTGAGCCGGTACTCATCTACATCCATATTATCCTGAATGTTTTCTATATTGTATGTGAGATCCTCAACTTCGTAGTAGATTTTTTCTACTTTCTCAAAGATGGCCTCATAGTCTTTTCCATATTGGGAGAGGGTCTCCATATTTTTTTTCACACTGTGGAGTAAAGAGGTTACGTTTACCTCTCCGTCACTTATACTATAGTAGGAATTTTTTAATTTTTCAGTAATCTTACCGGCATTAAAAAGGATCTTATATTCATCTTCTAATTCCTCATCCTCATTTTTAGATAAGTTTACCTCTTCGATTTCTGCTAACTGATATTCATAGAGATCTTTTTTCTCTTTGATATTGTTTCTTGTTTCCGAAAGCTGTATTAGGAGTCTATGGACCTCCTCATAATTAGAGACAATATCTCCCAGCTGATCTTTGATAAGGTGTTCATCTTTATTTAAAAATCTATCGATTAATTTTATATGATTTCCCCTATGGAGGAGCATCTGGTGGGAATGCTGACCTACAATATCTACCAAGGTTCCCATAATCTCCTTTAGGTTGCTCATGGGAACTCTTCTGCCATTTACAAAAGCTTTTCCGCGGCCATTGGATTCCATCCTTCTTTGGACAATTATTTCATTATTTTCCACATCTATCCCCATCTCATGGAGTTCTTCTGCCTGATTTTCATTGGCATCAAAGACACCTTCAGCCAAAAGATAGTCAGCCCCATCTCTAAGCATCTCCATATTAGTTTTTTCACCAATAAGGAGGTTGATACCTGTAAGGATAATCGATTTTCCTGCTCCTGTCTCACCTGTGAGAGCTATTAATTTATCTTGAAATTCTAATTCTAATTTATCTATAATTGCTAAATTTTCAATTCGAAGTTCCCTTAACATATCTTATCTCCCCACTTTAATTTTTCCCTTAAAACAGAATAATAATTTCTCGACTTTGGCAGCACTAACTTTAGTTTTTTATCTGAATATCTGATCTTGATAATATCCTCTTTGGTAACCTCGATAGCGTCATCTCCATCGACAGCTATATAGGCGGAATCTTCTCTACCCTCTAATCTCAGTGTGATCTCCTCTTTCCCATCTACTATTATAGGTCTGGTGCTTAAGTTGTGTGGAGCGATAGGAGTAATTAAAAGTACATCCAAATTAGATCTGATGATGGGCCCTCCTGCTGAAAGGGAATAACCTGTTGATCCTGTAGGAGTAGCAACAATTAATCCATCTGCCCTGTATGTATTGATATAGTATTCCCCTGAAGCTCTAATTCTGATTAATTTTTGCAGGATTCCTCCCTTTGCCAGAACCACCTCATTGAGACCGGTATGTGTTTCTCCCCTGACTTCTACCTCCAACATGTGTCTTTCCTCTAACTTATAGTTGCCCATCAAAACATCTTCATAAACTTGAAGCGCTTCGATCCTCCTTATGTCTGTAAGAAATCCAAGACTTCCCATATTTACAGCAATAGCAAATTTGTTGTGATTAGCTATATCTTTGCTGGCCTGTAGGAGAGTTCCGTCTCCACCGATAACCACGACAAAAGCTGATCCCTCTATCTCTGACTGGACCTCTATACCGCAATTCTCGAAGAACTCTTTGGATACTTCATAAAATTTTATTGCATCTTTTTTAGAGGTATTATATATGATACATACCTTTTTTTTCATCTTTCTCCCCCTATGTGACCAATGGTCAAATATATGATGTATATTTTCAACCTAGAGATATGAATCTCACTGGAAACTTTAAATCCCTAGGCTGATTATGTGATTCTGATTTTATAGTTAGTCTTTAGATAGTTCTAAAAGTTATTTGGATTGGAAGATTTTAGGTTAAACCTTGTCTCATAATAAAGATATGATCTTCCATCGGAGTTAAGTCCTAAAATTCCGATTTCACTTCCTTTTCCTACGGTCTGCCCTAATTTTACATAGTTAGAGATTAGGTTTCCATAGATAGTGATCAAGTTATATCCATGGTCTATCATGACAACTTTTCCCATATTCATAAATTTACCTGCATAGATAACCTTACCCTTATTTGCAGAAACAACCCGATCTCCTAAGTTTCCTTGGATCTCCTGTCCTGAACTACGGATTCCACCGACCTTGGCCTGATTAAATCCAACCAGAACTTTTCCAGAGATAGGTTTTTTAAAACTTCCTAAGTTTTTGGCAACAGTGGAATAATTTACATTTCCCAGCTGCTTGGTTCTGGTTCTGATTATATTATCGATCTCTTTTTCAATAGCAGCTTTTTGCTTTTGAAGGTTTGTTATCGTGTTTTTAGCCTGGTTTGTTTTAGCTGTTGTTATCTTCTTATCTTTATTATACTGGGCAATCAGGTTATTGTGTTGTCTCTTCTTACTCTCTTGCTGTCGTTCCTTATAAGCCAGTTGAGATTGGAGTTTTTTCAGATTTCTCTGCTCCTTTTCGATATCTTCTTTTACTTTTTTTATATTGTTTTGGACACTTTTTATCTCATCCTGTCTCTCCTGGTTGGCCTTTAGGATCTCCTTAAAATTATAGGTATCAATTTCATCGGTTATATCTTTTTTCTGCCACGACTGGAGCATAGCTACATAATCATTTTCCATATTGGTAAGTTCTTTAGAACTAAATTTTAGATTCCGCTTACCATAATCTACCTTTCTGCTGACTACATCAATCTTTATCTTTAAGAGTTCTTTTTCACTTTCGATAATTTTTAATTCTTTTTCTACACGGATTATCTGTTCTTTTAGAGTTTCTGTTTTTTTATCTATAGTCTTGATTTTTTGAGCGTTTTTTTTGATCTCTTCACCTTTTCTTTTGATCTCGTTTTCAATCTGACTGATTTGATTTTTTTTTTCATCGATACTGTTAGAGAATGTATTTGTAGTAATAATCATCAAAGTCAGTAAAAATATTAGTTTTTTCATAGATCTACCTCTTAACCTTTATTAAGTTAAAAGATACAAATGGAAAAATTAAACCGACAAGGAGAATGATAATCCCTACAACTATTCCAGCCTGGACGGTAGAAACTATATAGTTCAACCCGGCTATCTCACTTCGAATAAATTCATAGAGGTTTAAAAAGGTTAAACTTCCTATAATTGCTGCTGAGATAAACTTTATATTATTTATAAAATAATAGGGTCTTAAGATCTCTCTTTTTTCCATACCCAGATATAATTTAGCTTCTATATCATGATTTTGACTGACAACACTGCTATGCATTATATTAAATATCATTATTTTTATAGGAAGCAGTGTGATTAAGAGCAATCCAATTAGAAGTTTATTATTTCTTTTTATCTTTTCATCTAATTTAGTAACACTCTTTTTATTGATTACAACTTCTTTTACACCGTCGATCTCATCGATGATGACTTTTGCTTGATTCAGGTTTTTTTCTCCCTCAGTCTTTACGACAAATGAGTTTAAGAGAGGGTTACCTATCCCACGATTACTGAGACCTAGTTGATCAGCTAATTTTTTAAATGCTAACTCTTTATTTATATAGCTGATTTGTTCGATACCATCAAGGGTTAAAATGTTTTTTTCAATCTTCTCAATACTATTTTGAGAGACGTTGTTATTCATATACACGCTGAGAGTATAACTTTTGTTTAAAGTTTTATTGCTTTGATAGATGTTATAGATAGAGATAACGCTTATATTAAAAAATAAAAATGCAAAGATCAAAGTAGTAAAACTAAGAGTATAGTAGGTTATATTTTTTTGGATTAATTCATTTATCTCGGTATTCATTTGACGTATTTTTTTAAACATTGGATATTGCTCCCTTCTCTAAGATATATTTATCACAATTTATCATATTTTCAATTTTTTTATTGTTGGTAAAAATTACTATGGTTTTGCCCTTGCTGTTGAGATCCTGGAAATATTTCATTAAACTCTCAATTTTTTCAATTTTTAAATGAATTTGAGGATTATCCAAGATGATTAATTCAGGATCTAAAACCAGAGATCTGGCGATGTTAAGTCTTTGCTTTTCCTCTAAATTCAGAGTTGTTAAAGAATTATTTTTTTTATCTAAAAGACCAAAATTTTTTAACTGTTTTTCACCTGTTTCAATGAGTTTCTTAGGAGGTAATTTTGTATGGATCTCCAAAGGAAGAGTTATATTTCCCATGACATCTTTTGTTTGTATAAGCTTAAAATCTTCAAAACAAATTCCTATTCTTTTATGAATTATTTTTGAACGACAATTAAACTTAGAGAGGTTTTTTCCTCCGATTATGATACCTCCGGATTTAGGGATATCCAGCTGGCAGATTAAGTCGATTATCTTATCTTTTTCTGTTTTAGATCTATAATTTAAAAGGATAAATTTTCCATTTGAAACATTTAAATTTAAATTATTAAGATGGGGTTTCTTCTCATTAGTAGTTATATTTTTAAATTTTAACATATTGATTTCTCCTATGAAACAAGAGTTGATAATTGAAAGTTTACAGATAGAAAATAACTACCTATTTATCATTAAATTATATCAATATTAAGAGGATAAGGTCAATTTTCTTTTTTTCTTGATTTAAACCTTCCAATACTCTAAAATTAAAAGAGAAAACCTTTGTTATGAAGAGTATTAAAGTAAAGAAAGAAAACCTTAGTTAGTAAAACAAAAGGAGTAAATGATGAAAAAATTAATTATAGCGGAAAAACCCAGTTTAGGGAGGAATATAGCCAGTGCATTAGGTCTGAAAAAAAGAGGAAACGGGTATATAGAAGGGGACAAATATATTGTTTCATGGGCATTCGGTCACCTGTTCGAACTATCCAATGTAGATGATTATTTTGGCAAGAAGATGAAGTGGAAGGAGGTAGAACTACCCTTTACACCGAAGAAGTTTAAATTTAAATTAAAGGAGAGCAAGGGGATTGCTGAACAATTTAAAGTTCTTAAAGATCTTATGGAGAGGGAAGATGTAGAAGGAATTATTAATTGCGGAGATGCAGACAGAGAGGGACAGATAATAATAGATAGGATTATAAAGGAATCCAAGATAAAAAAAGAGGTATACAGGTTATGGCTTCCGGAACAGACCAAGGAGACCATCATAGAGGAAGTTAAGAATATAAAACCTGACAGGGAGTATATAAAATTAGCGTTTGAGGGATATTCCAGAACTGTGATGGATTGGCTCTTTGGTATAAATTTAACCAGATATATCACACTGAAAAGTGGTCAATTGATGCCGGTAGGAAGGGTATTGATACCGGTATTAAAATTTATCTATGACAGGGATACAGCTATAGAGAAGTTCGTCAAGGAAAAATATATCCAGCTTGAGAGTGAATGTGAGAAGGACGAGGTTAAATTTAAACTGTCTAAAAGCACAAAATATCTCATAAAAGATGAGAAAAAAGCTGACTTAAAATGTGAAGAACTCAACTCCTGTGAGGGAAAAGTTTTATCCAAGGAAAATAAGGAGATTAAAAAACAGCCGGGGAAATTATTTTCATTGTCAAAATTACAATCCCAGCTTTCGAAAAAAAATAAGATAGATTTTAAGGGATCTTTGGAAATAATTCAGAAATTATATGAAAATGGATATATCACATATCCAAGGACAAATACAGAATACCTGGCTGTGAATGAAAAGGGAAAGGTTAAGCAGCTTCTAAAGGTGCTTTCAAAGGATCACAATGTAAAGTTTAAAGATTCTAAAAAGATATTTGATGATGATAAGGTGGAGAGTCATAGTGCGATAATTCCGACTATGAAATTTCCAAAGAACAATTTAAACGGACGGGAAAAAATAATCTATGAAACTATCTTGAATCGTTTTATCTCAAACTTTGTAGCTGAGGAAACTATTACAGCTAAGGTTGTAGTCACTATAGGTGTAGGAGATGAAAAATTTAAGCTTTCAGGAGAAAGTGTTGTACAGGCAGGATTTTACAAATACGAACCTGCGGTTTTTGAAAATAAACTACCTAATTTTATTGTAGGAGATACCTTTAAAGTTGAGTTTAAAAAAATACTTAAGGAAACTAAGCCCCCCAGAAAAGTCTCAGAAAGGGAACTGGCAGCCCATTTAAAAAATCCATTCAGAAAGGACAGTGATACCGAAGAGGATGAGTATAAGGCTATATTAAAAGGGATTGAGATAGGGACTGAGGCAACAAGAACAGGGATAATAGAAAATGCCAAAAAATATGAATATATATCCCAAAAAGGATCTAATTTTTCTTTGGAACCATTGGGAGGAAAAGTAGTTGAGACATTGGATAAATTAAATATAGATCTGTATAAAACAAAGACTGTAGAGTTTTCTAAACTCCTGAAAAAAGTATATAAGGGAAATAGCACTATCCAGGAAACTATCGATCTGGTTACAGAGGAACTCCAGAGAATTATAGGCCAGAATATAGAGATACCCAGGGTATACAATGATTCAGAAAGGGAGATAATCGCAGTCTGTCCCAGATGCGGAAAAAATATCTATGAGAACAGTAAGGGGTTTTCGTGTGTGGGGTATAGAGATGCCCCGCCGTGTAACTTTACCCTGTGGAAAGAGAGTAGATATAAGTCTATAGAGGTAAAGATTTCCAAAACCAGGGCTAAAAAATTAATAAAAGGGGAAACTATCTCTTTAAAGAAGATAAAAGGGAAAAATGAAAAGATATACTCAGCTGAATTTAAATTAGAAGATACGGGGAAATATGTGAACTTAAAGTTAGAAAAATATTTTCCTGTGGAAGAGTAAAAGAGCAACGTGACGTTGCATCCAATTTTGCAGGTGTAATTAAATAAAAAAAATCCCTCTATCTATACGATGGAGGGGGAATAACTATATAAAGTGAAAGAGCCAGTAAACCTTTTGAGAAAGTTTACTGGCTCAGCATTAGAAACACCATAATGTCGCTAACACATTTCAAAAGAATTATAACCTAATTTTGAAAAAATGTAAAGTTTTATTATTGTCGTAGGGGAGGCTGGAGATGTTAAAGGGGAAAAATTTAAAAAAGGGAGATACCATAGGGATAGTGGCTCCTGCTAACTCAGGTTCTAAAGAGAAGGTGCTCAGTTCAAAAAAAAAGTTAGAAAGCCTGGGATATAAGGTGAAATTAGGAAAACACATTTTTGATACCTGGCATTCATTTGCAGGAACAGATAAAAGCAGAGTATCAGATATAAATAATTTTTTTAAAGATCCAGAAGTAGATGCAGTCATGTGTCTTCGTGGGGGATATGGAAGTATAAGGATTGTGGAAGCACTGGATATTGATATGATAAAGAAAAACCCCAAGATATTTATAGGGTACAGCGATATTACAACACTTCACACTGCTCTGAATCAAAGAGCTGGTTTGGTTACATTCCATGGACCTATGGCAGTTTCTAATTTTTTTGATATAGAAAAATTTACGGTGGATTCATTTGTAGAAAGTATGGAAAATATCTGTGGCAGAGAGATAATAAATCCAACAGAATTAAAATCTATGGTAGGAGGGAAGGCTATTGGAATCGTAGCAGGGGGGAATTTAATTACCCTTATGGGGGACATGGGAACTCCCAATGAACTTGATTTTAAAGGTAAAATATTATTTGTAGAGGAGATCAGAGAACCTACGTATAAGGTAGATCGTGCTCTGACCCAGCTTTTAAATTCAGGAAAACTAGGCCAGTTAAATGGAATTATATTGGGAGATTTTAATAACTGTATTCCTGCATCGGAATATGACATGCCCCTTATGGATCTCTTAGAGGACAGGTTAAAGAAGCTGGGTATTCCTATAATTTATAATTTTAAATCGGGCCATTGTAAACCTATGGTAACACTTCCCCTAGGGATAGAGGTGGAGATAGATTGTGATAAGTTAACGATTAGAAGTTTAGAGGGAGCGGTCAGATGAAAAACATATTAAAAAAATTGATTGTATTGATAATTTTAGTGTCTATAATTTCGTGCAGGAGTGCCGAGACCCCAACTGTTTCAATAAGATCTAGGACAGAAGCAGTGGTAAGTGATTTTAGGAAACTGCCAAAAATAGAAAGTGCCAGCCTGGGGATAAAAGTTATGAACTTAGAAACCAATAAAACTTTATTTGAATTAAATTCTGACAAATCCCTGGTACCGGCTTCTAATATGAAATTATTGACTACAGGAGCAGCACTAGAAGTTTTAGGGGCAGATTATAGGTTTAAAACTACATTAGTCTATGACGGACAAATTGGGGAAGATGGAACTTTAAATGGAAATATCTATATTATTGGCGGGGGAGATCCTACTTTGGGGTCTAAATATCTGGCTGCAAAAAATCCTGAAAGGGTAACAGCAGAGGAAAAAAAGAAACAACTGGAATTTTTAAATATCTGGGTAGAAAAAGTAAAAACTATGGGGATAAAAAAAATTAATGGTCAGATAGTTGCTGATTGTTCTTATTATCCTGAAACAACCCTGTCTCAAACTTGGGAATGGGGGGATCTGAGGTATACCTTTGCTTCAAAGCCCAGCGGACTTACTTTTTTGGATAATAGTATCAGACTGACACTCCGAAAGGAAGATAAAAATATCAGGGCAAGTGTGTCTCCTTTATGGGTTAATACTGTGGTAACTAATAGAGTTGTAGGAGATGATAAAAGACCGTCTAAAATAACATTGGTAGTACCTCCCTACAGCAATGAAATAATTGCATTGGGAACCATGAATAGACCTATAATTTCATATAATACAGTGATGCAGGATCCGGCTTCTGCTTTAGGGGCAATATTTTCTGAAACTTTAGAACGGGATGGTATAGAAAATGATGGAAGCAGATTGAAGAATAGAGATGAAACAGTAGAAAATAAAAAAAATATTATTTATACCCAGTATTCTCCTAAATTAGAGGAGATCATAGGTTATATGAATAAGTACAGTGTAAATTTATTTGCAGAGCACCTAAAGATGGAGGTGGAGAAAAAGTTAAGGAGAAAAAATAAAGAGGTAAAGGGAAACAAGGCTGAAACGATGAAGGGATACTGGAGTAGACGTGTATCTGCAAGGGGGCTCTATATATACGATGGAAGCGGATTATCCCGTTACGATGGAGTGACTCCTGATACTGTAGTAGAGGTCTTGAAATATATGAATAAATCTAATGATTTTTTGAGTTTTTATAATTCTTTAGCTGAGCCTGGAAAGGGTGGAACCTTTAAAAAATTTAAAGAAAAGACGGTCTTAGTGGATAATCTCCATGGAAAAAGCGGAACTCTTACAGGAATAAAATCCTATGGGGGATATATTTATAATATTGATGGAGATCTCCTGGCCTTTTCTATAATAATAAATCATCACGGGATGAACGGCACTGGAATATCTAAAAAATTAGAGCAAGTAATGGAGAGTATCTATTATCTGAAATAAATGAATTTTAAATAACATGGATAAATTGAAGTGTTTAGATAATGAGCACGACGAAACTCGTAAGAGATATACTGAGTAGCAAGGTAACACTTTGAAAAAGGAATTAAATTCAAAAGAAAGGTTAGATTTTAGTCTGTGTCAAAAGAGAAAAGGTTATAACCAAGAAAAAAACGATTACTGAGCTCTCTAGGTTTTTCCTCTGTGAGCTTCGTGTAAAGGTTTTGGTTTTAATAATTAGATTAGGTCTGTGTGCTATGGGTTAGATATTTTTTAGGGGGGGATTTTTTATGGACAGCAATAAAATTTTAGAATTAGCTAAAAAGATATCTCCCTGGCTTTCTAAAGTCAGGGGAGACTTTCATATGTATCCGGAGCTGGGAATGCAGGAGTTTCGTACCCAGAGAAAAATTTGTGAATATTTAGATGAATTTGGGATATTGCATAAAAAGATGGCAAAAACAGGGGTAGCAGGAGAGATAAAGGGGAAAAATGCGTTTAAGACTATAGCTCTTCGAGCTGATATTGATGCTCTGCCTATTTTGGAAAAAAATGAAGTTTCTTACAAATCTAAAAACCATGGAGTTATGCATGCCTGCGGTCATGATGCACATACCACTATCCTTTTGGGGGTAGCTAAAATACTCAGTGAACAAAAAGATGAATTAGGAGTAAATGTAAGATTTATATTTCAGCCTGCAGAAGAAACTGTAGGAGGAGCAGAGCCTATGATTAAAGAGGGAGTTTTAGAAGGTGTAGATGCTATATTTGGATTACATGTGAGTTCTCTGATAGAAAAAGGAAGTGTGGAATACAGGTATAAGCAGATGAATGCTTCTTCAGACAGTATAGAGATAGAGGTTCAGGGAAGGTCTGCTCATGGGGCTTATCCTGGAGAGGGCGTAGACGCAATTGTCATAACAGCACAATTGATAACAGCTATGCAAGCCATAGTCAGCCGGATAGATGCCAGAGACAGTGCAGTGTTGACCATGGGGATGATTGAGGGAGGGAGTGCACCTAATATCATAGCAGATTCTGTAAAATTAATGGGAACGTTAAGGACTTTGGATCCTGAAGTAAGAAAATTAGTTAAAGAAAAATTAAAAGTTTTAGTGGATACCCTGCCTGTTTCCATGGGTGGAAAGGGAATACTAAAGATTGGGAAAGGGTATTCTTCCCTTATCAACGATGATAATATGGTAGAGTTGATCAAGAGAAATGCCACGGATATTTTAGGGATAGAGAGTGTCCTGGAAAAAGAAAAAGCTAATATGGGTGTGGAAGATTTTGGATATTATTTAGAAAAGATACCGGGAGTGTTTTTTTATCTGGGAGTAAAAAATGAAAAAAAAGGGATAACGGCATCAGCTCATAATGAGTGTTTTGATATAGATGAGGAAGCATTGCATCTAGGGGTTGCTATTCAGATTTTAAATGTCTTATCGGTATAATTTTTATGAAAAAACTAAAAAGGTATCAAAAGTATAATGCTTTTGATACCTTTTTTTTAAAATGCCGGCGGATTGGATACCCATAAAACTTTAACTATATTTTTTCCTGCATTGGAAATGTAGTGATTTTTTCTAGATTTATAGTAAAATGACTCCCCTTTACGGGCCTTGTATGTTTTTTCTCCTAAGTGAATCAATACGGTACCGCTCAGTACGTATCCAAACTCCTCTCCTTCGTGGGGGAGCTCCTCCTTATACCTTCCTCCCTCTTCTATGGTTATAAGAATAGGTTCCATTTGATTTTTCTGTGCATTGGGAACAATCCATTCGATCTTATATTTTAACTCTTCATCGATATTCTCAAAGACATCTTCCTTTTTAAAGACGATTTTTTCATCTTCATCCTCATTAAAAAAATCTCGAAGGTTGGTGCCCAATCCCTCTAATATGTCTATTAGGGTAGTGATAGATGGAGATGTAAGATCTCTTTCTACTTGGGATATAAAACCTTTGGATAGTTCACATCTCATAGCTAACTCATCTTGAGTGAGAAATTTTTCCTGTCTCAGTCTTTTAATTTTTTTGCCTATATCCATTTTTTACTCCCTTTTATTTATTTAAAATTATTTATTTGAAATTTAAAAACCTATTTAATATTATAGCTTGATATATGAAATAAATCAATTGACAAAGTATAGTTTTTTTTATAAAATATAACGCTAGATGTTTAGTAATACTATTTTTGTAAACGTATTATATAAAACATAAAATAGTAATAACTTAATATATTAAATTAAGTGTATTTTATCTGAAATTGATACTGTTAAAATTTATATAGCAAGGAGAGATTTTATGAAACAAGGAAATATAAAAATTGATTCTATATCTAAGTCTTTTGACGGAGTAGAAGTATTAAAAAATATTAGTTTTGAGATTAAAGGTGGAGAGTTTTTTTCTATTTTAGGAGGATCCGGATGTGGTAAAACTACTCTTCTTAGGATGATAGCAGGATTTATAGAAGCTGATGGAGGTGCAATCTATCTGGGGAAAGATAATATCACTCATCTGAGCCCGGACAAGAGAGATGTTAATACGATATTTCAGACCTATGCACTGTTTCCTCACCTTACAATTTATGAGAATATAGCATTCCCATTGCGGCTAAAAAAAATAAAGGAAGCAGAGGTAGATAGAGAGGTAAAAAAATATTTAGAGATGGTGAAACTCTCTGAACATGCAAATAAATATTCAACTCAACTTTCAGGGGGACAAAAGCAAAGGGTTGCTATAGCCCGTGCATTGATAAACAAACCGAAGGTTCTGCTTTTGGATGAACCCCTGTCTGCATTGGATGCAAAACTCAGACAGCATATGCTGATAGAGCTAGACAATATCCATGAGGAGGTAGGAATTACATTTGTATTTGTTACCCATGACCAGCAGGAAGCCCTCAGTGTATCCGATAGGATTGCAGTGATGAAGGATGGAGAGGTCCTCCAGATAGGAACTCCCAGCGAGATCTATGAGAGTCCGGCCAATGCATATATAGCTAACTTTATCGGTGAAACCAACTTTATAGAGGGTGAAGTCGTTGAGATAGAGGGTGAATTCGGATACCTGGAATCATCGGATTATGGAAGGATAAAATTTGAACTAGACAAGGAAGTTATGGTAGGGAACTCTGTACAATTAACCATCAGACCTGAAAAAGTAAAGATATCTAAATCAAAACCTAGATATTTAGATGACAACGACAATATATTAAAAGGAAAGATCGAGGAGGTTATCTACTCAGGATTTCAGAGTAAGTTCTTTGTAACTGTAGGAGATAAGCTGTTCAGTGCATTTAAACAGCATGTGGATTTCTTTGAGGAAGATGCAGAAACTATCCATTGGAAAGATGAGGTCTATGTTATTTGGGATTCAGCTGACAGCTTCCTCTTAGAGGTGATGTAGATGAAAAATCAGAGAAGCGGTTTGGTTTATTCAACTCCGATCACCCTTTGGCTGACCTTATTGTTTGTAGCTCCTACATTAATAGTAGTAATTTACAGCTTTTTAAAAAAAGGGATTTATGGAGGAGTGGAATGGATATTTTCCGTAGATGGATACAATTTTTTCAGCAGTTCATACTTTTTAAAAGTAGTCTGGAATACGGTGGAGATATCTGTGATTGCAACTGTAATTACAGTCTTAATAGCTATACCAACAGCTCTTTATATAGCCACATCTAAGTATAAAAACTTTTTATTGTTTCTAATAATAATTCCATTTTGGACAAATTTTTTGATAAGGATCTATTCCTGGATAGCTCTCCTTGGAAATAATGGTCTGTTAAATAATCTTTTGATAAAACTGGGGTTTGAACCCCATCAATTTATCTATAATAAGTTTGCAGTAATATTGGTAAGTGTCTATGCGTATCTGCCATATGCTATTTTACCTCTGTATTCTGCCATAGAAAAATTTGATTTTGCAATAATTGATGCAGCAAGAGATTTAGGGGCGAGCAAGATGAAAGCTTATATTAAAACGTTTTTACCCAACATAAAACCGGGAGTTATAACCGCTACATTATTTACATTCATACCGGCCTTGGGATCTTATGCTATTCCAAAATTAGTCGGGGGAAATGATTCTCAAATGCTGGGAAATATCATAGCCAGAGAACTTACAATTACTCGAAACTGGCCTAAAGCTGCAGCTATTTCAACAATTTTAACAATAATAACGGTTGTTTTTATTGTTATTTTATCAAAATATGACAAGGATCATAAGGGAGGGAAGGTATAGAGATGAATAAAAAGAATTTTTCATTGAATATGTTTATATTAACTTTAATATTTTTATACCTTCCCCTGGTAGTTCTTATTGTTCAATCTTTTAATTCTGGTAAGGGAGTAGCCTGGGATGGGTTTTCTCTTAAGTGGTATGATGAATTATTCAATCACTCTGCCAGATTATGGAAATCGTTTAGGTACAGTATTTTAATTGCGTTAACTTCATCTGTTATATCTACAGCAATAGGGACTTTAGGAGCAATCTCATTGCAGTGGTATAGTTTTAAACATAAAAAATATCTTCGGGTAATATCCTATCTGCCCTTAGTTCTGCCGGATATAATAATGGGTGTATCATTATTAATTTTATTTACCAGTATAAAGTTTAAATTGGGACTAATGACTATATTTTTAGCCCATACAACATTTAATATCCCCTTTGTATTGTTTATTGTGTTGTCGAGGTTACATGATTTTGATTATTCTATAGTAGAAGCGGCATATGATCTTGGGGCTACTGAAAAGCAAGCTCTTACCAAGGTAATATTACCTAACCTTATGCCAGGGATAATATCCGGACTTTTAATGTCTATTACCCTGTCATTGGATGACTTTGTAATAACGTTTTTTGTAGCAGGACCGGGTTCTTCTACCCTGCCGCTGCATATCTACTCAATGATTAAGTTTGGGGTTTCACCAATTATAAATGCACTTTCAGTGATATTGATTGCAGGAACAATAGCACTGGCTATGTCAACGAAAAAGATACAAAAATATATGGTAAGTTAAAAAAAGGAGGGAAAAGATGAAAAAGAGTATTGTTTTTATTTTAATGTTACTAGCCTTGATAGGTTGTGGGAAAGAGGAGCAGAGAAACGAGTTATATCTATTTAACTGGTCGGATTATATTCCAGATGAAGTGATTACTGATTTTGAAAATGAAACAGGGATAAAGGTTATAACTGATTATTATTCTTCCAACGAAGAGATGTATGCAAAGATAAAGGCTGGAGGAGATGGTTATGATATAACTGTTCCATCTACTGACTATGCTGAAATCATGATGAAACAAGGGATGTTGGAAAAGATAGAAAAATCTAAAATTTCAAACCTGAAGGAACTGAATGAAGATATCGGATCTAAGATTAGTTTTGACCAAAATCACGACTATATCATCCCATATTCTGTAGGAGCAACTGGAATAGCTGTAAACACAAAATATGTAAAAGATTTTGAAAGGTCGTTTGATATATATAACAGGGAAGATCTAAAGGGAAAGATGACTCTTTTAGATGATATGAGAGAGGTTATGTCTAGTGCACTAATCATTGCAGGACATTCACCAGAATCTTCTGATCCACAAGACTTAGCGGATGCTCAAAAGATCATCTTAGGATGGAAGGAAAATATCTTAAAATTTGACAGTGAGAGTTTTGGAAAAGGATTTACAAATGGTGAGTATTTAGTGGTACATGGTTACTATGAAAATATAGTGGCTCATATGACTGATGAACAGGCTGAAAATATGGTGTTTTTCCTACCGGAAAAGGGAGCTCAGATGTATATAGACAGTATGGTTATACTAAAGGGAGCTAAAAATATTGAAAATGCCTACAAATTTATAGATTATATCTATAGACCGGAAGTATATGTAAAGATTGTAGATTATTTAGAAACTCCTTCTATAAATATAGGAGCAAATAAACTCAGAGAAACTAAACCTGTCTATGATGTAGAGGATCTAAAAGATGCTTACCTTATGAAAGATTTAGGAGAGGCATTGACACCTCAAAGTGAAGTTTGGAATGAAATTTTAACTCAATAAATAAAATAAAGAAGATCGTAGATAAAGAGAGTTATCTACGATCTTCTTTTATTTGCAAAAGAAAAAATAGATTGACAAAGTTTTATTTTTTTTATACAATTAAATGAAAAAAGTTTAGTAATACTGTTTTTTAAAACGCGCTATATAAAACATAATAAGTTAAAAAAATAAGGTTTCTAAATTCTAATTTATGGGAAAAATAAATAACAAAATATTGCTCTTTCAAAATTTTGAAGGGACAATATTTTTTTTAGAAAAAAGGTTTAGTATTGGTAAACTTTGAATATAGGAGGGATCATGCAAAAAAAGACACCACTCTTCGACGCATTAAAAAACTATCATAAAACAGAGATAGTATCTTTTGATGTTCCGGGACATAAAAAAAGGTTTCAAAATGAATTTTCAGATTATATAGGTCATAAAATAATAGAATTAGACACCAATTCCATGAAGGAACTGGATATACTAAATAACCCAACCGGGGTAATAAGGGAAGCACATCAATTAATGGCTCATGCTTATAATGCAGATGAAGCTTTTTTTCTGGTCAATGGAACAACTTCCGGAATACAGACAATGGTTATGAGTGCCTGCAATCCCGGGGATAAAATAATCCTTCCTAGAAATGTTCATAAAAGTGCTATCAATGCACTTATTCTAAGTGGAGCTACTCCAGTCTATATAGACCCTGAAGTAGATGAAACTCTGGGAATAAGTTTAGGTGTATGTATAGAAAAAATAAAAGAAGCTGTAATAAAAGATCCGGATATTAAGGCGGTATTTATAATTAATCCGACATATTACGGAGCTGTATCTGATTTGAAAGAGATTATAAAATTCTGCCATAAAAAAGAAATAGTAGTATTGGTAGATGAGGCTCATGGGGCACACTTTCCATTTCACGATAATTTTCCTAAAAATGCCATGGCTTTAGGAGCGGACATGTCTGCAATAAGTATCCATAAAACAGGTGGATCTCTGACTCAAAGTTCGGTACTTCTCTTAAAAGGGGGACTCATAGATCAACAGAGGGTAAAGAAGATGCTGAATTTGACCCAGACTACAAGTGCTTCCTATCTTTTGATGACCAGCTTAGATGTAGCAAGAAAAACTTTGGTTACAGAAGGAAAGGGGATCTTTACCAATCTTTTAGATATGATATCTAAATTTAGAGAGGAACTAAATTTCATTCCAGGGATAAGATGTTTTAAATCGATATTATCGGATAAACTCTATGATTTTGATGAGACTAAGATAGGTATCAATCTCCATGGTCTTGGACTTACCGGATTTGAAGGTTATGACATCCTGAGGGAAAAATATAATATCCAGATGGAGTTAGCTGATACTCATAATATACTTGGGATAGCCAGTATAGGAGATCTTTGGGAAGACTATCAAAAACTCATAGATGCCCTGAAAGAGATGGCAAAAGATCATAAAGGAAATAATAAAACAATAGATTTTAATGAACTTGAAAGTCCGGAATTGGTAGTATCTCCAAGGGATGCTTTCTATTCGGAAACTGAAAGTATTTCATTAGAAAAAGCAATAGGCAAAGTAAGTGGAGAGTCCATTATGGTATACCCTCCAGGGATTCCACTGCTGATCCAAGGGGAACGAATTACAAAGGATTTGATAGACCATATATATTTTTTAAAGGAACAAAAGGCTGTTATAACTGGGATGAACGATAAAACATTGAACAATATAAGTATTTTAAAAGGAGAATAGAAATGACGTTAGAAACTTTAGGTAGACATATTTTGATAGAATTTTATAACTGTAATGAAGAGATACTGGCGAGCCCGGAACTTATTGAAAAACATATGAATAAGGCGGCTGAGATAGCCAATGCGACTATAGTAAATTCGGTATTTCATCATTTTAACCCTTATGGAGTATCTGGAGCCGTTATCATCTCTGAATCTCACTTGGCTATTCATACTTGGCCGGAATATGGGTATGCAGCAGTAGATGTATTTACATGTGGAGACAAGATAAATCCATGGACAGCTTTTGATTTTTTAGAGAATGTATTTGAAGCAGATAGAAGTGAATCTATGGAGATCCCTAGAGGTATGGTGGAAAAGATCAGAAAATTCCACCCTGAACAACTGGGAAAGGTAACATTTAAACCGGAAGATAATCAAGAATCAGTTAATTATTAATTAAAATCAGGAGGAAGTTATGTTAGATTTATGGTATACAGAAAATTGGACTGAGAATACAAAGTTCTCTATTAAGGTAAAAGAACACCTTCACAGCGAGATGAGTAAATTCCAAAAGATAGATTTTTTTGATTCGGAAGAATATGGTAAGTTTTTTACTTTAGACGGACTTATGATGGTCACAGAAAAAGATGAATTTATCTATCATGATATGATTACCCATGTAGCTATGGCAACCAATCCAAAGGTAAAAAAAGTATTGGTAATTGGTGCTGGTGACGGCGGAACTGTAAGAGAACTTACTAGGTATAAAAATATAGAAAAGATAGATATGGTAGAAATAGATGAAAGGGTAGTAAGGTTATCCCAGCAATTTCTACCAGTTACAGCTGAGAAATTAGAAGATCCTAGAGTAACTATGTATTTTGAAGATGGATTAAAATTTGTAGAAGAGGCAGAGACAGGGAAATATGATCTGATTTTAGTGGATTCTACCGACCCAATATCTGTAGGTGAGGGATTATTTACAACAGAATTTTATAACAATTGCTTCAGAGTATTAGGAGAGGAAGGAATCTTAATAAATCAGCATGAATCTCCATATTTTGAAAAGTTCTCAAAAGAGATGCAGAAAGCTCATAGAAAAATATTGGATACTTTTCCAATAGCTAAAGTATATCAATTTCATCAACCTACTTATCCTTCAGGACACTGGTTATTTGGATTTGCTTCTAAAAAATTCGACCCTATAAAGGATCATAACCCGGAAGAATGGGAAAAATTAAATATAAAAACTAGATATTATAATTCAGAGCTGCACAGAGGATGTTTTGCTCTACCGAATTATGTTAAGGAGATGTTAGAGATTGAGAAATAAAAATATTTCTACTTTTATTGGATTTGATAATGAATACCACGAATCCAAAATAGTAGTGTTTGGTGCTCCCTTTGATGGAACCACATCTTTTCGACCTGGCACCAGGTTTGCTCCAGAAGTAATGAGGAGAGAATCTTACGGATTGGAAACTTACAGCCCTTATTTAGAAAAAGATTTAGAAAATTATAATGTTTTTGATGGAGGGGATTTAGAGTTTTCATTTGGAAATCCAAAGAGTACTTTAGACAGCATATATAGATATGCAGAAAAAATATTAAAAGATGATAAAGTTCCATTTATGGTAGGAGGGGAACATCTGGTTTCCTATGGAACAATAAAGGCTGTACATGAGAAATATCCTGATCTTCATGTTATTCATCTGGATGCGCACGCAGATCTGAGAGATGACTATATGGGAGAGAAATTTTCCCATGCTTCGGTATTAAGAAGGTGCTGGGATATTTTAGGAGATGGAAAGATCTATCAATTTGGCATTAGATCCGGAAACAAGGAAGAATTCTTATGGGCCAAAGATCATACCTATATGGAAAAATTTGGTATAGATACCTTAGCCGAGATAACAGAAAAATTAAAGGATGTTCCAGTATATATAACTATTGATCTAGATATTCTGGACCCCTCTATCTTTTCGGGAACTGGTACACCAGAACCGGGAGGACTGACATTCAATGAGATTGTAAAGGGGATAAAAGAATTTGAAAAATTAAATGTTGTAGGAGGAGACATAGTAGAGCTATCTCCTAACTACGATACAAGTGGAGCTTCTACAGCAACAGCTTGTAAAGTTTTAAGAGAAGTAATCCTAACTATGGTATAAAAAAAAGTCACAGACAAATTTGTCTGTGATTTTTTTATACTAATGTTTTATTCTTTAGAAATATTTAACGAATAGATAGATATTTGCTATGATTAAGGTCTGAACAGCTATGACTATACCGAACTTCATAAATTTACCAAAGCTTATCTTACATCCTGCCTTATTGGCTGAATTTATAGCTACGACATTGGTTGCCGATGCTAAGATGGTGATATTTCCTCCTAAGAGTGATCCCATAGACAGTGCCCACCAAAGTGACATGGTATTTCCCCCTGAAAAAGTAGGGAGCATAAAATGGATGATCTTAGAAACCATAGCTGCATTGGCTACATTCCCTATAACAGATGTAAAAGCGGCGGAAACCCAAAGCACCATAGCTGCTGCATAGTGCAGGTGACCATCAGCTAACTCTAAAACTTTATCTCCTACAAGATCTACAATTCCTGTAGCTTCTATCCCCTGTATCAACATGAATAATCCCATAAAGAAAAATAGTGTATCCCATTCTACATGTTTAAAAACTTCTATAGGTTCCCTTTTGGTTATCAGGATCAATACCACTGCACCAGTAAGAGCCATGATCGCCAATCCCTTGTCGATGAAGTTATTCATCAAAAATCCAAAGATTACCAGAGCAAATATAGTAGCAGATTCCTGGAGCAATTTCATGTCCTTTAGGGATCTAGAGGCATCGAGTTCCATTACTCTGGCTTTTAAGTCCCTAGAGACTATCATCTTTCTACCATACATAAAATAAACTGTGATAAGAAGCACAACCAGTGAAATGATAGCTACCGGAGCTGTATTAATCAGGAAATCATTGAAACCAAGTTTACCCTCTGCTCCTATGATAAGCTGGGTAGGGTCACCGATCAATGTAGCTAATCCACCTATATTGGCTGACATTATAAGGGTCATAATATATACAAAGGGGTCTACCTTTAGTTGGTTTGCCAGTAAGATAGATACCGGTGCCATGAGTAAGATAGTAGTTACATTATCTAAAAATGCTGAACATACAGCTGTAATTACTGCAAGGAGCACAAGTAATGGGAAAGGTTCCCCCTTAACTAGTTGCGCTACCTTTACTGCTAAATATTGAAATACCCCTGTCTCTGAGATGAAATGAACTATTATCATCATCCCTACCAGCAGGAGGATGATCTCCAATCTTGAACCAATAGCATGGAGTGCTTCATGCTCATTTATAATTCCTACAAGTGCCATGGAAAGACCACCTAAAAGAGTGGCTATGGGACCTGGAACTTTCTCTGTTATTATTAAATAAAATGTTGCTATAAATATAATTAAACCTATTGCTAACTGCATCTTTACTTTCCTCCTAAACTTATATATGTAAAACTTTTTTGATTATATGTGATCTTAAAATTGTTCCGTAATATTTTCCCTTTTCAACCACATATATTCTGGTAAAGCCTTTATTTACCATGAGCAGGCATATTTCCATTATAGGAGTTTTTCTGTCTACAACTATTGTTTTTTTTCTGTAAATTTCATCGATTGTGGCTGTTTTTTCATTTTTTAAATACTCCTCGAAGGGCTCCCCTATGGTGAAGAAATTTAAGTCATCCATTACCGATGTATAGTCGGGCATACCATAGGAAATTAACTCCCTTTCTGTTATCTCTCCTAAGAAATTTCTGTTATCATCTACCACAGGAAATCCCGGTTTCTCCTCTGTGATAAGCCTTCTGGCTATATTATCTAAGGTATCGTCCGGACTCACTGGTTTTATTGTAGGATCCATAACATCTTCAGCAGTGATCTTATTTTCCACCTTTACATCGATATGACTTAAAAGATCATATATCTCAGCTCCTGTCTTGGCGTTTTTCAATTTGTCTAAGAGGACCTTATCTTTAACAGCTATCTTAGTGATAGAAGACATGATCTTTAAGATAACTTTACTCTTTAGAGTTTCGGCTGTGATCATAAAGAAGATCTTTACCTGATCTTTATTTCTCATATCTGCCATATCACATTCAATAGGTTCCTTCATGACACCTATAGAGATAAGGATATCGTCATATCCATCTACCCTGGCATGGGGAATAGCAATCCCACTCCCCATTACAGTAGACACCTCAGCTTCCCTGGCAAAGACTGATTTTCTTATGAGATCTACAGATTCATTGAATATCTTGTCATTTTTAGCTGTGTTGTCGATCATTTGACCGATAATATCTTCCTTAGTATCTCCCTCTAAATTTAAGTAGATACACCTAGGATTCAGATAACTTGATAATTTCATATATAACCCCCAAAATTTTTTTATTTAAAATCGAGAAAAAAATAAATTTTTTCTCGATCTTTATTTTTATATTATATTATACAATTTATTCAGATTTTTTTTATTTTTATTTTAATATTAATTTTATTAAAGTTATTAACATAGTAATTTATTTTTTTTAGTATTGATATTGTTTGAATTTTTATTTCTGATAAGGAAGAAGACTAAAACTACTCTTCCTAACATACTGATCCTGATCATTTTAAATAAGATGGAAAATTTAGCGGCTTCCTCTCCTAAAAAAATACCTCTAGCGACGACTTGACCTCCAGTATATTCCAAGAGATTGAGTGAGAAAAAACTGAAAATCAAATTTCAAACCTTAATTTTCAGAACTATCTCTTCAATTACTTTAAGGTATTATATAACTTTTAAGGGAAATTTAATAATACTAATTTCCTTTATTCTATATAAGTAAATCATTATGATAAAATCAAAAATAATAAATTATACAAGATCAAGAAAGACTATTTTATTTTATCCAAATCTTTTAAAGATCTCAATATATGCAGTTTAGTTGATAATTTTGCCATCTCTATATCCCTGTCTAAGATAGCATCCAGTATTTTCTTATGTTCCTCTATTCTTTCAGCAGGGGGAAGTTTATGGTATTCTTCGGTATAATTGTATTTTAGGATGTTAAAAATTATCTGGTTGACCTTGGATAACATCTTATTCTGGCTTCCGCTTGCAATTTCCTGGTGAAAATCCATATCCAAAAGAAAAAACTCTTCTCCTCCATTGCTGATTCTCATCTTATCAAATATAGATTGTAAGTTTTCTTTATTCTCTTTGTCAGCATTTTTTATAAAGAGCTCTACTGCAAGAACATCCATATAACTACGATATTCCAGGATCTCATGGTAGCTGCTCCCACTGATTGCCATAAAAGGAATAAGGTTATTTAAATAGGTTCCCTCATCGACCTTATTTACAAAACTTCCCCCTCCTCTTTTTTTAGATAAGATATTAAGTGCTGCTAATTTTTCAATAGCAGATCTTACAGAAACTCTGCTGATCCCTAGTTCCTCAGCCAGTCTGACTTCAGGGGTAATCTTGTCTCCTGCCTTCCACTCCCCCTTAACGATCATCTTTTCGATATATTCGTATGCTATATCTATAGCTGTTTTCTTCATAAAACTTCAACTCCTTACTTTTAACTATTAACATCATACCCTATTAAGGGCAAAATAAAAAGTAGCTAAACAGTGTGTCTAGCTACTTTTCCTTTAAAAAATTATAATTTTATTTGATTTCTGCCTTGGCAGCAGACAGCCTTGCTATGGGAATTCTGTATGGGGAACAGCTGACATAGTCAAAGCCCAGGCCATTTACAAATTTAATGGAATGGGGCTCACCTCCATGTTCACCACATATTCCAATCTCCAAATCTTTATTGATATTTCGTCCTTTAGTGCTGGCAATATCCATGAGCTGTCCTACACCTTCTGCGTCTATTATTTTGAATGGATCAGCCTCTAATACTCCCTCTTTCAGATAAGTCGGTAAAAATGTTCCTGTATCGTCTCTGGAGTATCCAAAGGTCATCTGGGTCAGGTCGTTTGTACCAAAGGAGAAAAATTCTGTTTCTAAAGCTATTTTATCTGCTGTAAGAGCAGCCCGGGGAACTTCGATCATAGTTCCTATTTTATATTTGATGCTATTATTTTTCTCTTCAAAAACCTTTGTAATGGTATCCAGGATCAGTTGTTTTTGTAATCTATATTCCTCTACCTTTCCAATAAGGGGTACCATTATTTCTGGATAGACATCTATCCCTCTAGAATGTACCTCTAGAGCAGCCTCTATAATAGCCCGGGTCTGCATAATGGTGATCTCAGGATAGGTGATTCCCAGACGGCATCCACGATGGCCTAACATTGGGTTGGATTCTTTCAGATGCTCTACAGCTTCTCTGATCTTCCCGGCTGGAACATGAATTTCATGGGCCAGTTCCTCTTGTTTTTCCTTGGTATGTGGAAGGAATTCATGGAGAGGCGGATCGAGTAACCTTATGGTGACGGGTTTTTCTTTTAAAACTTCAAAGATCCCTATAAAGTCCTCCCTTTGAAGGGGCAGCATCTTAGCCAGAGCTTTTTCCCGTCCTTCTTTATTTGGAGCTAAGATCATCTCCCTCATGGCTTTGATCTTGTCTTCTTCAAAGAACATATGCTCTGTCCTGCAGAGACCGATTCCTTTAGCTCCAAATTCAATGGCTTTTTTAGCATCTTTTGGAGTGTCTGCATTTGCTCTTACTTCCATTCTGGCTAGTTTGTCTGCGATCTCTAAAATTTGGTGGAAATTATCGTCTAATTTAGGAGCTTTAGTGATAAGTTTACCCTCATATACCATTCCGGTGCTACCGTCGATAGAGATAAAATCTCCCTCTTTGAATACCTTATCTCCTACCTTAAATTTTCTTTTTTTATAGTCGATCACTATCTCTCCGGCTCCGGCAATGCAACATTTTCCCATTCCACGGGCTACCACAGCTGCATGGGAGGTCATCCCCCCGCGAACAGTTAGGAATCCCTGAGCCAGATTCATACCGTTGATGTCCTCGGGAGAAGTCTCGAGTCTGACTAAGATAGCTTTTTCATATTTTTCAACCTCATCAGCAAAGAAAACAACCTGACCTACAGCAGCTCCTGGTGCAGCAGGCAGTCCACGTGTAAGAACTTCTACATCTATTTTATCCTTATCAAATACCGGGTGGAGAAGTTCGTCTATCTTGCTGAGTTTTATCCTCCTGATTACTTCCTCTGAATCTATCTTATTTTCATTGTAGAGGTCCATAGCTATCTTTATCATGGCCATACCTGTTCTTTTTCCAGTTCTGGTCTGGAGGAGCCAGAGTTTTCTGTTTTCAACTGTGAATTCCATATCCTGCATATCTGTATAATGATCTTCCAATATTGACTGAATCCTATAGAGATCTTTATATACTTCTGGCATGAGTTCTTCTAAAGATGGATGGATCCTTCTTCTATCTTCCATAGAGATATTATTTCGGACTGCCCACTCAATAGATTCTTTTTTAGTTATTTGCCATGGAGTCCTGACACCTGCAACTACATCTTCCCCTTGGGCATTTATTAAAAATTCTCCATTAAAATAATTTTCACCAGTAGCGGCATTTCTTGTAAAGGCTACCCCAGTAGCAGAATCAGAACCGGTGTTTCCATAGACCATAGACTGTACATTTACAGCAGTTCCCCAATTAGATGGGATCCCCTCGATAGCTCTATAGGTGATAGCTCTGTCATTCATCCAACTCCTAAATACGGCCAATATAGCCAGCCATAGCTGCTCATATGGATCCTGGGGAAACTGGATTCCCATTTGTTCGTGTATAATATCTTTAAATCTACTCACTAATGTTTTTAGATTTTCCACATTAAAATCAAGATCAGTTTTGATCTTTAAATCTTTTTTATAGTTGTCGATTATCTTTTCAAAGGGGTTGATATCCTCTTTGGATTCAGGTGTCATCCCCAGGACCACATCTCCATACATTTGAATAAATCTTCTGTAGGAGTCCCATGCAAACCTTGGGTTGTGAGTGATAGCAGCTAATCCTTCCACTATTTCGTCATTGAGTCCAAGATTTAAAACTGTATCCATCATCCCGGGCATAGACTGTCTGGCTCCAGATCTGACTGAAAATAATAATGGATTTTTAGAATCTCCAAATTTTTTACCTAAGATACCTTCAACTTCATGAATACCGTCTTTTATGTCGTTCCAAATAGAATCTTTTAGGGCTTTTTCCCCGAACTCAGTATAAAAATTACACATTTCAGTAGTCAATGTAAACCCGGGAGGTACTGGAACACCAATCTTGGCCATCTCAGCTAGATTGGCCCCCTTTCCTCCCAGCAAATTTTTAAGTTCTGCTCCACCGTCGGCTTTTCCATTACCGAACCTATAAATCTTACCCATATCCACTACCTCCCTTATTTTAAACTAAAACTTTATTATTGATTTATAAAATATGACCAACAAACTATTTTTTACTGCATTTTAATTTTCCTAACATGTATTATGTATTTACTGCTTTGTCTGTTGTTTACCTACAAAATAAAAGAAGAGCAGAAAAAAATCTGCTCTTTTGTGAGTTCGTGTTAAAATGCTTCCATTGTGTCTCCATAGATAGTTCTGCTGCCAACTATAATTGTACTTACATCGGAAAGATCACTTATTTTATCTCCTACTTTGATAGTACTGTCTTTACTGTCTAAATAAAATTCTTTTCGTCCGATATATATATCCCCATTTTTATAAATTACGACTAACATATAATCACCTCTTAAAAAATATTTTGTTATTATAGATAATACTCTACTTTATATATTTTCCTTTTAATATTTTAAATTAGGATATTTATAAGAAAAAAGTGACAGGAAATAAAAAGAAGGGGTAGTATACTCTGTTAAGATATTTGTATTGTGACAGGGAGGAGATTATGGAGAATAAAAAAAGTCAGGAGACACGAAAAGCTGTGAATATCTTTATACGGATAAGTTTTATAGCGATCCTTTTTATATGGAGTTTTACAATAATAAAGCCGCTTTTTATGATTACCCTATGGGGGATAATAATAGCAGTATCGAGTTTGCCGCTCCATAAGGGCCTCACAAAAATATTAAGGGGGAGAGATAAATTATCGGCGATATTATTGGTACTCACAGGGTTAATATGTGTGATATTACCTGTGGTGTTATTTATGGATTCTACAATAGGAAGTTTGGGAAAGATAGCGGGGAATTTAAAGGCCGGAACACTGACGATACCCCCAGTGAGCGAAGAAATAAAAGAAATTCCTATATTAGGTGAAAAAATAGGAGAGCTTTGGACATTGTTTAGAGGGGATTTTAGAGATATAATAGAAGCAGCAGCTCCTCAGCTCCAGATATATGCTCCTAAAATTTTAGGAATAATTTCAGCATTGGGGATAACCATAGTTCAATTTATTTTTTCCATATTGATAGGAGGAATATTTCTTATAAATGCAGAGGTTTCTAGCAGAGGAGCCGGGAAAATTTTTAAAATATTAATAGGAGAATTTGTTGAGGACTTTCATGAGGTAGCGGCAGGAACCATAAGAAGTGTCGTCCAAGGAGTTGTGGGGATAGCAGTAATCCAGGCTATTTTTGCAGGGATAGGGATGTTGGTAGCAGGAGTTCCAGGTGCAGGGATATGGAGTATATTGGTCATGATCTTGGCTGTAATTCAACTGCCGCCAATGATAATACTGTTACCCATAGCGGTATATGTGTATTCTACCCAGACTATAACCATAGGTGTGCTGTACATAATATGGACCCTATTTGTGGGTATATTAGATAACCTATTGAAACCATTTCTCTTGGGAAGGGGTGTGGATATCCCCATGCTTGTAATCCTCTTGGGATCTTTAGGAGGGATGCTTACTTATGGAATAATCGGGCTTTTTGCCGGACCTGTTATTTTAGCTTTGGGATATAAGTTTATGGTGGCCTTGGTGGAAAAAAATGAAACAAAAAATAGTGATTAGATATTTAATTTAAGATAACAGTGGGGGACAGGATGAAATTTTTTACATTTGAATATGAAGGGTTAGAGGAAATAGGGATATTAACGAGAGATGGGAAAAAAATAATACCCATAGATGAGGTTGAGTTGAGTCAGGAGTTCTTTGATATGAATGATTTTATAGAGACCCATGAGAAAAGTGATATAGAAAAATTGGACAAACTCTGGAAGGGAGAGAAAAAAGCAGATGTATACTACGATTTTGATAAGGTTTTAGTATTAGCTCCTATTCCTCTGCCCCTTCACGACATTATATCCATCGGATTGAACTATAAGGCACATATATCAGAGACAGTGTCTGAGTTGAAACTAAAAAATGAGGTTCCTGTGAGTCCTGTAATATTCAGTAAGAGAGCAAGACATGCAGGTGGCTCTGAGGCTGTAATACCATTACACGATGATATTACAAAAAAATTAGATTATGAAGTGGAATTAGGGGTAGTGATAGGAAAGGAAAGTTCCAAAGTCATAAAATCAGAGGTAAAGGACAGTATCTTTGGGTATACGATTATGAACGATATATCTGCCAGAGATCTTATGGTTGAACATCAGCAGTGGACTATGGGAAAGGGTCTGGATGGAGCTGTAGTTATGGGACCATGCATTGTTCATAAAGACTATATAGATTATCCGGTGAGATTAAATATATCTGCTAAGATAAACGGTGAAATGAGACAAAATTCCAATACTGAAAACTTTATATTTGATATAGATACATTGGTTTCAGATATATCAAAGGGGATGACTTTAGAAGCGGGAGATATAATCTCTACTGGAACTCCGGCAGGGGTAGGGATGTCCTTTGATCCACCTAAGTATTTAAAAGATGGAGATATTATAGAGTGTGAGATTGAGGAGATAGGAGTATTGAAAAATACCGTGAAGGGATAGATTATGGAGATCAAAATTATTTAAAATAGATTTATATAAATAGAAAAACGATTAAATCTAAAAAATGGATTTAGTCGTTTTTTTATATATTATGGTATAATATATAAAAAAATTAACTTTTCGTAAATGGAGAGATTGATTATTAAAGTTGGAGGTAAAGATGAAAAAGTTTAACTATATGGAGATGACAAATGACGGGTATAAGATTACTTGCGGTATAGAAAATGAAGTGATGTGTAATATATATGTCTGTGTAAAAGAGGGTGTAGCTGAAAAATTAGCTAAGGAACTATCTGAGAAAAGGATGAATGCAGGTATGGAATGGGAACTGTATGATTTTGAGGAAGAGAATGGAAATAAGGGGATAGGATATACATTTAATGCTGAGGAAGAAGATGTAGATTTTGAAGCTATGGTGGAACTATGTCATATCAATGACTTTAACTGTGTATATGAGATGGAAGCTCCCAATGGAGATTTAGATATCTATGAAGAGAAGATCGAGGAAGAGTTTGGAGAGTTCTTTGATGAAAAATTTGAAGAGATTGAAGAGTTAGAGGAGCAGATAGCTAAGGAAAGCAATAAATAAAGATAATTCCAACGTTTTAGCCACCTAGATGATAGGTGGCTAATTTTATGAGAAAAAGTGTTGACAAAGTTGGCAAAGAGGTATATACTTCATCATAAGTTAGCAATCTAATCTAATGAGTGCTAACAACTGGCTGATTGGAGTGGTGAAGATGATTACAGATAGAGAAAAGCTAGTGTTAGGAGCAATAATTGACTACTACTTGACTTCAGGTGGGACCATAGGTTCCAGGACATTAGTAAAAAAATATAATATAGAGTATTCATCGGCAACTATTAGAAATGTAATGGCTGATTTAGAAGATTTAGGTTATCTGTCGAAGACCCATACATCGTCGGGAAGAATACCTACAGATCTAGGATATAAATTTTATCTTTCGGAACTCCTTAAGATAGAAAAATTATCCAGAAAAGAGATGGAAAAAATACATCAAATATATGATGAAAAGATCGGAGAATTTGACGGGATACTGAGAAAAACTTCTAACTTGCTTTCTAAATTAACATCCTATGCAGGGATTGTACTAGAACCCAGCATAAGTCATGAGACGATAAAAAAGGTTGAATTAGTCCATGTAACTGATTATATGGCTATGGCTGTAATAGTTATGGATGACTCTACGGTAAGGACGAGAAAGATACATTTTGAAAATCCGATAGATGAGATAGAGTTAAAAAAAATATGTATAAAACTAAATGAAAAATCATCTAAAGGTGAAGTTCAGACCTTTGAGATAGAAGAATTTGTAAAGGAAAAAGGAAACCCGGTATTAGAGTCTATATCGGATAAAGTATATCAGGATATGGAGGGGGAATTTTTTATAAACGGTGCTTCTACTATATTTGAGGATAAGACGGTAGAGGAAGCCAAGGAAGCCCTGGAAATCTTTAACAGACGTAAGGGACTCGATGAAATATTTAAAGAACTGGTCAGCACAAGGGAGCATAAACAGGGAGAGGTGTATGTAGTATTTGGGGATGAACTAAATATAAAAGCACTGAAAGATTTTAGCTTTGTATATTCTTTCTATAAAAATGGTAGTTCCCAGGGAATTATAGGAGTAGTAGGGCCTAAAAGGATGGCTTATTCTAAAACTGTAGGCTTGGTGGAATACGTTACTGAAGAAGTTAATAATATGATTAATATAGCACTAAAAAAAGGAGACAGTCATGAGTAAGAAAAAAAAGGTTGAAGAAGAAAAAGTGGAAGAAGTGTTAAATGAGGAAAAAATAGAAGAGGTTGTAGAGGAAACATTAGAAGATAAAGTAGCTAAGATCGAGGCTGATCTTGAAGATTGGAAGAGTGCGTATGCTAGAAAGAATGCAGAATTTCAAAATTTTACTAAGAGAAAGCAAAATGAATTAGAAGAATTTAGAAAATATGCTTCAGAAAAAGTAATCTTAAAAGTATTAGAAGCTGTGGATAACCTTGAAAGAGGAGTTGCGGCATCTGTTGAAACAAAAGATTTTGATGCGTTGGTAAAAGGAGTAGAGATGACACTATCTCAAATGCATGGAATCATGAATACAGAAGGGGTAGAACCTATTGAAGCATTAGGAGAAGAGTTTGATCCTCATCTTCACCAAGCTGTGATGACAGAAAATTGTGAAGATATCGATAATGATCACATCATAATGGAATTACAAAAAGGATATAAGATGAAGGAAAGAGTAATCAGACCTTCAATGGTAAAAGTTTGTAAAAAATAGTACTCATCGATGGAAATATCGAAGTGAAAAATAAAATAATAATATAAGGGTAGAGTCTTAGACTTACCCATGATAATAGGAGGCAAAACAAAATGGGAAAAATAATAGGAATTGACTTAGGAACAACTAACTCATGTGTATCAGTAATGGAAGGTGGAAACTTTACAATAATAACAAATGCAGAGGGAGTAAGAACTACACCTTCAGTTGTAAACGTAAAAGATAACGGTGAGATCATAGTAGGAGAAATAGCTAAAAGACAAGCTGTTACTAACCCAGACTCTACAGTAGCATCTATCAAGACTCATATGGGAGAAGCTCATAAAGTAAATATTCATGGGAAGGATTACGGACCTCAAGAGATCTCAGCAATGATCTTAAAGAAATTAAAGAAAGATGCAGAAGCATATTTAGGAGAAGCAGTAACTGAAGCAGTAATCACAGTACCTGCATATTTCTCAGATGCACAAAGACAAGCAACTAAAGATGCAGGAGTAATCGCAGGATTAGATGTAAAAAGAATCATAAACGAGCCAACTGCAGCAGCATTAGCTTATGGATTAGATAAAAAAGAAGAGGAAAAAGTATTAGTATTCGACTTAGGAGGAGGTACATTTGACGTATCTATCTTAGAGATCGGAGACGGTGTAGTAGAAGTATTATCAACATCTGGAAACAACCATTTAGGTGGAGATAACTTTGATAAAGCAGTAATTAACTGGTTAGAATCAGAATTCAAAAAAGAAACTGGATTAGACCTTTCTAACGATAAGATGGCAGTACAAAGATTAAAAGATGCAGCTGAAAAAGCGAAGAAAGAATTATCAACAATGATGGAAACTCCTATATCATTACCATTTATCACAATGGATGCTACAGGACCAAAACATTTAGAGATGAAACTTACTCGTGCTAAATTCAATGAATTAACAGCTGACTTAGTAGAAGCTACAAAAGAACCAGTAAGAATAGCTCTTAAAGATGCAGGATTAACTCCTTCAGATATCGATGAGATCTTATTAGTAGGTGGATCTACAAGAATACCGGCAGTACAAGAATGGGTAGAATCATTCTTAGCTAAATCTCCTAACAAAGGAATCAATCCTGATGAAGTAGTAGCAGCAGGAGCAGCAATCCAAGGTGGAGTATTAATGGGAGACGTTAAAGACGTATTATTATTAGACGTAACTCCATTATCACTAGGAATCGAAACTTTAGGTGGAGTATTTACTAAGATGATAGAAAAGAACACAACTATACCTGTAAAGAAATCACAAGTTTACTCTACAGCTGTAGACAATCAACCGGCAGTATCAATCAACGTATTCCAAGGGGAAAGATCAAAGGCTGCAGATAACCATAAATTAGGAGACTTCAACTTAGAAGGAATCCCAGCAGCACCAAGAGGAGTACCTCAAATCGAAGTAACATTTGATATTGATGCAAACGGTATCGTACATGTAACTGCAAAAGATTTAGGAACTGGAAAAGAAAACAAGGTAACTATCACAGGATCTACAAACCTTTCAGAGGAAGAGATCGAAAGAATGAAAAAAGATGCTGAAGCTCATGAAGCTGAAGATAAGAAATTCAAAGATCTAGTAGAAGCTAGAAACAAAGCTGATATGATCATCTCATCTACTGAGAAATCTATAGAAGAGCATGGAGATAAAGTAACAGAAGAGGAAAAAACTGCTATTAAAGAAGCGGTAGAAGGATTAAAAGCTGTTAAAGACGGAGAAGATAAAGAAGCTATCGATACAGCAATGAAGACTTTAGAAGAAAAAGCTCATAAATTAGCTGAAGAGATATATAAAGAAGCTCAAGCAAAAGCTCAAGCTGAACAAGGTGGAGCTGCTCAAGGCGGAACTGAAAATAAAGCCGATGAAGATGTAGCAGAGGCAGAAGTAGTAGACTAAGAATAAGAGTGGGTTTGAAAAAAATAAGAGGGGGCTAAGCTTATAGGGTTTAGCCTCTCTTCTTGTATGGTATGGAAATCTATATTTTTCATATACATGAATTGGTGTCCGAAAGGACGGATGAAGCTAAAAAATGACATGAAATAGGGGGATACAATAGATGTTAAAATTAGAGAGAATGTCAGAATCGGACTTTAATATGGTAAAGGGAAAGATGATTGCTGATTACGCTAAAGACAAAGTAAAGGTTGGACACTGGTCGGATAGAGATGCTTTAGAGTTATCTAAGGAAGCGTTGGATAAGATTTTAAGTGAGGGAATAGCTACTCCTAACCACTATTTGTTAAATGCCTATGAAGATGAAGTTAAGGTAGGATTTGTTTGGATGAATGAATTTAACAATGAGATGTTTGTAAATAACACTTGTATCTTTGAAGAGTTTCAGGAAAAAGAATATGAGTTGCAGTTCATTGAGTTAATTGAAGAAAAGGCCAATGAGTTGGATATAAAAAAAATAAATGTCCATTCATATGGATATAATGAAAAAAATATAGCAGTATACAAGAAAATGGGATATGATATAACTGATATATATTTAAACAAAGGAATATAACTATAAAAGTTGGACTTTGAATGAGGAGAATAACTATGGGATATAAGATAACCGATGGAATCGCAGAGGCTGTTATAGATAGTCATGGTGCAGAGTTAAAAAGTTTAAAACTTTTAAAAAATAATGAAGAATTTATGTGGAATGCTGATCCTGAATTTTGGGGACGAACTTCACCTGTATTGTTTCCTATTGTAGGGGGATTAAAAGATGGGAGATATAGTTACCATGGAACAACCTATGAGATGGGACAGCATGGATTTGCAAGGGACAATAAATTTAAGGTTATTTCCCACGGGGAAACTAAGATAGTTTTTTTATTTGAGTCAAATGAGGAAACATTACAAAATTATCCATTTGAGTTTAAATTTTATATGGAGTACAGTCTGGAAAATGGGTGTCTATCCATTGAATATAAGGTGGAAAATTTATCTTCTGAAGAGATGTATTTTTCAATAGGAGCACATCCTGCCTTTAGTACTCCTGTAGATCAGGATATTCAAATTTCAGATTATTATCTGGAATTTGAAAAAAATGAAACAGCTTCAATACTTCCTTTAGAGGGGAGAAATATATCTAGAAATACCATGAAATTTTTAGAAGACAGTAAAAAAATAGAGTTAAGCAAAGATCTGTTTAAAAATGATGCCCTTATATTTAAAGGTTTGGATTCTAAAAATGTATCTTTAAAGTGTAAAAAAAATACCAGAGTTGTAACTATGGACTATAGTAACTTTGAATATATTGCATTCTGGAATAAGGTAGGAGCAGAATTTATATGTCTGGAGCCCTGGAATGGAATAGCAGATTTTATCGATGCAAGTGGCAGATTAGAGGAAAAAGATGGGATTCTTAAATTAGAGGGTCAGGGAAAATATAAAGCTAGTCTAAAGATAAAGGTTGAAGGTCAGAAATAACTGATAATTAAGATCTATATTTAAAAAATAGAAATTGAATCACTAAACAACTGTAAATTGGCGGCAAAAAGAAGAAGAAAAAAAGGAGAAAAAAATGTCTAAAAAAGATTTTTATGAAACGCTGGGAATACCTAAAGGAGCCAGTGAAAGTGAGATAAAAAAAGCCTATAGAAAAAAAGCTATGAAATATCACCCGGATAAATATAGTAATGCAAGTGCAAAGGAAAAAGACGATGCAGAGCATAAATTTAAAGAGGTAAATGATGCATATCAAGTTCTTTCAGATGGAGAGAAAAGATCTAAATATGACAGGTTTGGTCATGATGCATTCTCCCAAGGAGGAGGCGGAGCTGGAGGCTTTGGCGGATTCGGAGGATTCGGAGGAGCCGGAGGTTTTGAAGATATTTTTGGTTCATTCTTTGGAGGCGGAGGTTCCCGTGGTCCCCGTGTAGAACCTGGGGCAGATCTTAGATATACTGTAGAAATTACCCTTGAAGAAGCTGCGAAGGGGACAGAAAAAGAGGTTAAATACTTCAGGAAAGGTGAATGTCATACTTGTCACGGAAGTGGAGCCAAGCCGGGAACAAGTAAGAAAACCTGCCCAAAATGTAACGGTAATGGAAGGATAAAAGAGATCCAGAGAACTATGTTTGGAAACTTTGAAAATGTAGTCGAATGTGATAACTGTCATGGTCAGGGAGAGGTTCCTACAGAAAAATGTCCTACTTGTCATGGAACAGGGGTAGAGAAGGAAAAAGTAGAAAAACATGTGAAGATTCCGGCTGGAATAGATGATGGTCAAAGACTTAGATTAGGCGGGCTGGGAGAAGCCAGTGAAAATGGCGGACCAAATGGAGACTTGTATCTATTTATAAGGGTAAAAGAACATGCTATATTTGAAAGGCACGGATCGGATATAGTTTGTGAAGTACCAATCTCTTATACTAAGGCTGTTTTAGGAGGAGATATACAAATTCCTACCCTGGATGAAGCGATAAAGATAAAAATTCCAGAGGGAACTCAAACTGGAAAGGTATTCAGACTTCGTGGAAAGGGAATGCCTAGTACAAGAGGTGGAAGAGTAGGAGATGAATTGGTAAAAGTTGTAGTTGAAACTCCTACAAAACTAAATTCAAAACAAAAAGAATTATTAAAAGCCTTTGAAGATAGTTTAAAGGATAAAAACACAGGTATGAAAGAAGGATTTTTTGATAAATTAAAAGATCTATTTAAATAGAGATAAAAAAATAAAAAAGGGGAAGGAAATCTTCTCCTTTTTTTATATATCTTAATATAGGTATGAAAAAAATAAGGTTGAGAATTTAAAGTTTAATTGTGCAGGGGTTTAATGAAGGATTATTCTTGGTTTTAACAAAAAAAATTTTAAAAATGTGAAAGATAGTGCTATACTTTAGATAATAAAACTTAACAAAAAGGAGTACGATATGTTTAGTAATTTTTTAGCTTTTGGAGCGGAACAAGCAGGACAAACATCTGGTTACACAGGGATGGCAGTAACACTTATTATATGGGGGGCAATTTTTTATTTGTTTTTAATCAGACCGAATAAAAAGAAGCAAAAAAAACATGCTGACATGATAGATGCCTTACAGCCTGGAAAAGATGTTATAACTGCCGGGGGAATCAAAGGCGAAGTTGTATCTGTAAGCGATCAATATATTGTGATCAGAGTAGATAAAGGAGTTAGACTTACTTTTTCAAAAGACTCTATAAGAAAAGTATTATAGTGATCAGAAGTAATTCTAATAATAGGAGGTTAATCATGAAGAAGATAATGTTAATTTTAGCTATAACAGGAGTATTGATAAGCTGTTCTAGCAAAGATGAGACTGTAAAAAAAGAAACAACAGTTGAAGTGGTGGCACCTCAAGAAGAGGTTGTTGCTCCGGTAGAGACAACAGAAGTAGAAGCTACTGAAGTAGTTACAGTAGAGGTAGAAAAACCAGCTTTAACCGATGAGGACTATAAGTCGGTATCGGAACCGGCAAAAAAAACGGTGAAAAAGCCAGTGAAACAAACTAAACCTGCTCCTAAACCTGTAGAGAAAGAAGAGACAGCACCAGTAGAAGCAGTTATGGAAACTTCTGTAGATGACACTGTAGATTCAGATGTGGACAAGCAGATAGCAAAGACAGAAACTGAGACTAAAGCTGTAGAAGTAGAAACTCCAGTTGAAGAAAGTAGCAGCAATAAAACTCTTTTTGGAATTTTAGGAGCTATATTAGTAGCAGCAGCAGCAGTATTTGTATTTAAAAAGAAATAAAAAACCACCTTTTAGGTGGTTTTTTATTTTAAAATGGACTTTTGTAATAAAAAATTCTGTTTGTAGCCCCGGAATTGTATAAAATGTGAAAAAAATAACCACTTTACATTATAAAACGAACAATTTTCTTGACTTTTGAGTATTTTTGTCATATTCTTAATATAAGACAAAAATAAATACACCTAGAGTAAATAGAGTTGGGTTATTATAAATTGTATGGTTGCATACAATATTTTTATAATAACTTTTTTTGTTGTCTTTACGAAGAATTTACTCAAAAAATACGAAGAATTCACATGAAAGTGTTAAAATATCAGACGTTAGAGACGTTTAGGAAGAAAAAGGTTAAAAAAAGTCAGATTATATTTATCTAGTGGAAAAGACGATATTTTATCGTAAATAAAAAAGGGGGGAAGATGAAAAAAATAATTGGTTTATTGTTGATGTTAGCATTTGTAGGATGCACTAGCACAGGTGTTGTAGGGGATAAAAAAGCAGAAACAAAAAAGATCGTAGTAGCTCACAGAGGAGCCAGCGGTTATCTGCCAGAGCATAGTATGGCAGCAAAATCTATGGCATATGCAATGGGAGCAGATTATATTGAACAGGATGTAGTTATGACTAAGGATAATGAATTGGTTGTATTGCATGATCACTATTTAGACAGAGTAACCAATGTAGCTGAAGTTTATCCATATAGAAAGAGGGAAGACGGCAGATATTATGCTATCGACTTTACATTAAAGGAAATAAAAGGTCTTAAGATGACTGAAGGGTTTAATGTTAAAGATGGAAAGACAGTAGCAGGGTTTCCTGAAAGGTTCCCGATTTGGAAATCAGATTTTAAAGTTCATACTTTAGCTGAGGAGATCGAATTAATCCAGGGATTAAATAAAAGTACAGGTAAAAACATTGGAATTTATCCAGAGATTAAGGCACCTTGGTTCCATAGACACGAAGGGAAAGACATCAGTGTAGCAGTATTGAAAGTTCTTAAAAAGTATGGATATACTGAAAAAAGTGATTTAGTTTATTTACAATGTTTTGACCCTAATGAAGTTATACGTTTGAAAAAAGAGTTATTACCAGAATTTGGAATGGATATAAAATTAGTACAGTTAATAGCAGAGACCAGCTGGGATGAAACAATGGTATATGAAGATGGAAAAGCAGTTCCTTATAACTACGACTGGATGTTTGAAGATGAAGGAATGAAAAAAATATCTCAATACGCTGACGGGATAGGGCCTTGGAAGCCAATGCTTGTAACAGATGAATCTACAAAGGATAATCTGGTTATTACAGATATGGTGAAAGATGCTCATAGATATGGAATGGAGGTACATCCTTATACATTCAGATTAGATGAGGGGAGAATACCTGCATATGCATCGGATTTTGAAGATATGCTGGATATCTTTTATAATAAGGTTGGAGTAGACGGGGTATTTACAGATTTCCCTGATCGTGCTGTAAACTTTATAAATAAGTAAATAAATAAAAAAGTTATTAATAAGAACTGTTTATTAAAATAAAAAATTAAATAATAGGGGGAAAAAAATGAGGAAAGTTTTTAAGATGTTAACATTGTTAATAGCAGCTACTATGTTATTTGTTAGTTGTGGGAAAAAAGAAGAAGCAGTAACAGAAAATGGTGAAAAAAAGGTAGTTATTAAATTAAGTACTAAGTTTGTAGAAGACGAGCAGACAGCTAAGTCATTAAAAAGAGTAGCTGAAAAGATCAAAGAAAGATCTAATGGAAATGTTGAAATTCAAGTATACGCCGGTGGACAATTACCAATCGGTAAGGACAGTATGGAGCAAGTAGCCAATGGTGCAAACTGGATATCAGTAGACGGACTTAACTTCATTGGGGACTATGTACCTGATTTTAACGCTATCAACGGACCTATGTTATATAAGAACTTTGATGAGTATTTAGCAATGACTCAATCAGATTTAGTAAAAAAATTAAAAGGTGAAGCAGATAAAAAAGGAATCAAAGTATTATCTTTAGATTACTTATTTGGATTCAGAAGTATGTTAACTGATAAAGTAGTAAAAACTCCTGCAGATCTTAAAGGGTTAAAAATAAGAGTACCAAACAGTCAATTATATATGTATACATTAGAGGCAATGGGAGCTAATCCTACTCCATTACCATTTACAGAGGTATACAGTGGAATTCAACAAGGAGTAGTAGATGGTTTAGAAGGTTCTCTTATGACTATCTATGGAACTAAAATATATGAAGTTAGAAAAAATGTTTCTTTAACTAATCATTTATTAGGTGTATCAGCAGTATCTATCTCTAAAACAGTATGGGAAGGATTATCTGAAAACCAAAGAACTATTATCCAAGAGGAATTTGATGCAGGAGCTAAATATAACAATGACGTTACTGTTGAATTACAAAAAGAATACAAAGTTAAGTTAGAAGAATTAGGAGTTAAATTCAATGAGGTAGACCTACCTTCATTCAATGTAGAAACTGCTAAAGTATTCTCTAAGTTCCCTAAGTGGACTCCTGGAATCTACGAAGAAATTGAAAAAGAATTAAAAGTAATTAGAGCTAAATAATAAGAAAAAATTAAAAATTTTAAAGGTATAATTCGATAATCGTGACTAGTTGTGGTAGGAGTTTATCACTGACTGTTCACGATTATCCTTTATACATTAAAGATAACTGAATATGGGGTGGAATATGAAAAATTTCTTTAGAAATATAGAAGTAATTCTGGGGAGTATAACGATAAGTGTAACAGTATTATCTGTAATAACCAATGTTATTTTAAGATATGGTTTTGGAATTCAATTCGCTTGGATTGAAGAGGTATCGGTAGGATGTTTCATATGGACTGTATTTTTAGGAGCTACAGCAGCTTATAAAGACAAAGCATTGATAGGGGTAGAAGTTTTAACACAGGCACTACCATATAAAGGAAGAAGGTTTTTAGAATTAATAATATATAGTTTCTTATTTGTTCTAACTGCAACCCTCTTTTATTTGAGTTACAACTATACAGTGGGGTCGGATAAGATTACTTCAGCATTAGAAGTATCCTATGTATATATAAACTCATCTATAGTAGTTTCATTCGGATTGATGACCTTTTATTCATTGGAATTTTTGGTTAAGGATATAATCTTATTTATGGATGAACAAAGAAAAGTAGAAAAAAATTAATTTAGTCGAAAAGGAAGTGAGAAAGTGGAAGGTTTTTATCCAATAATAATTTTATTTATATTGTTTTTCTTAAATATACCAATAGCCTTTGCATTAATGGGTGCATCGATGTATTATTTTATCTTCGTAGATAATATTATGTCAATGAACATGATCATGCAAAGATTTGTAACCTCTATTGAGTCATTTCCATATTTAGCGGTACCGTTTTTTATAATGGTAGGATCGGTAATGAACTATTCTGGAATCAGTAATAGTTTGATGGCAATGGCAGAGGTATTAGCTGGTCATATGGCCGGAGGATTAGCTCAGGTAAATGTAGTTTTAAGTATGATGATGGGTGGTATTTCAGGGTCTGCCAATGCAGATGCTGCTATGCAGTCCAAAATATTAGTACCAGAGATGAGAAAAAGAGGGTTTAGTGCACCCTTTTCAGCAGCAGTAACGGCAGCTTCATCTTCTGTCAGTCCGGTAATACCACCGGGAACAAACTTGATTATCTATGCATTGATAGCCAATGTATCTGTATCAAAGATGTTTTTGGCAGGATATACACCGGGAATATTGATGACATTGGCACTTATGATAACTGTTCATGTGATCTCTAAAAAAAGAGGATACCTGCCTTCGAGAGATAAGATTGCAAGTCCTAAAGAGATAGCTATTCAGTTTAAAGATTCTATCTGGGCATTACTCATTCCGTTTGGAATTATATTAGGAATGCGTTTTGGACTCTTCACTCCTACAGAAGCAGGGGGAATGGCAGTATTATTTTGTGTAGTAATAGGAACCTTTGTATATAAAAAATTAAAGTTAAGGCATATCCCGATTATCTTAAGGGATACAGTATATGGTACAGGATCGGTTATGTTTCTTATCATAGGAGCTAAAGTATTTGGTTACTATCTGACTTTAGAAAGAATACCTCAGACAATCACAACATTCCTGATGGACTTTACAGACAGTAAGTTTGTATTACTAATAATAATCAACTTGTTATTATTATTTATCGGGATGTTTATAGAGGGTGGAGCAGCACTTATTATATTGGCACCATTATTAGTACCGGCAGTAACCAGTATGGGAATAGACCCTATTCACTTTGGGGTGATCCTGATAGTTAATATTATGATCGGTGGAATAACTCCTCCATTCGGATCTATGATGTTTACGACCTGTACCATAGTCGGCGTCAAATTAGATGATTTCGTAAAAGAGATAATACCATTTATAGTGGCTCTGATGATAGTATTGATAGTTCTTACTTATTCAGCACCTGTAGCTATGTTTATACCTAACTTACTGGGGTAGATGAATTATGAGTGAATTAAAAAATAAAAAATGTTTTATATTTGATATGGACGGAACCATCTATTTAGGAGATCATTTTATAGATGGGGCTGTGGACCTCTTAAAACATATAGAAAAAATAGGAAAGAACTTTGTATTTTTAACCAATAATTCCTCCAAAAACAGCGGAGTTTATTGTGAAAAATTAAAGAAAATGGGATTTGAAGTAAAAGAGGATAAGATATTTACCTCAGGAGAAGCAACCAGGATCTATATAAATAAGTTTAAACCAGGAGCCAAAATTTATTTGCTGGGAAATGAATATTTAGAGGCAGAGTTTGAAGAGAATGGATTCATCCTAGTTAAAGACAGAAATTCCAATCCAGACTATGTGGTCTTAGGATTTGATACTACTTTAACCTATGAAAAAATATGGACAGCTTGTGATTATATAAAGGATGGAGTGGAGTTTTTAGCTACCCATCCGGATTATGTGTGTCCTCTACCTATGGGTAAGAGTATGCCTGATACAGGTGCTATGATAAAGATGTTTGAGGCAGCTGCAGGTGTATCTCCAAAGATAATAGGTAAACCAAATAAGCTGATAATAGAGTCTATCTTAGATAAATATCAGCTGAAACCGGAAGATGTGGTTATGGTAGGAGACAGGTTGTATACAGATATGAAATTAGGAGAAAATGCCGGGATAGATTCTATCTTGGTGCTTACAGGTGAGGCTACAGAGGAAGATGTGAAAACCTCTAATATCCTGCCCACCTATATATTTGAATCTGTAAAGACAATATATATAAATTTGAAATAAAAAAATAAAAAGGAAGTTTTGTACATTTAAGGTATACAAAGCTTCTTTTTTGGAATATATTAGATGGTATCTGTTAAGGATAGATTAGGGCCAGGGTAGCCCGTGCAGGGAGTGGATAAATTATGGAAATGATAATGACGCTTTATGGAATGAGTTTATATGAATTTATGCTCCGGGTATTGATAGCCTGTATAGTTGGGGCATTGTTCGGATTAGAGAGAAAAAGCCGGGGGAAACCTGCAGGGATGAAGACAAATATGCTGGCTTGTGCAGGAGCCGCAATAGTATCGGTAATTCAGCTTATGATATCTAATAAAACAGCCGAAGCAGGGCTGGATATAGGAAATATAAAAGCTGATCCCACAAGGTTAACAGCTCAGGTTATTTCAGGACTTGGTTTTTTAGGTGCCGGGGTAATTATGACTGGGGGAGATAAGGTCAGGGGTCTAACCACTGCAGCAACCCTTTGGCTGGTAGCAATATTAGGAATAGGAATAGGATATGGATTTTATCCCTTTATACTCCCGGCTTCTGCTATGATATTATTCTTATCGTATCTGATGAAGAAGATTGAAACAACATTTATTGAAAAGAGGAAGATAAAGAAAATCATCTTAGAATACGAACAAAGTGAAGACTTAGAGAGTATAATTAAGGAGATTGCCAAGGAAAAGGATATAAAGATAGTTGTGGATAAAAAAATAAGCGAGATAGATGACGGAGAACACATCCTTATAAAGAAAGTGATGCATTTTTCACTGCCTAAATATGTAAGCTCAAAATATTTTTTCAATATAATAAGGAAATTTGAAGAGGTCATAAGTGTGACACGGATCAATTAAGAAAAAGAGCTCAAATAAGGGTGAATACACTTTTTAAATAAAAAAATTGTAAAAATAAGGGTTATAGTGTATAATTACGGTATAAATTGAATAGAAGCTAGAGATGAAGAGAGCTGGACAAAACAGAGTATACGTATTCTGTTTTGTTCAGCTATTTTTGTTTTCAAATAAAAATTAGATTTAGTTATTTTTAAGGAGGTAGCAATGCAAGATATTTTAATAGTAGGGGCAGGAGTAATAGGGGGGTCTATAGCAAGGGAACTTTCGAAATATAGTCTGAATGTGGTGGTATTAGACAAGGAAACAGATGTAGCCAATGGAACAACTAAGGCGAATTCAGCCATTGTACATGCAGGATACGATGCTACAGAGGGAACTTTGATGGCTAAATATAATGCCTTGGGAAATACAATGTTCGATAAATTAAGTGAGGAATTAGACTTTCCATTCAAAAGAATAGGATCATTGGTAGTTGCAAACAGTGAAGAGGAAAGAAAACATATAGATGAATTATTACAAAGGGGAATAGAAAATAAGATTCCAGGTGTAAGAATAATTGAAAAAGATGAATTAAAAAAAGTTGAACCAAAGATAAATGAAGATGCCGTTGCGGCACTATTAGCTCCTACAGGAGGAGTAGTAGGACCATGGGAGATGACTATAGCGCTTATGGAAAATGCTGTAGATAACGGTGTAAAATTAGACTTAAATACAGAGGTTTTGGATATAGAAAAAATAGAGGGCGGATACAGAGTAATCACAAACCAAAGAGATTATGAAACTAGATGTATCATAAATGCTTCTGGAGTATATGCAGATAAGATCCATGGAATGGTAGCAGAGGAGACATTTAAAATAACTCCTAGAAGGGGACAATATTTCGTCTTAGATAAAACACAGGGAGAATTAGTTAACCATGTTATATTCCAATGTCCAACTAAATTAGGAAAGGGTGTTTTGGTAACTCCTACAGTTCATGGAAATGTATTGGCAGGACCAGATGCTGAGGATCTAAGTGACAGAGCTAACTTAGCGACTACAGCAGACAGATTGGATTTCGTAAGGGAGCATGCACTGAAATCTATAAAGGAGTTAAACTTCAGAGAGGGGATTAGAAACTTTGCAGGACTCAGAGCACAGCCGAGCACAAACGACTTTATAATTGAAGAGGTAGAGGGAGCTAAAGGATTTATAGATGTAGCAGGAATAAAATCACCGGGATTATCATCTGCTCCAGCTATTGCAGTAGACGTGGTAGAGATAGCTAAAAAGATCTTAGGAGATGTAGCATTAAACAAGGAATTCAAGCCTAACAGAAAAAAACATTACGAATTTATAACTGAAACTGCTGAAAAAAAAGCAGAATTAATAAACCAGGACAGAAGATATGGAAACATGATATGCAGATGTGAAAATATCACGGAGGGTGAAATAGTAGATTCTATCCATAGAAATGTAGGAGCAACTACAGTAGATGGTGTGAAAAAAAGGTGCAGACCGGGAATGGGAAGATGCCAGGGTGGATTCTGCGGACCTAGAATACAAGAGATCTTAGCCCGTGAATTAGGAAAAAGCTTGGAAGAGATTGTATTAGATAAGGCAGATTCATACATACTGACTGGAGAAACTAAAAAATAAGACTGTCTTTTAGATATCCCTTTCTAATATAGGCAAGGAATATCTAAAAGACAAGATAGAAAATCAAATTATAATTCTGGAGGAAATAGATGAAATATGAAGTGGTAGTATTAGGTGGTGGGCCGGCAGGACTGGCTGCAGCAATAGAAGCTAAAAAAAATGGAATTAAAGAGATACTTATCATTGAAAGAGATAATGAGTTAGGAGGGATCTTACAGCAGTGTATCCATAATGGATTTGGATTACATGAGTTCAAAGAGGAGCTTACAGGACCTGAATATGCCCAAAGATTTATAAATCAAATGGCTGAAGAGGGAATAGAATATAAATTAGATACAATGGTACTGGATGTAAGTGAAGATAAGAAGATACAGGCTATCAACTCTGTAGACGGATATATGGAGATAGAAGCAAAAGCGATAATTTTAGCAATGGGATGCAGAGAAAGAACAAGGGGAGCTATAGCTATACCAGGAGACAGACCAGCAGGAATATTTACAGCAGGAACAGCTCAAAGATTTGTAAATATGGAAGGATATATGGTAGGAAAAAAAGTAGTTATCTTAGGATCCGGAGATATCGGACTTATCATGGCTAGAAGGATGACATTAGAGGGAGCAAAAGTAGAAGCTGTAGTGGAACTTATGCCTTATTCAGGTGGACTTACACGTAATATAGTACAGTGTTTAGAAGATTATGATATACCATTGTTACTCAGCCATACTGTTACAAATGTAAAAGGTGACGGCAGATTAGAGAGAGTAACAGTAGCAAAGGTTGACGAGAACAGAAAACCTATTCCGGGAACTGAGATCAACTATGATGTAGATACTTTATTACTATCTGTAGGATTAATCCCGGAAAATGATCTTTCCAGAAATGCAGGAATTGTACTGGACAGAAGAACATCAGGGCCTATTGTAAATGAATCTATGGAAACATCTATCGAAGGGATATTTGCATGTGGAAATGTAGTTCATGTACATGATTTGGTAGATTTCGTAAGTGCTGAATCTAGAAGAGCAGGAATAAATGCTGCTAAATATATAAAAAATGAGATTAAAAGAGATGAAGAGTTTGTAGAGATAGATGGAACGAACGGTGTCAGTTATACAGTCCCTCAAAAATTCAGAAAAGAAAACGTAGACAAAGGTTTAGAAGTATTCATGAGGGTTAGAGAAGTATTTAAAGATGTAAAATTAGAGGTGAGATGCGGGGATGAAACAATAATGAGTTTGAAAAAATCTCATATGGCCCCTGGAGAGATGGAAAAAATAATGATTCCAAAAGTGTTTATGGATAAGATCAAAACAAATAAGATCGAAGTTACAATAAAGAGATAGGAGGAGAATAGATGAAAAAACTAATATGTATAGTTTGTCCAATGGGATGTCATATAGAGGTAGATGAACAAAATGACTACAAAACAACAGGAAATCAATGTCCTAGAGGAGCTGTATACGGTAAAAAAGAATTGACTGCTCCTACCCGTGTGGTAACTTCTACCATCAAAATATCAGGTGGAATTCATAACAGGGTTCCTGTAAAAACAGCAGGAGATATCCCTAAAGAGTTAAATTTTAAATGTATGGATTTGATAAATACCTTAGAGGTAAAATCTCCGGTAAAGATGGGAGATGTTGTCAGTGAAAATATTTTTGATACAGGGGTAAACATAGTAATAACGAGAGATATGTAAATTAAAAAGATAGAGTTTTCAACTGAGAAAACTCTATCTTTTTTAGTTTTAGGAAAACTAATCACAAGAAGTGTTCTAAAAGTATCTACTAGCGAGAAGCATTGCAAAGAGACTAATAGTTTATTACATAGATATAGAAATTTGAGATAAAATTTATGGAATAAATAAAAGAATATAAAGATATAGACTGTGCCTGTCTGGGTGCAGCGTTACGTTGCTTTTTTGTCTTTAAAAAATAAATTAGGAGATGAATTATTACTTATAATATTTAGTCTCATATATTCTTACGATAATTGTAGAACTCCTTGAAAAAACTACGAAAATGGAATATAATTATAAGAGATAATAAATTAAAAGGGGTAAGTATATGGAAAAGATAATGGGAAAGGCTATTTTTGAAGGTATAGTAATAGGGGAACCATATCTAAGAGGAAAAAAACAGGCAGCATTGGAGGAGTACAAGATAGAGCCGCATATGCTGGAAGATGAGATAAAGAGGTTTGAGGCGGCAATAAGAGATGCTAAGCAGGAGCTTAAATTTTTAAAATCATCGTTAAAGGGAAAAGTAAAAAGCAATGATTTAAAGATCCTAAATGTACATCTTATGATATTAGATGACCCGGTATTATTATCAGAGATAGGTAAGAGGTTAAAAAAAGAATTAGTTAATATTGAAAAAATTGTAGCAGATGTAGTGGAATTTTATGTGGATATGTTTAAAGACATGAAAGATCCGGTCTATAGACAAAGAGCGGTAGACATACAAGACGTCGGTGAAAAGATAATAGGGCAGTTGATGGTGGAAAACTGTGAATTGCATGAATTGGATAATAAGATCCTGGTAACCAAGGAGATCCTTCCTTCGGAACTATTTAAGATGCACCATGATAAGATAAATTTATTGGGGATAGTCACTGAGTACAGCGGGGCAACCTCCCATGTAGCTATCTTGGCTAAGACCTTTGGGATACCTACCCTTATGGGGGTAAAAAATGTATCTCGAATGGAATGGAAAAATAAGATAATATTAGACACCAGAAAAGGTGAACCCTGTGTAATCAAAGATCCTACAGATGAGCAAATTATAGAATATAAGAAAGAAAAAGCAAAATTACAGGCTATAAGGGAAGAAAATAAAAAATTAAAGGGACTGCCCGCTGTAACTAAAGATGGTAAAGAGATAGTTTTGAATGCCAATATCGGTGGGATAACAGATCTTCTGTCACTAAATAATAGTATGGCAGACGGGGTAGGACTTCTCAGAACAGAATTTTTATATATGGAAAGTAAATTTTTTCCTACAGAGCAGCAGCAGATAGAGCTATATGAAAGAGCCTATAAAAAGGTGGAAAAATTAGAGGGTGAGAAAGAACTCATCATAAGGACTCTGGATATAGGAGCAGATAAACAGTTGCCTTACTATGAGATGCCCTTTGAAGGAAATCCATTTTTAGGATTTAGAGGGATCAGATTTACCCTGGCCCATGAAAATATCTTCAGGACCCAGTTAAGGGCAATATTAAGGGTAGCTAAGGATAGAAAAATCAAGGTTATGTTTCCTATGATATCTAATTTGCAGGAGATAATTCAAATAAAGAAAATACTGGCTTCAGTAAAAAAAGAGTTGAAAGAAGAAGGGTTAGAGTATGCCGGTTATATAGAAACAGGGGTAATGGTAGAGGTACCTTCTACAGCATTCTTGATAGATAAGTTTTCAGAATATGTAGATTTCTTTAGTCTGGGAACTAACGATCTTACTCAGTATGTTATGGCGGCAGACAGGCTCAGTGCAGATGTAGCTTATCTCAATGATTACTTTGAACCTGCAGTTCTTAGAACTATAAATCATATAGCTGAAGAAGCTATAAAACAAAAGAAGAAAATAAGTGTCTGCGGTGAGATGGCTAATGATCCAATGGCTATTGCAGCTCTTATGAGTTTTGGGATAGATAGGTTCAGTATGTTATCTACATATATACCTATGGCCAAAAGAACGATTTTAAGGTTGGACAGAAGGGATCTCCAAAATGAACTAAAACCTAAATTACTAAATTGTAATAATGGAAAGGAAGTCAAAGAGATACTAAAAGAATATATAGAGGTGATTACAGTTGAAAACGATAGACGTAGAGATCAAAAATAAAGCGGGACTACATGCAAGACCATCTTCATTGTTTGTACAGATAGCTACTGAATATGATTCAGAGATAATGGTTATTTGTGACGATGAGGAGATCAATGGTAAAAGTATCATGGGTCTTATGCTTCTTGCTGCAGAGCAGGGGAGAACACTAACTATTACAGCAGATGGTGAAGATGAGGGTGCAGCACTGGAAGCACTAAAAAAATTAGTAGAAGTAGACACCTTTAATGAAGAATAATTATATATTAAAAAGAGCAGAGAAGATGGGGTTTTGTTTTGGTGTGAAGGAAGCTGTAGATCTGGCAGAAACCATAAAATCGGATCAAAAAGTATATATGCTGGGGATGTTAGTTCATAATGAACAGGTAATAGAGCGTCTAAAGTCCAAGGGAATTATAGTTGTCACAGAGGAAGAAGTCCTAGAGGGAAGAGATGAAATTCGTGAGGGAGATTCTGTAATAATTCGTGCCCATGGAACAATAAAAAAAATATATGAGATTTTAAATCAAAAAAATGTTAGAATATATGATGTAGCGTGTATTTTTGTAAAAAGAAGTAGGGAAGAACTTATAAAACATGAAAAAAATGGATATAAGATCATCTTCATAGGAGATGAATTTCATCCTGAGGTAAGGGGGATCATATCTTTCGGATGTGATGTAAAAGTAGTAAAAAATTTTGAGGAATTAAAAAAGATGAAATTTGAGGAATCAGAAAAATACTATATATTAGCTCAGACCACTTTAAATAAAAATCTCTATAGGGAGATAACTGAATACATAGAAAATAAATATGAAAACTGTAAGGTTGGAAATACTATTTGCGGGGCTACTTTTGAAAGGCAGAAAGCAGTAGAAAAATTATCTACCGAGGTAGATGTAATGCTCATTATAGGTGGAAAAAATAGTTCAAACACAAAAAAATTATACAATATCTCCAAGGAGATAAACCAAAAGAGCTATCTGATACAAACTTATAAAGATTTAGACTTTAAATGGTTTGAAAAGGGTAACAAAATAGGTATAACAGCAGGTGCTTCCACACCTGATGAAATAGTTGAAAAAATAGAAAGTATATTATTAGGAGGACGTTGTAATGGTTGATAACACAGAGAATTTTGAGGAATTAAGCTTTGAGGAAATGTTAAATCAATATGCACCAAAGCAGGTACAAAGAGGGGAAATAGTAGAAGCTGAAATAATTAGTAAGGAGAGAGATTATTCTTACTTAGATATAAAAGGAGCTACTGAAGGAATCGTTAGAACTGAAGAGATTACTGAATTTGAAGTAGGAGATATGATCAGAGTAGCTATCACTGAAGATAGTGATGATGAAGGACATATCAGAGTATCAAGAAGAGCAGTAGTACAAGAGGAAGCTGTAGTTAAATTAGAAGCTGCCCTTGAAAATAAAGAAGTAGTAACTGGTAAAATTGTAAGAAAAGTAAATGGTGGATATATAGTAGAGGTAATGGCTCACTCAGCATTCATGCCTAACTCTTTATCTCAAATAAGAAAAGATTCTACAGAAAACGTAATTGGTTTAGAAGTAGATGTTATAGTTAAAGATATCAAAACAGAAAGAAACAGAAAGAAAGTATTAGTTTCTAGAAGAGATGTAGTAGCTATGGTAGAAGCAGAAGCATTTGCTAAATTAAGCGAAAATCAAATCGTTGAAGTAGAAGTTAAGAGTGTATTAAAGTTTGGATTATCTGTAAGAGTAGAAAATGTATTAGGATTCATCCATATCTCTGAAATTTCATGGGGTAAGGTAGACGACTTAAATACTTTATATAAAGCAGGAGATAAAATCAATGCTCAAATCATCACATTAGATGCTGAGAAGAAGAGTCTTAAATTATCTATCAAACAATTATCACAAGATCCTTGGGCAACAGCAGCAGAGAAGTACTCTGTAGATACTACTGTTGAAGGAGAAGTTACTAAAATTGTTAAGTTCGGAGCTTTCGTTAAATTAGAAGACGGAATCGAAGGATTAGTTCATATCTCTGATTTCTCTTGGAACAACAAGAAGATCAACTTAGGTGAATTCATTTCAGCTGGAGATAAAGTACAAGTTAGAATCTTAGATTTAAACTCTGAAGACAAGAAATTAAAATTAGGGATCAAGCAATTAAGCGTAGACCCTTGGGCTATCATCGATGAGAAATTCAAAGAGGGAGATAAAGCAACTGGAACAATAGTTGATACTAAACCTTACGGAGTTTTCGTTGAAGTTGAAGAGGGAATCGATGCATTTATCCATACATCTGACTTCGCTTGGGCTAAATTAGAGAACAAATTAGCTGTAGGAGATAAGGTGGAATTCCAAATCTTAGCTATCGATAAAGAAAACAAGAAGATCAAAGGTGGAATCAAGCAATTAACTAAGAGTCCTTGGGAAATCTTATCTGAAGAAGTATCAGTAGGAAGCGTAGTTACTAAGAAAATATCTAGTATCGCTGATTTCGGAATCTTCATCGACATGGGACATGGTTTAGACGGTATGATCCATATCTCTCAAGTTTCAAAAGATTTCGTTAAAGATTTAAAAGAAAAATTTGAAATTGGTCAAGAAGTAACTGCTGAAGTTATTGAAATCTCAGCTGCTGATCAAAAAGTAAAATTATCTATCAAGAAGATAGAATTAGATGCTGACAGAGATGAAGATGCAGAATTATTAAAGAAATATGGAATGACTGAATAATTGTAAAATTATAAGTTATATTATTAGGAGATGACCTAGGTCATCTCCTTTTTGTTATATCTATAAAAGGAAAGTAAAAAATATTTTGTATATAGAAAAAAGTGTAAGAAAATTATAAATTCCATATAACGGAAAAAATGTGGAGAACTATAAGATACTATAATACTATAGAAAAATAAAATGCCAAAATTATTATGATAAACTGATCAGTAACTAAAGAATGTTGATATAAAACTCGGAGTAACAAAAAGAATGTAGAGAAAAAATCTATAAATTTTTGTTACCTCTGAGTTTTTGTTTTAAAAAGGTGGTGGCAAATTGAATAAAGAAGATTTTTTTAAGACAGCTAAAAATGATGAATATCAAATAAAAACTTTTAAAAAAGGGGAATTTATCTATACTTCAGGTTGGGATAGAAAGGTTGGGTATATTTTAAATGGAGAAGTATTAGTTTCTAAACATCTTTCCGAAAGGATAATACTTTATCCAATTGGATTTAAGTCAGGTGAATTTATGGGGATTAATTTATATTTCTTTGATTCCAACAATGATAATGTTTTTGATTGTTTAGCTAAATACGATGATACGAAAATAGCGTTTTTAGAAAAAAAATTATTTGAAAAATTGTTAGAGAGAGCTGATTTTTTGAAGATGTTAATCTATGACAACGAGAAAATAATATTGAATGCAATAGGATTAACGATGTTTTTAGCTCACGGTCCTTTGGGATATTTTGCCTATATCTTGGATATAACGGCTATAGAGGATAAGGTTTTTTATGAAAGATTTTTAGATTATTGTGACTATTTAAATATTAATAAAACAAGACTTTATGAGATAACCAATGAATTGATTGAGGAGCAGGTTATTGTCAAAGAAAGAAAATATATAGAAATAATAGATAGAGATAGGTTAAGGGAATATTTTGAAGGGAATAAAAACTAAAAAATCCGTTTTTCGGAATTTCAGATTCCATTTATAAGTTATAATCATCCTGTAAAAATAATATAATTTATGGAGGGATGAAGTGAAAAAAATAGTATTAATATTAATGTTGGTAATAGGTTCTATTTCTATGGCAAATGGTATAGATGAGAAAAATACAGGTGCAAGATTAAATGTTTTATTCTGGACAGCAGGTGGAACTTTAGACGGTGAAGTAGAGATGGGAGAAGGGAATAAAACAAGAGACTACAACGGATTAGATTTAAATTTATTATCATTATCTAAATCAAAAGATTTTACCGGATATCAGTTCTCAATTTTTGGAATGAATAAAGTTGATGGAGACTTTACTGGTTTAGGTCAAGGAGCAATTAACTACCATAAAGGGAAAAGTGAGGGAGTACAGGTTGGGACAATCAATGTAGCTCAAAATATTAAAGGAGCCCAGTGGGGATTGATCAATACAACAAAAAAATTAGATGGGTTTCAAATAGGTCTAGTAAATTATTCGCCTGATGGATTTTTACCGATCTTTCCATTTTTTAACATTTCAAAATCAATGATTGATTAGTATATTTTCAAGAATTAATTCTTTTGGTTAGTATAGAAAATTTATTGAGAGGAAAAATTAAAACTCCGTTTTCCGGAAATTTTAAAATTAGTTATATGTTATAATTACTCTATAAAAAGAAAGATAACCTAGTCTATGGAGGGGTAATTATGAAAAAAATTATAACAATATTATTTTTAATGATGGGATTGGCAAGTTATAGTGAGGAAGTAAGATTAGCTATACCGAGAGGAACTTCTGTAATGATAAAAACTGTCGATACTATAGATGGGAGTAAACACAATGCAGGACATAAATTTGCTGCAATATTAGAAGGAGATATAGTTATAGACAATAAAGTAGCTATAAAATCTGGAAGCAAAATCTATGGTACGGTTGTGGAATCTGTTCAGGCCGGTAGGTTGGTAGGGTCATCTAAACTAACTATTAAATTAACCCAGGTAATGGTAGATAACAGGCTGGTACATATATCTACGAACCAACTAAACTACACAGGTGAACAAGGGTCAGGAGCCAACACAGTGGGAAAAACTGCCAGAGCAGCAGCGATAGGTGGATTGATAGATGGCAGCAGTGGAGCAAAAACAGGAGCCAAAGTAGGATTAGGTGTGTCTGTACTCACAAAGGGAGGAGCCATAGGAATTCCTAGAGATACATATCTGGATTTCACCTTTGATCAAGAAGTTTTAATATAAGGAGATGACTTAGGTCGTCTCTTTTTTATTTATCTAATAAAAGAAATTTTCTACAAAAAGACTAATGATTTTCTAATAATTCTAATAAAAAACTTGAAATAAATAAAGAAGTATATTAAACTAGTACAATAGTTTAAAAAAGGGGGCTTCTGGATCTGCAAAAAATGAGACAGGAGGCAAAAAAATGCAAGGTAGTAATGTAGTAGGAGTTTCAAAGAAAAAAAGGGTTCAACAATTTTTAAATGTAGTGGAAAAGGTAGGGAATAAGCTGCCTCATCCGGTAATTATGTTTTTCATGTTTACAGTAGGAGTATATGTATTATCATTTTTATTATCTAAACTAGGAATGGAAGTAACGTATAAAAGTGTAAAAGGTGGAGACGTAGTAAACGTAACAACAGGGATAGTAAATTTAATCTCAGTAGAGGGAATAAGAAATTTATTTATGATGGTAATACCTAATTTCGTAAATCATCCAGCAATCGGAGCTATCCTTATAGCTATGCTGGGAGTAGGAGTATCAGAAAAGTCAGGTCTTATAAATGCTATGATAAAGAAGATTGTATTAGGGGTACCTAAATCATTGGTAACACCGGTTGTAGTATTTGCAGGTATCATGTCGAATATGGCAGCAGATGCAGGATATGTAGTATTGATTCCATTGGGAGCTATTATATTTATGGGGTTCAAAAGACACCCATTAGCAGGTATGGCAGCGGCCTTTGCAGGAGTATCAGGAGGGTTTTCAGCTAACTTATTAATTGGAACAGTGGATACAGTTATGGCTAGTATAACTACTCCAGCAGCTCAAATAATAGATTCTGGTTATGCAATAGATCCTATGAGTAACTGGTATTTCTTAATTGCATCGACAGTTCTTATAACTTTAATAGGATGGGTAGTAACCGATAAAATAGTAGAACCAACACTGGGCAAATATATAAGAAAAGAAGATACAGAAGATGAAGGGAATGAATTTGAGTTATCTAAGGGTGAGAAAAAAGGACTTAAGATGGCATTATTATCTATAGTTTTATTTATCCTAGGAATTTATCTATTGACAATGGAAGGGGCTCCATTGGGAACTTATGTAGATGCCAATGGAAAAACTGTTGATCCATTTACAGGAGCTATAATCTTTATCTTAGGATTATTTTTCTTTATACCTGGAATTGTATTTGGATTTACAAGTGGTAAATTTAAAAATGGTGCACTAGATATAGTTGATGGTCTTGTAGATGCAATGAAGCAGTGTGCATCTGTAATAGTAATTATATTTATTTCCGCTCAATTTATCTATGCTTTTAATGCTTCTAAGATAGGAACAATAATAGCAGTTAATGGAGCAAATTTATTAAAATCAACAGGTCTTACAGGAGTTTCATTGATGGTTGCATTTATTTTGTTAACGGCAGTAATCAATGTATTCATGGGTGGACTGACGAGTAAATGGCTTATGATGTCGCCGGTATTTATACCGTTATTTATGCAGTTGGGATATTCTCCGGAGTATACGATGTTAGCTTATAGAATAGGAGATTCAACGACAAATATCATATCCCCGTTGATGACATACTTCCCAATTATAGTAGCCTTTGCGGCTAAGTATAAGAAGGATAGTGATGAGATGGGTGTAGGAACGATAGTTTCAATGATGGTACCATATTCAGTAGCATTCTTAATTGGGTGGATAGTTTTATTTATTTTATGGTCATATTTAGGGATTCCTATTGGCCCGGGAGCAGCATCGACTTATATAATGGGGGCATAAAAAAATACGATGTAATAACAGAGCAGACTATAGAAGAGACAAAAGAAGTTAAATATATTTTTAGGAGATGACTTAGGTCGTCTCTTTTTTTATTATTTTAAATATAAAGAAACTGTGGTGGCGGGAGGAGTAATATAGAATTTTATGGTATACTTTTACTAAATAATTTAAATATATTCAGGGAGGGTGAAGATGTTAAAGATTTTGTTGGAGAGAAGAAGTATCAGAAAATATAAGGAGAAAAAAGTAGAAGAGGAAAAAATAAATCAGATATTGGCTGCCGGGAAAGTAGCTCCCAGCGGAAAAAATAAAAAGCCATGGGAATTCGTGGTAATAGAGGATAAAGACGTGTTAAAAAAATTATCTATGGTAAAACCAAAGGGAGGATTATTTTTGGCAGAATCTCCTACAGCCATAGCTGTAGTAGGAGATGAAGAGATATCTGACACCTGGATAGAGGACTGCAGCACTGCATCGACATTTATCCAATTAGAAGCTCGTCATCAGGGGTTGGGATCATGCTGGGTACAGATGAGAAATAGGTTTACTAAAGATGGAGGAGATGCAGAGATTGCTGCCAAAGAGATCTTGGAAATAGCAACTAATAAAAGACTTCTATGCATAATTTCTATAGGGTATCCAGATCAAGAAAGACCTGCGTATAAAGAGGAGGATCTTTTGTAGGGAGGAACCTTCTAAAGAGTCCCTCTTTAATACGGCTGTATTTTAAGTATAAATAAATTTAATATTTATGAATCGAAATAGAAAAAAACTTAAACCTAAGGGCATCACCCTTAACTGACTCCATTTCAGATATGCGGATATTTTATTTTCCTCTAATAACATTAGAAAAAAAATTAAAATCTAAGATAACGCTCTTAGTAGGATGAGAATTGTTAAAGTGGAATTGTCTTCAAAATTAAAAAAAAGTAAAAAGACTCTGACTTTGTATAGAGTTTTTTAAGCTCGTCTTAGCGAGAATGTTTAAAAACAATCACAATGAATAATGGAAAGGAATTTGCAGGATTTAAAGAAATAGAAAAAAACTTGAACGTTGATATATGGATAGGAGGAATTGAGATGAAAGAGTTAAAGAGTGAAGTGTTTGATATTGAAGAATTAGAACTTTTTGATGTGTCGGGGTACTGGAAAGACAGAGAGGATCGGCGTGAGCGTGATTCTGGTACTGGTTCTGGGTCTACGGATATTTGGTCTAATATTTCATCATCAAAAGTTGAAATTGTAAGTAGTCGAAATACAAATTACGATATTTCTAAAGGCTCTTCAAGATGGAACAGCGATATTTTATCTCATGACAGAGGACGTGACTGATGAAACTATCCAAAAAAATTATAGTCATTATGCTAGCTGTTGTTATAACAATGTTCACAACATGCGGAAAAGAAGAAAAAGTAAAAAAAGTAAAAAAAAGTAGTATGCTCCTGATGATCGTTTTGCTATACGGGATCTAGCAGGAGGATATTATTATTTTGAACAATACGATGAAGCTCTTAAACTTTACAACCGGCTTTTTAAAGAAAATAAGGCTACAAAACATAGCTACAAATTAGCAGGATATTGCTATTACAAAAAAAATGAATTTGAAAAAGCTGAAAAATATATCAAGATTGCTTTAAAAGATATAAAAATAAAAACTGGTCATAATATAAAAAATTTTACTTTTTTGGGGATGACATATCTCCAACAAAACAGAAGAAGCTGAGAAGTTATTTAACAAGGTTCACAGACTTTGTCCAGAAAAAATTGAAAACCTTTATGGGCTAGGTATGGTTTATTTTCAAAAACAAGAATATTCCAAGTCAGAGATGTATTTGAAAAAATTTATAGAACAAAGTAATGATCTAAAAAAAGATTATTACAATATAAGGGGAAAGGGGCCAGAAGATATTCTTCTAGAGATCAAGAGAATAAAAGAAGGAAAGAGAGGAGCAACTAATGAAAACAGTTAGATTAATATTTATTTTTTTATTTTTGACTTTCAATTTGAATTCATTTTCAGAAATTTACGATGATAATATAAATCAAAAAAATAAAGATCTATGGGCAAAATTTTATGAACGTCAAGCATACTATGAAGTATTTGAGGAAGGAATTGAGACCTTAGAAACTTCGGAAAACCTTTCTACTAAAGCTGAGATACATTCTATATTTGGGGCTATATTCTATAAACGAACTAAATATGATCTGGCTGAGGAGGAGCTCAATAAAGCTTTAAATTTCAATCCAAACTCTAAAAGTGCCCAATGGACAATTTCATTAGTATATTCAAAAACAGATAGACTGGAAAAAGGAATAAAAAGGTTGGAAAAACTGGCAAAAGAATATCCGAATGACAGTCAATTATTATGGGTATTAGGAGATCTCTATTTTGAAAACAAAGAATTTGAGAAAGCCATCTATAATTATGAAAAAATAATTGGAGGAGTGGAAGTAAAGAAATATAAAGTTGAAATTAAAACTCTCCTGGAAAACATGATATATATATACATGTTAAAAAATGATTTAGAAAATGCCCATAAATATATGGATAAATTTTTGGATTATTTTCCAATAGACTATAAGGCTTTGTTGTTAGCGTCTGAAATTTTAATGAAACTTGAAAAAAATAGGGAAGCCATAGAAAAATTAGATATAGTCATGGATAACTTTGACCCTGGAAAGAAATATTATTTTTTCATGGGACAGGCATACTATAATTTAAAGGAATATGATAAGGCAAAGTACTATACAGATGAATCTCTCAAGCTGGATGAAAATTATGAAAGCGCCTTAAAGTTAAGTTCGGAGTTAAATAAAATTCACTAAAAAAGCAACGTATGCTTGCATCTAGATATTCAAAATCTAGATTTTTTAATTTTTTATTTATCTCTTGGTTTTTATGATTTCCTATACAATAAAAAAATAGAACCTCTCGAATTTCGAGAGGTTCTATTTTTTTATCCTACCAATATATTCCTTAACAAACTATGATTTAATTCCCCTTCAAGACTTAACTCCTTTAAGGTAAGAATTATACTTCTAACAGTCTGGAGATATTCCTGCGGTTTATCCTTAGGAGTGATAACTAGAAAAACTATGTCTATCGGCTTTCCATCTGGAGAGTTCCACTCTACAGGGTCTTCTAAGAACCCACACACACAGATAGTTTTGCTTACGTCATCTGTACGGCAATGGGGAATAGCTACCCCCTTTCCTAAAGCTGTACTGGCTAATTTTTCCCTGGTTAAAATTGCATGGGAAATTTCATGGGTATCTTTGATCAATGTTTTTTCTTTAAGCAGTTTAGTTAATTTTTCAACTGTATCTTCTTTATTCTGGGCTTTAAATTCCCAAATGTTCCCTACGATATCTTCAATGGCGAAATGTTTTTTCTTTTTATGGGATTTATATTTTTCACCCATAAATTTATTCCAGGATATGAGAGTTCTCTCAGATATCCATGCTCCTCCAATCTCAAAGATAACCAGAGCAGGAATGATAGTATTGAAGATAAGATCTCCTCCGTTATTTTTTAAGACAGTGGCTACCAGGATAGTTTCGACTGCTGCCATTCCAGCCTGGGGAAGCATCAGTTTCGGTAAACTATTTGTGATCTCTTTTTCCTGACCTGTTATACGACACCCAAGCCATGTTCCTATAAGCTTTGCACTACCCCTTACCAACAGATACCCTAAAACAAAGACAAATGTTTTGCTAGAGAAAGTTTCTAACTTTACACTGGCTCCGATTAGTGCAAAGAAGAATAAATTTAAGGCCGGCATAACATTACCTAATTGCAGGGAATGAAAGATAGCGTGATAGTGATAGTTCGATACCAAAGCACCTGCAACTACTGCCATTACTAAGAACGGTAGGTGAAAATGCAGTGCTACAGCAGAACCTACAGCAATAATACCTGAGATAATAAAGAAAAGTTCTATTGAAGGCATGGGCCCGTAAAAACTTTCAACTTCAATTTCAAGTCCCTCTGTCTCGTCTACTTTTTTAGGTTTAACAGTGAATTTTAGGAGGAAAAAGATAACTACTCCTATCAATATAGCAAAGAAAAATTCCTTTACAACTTCAAAGGCAAGGAATCCAAAAGATAACTCCTCTCCATTCTGCATCATTACGGCTATTCCTAAAAATACAGAAAAGAATATAACTTCGATAATATCATCTAAGACCACTATGTTGGCCAGAATATTTTTTAATTTCCCCTCAACTTTTAATTTATTCATAAGGATAAAAGTAAGAGCCGGTGCTGTAGCTATTCCGATAGAACCTACAATGGCGGCATTGATAACCGGAAAGTGAAATACTTTATAAAAGATCAGAGTTATAGAAACCCATGCAAGCATTGCCTGAGTAAGACATATGATGGTTGGTTTAACCCCCATCTGTTTTAATCTGTCAAAATGAAGTTCCTCTCCTAAACTAAAGGCTATAAGCCCCAGAAAGAAAAATACAAAAAAATGACTTTCTTCTATAACATTCCCATAGGTTGTAAAACCATGGGTATACAGATATTCTAATTTTTGAAAAATAGATGTAGTAACTAAATTTTCCTTTGTAGAAGCCCAGTCATGTACAAGTGTCCAAAAATGCGGCCCTACAATCATCCCACCTAAAATTTGACCTACAGTTTCCCCTAATTTTATCTTTTTAGCAATTACTCCCCCTGTGTACGCTCCAAGTATCAGCATTCCGATAGCTAATATTTGAATTTTCATAAAATCCATGTAAATCCCCCTAATAAATTAATTAGCATTATAAAATATTGTTCAAAATTTAACAATTATTACACCATTATAAGATATTTTTAATAAATTGTAAAAATGTTATTTGAATTTATGTAATTTAGGAAAGAATGGGGATTATATGATATAATTTTAAGAAATAGAATAGTTTTAGAGGTGGAATAATGGATTATAAGATAACAGAGGAATACAAAGATACCAGAGTGGATAAGTTTGTCAGAAAAAAATATGAGGGGGTAAAATTAGGAGAGATATTTAAATATCTTAGAACCAAGAAGATCAAGGTAAACGGGAAAAAAGTAGAGGGAAAATACAGGCTCCAGGTAGGAGATGTGGTAAATGTATTTTTACGTGAGGGAGCTACTGTGCAAAAATCATTTATAGAGCTGACAGAAAAAGAGATAAAATATCTAAAAGCCGGAATTGTATATGAAGATGAGAGGGTACTGATATTTGATAAAAAACCAAATATGGTAATGCACAAGGGAAGCGGGCATGACTATGGATTGTCAGAGATGCTAAAAGCATATACAAATAACATGAATTTTACATTTGTAAACAGGATAGATAAGGCTACCTCAGGGATGATTATAGGAGCTAAGACCTTACCGGTAGTAAGAGAACTATCGGAAGAGATCAGAGAGAGAAGGGTAGAGAAAAAATATTATATCCTGGTAGACGGGAAACCAAAAAAAAATAAGTTTACAATAAAGTCTTATCTGAAGAAGACAGAAACAAAGGTGATAGAATTAGATGAGTATGAAGAGGGAGCTAAGGAGAGTATTAGTTATTTCAAGACAATTAAAAATGGAAAAGAGAGAACTCTGCTGGAAGGACTATTAGGAACTGGAAGAACTCATCAGTTAAGAGTACAGTTAGCTAATGAGAAGATGCCTATCGTAGGAGATATGAAGTATGGGATCAGCAAGGAAAGTATGATGTATCTTTATTCATACTATGTGAATATACCTAAGTATAATATTGAGATAGAGAGGGAGATACCTGAAAATTTTCTGAAGAAAATTTAAAGAATAAGGGTTAAAGTAAAATCAAAATAATATTTGGTATCTACAGAATTTAACTACCAAAAATATGAATAATGGATTAGGAATTTATATCTATAATAATGAAAAGGAGGGTATGGTAAAAAAACTAATATTTATCATACAGAAATATGATTTTTTTAAATAGAGTAGCAATTGAAAATATAATTTCTTTAGAAGAAGTTATGGATAGTGTAGAAGATGCATTTTTAGCTTATGAAGATAATAATTTTGAGATGCCCGATAGGATCCATGTAAATAATAAAGAAAATACACTTCTCTATATGCCTTGTTTTACAAATGAGATTTTTGGGACAAAATCTTTGACTATTTTTCCTAAAAATAGTCAAATAGGTAAGCCGGTTATAGATGGTTTTATGACTTTAAATGATCCTAATACAGGAGAACCACTAGCAACGATAGATGGTAAAACTCTAACAGAAGTTAGGACTGGAGCAGTGGGGGGAGTAGGAGCTAAATACCTTTCTGAAATGGACACCTCGACTTTAGGTCTTATAGGAACAGGAGTTCAAGGTTTTCAGCAAATATTGTTTATATCAAAAGTCAGACCTATAAAAAAAGTAAAAATCTATGGTTCGAATATTGAAAAATTAAAAGATTTTTCTAATCGTTTAAAAAAGAAGATTGATGTAGAAGTGGTTATTTGCAGTTCTGTAGAAGAAATTTTAGAGGGGACTGATATTGTGGTTACCGCTACCAGCTCAGATAACCCTGTTTTACCTAATAAAGCTGAGCTTTTAAAAGGTAAAACTTTTATTGCAATAGGATCATATAAACCTACTATGAGGGAGCTTCCAAAAGATATATATTCTCTTGTAGATAAAATCTATACAGATACTTATTTTGCAAAAGAAGAATCGGGAGACCTTTGTTATCCCTTATCAGAAGGTCTTATTAAAGAGGAACAAATCCATACTATAGGTTCTTTTCTCAAGGGTAAAGAAAAAAAAATTGATGAAACTGTTTTTTTCAAATCAGTAGGGATGGCTCTTTTAGATCTATATGTTGCAAAAACTATATATGAAAAAGCAGTTCAGTTGAATATAGGGCAAAAAATAAATATTTAAAATATAAAATCATTATAGATTAAAAGATTTGATACATTTAAAATTAAGTTTGAAACTTTGCTATAGGAGATTATAGGAGGTAAAAGTTGAAAAATATAGAAAAAATATTAAAAAATATTGAATATAAAATATTAAACTCCGGGGAAGAGATGGAGTATACCGGAATGGAGTATGATTCTAGAAAGATAGTGGGTGGAAATGTATTTGCTGCATTGGATGGAAGTGTAGTAGATGGGCATGATTATATAGAAAAGGCTGTATCTTTAGGAGCAAGGTGTATATTGGTTTCTAAAGAGGTAGAGATATTAGATAAGGAGATTACATATATCCTGGTGGAAGATTTAAGATTACACCTGGGAATTATAACTTCTAATTTTTATAACTGGCCCCAGAAAAATCTAAAGGTTATAGGGGTTACAGGAACTAATGGGAAAACAACGATCACCTATATCCTGGATAAAATCCTGAAAAATACCATGAGAATAGGGACTGTGGAATATAAGATCGGTGAGGAGATAATACCGGCTCCCAACACAACTCCGGAATCTATGGATCTGGTAAAAATGTGTAAGAAAGCTGTAGAAAAAAATATAGAATATTTAGTGATGGAGGTCAGTTCCCATGCCCTTGAGATGGGAAGGGTAGAGATGCTGGAGTTTGATGCTGGGATATTTACTAACCTGACTCCGGAACATATGGATTATCATAAAACAATTGAAAATTATTATCTGGCTAAGAGAAAACTATTTACTAAATTAAAAGATGGTAAGTGTGGGGTATATAATGCAGAAGATGCCCATGGAAAGAGGTTATACGATGAATTCGGTGGTATAGGCTATGGGGAAGAGATCGGGAATCTAAGAGGAAAGATAATAAGTGTAGATAACATAGAGCAGGAGATAGAGGTAATCTATGAAGGGAAAAGCTATAGATTAAAGAGTGGCCTTTTAGGAAGGTTTAATCTTATGAATATCTTAGGAGCTATCGGAGGAAGTATTCAGTTAGGGCTGGACATCGAAACTATCCTAGAGAGGTTGAAAGGGTTAAAGGGAGTTCCGGGCAGATTTGAAACTGTAGACAGAGGACAGAATTTTATGGTCGTTGTGGACTATGCCCATACTGAGGATGCATTAAAAAATATTTTAACTGCTCTAAATGAGATAAAAAGAGGCCGAGTCATAACTGTATTTGGATGTGGAGGAGACAGGGACACCACCAAAAGACCTAGGATGGCAGCCACAGCAGAGTTACTCAGTGATTTTGTGGTATTGACATCGGATAACCCGAGAACTGAAGATCCGGAACTAATCTTAAATGATGTGGAAAAAGGGTTTAAAGAAGCTAAAGATTATATAAGGATTGCTGATAGAGAAAGGGCTATAGCAGATGCTGTATCTATGGCAGATAAAGATGACATCATACTGATTGCAGGTAAGGGACATGAAGATTACCAGATAATAGGCAGGGAAAAGATCCATTTTGATGACAGGGAGATAGCGGGAAAATATATTGAAGTAAAGATCAAATAATAACTAGTCACAATTTTAAAGAGATTGTCACAGAGCAACACAGATAAATAATAAAAACTCTGGGAATCTCTTTCCCTGACTCTGTGAGTCTCTGTGTCAAAAATTTATTAGTTATTATTTTCGCTATAGGCGACAGGGAGGGGAAGATGTTTTTATTACAAAAATTTATATCGAATATATTGATATCTCCTGGGATATTTATAATTTTTCTGATTATTGTACTTATGATGAGTTTTCGTAAAAGGTCTGCGACGAAGGCAAAATTGTTATTGTTGATGACAATAACAGCAATCTATTTATTATCTATTGAACCAGTAAAAGATATGATAGTAGAGCCTTTGGAAAAAAACTATCTTCCCATAGACAGAGATCAGTTGGAAGAAGTTGATTGTTATGTAATCTTGGGAAGAGGGATCTATGACAATTCTCCTAAAAGCTTATCTTCTTTAACTGGCAGTCCAAGTAAAGCAGCGTTATTTCGGGTAATTGAGGGAGTGCGTCTGTATAAAGAATTTCCTAAAAAGATAATAGTTACAGGTGGAATAGTATATAACGAAGAAAAATCAGAGGGAAGCATATATAAGGAATTGATGGTGGATTTAGGAGTGCCTGACAATGACATAATAATTGAAGGCAGGAGCAGAACTACAGAAGAAAATGCAAAATTAACAAAAGGTATAATGAATAAAAATGGGTATAAAAAAGGAGCCCTTATAACTTCTGCAACACATATGAAAAGATCAAAATATATCTTTGAAAAATATGGTGCAGAGGTAATACCAGCTCCTACAGGATATATATCCAGGTATAAAGAGAGTTACAGGATGGATAGTTATTTTCCCAATGCCAGTAATTTTGCAGATATTAGGAGTGCAGTGTGGGAATATGTTGGGTTGATATTTTATAAGATAAAATCTTAGTTTTGAATAAGTTATTATTGAGAATGAAATTTGAGTTTATGGAGGGGCAATTCATAAGTTGTCCTGTATTTATTAGTTCGCAATAGGCGATAGGGAGGAATAAATATGTTGATGAAAGAGGTAAAATCAGTAAGGATAGCAGATAGATTTGAGATAGGTGGGAATAAAGGTAAATTTACCCTTTTAGCAGGGCCTTGTGCAATTGAATCTGAGGAGATGAGTATTAGAGTAGCTGGTAAGATCAAAGAGATATGTGACAGGTTAGAGATAAATTATGTATTTAAATCATCTTTTGATAAAGCTAATAGATCGTCGATCCACGGGTTTAGAGGAGTAGGGATAGATGAGGGACTAAGAATCTTACAAAAAGTAAAGGATACCTATGATATACCTGTGATTACAGATGTACATGAGCCTTGGCAGTGTGAAAGGGTAGCAGAAGTTGTAGATATGATACAGATCCCTGCATTTTTATGCAGACAGACCGATCTGTTGGTAGCAGCGGCTAAAACAGGGTTACCTGTAAATGTTAAAAAAGGTCAGTTTTTAGCTCCTTGGGATATGAAAAATGTGGTCAACAAGATGCAGGAAGCCGGGAGTGAGAACTTTATGTTGTGTGAAAGGGGAGCAACCTTTGGATACAATAACTTTGTGGTAGACATGAGATCATTTATGGAGATGAGAGAATTTGGATATCCTGTGATATTTGATGCTACCCATTCGGTACAAATTCCAGGAGGACAGGGAACGTGTACCGGTGGAAATCGTGAATATGTATTCCCACTTATGAGAGCGGCACTGGCTGTAGGAGTGGATGGAATATTTGCAGAGGTACATGAAGATCCAGATTGTGCTCCTTGTGATGGTCCTAATATGTTAAAATTAGAAGATTTAGAAGAGATATTAAAGGTAGCATTAGAGATAGACGGAATAGTAAAAAGATAGAAAAATTGTAAATAAAAAAACCTCCTAGTTTTTAGGAGGTTTTTTTAGTATCTATATAAGGGGATTAAATTTTTTTCTTATTCAAACTTAAATATATGTTGTTTCCTTAATTTTTTTGACCTTTTCTATAAGGGCTTCTATATGATCGGCCATGGCTTTTTCTGCACCTTCAGGATCTTTTTTTATTATAGCCATAGCTATAATTTTATGTTCCTCAATAGTTTTTGTTCCCAAACTTTTTTCTATTTTTTTTAAGGCTGGGGTAAATCTGGTATCATCCATAACCATTTGAAGCATAAGTTCCAATATTTTATTTCCTGCAAGGGTTGCTACATACTTGTGGAAGGGAATATTATATTCATATTCAGTGAGATTCTTTATCACTTTTTCGTGACTTTCTATAATTACCTTAAAATCTTTTTCAGTTTGAATATTAGAATTTGCAGCGGCAAATTTAGCCATTTGGCTCTCAACTACTTTTCTGGCTTCTAAAGCTTCTAAAAGTCTGTCGATCTCCTGTATATCCAGAACATTTAAAAATAATTCTCCCTTTTTTCTTCTATCTTTTTTCCTTTGAATATTTTTTAAGTAAAGTTTTCCCTTATCGGTTATAACCCTGCCCCTATATCCATCTTTTATAGTTAAGCCAATATTATCCAGATTAAAAAGAACCCTCCCAATAGTTGCTTCACTGATGTTTATCTTTAAATTTTTAAGTTCCCTCTTTATTAGGGAAGCTCCTGTAGGTTTTTGATGCTTTTCAAGGAGTTTTAATATAGAGTAATCGTAATTTATCTCATCATTGTTCACTTTTTTCACCTCAATTTATTTGATTCTATTTTAATTATACTTCCATTTTATCTAAAAACAAAATTTTGGCTACTCATCTGTGAGGGGTGTTTTGAATCTGCAGAACAAAAACTTTAGCTTTTAAACACTTTAGCTGTCTGCCCTGGAAATAAAGGGATCAAAAAAAACTAACAAAAAAGACTTTTTTTTAGAATAAAAATAAATATTGTTTTATGGTTGCTTTCACTGATAATCTCAGCCATATACTTATCATGTAATCATTTTATTAGTTAGATAAAAAAAGGAGGTTATAAAATGAGGGTAGTTAATCATCCTATACTAGGTGAGGAAGAAAGAAAAGAATATGTCACTATTTATTACAATGGAAAGCCATTAAATGCTATGGCAGGTGAGACAATAGCGGCGACTCTTATGAGTGCAGGAATAAGAAAATTTAGAAAAACTCCTAAATACAAGAGGGATAGAGGTGTATATTGTGGAATAGGCAGATGTACAGACTGTGTCATGGTAGTGAATGGAAAACCCAATGTCAGAACTTGTGTAACTCCTGTAGAGGAAGGAATGAGTGTAGAAACACAGATCGGATATGGAAAGGGGGAGGAGTAATGAAAGAAACTCAGGTTGTAATTGTAGGAGGTGGACCTGCAGGTCTTGCTGCAGGAATAGAAATTGCAAAATCCGGAGGTCAAGTTACTGTTTTAGATGAAAATAAAAAACCCGGAGGACAGCTTTTTAAGCAGATTCATAAGTTCTTTGGTTCAAGGGAGCATCTGGCAGGAACCAGGGGATATGAAATAGGAACTAAACTTTTAGAGGAAACGAAGGAATTAGGAGTGGACGTTATACTGGATGCTCCTGTTTACGGAATATTTGAAGGGAAAACAGTGGTCTATTCAAAAGACGGGAAGCAGCATCAAATAAAAGGAGATAAAATTATCCTTGCAACAGGGGCGACAGAAAATACCCTTGCTTTCCCGGGATCAGATCTTCCAGGTGTCATGGGGGCAGGAGCAGCTCAAACGATGATAAATGTAAACAGAGTTTTACCGGGAAAAAAAGTTCTTATGGTTGGATCAGGGAATGTAGGATTAATTGTTTCCTATCAGTTGATGCAGGCTGGTGCAGATGTAGTTGGACTGGTAGAAGCGGCTCCAAATGTAAGTGGATATGGTGTTCATGCTTCTAAAATAAGCCGTGGAGGAGTTCCTATCTATACTTCCCATACTGTAAAAAGAGCTATGGGAGATGGTGAAGTCAGTAAGGTGGAGATATGTGAACTGGATGAAAGATTTCAAATGATTGAAGGTACAGAGAAGATTTTAGATGTAGATACTATCTGTATTGCTGTAGGGCTTAGTCCCATGTCTGAAATAGCTTGGACTATTGGGTGTGATTTTACATTTATTCCGACTTTTGGAGGACATGTGCCAAAACACAATGAGAATATGGAATCTACAATTTCGGGAATATATGTGTCAGGAGATATTTCGGGAGTAGAAGAAGCCAGCTCTGCCATGGAAGAGGGACGTCTAGCCGGTATAGCAGCTTCAGAATCTTTGGGACTCTATAGTGAAGAGAAAGCAAAAGAGTTGAAAGGCCAGGTATGGAATAGGTTAAATACTTTGAGAGATGGAGAATTTGGTGAAAAAAGAAAACAATCTAAAAATGTACAGATAAGTAGATATATGGAGGATGCTAATGAATAAAGGAGTAAAGTTTACGGGAGTTCCTTCTATGGAGGAGATAAAAGGCTGTCCTGGAACCCCAGGTGAGGAGAGATTTGAAAAAGGGCCTGTTGTATCAATAGAGTGTGTTCAAAAAATACCTTGTAATCCCTGTGAGGCAGCTTGTCCATTTGGTGCAATAGAGGTGGGAAGTTCAATTACAAGCCTTCCAAAATTAGATGAGGAAAAATGTATAGGGTGTGGAGTCTGTATTCCAAAATGTCCTGGGCTGGCGATCTTTAAAATTCATAAAAATTATAGTGAAAAAACTTCAATGGTAGAATTTCCATTTGAATATCTCCCCCTCCCTGAAAAAGGAGATCAGGTTCCTTGTGGAGACAGATTTGGAAAATATATTGCTGACGGTAAAGTATTAGATGTAAAAAATGATAAAAAAAATGATGGTACAACTCTTATCAGTGTAGAAATTCCAAAGGAATATTTTATGGGAATAAGAACCATCTATAGGGGGTAAAAATAATGTGTGATGATAAAGTTTTTGTATGCAGATGTCAGGAAGTAACGGTAGAAGATGTGAAAGAGGCCATAAAAGACGGGGCTACAACTGTAGCAGGAGTAAAGATAAGAACCCATGCAGGAATGGGTCTCTGTCAGGGAAGAAGTTGCGGTAAGATTATTGCCAGGATGCTTTCAGAAGTAGAATCTCCTGAAAAAATAACTCCAGGTTCATCCAGACCTCCTGCAAGAGTAGCAAAAATAAGTGAATTTTTGGAGGTGAAATAGAAACTATGAACAATAAAAATATAAATGATACAGATGTAATTGTAATAGGCGGGGGAGTAATCGGAACTTCTATAGCTTATAACCTCTCTAAAAGAGGAAAAAAAGTAACTATCTTTGAAAAATATGATCATGCCAGAGGTGCATCAGGTTCTAGTGACCAGCTGGTGTTGATGCAGTCTAAAAAACCAGGTGTGCATTTAGCCTTGGCTCTTGAAAGCTTAAAGATGTACAAAACTTTAGAAGAAGAGCTGGGAGAACCTATCCACTTTAGGCAAAAAGGCGGAATGATCCTTATTGAAAATGAAAAAGAGATGGAGATAATGAAGGGATTTGTAGAAAAACAGAAAAAAACAGGATTGGATGTCGATATTATTTCACTGGATGAGGTAAATAAACTCCAGCCGGGAATCTCCCAGGATATTATAGGAGCTACTTATAGTCCTATGGATGGAGAAGTTGATCCTATAGCCTTAAATATAGCTCTTGCAAAGGGAGCTAAGGCCAATGGAACCAAGATAGTTCTGGGAACCGAGGTAAAGGAAATAATTACAGAGGGGAAAAAAGCAATAGGAGTGGAAACTTCAAAAGGGAAGTTTTATGCTCCTACTATAATAAATGCAGCCGGTGTATGGGCGCCTCTGCTATGCAAAAAATTGGGGATAGAAGCCCCTATAAAACCAAGAAGAGGGCAGATATGCATAACTGATGAAGTGGATTATTTTATAGATATGCCTATCCTTTCGGCAAAATATATGATGGCAAAGCATAATCCGGACCTTTTAAAGGATGCTCCTGAAATGATTGCCAAATTAGGAATAGGACTTGCTCTAAGTCAGTCTCCAAAGGGAAATATCATGTTTGGAGCTACAAGAGAATTTGTAGGTTATGATAAAAATGTTACCTATGAAGGGATTGGAGAGGTAATCAGGAATGCAGTCACTTATTTTCCCCAATTAAAAGATATGAGTATAATCAGAACTATGGGAGGATTGAGACCATTTACTCCAGACGGTCTTCCCCTCATTGGATGGACTGGGATAGAGGGATTTTTCATGGCTGCAGGTCATGAGGGAGACGGAATTGCTCTGGCTCCAGTAACCGGGAAAGTTGTGGCAGATATTATCATAGATGGAGAAACATTTGTGGACATGTCAGGCTTTGCTCCAAATAGGTTTTCAAAATAAAAAGAACAAAGGCCGTCAAGCCTACTAATAATATTGAGCTCATAATGATAGCCTTTTACCCAAATAAAATAGGAGGTATTTTATGAGTTCGGCATTAGTAGTTATAATTTTTTCTGTGATTATTATAGGGATAGGGTTTTCGATAACCTATGTAATAAGCAGAAAAACTAAGGGAAGTGAAGAGGCTTGGGTTAATGGGGGAAGATCTTTACCATTATATGTAACAATAGGTACACAGTTTGCAGCAATAATGGGTGGAGGTTTTGTTGTAGCCCATGTAGGTATCGGATATACCCATGGATGGAGTGTTTTGACCTATGGGATCATAATGGCATGTATATTTTTTGTACTATGTTTTATAGCAGATTGGCTGAGAAAAGAAAATTTTAACACCATACCAGATGTTTTGGAAAAACTCTATGGGAAAAATAGGGGATTAGCTTTATTTTCTACCATAGCGGCAATAATAGTACCTTTTGGATGGCTCTGTACACAACTGGTAGCTTTTTCCAAATTGTTTTCACCTATAATCGGAGTAGATCCTAAATACATGATTGTAGGGTTTGCAACTCTTTGTCTGATATTTGTACTTCCAGCAGGACTTTCATCTGTAGCATGGACAGATTTTTTCTTTGGCTGTATGATGCTCATAGTAACTGCAGTATCTTTATTTTTCCTCATAAATATGAATGGAAGTGTAGGGGAGATGATTTCCAGAGTACCTAAAGATATGACGGAGTTTCCAAAGGGAATGACCCTTATCGGGTGGGGAACAATACTTCTCTGGGTTACCTCTGTAATTCCTGGGGGGATTACAAATCAGATGGCTATCCAAAGGATATGTGCTATTAAAGATGCCAAAAGCGTCAAGAAAAGCCTGATTATAACAGGAGTAGTAATAATAATAGTTGAAATATGGTCTGTAGTAACAGGAATAGGAGTTAGGAGTCTTATGCCAGGAATGGACGGGGAGATGGCTACAGGGTGGCTTTTAGCTCAATTCCCTAAATGGTTTATGGGACTTTTCTCTGGATTTCTTATGGTGAGTATATTATCTACGGTAAATGGTTCTATCCAGTCGGTGGTAGTAAGTGTGTCGGAGGATTTTTTTAAGAAGGTAATGCCTTTAAATAATTTTTCCAATAAACTTTTGGTAACGAGGATAGCGGCTGTTATAGTGACTTATTTAGCAGCTTTTCTTGCAATTTTATACCCACAGGCTCTTCAATGGCTTATATTATCATATGGACTGTCAGCTGTAGTTTTATTAGGACCTATTTATTTAGGATATATTTTAAAGAAACGAATGGTATTAAACTATAAAGGAGCTATTTTATCTATGATTATAGGGGTATGTTTCACTGTATATAATCTTTATACAAATTCAGCGATACCATTTACAATAGTTGGAATAGGTTCTTCATGTATTGTACTTTACCTTTATCATCTGATTACTGCTGAAAAAATAGTTCCTAAAACTAAAATTGAAATAAAAGGAGAATAATATGAATATTGAACGACATAACACTAAAAAAAGGATGAGTCATGCAGTGATTCATAATAATGTAGCTTATTTATGCGGACAGGTTCCCAAGGATGAAACAAAGGGGATGGCAGATCAGACAAAAACAACTTTGGAAAAGGTTGATCAGCTTTTGGCTGATATTGGAAGTCATAAGAGTAAGATTCTTTCGGCTACAGTTTACATTAAAGATATGAACCAGTTCAAGGAGATGAATGAAGTCTGGGACAGATGGGTAGAGGAAGGAACTGCTCCGGCAAGAGCCTGTGTAGAGGCAAATATGGCCAGAGAATCTCTTTTGGTAGAGGTATCTGTTATAGCAGCTGTATAGGTAGATTATAAAAGTAAAAACCCCTCCTAATTTGTAGGAGGGGTTTTTAAACTAATACCATAAAAAAGGTATTTAGTTCTAAAAATAGAGTCTTCTATATTTTTTATGAATAACAATATATATTAATTATATAAAAAAAACTAAAAATTAAACTTCGTTTTTAGTTATTTTTATATTTTCACTTATGAAAATTTAAAATTTTATAGGGAAAAACAATTAAAAAATAAATTAATTTTTATTCATCTAAAATGTTATGTGAATTATTTTTAAATCTACAAATGTAATAAAAAAATACTACAAAAACTGTATTTTGAAACTATAAAGTTATAAAAAATTGTTTTTTATTGGCGAGATTAATTTGGATACTTAGAATTTATGTGCTATATTTATAGTTATATATATCGAGAATGATATGTGTAGGTTAAGCAAAATTTAATAATAAGGGAGGAAGAAATGGGAAAGTTTATTTTTAAACGATTAGGTCAAATGTTATTTACACTGTATATAGTTGTTACAGCGACTTTTTTCTTGATGCATGCTATTCCTGGGGGGCCTTTTACAAGGGAAAAGCCATTGCCACCAGCAGTAATTGCAGCATTAGAGGCTAAATTTAATTTAGATGCACCGTTGCATATACAATATATCGACTATATTAAAGGGGTATTTAGTTTTGATTTTGGTCCTTCGTTTCAAAAAGTAGGGGTAGATGTAATTGATCTGGTAAAAGTCGGATTGCCCGTATCTGCAAAGGTAGGAGGAACAGCAGTACTAGTGGTGCTTATAATAGGTATTCCATTGGGGATAATATCTGCACTGAAGCAAAATAAGTGGGAAGATTATATAGTAACGGTATTAGCTACTTTAGGGGTTACAATCCCGAGTTTTGTAATAGCGACTATGATTATATATATATTTAGTGGGAAATTGGGAATACTGCCATCTTTCGGGCTTACTTCTTGGAAACATTATATTGGGCCGGTAATAGCTCTCTCTGGATTCTCTTTAGCTTTTGTATCTAAGCTGACCAGGTCATCGATGTTAGAGGTGTTACAGCAGGATTATATCAGGACGGCCAGAGCCAAGGGCTTATCAGAGTTTGTAGTAATTGGTAAACATGCTCTTAAAAATGGATTATTACCAGTGGTTACCTATGTAGGGCCAATGGTAGCAGGAATTTTGACTGGGTCATTTGTTATCGAAAAGATCTTTGCTATACCTGGAATGGGAAAATATTTCGTAGAAAGTGTAGGAAATAGAGACTATACAGTTATCATGGGAGTAACAATCTTTTATGCAGGATTTTATATAATTATGGTATTTTTAGTAGATATCATCTATGTATTAATAGATCCTAGGATTAAATTACATGATTAAGGGGGAAGGTATGGATAATAGATGGGAAAAAGCATCAGAGGAAATTAAAGGCGAGAAGAAGATAAGACCTAGTCTTACATATTGGCAGGACGCTTGGAGAAGATTGAAACAAAATAAACTATCTATGATAGGACTAGTGGTGATAATCTTATTATTTATAACAGCAATTTTTGGACCTATGTTTTCTAAATTTAGTTATGAAGATCAAGATCTTAAATTCGGAAATATAGCTCCTAGGTTTGATATATATGAAGTAGATAAATCCAATTATATATATGTACATCCAGAATATAAAATATTTACTGTAACTTCTGACGGGAAATTGTTGGATTCATTGAAACCAGTTAAAAATGATATGATGAATTTACAAAAAATCTATGAAGTAGACGGGAAAAAAGTAGTATTGGATTATAAAAATGCTAAATTAGCTAAGAAAGATCCAAGTATACAAAAATATAAAATATTGGTAGAGAACAAAGAGACAGAAGTAGCAAAGAGAGTTTTTAACAAAACTTATTTCTTTGGGACTGACTCCCACGGAAGAGACCTCTTCATAAGGGTACTCTACGGAGCAAGAATATCACTTACAGTAGCAATAGTAGCTACCCTGGTAAACTTCTTTATTGGGATCTTCTATGGAGGAATAGCCGGTTATTTAGGTGGAAGGGTAGACACAATAATGACAAGAATAATGGATATAATAAGTACAATTCCATTACTACTGTATGTAATTTTACTTATGGTAATCATAGCTCCAGGATTAAAAACAATTATAATAGCCATGGGAATTACCTTCTGGGTAAGGATGGCAAGGATTGTAAGGGGGCAGACTCTCAGTATAAAACAACATGAATATGTTATGGCAGCTAAAACTCTAGGAGCCAAAAACTTTAGGATACTCAGCAGACATATCATACCAAATGCAATGGGACCTATCATCGTATCACTGACTATGATGATACCAAATGCAATATTTACAGAATCATTTTTAAGTTTTATAGGACTAGGAGTAAGTGCTCCTCAAGCATCATGGGGAACCTTAGCCAGTGATGCCTTAGCAGGAATAAGAACTTATCCATATCAACTGCTTTTTCCATCAATGGCAATAAGTATAACAATGCTTGCATTTAACTTTTTAGGGGATGGACTTAGAGATGCATTAGATCCAAGATTGAGAAAATAGGGGGGAACATGGAAAAATTAATTGAATTAAAGGACGTAAAAACTTCATTTTTTACCCACCTAGGGGAAGTGCAGGCTGTAAGAGGTGTAAGTTATAGTTTAAATAAAGGGGAGGCCTTGGGAATTGTAGGGGAATCAGGAAGTGGAAAGAGTATTACCTCGATGTCTATAATGGGACTACTGCAATATCCGGGAGTTGTAAAAAGTGGTGAGATAGTGTTTAAGGGGGAAGACCTTTTAAAGAAGGATAAGAAAGAGATGAGGAGTGTAAGAGGAAATGAAATAGCAATGATATTTCAAGACCCAATGACCTCATTAAATCCTGTATATACTGTAGGGGATCAGATTATGGAAGCTATCAGGAAACATCAAAATGTATCTAAAGCTGAGGCTCTTGAAAAAGCCATTGAGATGTTAACATTAGTAGGAATACCTGATCCGGTGAAAAGGGTAAAATCATATCCCCACGAATTCAGTGGTGGAATGAGACAAAGGGTAATGATTGCCATAGCTCTTTCATGTGAACCGGATCTGCTTATTGCTGATGAACCAACTACAGCATTAGACGTTACTATCCAGGCTCAGATATTAGATCTTATGAAAGAACTGAAGGATAAATTAAATACATCGATAGTTTTAATAACCCATGACCTGGGTGTAGTGGCCGACGTCTGTTCGAGAGTATTGGTTATGTATGGTGGACTTATTATGGAGGAAGGGAAGGTAGAAGATATATTCTATAATCCGAAACATCCATATACAGTGGGGCTGTTAAAATCAATACCTAAGATAGAAAACAAGGAAAGACTGGTACCTATCGATGGAACACCGCCAGATCTATTACACCCTCCAAAGGGGTGCCCTTTTGCAGCAAGATGTGAACATGCTATGAATGTATGTATGGAGGAGCGTCCAGAATTCTTTCAATGCGGAGAAGGGCACAAATCTATGTGCTGGTTACTTCATCCTGATGCACCAAAGACAGAGTTAAAGGGAGGGGTCAGATAGATGGAGAATAAAAATGATAACAATCTGATAGAGATAAAAAATCTAAAAAAGTATTTTTCTAAAAATAAAGGTTTTTTTAAAAAGAAGATGCAGCATCTAAAAGCTGTAGATGATATTAGTTTTCATATAAAAAAGGGTGAAACTTTTGGACTGGTAGGGGAATCAGGGTGCGGAAAATCTACCACTGGAAGGACTATAATAAGACTCTACGATGTAACCGGTGGAGATATAATCTATGATGGTAAAAATATAAGTCATCTGAATGAAAGGGAATTAGAACCCTATAGAAGAAAGATCCAGATGATATTTCAAGATCCCTATGCGTCATTAAATACAAGGATGACAGTAGGAGATATTATAGGAGAACCACTGGATATCCATAATCTGGCAAAGGGGAAAGAGAGACAAAAAAGAATCTATGAGCTATTGGATACAGTAGGATTGAGTAAGGAACACGCAAGTAGATATCCCCATGAATTTAGTGGAGGACAAAGACAAAGAATAGGAATAGCTCGTGCGTTGGCAGTAGAGCCAGAATTTATAATCTGTGATGAACCCATCTCAGCACTAGATGTATCTATCCAGGCTCAGGTCGTAAATATGTTGGATGATCTGCAGAAAAAATTGGGATTGACCTATCTGTTTATAGCCCATGACCTGTCTATGGTAAAACATATTTCAGACAGAATAGGAGTATTATATCTTGGTAAGATGGTGGAGATAGCAGAATCAGATGCTCTCTACGATAAACCTATTCATCCATATACCAGAGCATTACTCTCATCAATACCTATCCCGGATCCAGAGCTCAACGCTAAAGTGGACAGGGAAATATTAAAGGGAGATGTACCCAGCCCGTTAAATCCACCTAGTGGATGCAGGTTTAGAACCAGATGTAAATATGCAGAAGGAATCTGTAGTGAAAAAGAGCCATTATTAGAAGAGATAGCTCCAGGAAGGATAGTAGCTTGTCATTTTTCCAGGGAGTTTTATGAGGGAACCAAAAAATAGAGGATTCCATAGAAAGAATATGTATAATAACTTATTGCTTTAGTGATTGGTTTTTTTAGTAACAACGTTTATCAATTTATTTGAGGAGGAAATTTATGAAGAAAATCTTTTATGTAGTGACACTTCTAATGGCAGTATTACTTACTGCTTGTGGAGGGGAAAAAGAACAGCCTAAGGAAACAGACGCAGCAGCAGTGGAAAAACAGGTAGAACAGGTAATGACATTTAATTTAGGAGCAGATCCTAAATCAGTAGATCCACAGCTGAACTCTGCAACAGACGGAGGAATTGTTGTAAACAATACTTTCGAAGGTCTTATGAGGGTAGATGCCAATGGAAAACCACAGCCAGCAGGAGCAGAATCTGTAGATATTTCAGATGATAAGATGACATATACATTCCATCTTAGACAAGACGCTAAATGGTCTGATGGAAAACCTGTAACAGCAGCAGATTATAAATATGCCTGGTTAAGAGCATTAGACCCGGCAGTAGCTTCGGAATATTCATTCCAACTTTACTATATCAAAGGCGGGCAGGAGTTCTTTGAAGGGAAGGGAACTAAAGAGGAGGTAGGCTTAGAAGCAGTAGATGACTTTACTTTTAAAGTAACTTTAAAAGCTCCTACAGCGTATTTCTTGAACTTAGTAACATTCTATACATTTATGCCGGTTAGAGAAGATGCAGTAGTTCAAAAACCAGAGGGATGGGCAAAAGATCCTAGCATCACAATTTCAAATGGTCCATTCAAAGTTTCTGAATACCATATGAATGACAAAATTATCTTAACTCCTAACACAAACTACTGGAATAAAGACAGTGTTAAATTAGAGAAGATAATTCTAACTATGATAGTTGATAATGGAACATCATTAACAGCCTACGATAACAATGAAATAGATGTATTAGGTTCTAACCAAGTACCGGTACAAGAAATTCCTAAGAGACAAGTGGAAGATCCAACTTTCCATATAGTTCCATTTTTAGGAACATATTACTATATCTTTAATGTAAATAAAGCACCAACTAACGATATCAATGTAAGAAAAGCTCTTGCATTAGCTATCGACAGAGAAGAAATTGTAACTGAAGTAACTAAGGCCGGACAGCAGCCAGCTACCGGGTTTGTTCCAACTGGATTAGTGGATTCACAAGGGAATGACTTCAGAGCAACAGCAGGAGATTATGGAATTTCAACTACTGTTGATGTAGAAAAAGCAAAGGAATATTTAGCTAAGGCCGGATATCCAAATGGTGAAGGAATGGCACCAGTTGAACTTATCTATAACACTAATGAAGGACATAAAGCAATTGCAGAAGCTATCCAAGAGATGTGGAAGAAGAACTTAGGGATCGAAGTCAACTTAGTAAATCAAGAGTGGGCTGTATTCCAAGATACCAGACATGTAGGAAACTTTGAAGTAGCAAGAGCTGGATGGATTGGAGACTATAACGACCCTATGACATTCTTAGATCTATGGACTTCTTACTCAGGAAATAATGATGCACAATGGAACTATACTAAAGGCGATTTCCCTGAGAATAAAAAGTTTGATGCATTGATTGAGAACTCAAAAGTAGCTCAAGGTCTAGACAGAGATAAAGACCTTTATGGTGCAGAAAAAATCATGATGGATGAATTAATTACTATGCCTATCTATTACTATACAGGTGTAATAATGGTTAAAGATAAGGTTAAAAACTGGGAAAGAGATATCTTAGGTACTTGGTACTTTGGAAATATCGAAATGACAGAATAAAACGTATCTGTCTTACCTATAATTAGAATAAAAATAAGGGAAGCCTCCTAAAAGTATTTATACTTTTAGGAGGCTTTTATTATTATTGAGTAAACTATATTCGTAAGGTGTATCTCCAAAGTATTTACTGGCGAGTAGCACCATCAAAATACTAGTGGTTTATTACATAAACATAGAATTTTGAGATAGAAATTTACTATGAAAATTTGAAGTTTATTTTATTTTATAAACATAAATTTTTGCATAATTGGATGGAACGTCACGTTCCCAAAAAAAAGTTTGCCTTAAACCATGGTTTAAGATGTATACTCAATGTATAAGAACTTAGGAGGTGATTTATGACTATAGATGAGGTAGCAAAACATTTTCGGATATCTAAATCCAAGCTCAGGTACTATGAGAAAAATGGAGTTATAAAGGAAATTGCCAGAGATAATAATGGCAACAGAGTTTATACAGATAATGACTTAGTTTGGATTGATTTTTTTCTCAATCTCAAGGATACAGGAATGTCACTGAAGGAAATAGTGTACTATATAGGTTTAAAGAAGGGCGGCAAAGAAACCGTTATAGAAAGGAAGGAAATTTTATTAAATCATGTAGATATAATACAGGAAAAGATAGAGGAACTGAATCTGATAAAAAAAGAGGTCTTGGAACAGGTAAAAAGGTATGAAAATGAGGAAGGAAACTGTATTATTAAATCTAAGGTCTATGAGGAAGATGGATGCGAAGATAATAAAAAATAATTAATTATGAAGGGGCAATCCATGAATTGTCCGTACAAGGAGGAAAAGATGTTAAATTTTAATTTTTATAACCCTACAGAGATAGTATTTGGAAAGGGTCAGATGAAAAAGTTAGATGGGTTGGTACCTAAAAATTCCCGTATACTTATTACATATGGTGGTGGATCGGTAAAAAAGTTTGGAACTTTAGATAAGGTGATAGATGAGTTAAAGAAATCCAAAAGGGAAATCTTTGAATTTGGAGGGATAGAACCTAATCCTAAATTTGAGACTCTGATGAAAGCTGTTAAAATAGTAAGAGAGGAAAAGATCGACTTCATCCTGGCTGTTGGAGGAGGTTCTGTTATGGACGGGACTAAATTTATCGGGATAGCATCGTGTAAGGATAAATATATTGGAAAAGAAGATGAATTATTAACTCAAGGGATGATATCAGTTGATAGAACCATACCATTTGGGACTGTGGTAACTCTGCCAGCTACAGGTTCAGAGATGAACAATGGAGGAGTAATAAGTAATGGGGAAAATAAATTAGCTATTTTTAGTAAAAAATCGTTTCCTATATTCTCTATACTAGATCCGGAACTCACATATACACTGCCTAAAACTCAGGTAGCCAATGGAGTTGTAGATACCTTTGTCCATACTGTGGAACAATATGTTACCTACCCGGTAGATGCTAAGTTTCAAGACAGGACTGCTGAGGGTATCCTTCAGACATTGATAGAAGTAGGTGAGGAAACTATAAAAACCCCTACTAATTATGATGCCAGAGCCAATTTAGTGTGGTCAGCGACAATGGGACTTAATGGACTTATTGGTGCCGGAGTACCTCAGGATTGGTCTATACACATGGTAGGACATGAAGTGACAGCAATATTTGGAATAGATCATGCTAAGACTTTGGCTGCAATCTTACCTGCTACCTGGAAGGTTAGAAAAACAGAAAAATTTGAGAAATTAGTACAATATGCAGAGAGAGTATGGGATTTAAGAGGGGGAACAGATGAAGAGAAGGTAGATTCAGCTATTGAAAAAACTGAGGAGTTTTTCCATAGCTTGGGAATTACAACTAAGTTATCAGATTATGGGGTGAAAGAGGAAGATATAGATAAGATTATCAACTCTTTAAAATCACATGGAATGGTAAAATTATCTGAAAGAGGAAACCAGACTCTGGAAATAACAAGGGAAATTATAGAAAAAGCACTGTAGATTAAAATTTTAAAATAAGAATATTATTAAATAAAAAGAGGAGGCAGCCCATGGCTATCTCCTCTTTTTATAATCTATCTTACATTCCTTGGCTGGCAGCCATAAGGAAAGGAACAATTTGTTTTTTTCTTGAAACTACACCCTCTAACCAGGCAGTCCCAACTTCTAATTCTACATTGAATCCTTTTTCTACTAATTCAGTAGAATCACCTAATGCTAGGATCTTAGAACCATTGTTTACTATATCAGTCATAACCAGTACGAATAAATCGTAGTTATTATCAGCGATCATACCATTCATAGCAGATTCCAGATTTTCTCTATTACTTAGTAATCCGTCAATATCAACTGTGTTGATCTGTGCTACAGCAGTCTGGAATTTTCCCATAGAAAATTCTTTCATATCCATAGTTATAATCTCATTAGGAGTTTTATCTCCTAGCGAAGTTCCTGCAATTAACATCTCCATCCCATATTTTTCATAGTCGATTCCTGCAATTACAGCTAATTCCTTGGCTGCTTCTACATCTTTTTGTGTGCAGGTAGGAGATTTAAATATCAATGTATCCGATAAAATAGCACTTAGCATAAGTCCGGCTATAGTTTTATCAGGAGTAAGTCCGTTTTCTTTAAATAATCCATAAACTATTGTAGAAGTACATCCGACAGCTGCTGCTCTGATCATAAGAGGTTCAGAAGTTTCAAAGTTTCCAAATTTATGATGATCTACTATCTCTAATATCTTAGCAGTTTCAATTCCATCTACCGATTGAGAGTTTTCATTATGATCTACTAAGATAACTTCATTTTTCCCAAAATTCATAATATGCTTTGATCTGATAGTCGAGAATATAGTTCCGTCTTCATTTACAACTGGGAAATTAGTCTGAGAAGAATCTTTCATAATATCTTGGATATCTTCTATAAAGTCAGTAGTTTTAAAATGGAAAAAGTTTTTATGTTTTAAGATTGCCTTTACAGGTACTGATTGTGAGATCATCTTAAATGTTTTAAAAATTCCCTTATTAACTCTAACAAGTGGTATGTTTACATCGTAATCAGGGATCTCATCATTTTTATCTACACATAAAAATATGATTTTTGCCCCGGCTTTTTCAGCATTTTGGATATGTCCGGAAAAAAGTGTAGTGATTACTACATCTCCCTCAGAAATTTTAGCTAGTTCAGAAACTCCTCTCAGTCTCCCCTCTATCTTACCAGTAGGATATACTCCATTGATAACAACAGCAGAATCTTTTAAAGTTTCCCAGATATTTTCAAATGTTGTTTCATAGTCAAAGAATATATCTCTGGTACTCATCTCTAAATATGCATTTGCAATCTCAGATATATGAATCATATTTTCTAATTTATTGTCTTTATTTACAACAGGTAAACTTGAATAATTTTCAGTAGTCATGATCTCTAATGCTTTTTGAATAGAGTCAGTTTCCTTTATTAATTCTTTTTCAACCTTAGTCAAATCTTTGACCTGTGGCTTTATAGTAGTAAGTAACGGTGGTGTCGTTACATTAAAATGATTTAAAATAAATTCAGTTTCCTTATTTAGTTCTCCTAATCTAACAGCCTTTGTATTAAGTCCTAATTGATCCTTAAGGTTAGAATATGCAATAGCTGAACATATAGAGTCTGTGTCTGGATTCTTATGTCCAAAAATTAAAACCTTGTCCTTCATTGTTGACCTCCTAAAATTATAGTAAAATATCAGGAGCCTTACCTATTGCAGATAGAAACTCCTAATTCACTGTGTTTATATATTTTTTTAACCTAAATATATTACCATTTAAATCATTAAATAACAAGGGTAAGTTATAACTAAAAAGGAACAAAGAAAGTCCAAAGTTTTCGTCTTTGATCCAAGAAAAAGATCCAAAGAAAATCAGTGGCTAATAAAAATATCTATTTAGTAATCTAAAAGACTGAAAAAATCGAAACTCGCTATGCTCAGACAATCGAATATTTTTCAGAATCTTTTATTCATACTAAAATTAATGATATTTTTATAATGCCATTAGGAAACTGAAATTGGAATAGAAAGGGATAAAAATCTATGATATCTGTTTCAGGGGTTTAAATTTTATGATATAATTTAGTATAAAAAAAGAAATTTTGAGGAGAATAACAATGATGAAAGATAGAGAAACTATAAAAGCAGAGATAGAGAAAATAAGGGGAGAACTCCATAAACATAACTACTACTACTATGAAAAAAATGAAAGTTTAATCTCAGATGTAGAGTATGATAAGTTATTGAAAAGATTGGAAAAATTAGAGGCAGAAAACCCTGAATATAAGACAGCAACCTCTCCTACAGTAGTTGTAGGAGGAGGGCTAAAAGATAGTAAATTTACGAAAGTTACCCATAAAAAACCAATGCTGAGTCTATCCAATACCTATAATTTAGGAGATTTAGAAGATTTTGACGGTAGGGTAAAAAGGATTTTAAATAAGGACAGTATGGAAAACGATAATACCCAGGTAGACTATGTGCTGGAATTAAAATTAGATGGAATTTCCATAAGTATCCACTATGAGAATGGCCGTTTAATCCAAGCTGTAACCCGTGGTGATGGAAAAGTAGGAGAAGATGTAACTGAGAATATAATGCAGATAAATTCTATCCCTAAATATTTAAAGGAAAATGTATCGATAGAGGTCAGAGGAGAGATCGTATTACCTCTGACTGAATTTGAATCAGTGAATAAAAAAAGGTTGGAGTCAGGAGAGGAAGTCTTTGCTAATCCTAGAAATGCAGCCGGGGGAACCCTTCGTCAAAAAGATGCTGCCATTGTAGGAGAGAGGAATCTGGATGCCTATATATATTATCTGGTGGACAGTGAGGAGTTGGGGTTTGAAACTCATATTGACAGCATAAAATATTTAGAAGAACTGGGATTTAAAACTACAAAGGTCTATGATCTCTGTGAAACTATAGAATATTTAGGAACCAGAATAGAATACTGGGAAAACGAAAGGAACTATTTGGACTATGAAACCGACGGACTGGTAATAAAAGTCAATAACTTAAGTTTATACGAAGAATTAGGAGCCACAACTAAAGCCCCTAGATGGGCTATATCCTACAAATTCCCTGCTAAACAAGTGACTACAAAATTAAATGATGTAACTTGGCAGGTAGGAAGGACAGGGAAGGTCACTCCAGTGGCAGAATTGGAAGCAGTAGAAGTATCTGGAAGTATAGTCAGGCGTGCCAGTCTTCATAATTATGATGAGGTACTCAGAAAAGATATAAAAATTGGAGATACAGTATTTATTGAAAAAGCTGCTGAGATAATTCCCCAGGTTGTAAAACCAGTAAAAGAACTAAGAGACGGAACAGAAGGGAAAATTATCCCTCCTACAAATTGTCCTGTATGTGATTCAGAGTTAGAAAAAGAGGAAGGACTAGTAAATTTAAAATGTATGAATCCCCACTGTAGAGCAAAATTACAAGGGAAGATGGAATATTTTATCTCTCGTGATGCTATGAATATAATTGGCGGATCAAAAATAGTGGAAAAATTTATAGAATTAGGATTTTTAAAGGAAATAAGTGACTTCTACGAACTTCATCTAAAAAAAGATGAGCTGGAAAAATTAGATAACCTGGGAAGCAAGAGTATAGAAAAACTGCTTACCTCTATCGAGGAGAGTAAAAAATTAGATTATTCTAAAACCCTCTATGCCCTGGGAATTCCCTTTGTAGGTAAATTTTTAGGAGGATTGCTGTCTAAAGAGAGTAAAAATATAGAAAATTTAGCAACGATGGAAGTAGAAGATCTGTTATCCATAGATGGTGTAGGAGGAAAGGTAGCCCAATCTGTATATGGATACTTTAGAGACGAAGACAATATGAAAATATTAGAAAAATTAAAGGATGCCGGGGTTAATTTTGAGATAGAAGAGGTAGATGAAGGAGCCCACCTAGAGGAGTTTGTAGGAAAAACCTTCCTGGCTACAGGGAAATTGATTCACTTTAAGAGACAGGAGATCAAAGATATCGTAGAAAAATTAGGCGGGACCAATATGTCTGGTGTATCTAAAAAATTAGACTATCTTATAGTCGGAGAAAAACCAGGAAGCAAGCTGAAAAAAGCAGAAGAATTGGGCAGTGTAAAAATTCTTACTGAGGAGGAGTTCTTAGAGCTGACAAAATAAGGATCATCAAAAAAAGATGCATAATTGCATCTTTTTTTTAATTTTAAATTAATTGACTTTAAATAAATCAATCTCTTTATAAATTAATTTTATATGGCCAGATTTATCTATATATTCAAATGCTATTTTCAATTTTTTAGAACTATCAGGGGTAACGCCTATATTATGATTTGGAATATTGATTCCTTGGCCACTGTAGTTTGGAGTTCCTGAACCATTATTTATTAATTTGTCGTCGATAAAAATATGAAAATTACCATTTAGTTTAGCACCATCGATACCTAAATATCCAACACCTGGATTAATAGAAGTAACATATTTTCCACTTCCCCAAGGGTTCTCGTAATAACCTCCACCACTACCAGTAAAAACAGAATCTGATTCTGTTGAAGGGAGACCCATATTCTCCCAATCGTTTTTTTCGGTATCTGGATCTACAGGTTTATTATTGTCCTCTGAACCTAGTTCATCCCATATCTCGTATTTTTTATCTTTTGTATAGGCTCCATTTGGAAGATTAGCATAAATCTCACCTGTTTCTCTAATGTAGAACCATCCTCCTGTATTATCTCTAGGAGTAACAACTTGGGAAGTTTCTTTATGACTAATTCCATCTGAATTTGTAAATGCAGGGGTAGGTTCGATGCTGTAAGATTTTAATAAATTCGTTTTATCTATATTTTCATCAAGAAAAAAATCTGGAAATTCCTCTGATAAAGTGTCATCTAGGGATAGCCTAGATCTGATTACACCTAAATTATGCTGAACTTCGGCTACTGTTGCCTTTCTTATCTCTTTTAAAAGTTTTGGAGCTAAAGTTGTGGCTAAAATACCTATTATAGCAATAACTATAAGTAGCTCAATTACTGTAAATCCTTTATTTAGTTTTTTCAAATTAAACCCTCCTTAAAACAATATTATATCAAAAAAATCATAATTTAGAAAGAAAATTAATTTATATCTAAGTTGATTTAGGTTTTGTTCCTAAATCAAAAATTATCGGTTTAAGTTCTTTTTCCCTGGCTTGATTAGTAAGGATGAAAAGGGTGTCACCGCTGAGTATTTTTGTGTTGCCCTTAGGAATGATGTCGTAGCTGTCTCTTTTTATCTTTATCAAAAGGGAATCATGAGGCCATTTGACCTTACTGACTTCCATATCATCTAACCATGAACCTCCTAAGATAGGGGAACTGAAAATTGTAGAATTTTTACTCAGCTCTTTTCGATGAATATTTTTACTTTTCTCTAAATTTTCATATAAAACACTGGTAATTGGACGAATCCCCATTAATTCAGTAGTGATATAAGAAACCGTGGTAACTAAGATAAGACTAGATAAATAGTCGAAAGAACCGGTCATCTCTAAAAGGAGGATGTTACCTGTAAGAGGGGTCCTCATAACAGCTGTAAAAAATGCAGCCATTCCTAAGACCATAAAATACTGTTGTAGATTTTTATTGTCACTTGAAAGTGCTTCTAAGAGTAGACCAAATAAATTTCCAGATAGAGCCCCTAAAACCAAACTGGGAAGAAATAAACCTCCGGGGAACCCTGGACCATTACTTAAAATAGTAAATATTAGTTTTCCTAATAATAAGGCGGCAATGAGTTTAAATGAAAATGTTTCATGTCCAGTTTTTAATATTAATTTATATCCAACTCCTTGAATATCAAGGATAAAGATACCTACCGTAATAGAAATAGCAAAGATGACTAAAGATTTAAAAAGTGGAGTAAGTTTTAACTGTAAATAAAATTTTTGAAATTTTAGGAGAGAAGTTGTGAATATAACCCCTAAAATACTAATTAAGATTGCAAATATGAATATAAATATAAAATTTTCAAATTTGTCGAGACTGTTTGGGATGATCCCTTTGAAGTCAAATAATCTATTATCTCCCAAGATAAATTGGGTAACAACTTCGGCCGAGATACTAGCTAAGGAGATACAGATTAAAAGTACAGGAGTAAGGTATTTATGGATCTCTTCAATGGTAAAAATAATACCAGCAAGTGGGGAACTAAAAGCTGCTGAAAGGCCGGCACTGATACCACTGCTAATGAGGAACTTTTCATTGACATTAGACCCCTTAAATATTTTTCTAACTCCATATGCAATTTGCGACCCCAATTGGATAGACGGCCCTCCCCTTCCAAGAGATAGGCCACTTCCAACACTAAGAATTCCACCTATAAATTTATAAATGAGTTCCTTTATCCAATTAAATTCAAATTGCATAAGTAAAACACCTTTTATTTGAGGAATTCCACTTCCTTTTATCATTGGATATTTTGTGATGAGTTTATTGAGTAATATGGCAGTAAAGATAAAAGCTATAATAGTTATTCCAAATAAATGATAGTTACCTAGGGTAATTTTAGAAAAAGTTTCTATTCTAAGGTTGGTAATGAAGGTAAGGGAGGCTCTATAAGCTACGACGACTAGTCCTGTAAAAAGACCAATTAAAATACTTAATAGATAGAGTTTTACATTTTTATTTTGAATTAATTCATCGAGGTTATCAAGTTTCATTTCATTTCTCCTTTAAAGTTACCAATAATAACTTTATAATACAGGGTAAAGAGAAGGATTAGCAAATTTTTTTATGAATGTTTTATTTGAGTCCTTACTTAATCCCTAAAGAACTTCGATAATGAAAGAAAGAAGAATAAAGAAATTATAAAGTCTTAGAAGGAAGGATTTATAATTTTTTAGTATATTTTTTTTATAGAGATGCGGTCTAAGCCTTTATTTTTAAATGGTTTAGACTAGGTTTTTTATTTCTGGTTTGATTGACGGTCTCTCCTTTTTTATGTTATCATTATAAGCGGTGAAGTGTATTGAAATCAAAGTTTCTGACTTTGAGAAATCAAAAATTGAGTGAGGTAATGACAGATGATCGGTAACTTAGTAAAGAAAATTTTTGGAACAAAAAATGACAGAGAAATAAAAAGGATTTTAGCTATTGTAGATGAGATCAATAACTTAGAACCTGAGATAAAAAAATTAGGAGATGAAGATCTTAAAGCTAAAACTATAGAGTTTAGAGAGAGATTAGATAAGGGTGAAACTTTAGATGATATCTTAGTAGAAGCTTTTGCAGTAGTAAGAGAAGGTGCTGTAAGAGTTCTTGGAATGAGACACTACGATGTACAAATGATAGGTGGAGTAGTCCTACACGAAGGAAAAATAACTGAGATGAAAACAGGAGAGGGAAAAACATTAGTTGCAACTCTGGCTGTATATTTAAATGCGCTGACTGGTAAAGGGGTTCATGTGGTAACAGTAAATGATTACCTTGCTACCCGTGACAGAGAATTAATGGGAAGATTATATGACTTTTTAGGATTAACTTCAGATGTGCTATACAATAACATGCCTATGGATAAAAGAGGGGCAGCCTATAGAGCTGATATTACATATGGAACAAACAGTGAATTCGGTTTTGATTATTTGAGAGACAACATGGTATCTAGAGTGGAAAACAGGGTTCAGAGAGACCTTCATTTCTGTATTGTAGATGAGGTAGACTCAATTTTAATAGATGAGGCTAGAACACCGCTTATCATATCAGGGGCAGCTGCAGATACTCAAAAATGGTATAAAGTATTTGATGGAGTATCTAAAAAATTAGTTAGAAGTTATGAAACGGAAAAAATCAAGGATATAAAGAAGAAAAAAGAGATGAATATCCCGGATGATGTTTGGAAAGATTATGAGGTAGATGAAAAATCAAGTAATATCACTCTGACAGAAAAAGGAATAGCTAAGATAGAGAAAGAATTAGATATTGAAAACTTATACTCTCCTGAAAATGTAGAGTTGACTCACTATATGATGCAGGCTCTAAAAGCTAAGGAATTATTTTATAGAGATAAGGAATATTTAGTTAGAGATGGTCAAATCGTAATTATTGATGAGTTCACAGGAAGAGCCATGGAAGGCAGAAGATATTCAGATGGTCTGCACCAGGCTTTAGAGGCTAAAGAGGGATTAAAAGTAGCTGGAGAAAACCAGACTTTAGCATCCATAACACTACAAAATTACTTTAGAATGTATGAAAAATTATCTGGAATGACAGGTACTGCTGAAACAGAAGCACCTGAATTTATGCATACATACAAATTAGGAGTAGTAGTTATTCCTACAAACAGACCCATAGTAAGGTTGGATAACCCGGATTTAGTTTATAAAACACACGATGAAAAAATAAATGCCATAATAGAAAGAATTGAAGAACTTTATACCAATGGACAGCCTGCCTTAGTAGGAACAATCTCTATTGAAAGTTCAGAAGTTTTATCTGAGCGTTTGAAGAAGAGAAAAATACCTCATGAGGTTTTAAATGCTAAATTCCATGAAAAGGAAGCAGATATAGTAGCTCAGGCTGGTAGATATAAATCAATTACTATCGCTACAAACATGGCTGGAAGAGGAACTGACATCATGTTAGGGGGTAACCCGGAATTCTTGACTTTGGATGAAGTTGGAACGATTGATGCTCCTAACTATGAGGAAGTATTAGCAAAATATAAATCTCAGTGTGAAAAAGAGAAAGTAAAGGTATTACAAGCTGGTGGATTATTTATCCTGGGTACAGAGAGACATGAATCTAGAAGAATAGACAACCAATTAAGAGGTAGATCAGGTAGACAAGGTGACCCGGGAGCAACAGAATTTTATCTTTCATTGGAAGATGAGCTTATGAGATTATTTGGGTCGGAAAGAGTAGCTGCTGTAATGGATAAATTAGGGTTGCCGGAAGGGGAGCCTATTGTACACAGTATGATAAGTAAAGCCATTGAAAATGCACAGAAAAAAGTAGAAGCCAGAAACTTTGGAATCAGAAAAAATCTATTGGAATTTGATGATGTTAACAATAAACAGAGGGAAGCTATCTATGAGAGTAGGAATACAGCCTTAGAAAAAGATGATCTTAGTGAAACTGTTTTTGGGATGTTAACTGATACTGTCTCATGTGAAGTTGTTGAAAAATTCGTAGGAGAATTTAAAGAAGACTGGGATATAGACGGGTTAGTAGAAAAAATAGAAGAACTGTTTGATTATGTCATAGAGGATAAGGAAGAATATAAAGGTTTGACTATCGAGGAATATTCTAATTCTTTATCTGAAAAAATAGTAGAAAAATATAAAGCCAAAGAGGAAGAATTTAGTACTGAACTTATGAGAAAGTTGGAAAAATATATATTATTTGAGATAGTAGACTCTAGATGGAGGGAACATTTAAAGACTTTAGATGCCTTAAGAGAGGGAATCTATCTTAGATCATATGGACAAAAAGACCCACTTACAGAATATAAATTAATCTCTGGAGATTTATATGCTAAGATGCTAAAAACTATAAAAGAAGAGACTATTTCTTACCTGTTTAAGGTACAGATCAGGGTACCTGAAGAGAGAGAAGTAGAGATAAAGGAAGCAAAAAATAGAAATAAAAATATAAGATATGAGGCTAATGATGATTCGGAAGGGAACACAGATTCAGCTAAAGAATCTAGAGTTTCTGATAAAGTAGGTAGAAATGACTTGTGTCCTTGTGGATCTGGAAAGAAATACAAAAAATGTTGTGGAAGGGTGTAGACTATGAAGAAAATGAATAAAATTTTATTGGCAATAATGGTAGTATTTTTAGGAGCATGTTCATCTCTGGATATAGATACTAGTAAGTATAAGATCACTACAGAAACGTTAAAAGAACCATACAAAGTAATGGATGATATACTAATAAGGGAATCTATTTTATCTGACTGGTATAACAATGAAGAACCGGTTCACTATTTGACAACTAGACAAGTTATAAAAAAAGATGGTAAGGATGAGGTCTTTTTAAATAGTTTGAAAACTAAAGAAATCACAGATAAAGATATTGAAGAATTCAATAAATTAACTAAAAAATATCTGAACAAGTTAGAGAGAAAATATAAGTTAAAAGATGAAAATATCAAAGATACCAAGGAACTTGTAAAGAATTTGGTAATTGGATATAATGTTGTTTATCCTACTACTTCAAAGCATTTGATGACAGTGGTTGCGACTGAAAAAGAAAGAAATTATATCTTGGAATTAAATAAAAAAACTGAAGATGAGATGACGGATAAAGACAGAACGAAGGTAAGAAAATTATTGAATAAATGGTTGGAAAGAAAGGAATTTTTTGATGGAGAATCAATCTATAGTGCTGAGATATCAAAGGATACAGTGAAACTTGTAGAACTATCTAAGAAGAAAAATTTAACTACTTTAGAATTGAATAACTTAAATGCTAAAGCTATGGAAATAGCATTCCCGGAATTAATATCTAGTTTATCTAGATGGGGAAAATAAATTAATATTGAATTAGGAGATGGGTTGTTCTGTCTCCTAATTTTAATATTGAATTATAATAAAATTTAGTCAGGAGGAGAACTATGGATAGAAAAATATGTCCTATTTGCGGGAATGAGAATAATTGTGCTCATGAAAATGGAAAAGACCCTCATACTTGCTGGTGTATGAATGTAAAGATCCCAAAGGAAGTTTTGGAAAAATTAAAAAAAGCAAAAAAAAATAATACAGGTGGTTGTTTTTGCAGGTCTTGTGTGGAAAAATTTATGAAAGGTGAGTAGAGAAAATAGAATTAGAAGCTATAGGGTATTTAAAATTAGTATAAAAAAAAGAGAACTAAATTAATTTAGTTCTCTTTTTTTTATTATACTTCTATATATTTTCTTTCAGGTAATTTTTTCTTATTTTTCTTATCCTTATACATCTCTATGTCTGCTAGGTTGATATATTCTTCCAAGGTATCATCTCCAGAACACTCGACCATTCCAACACTTATACTGGTTTTGTATTGTTTTGAATTATTTTTAGTATATTTTTCAAATTGCTTTTCAATTTCATTAAATAACTTCCTTACTTCTACTATGTTTAACCTGTCGAATCCCAGGATAAATTCATCTCCTCCAAACCTGAGGAAGATATCTTCCGGCTCTAGGTTATCTTCTATAATTTTAACAATATTTTTAATTAATTCATCTCCTTCTTCGTGGGAAAATCGATCATTTACATATTTAAGGTCATTTATATCGATAAAAACAGTTACCAAATTTCCTCTTTTTTTCTTAACAAGTTTAAACTTTTTATCTAATTTTTCCAGTCCGATATGCCTGTTAAGTATTCCTGTCATTACGTCGTAAGTGGCCAGACTATAGAGTCTTTTTTTCATTATTTCAATATCTTCTAAGAGATTATTTATATTTTTTCCTAAATTTCCAATTTCATCTTTCCCGCTGATTTCAAGACGTTTCCCCAGATCTTTATGCTTTATTATCTCTTTAACTGAATGCTCCATATTTCTCAGTCTTTTTACAATAAATCTTTCCATAAAGATATAGATAACAAAAATCAAAATTAAAAAGTTTATTAACAGCATCACTATATATTTTTTTATATTTTCTTTTCCTAAAAATAATATATTGGCATCTCTTTGATTTTCCAAGATAATACTCCGACTAGAAAGGGTTGGAATATAGAATTTATTGAGGACTGTATCTTTTTCTATCTTAATTTCATATGGATATTTTGAGTCTTCAGAAACGCCTAATATATTAAATGGGATTCCTAATTTTTCTTCTAAAGTTTTCAATTTATTTTCATCTAAAAAATAACCCATAACTAAGTTACCTACTGGCTTTTTCAAATTATTGCTGTCTGTTATTCCTAAGTTGGAAAAAATTAAAATCTTATTATTTTTCCTGGCTATCATCCCTATTTTTTCATTATGAAACTCTATTTCATTTTTTAGTTTTCTGATATCTTCTAAAGAAAGAGCCTTATCGGAGTCGTTGTCATAACTTGTCTGGTATACTATTTCCCCACGATCATCTAAAAAGATAACAAGGTTTAAATCTAAATCATCTAAAAGAGTATCGACTAAGTTACTCCTTGTATAATCTTCTTTTATTTTAGGATCCTCTGAAGCTATGAACTCATAGCTGTCATCCCATTTAGACCAATCAACATTAAGTCTTTCTAAGTTTGAATATAAACTACGAAACTCATTGTTTATCAATTTGTATATGGATTTAGATATTCCAATTTCTATTTGCTCGTAATCTTTTTCTACCGATTTTTTTAGATTAAAAAAGATCAAGATAAAGACTACGATACTAGAAATTGTTACTATAAATAAGCTTTTTGCTCTTAACATTATGTCCAACTCCCTTTGGGTAATTTATTCAGATTTATTTGTATAAATATACTTATTCTGAAAGAGAAAACCTCTAATTTCTTAATAAATTAGAATCATATAGATTATTTTAGAATAAAGTTGTATTAATTACTGTATTATAAACGCATCTCTAGAGAAAATTTGCCGTTATTCTCTATGTAAAATAAGAGGCATCTCCATTTTATAGGAAAATTTTACTTATAATTCTACAAGAAAAGATTAGGATAGCAAATGAAATCAAAATATTTCTAGGATGAATATAATATATAGTATAACATATACAGGATGAATAAAATGAATTATCTTTTTTTGTGAAGAAGAAGTAGAATATATAGGTGGAAAGAAGATGAATATAGTGAATATTTCAATTTATTATATCTGTAGGTTAGGTTAGCATTTTGGTTATACAAAAGGGAAAGGTGATTAAAATGAAAAAAAGTTTAGTAGCAGATGTAACATTATTATTGGTATCAATTGTATGGGGGTCAGGCTTTGTAGCCACCAAGATACTATTGGATGCAGGGATATCACCATTTTATATGATGGGATTTAGATTTTTAATAGCAGGAATATCTCTAGGAGTTATTTTTTTTAATAGGATAAAGAAGATGAAAAAAGAGGATATATTGGGAGGATTTTTAGTAGGGATCTTATTGTATTTGGCTTTTGGAGCACAGACAGTAGGATTACAGTATACGACACCGTCTAAAAATGCTTTTTTGACAGGGGTAAATGTAGTCGTAGTACCTTTTTTATATTGGGCTGTAACTCAGAAAAAACCTGATAAATACGTTTTTGCAGCAGTTATTATTTGTTTTTTAGGGACAGCGTTTTTATCTACAGGAAATAATATGAGTTTTGGATATGGGGAATTTTTATCTCTAATCTGTGCATTTTTATTTGCAGGACACATAGTTTCTAACGGTTATTATGTGGACAAAACAGGGCCTTTTATCCTTTGTTTCTTACAGATGATCTTTGCATCGATCTTTGCCTTTGTGACAGCATTTAGTGTAGAAACACTGCCTCCAGTGATATCTACTCATACTTGGGCAGCTATATTTTATGTGGGATTAGTCACAACAATGCTGGCATTTTTTCTGCAAACCTGGGCACAAGCTCATACAACTTCTACAAAGACAGCGATAATTATATCCACAGAAGCAGTTTTTGGAACCTTGTTTTCAGTGGTTTTATTGGGAGAGTTATTGACTGTAAATATGATTATTGGAGGATTTGCTATCTTTATAGCAATAATAACCGCAGAAACAAAATGGAATTTTTTGAAATTTAACAGGAAAACAGTTAAAATATAGGAAAGATAAAAAAGAGTAGCTTAAGCTACTCTTTTTTTATCTTTCTTGATTAAAAAAAATGAAACAGGGAGGGCTAAGATGTTTAAATTAGTGTCAAATTACACCCCTACAGGAGATCAGCCAAGTGCTATAAAAACTCTGGTAGAGGGGTTAAATAATAATTATAGGGATCAGACATTATTAGGAGTAACGGGATCAGGGAAAACATTTACCATAGCCAATATAATTAAGGAAACCAATAGACCGGCTCTTATTATGGCTCCCAATAAAACTCTGGCAGCACAACTATATTCGGAGTATAAAAAGTTTTTCCCTGAGAATGCAGTAGAATATTTTGTATCCTACTATGATTACTACCAGCCAGAGGCTTATATTCCCTCTACAGACACGTTTATAGAAAAAGACTCATCTATCAACGATGAGATCGATAAAATGCGACATTCGGCTACTGCGGCCCTCTTAACCAGGAAAGATGTTATAATAGTAGCTTCTGTATCGGCCATCTATGGATTAGGATCACCTGAAACATATAAGAAGATGACCCTGGCTATCGATCTTAAGAGCGGTATGAGCCGAGATGAAGTTATGAAAAAATTAATATATTTAAGGTATGAAAGAAATGATATAGCCTTTGAGAGGGGAAAATTCAGAGTCAAGGGAGACATTATAGATATCTATCCTGTTTATCAGGAAAGTGGGTACAGGCTGGAATACTGGGGGGATGAACTGGAAAGTATCTCTGAAATAAACACCCTTACAGGTCAGAGTATAAAAAGAAATATTCAGAGGATAATGATCATGCCAGCTACCCACTACCTGACAGAAGGGGAGAAATTGGAGCAGATCATGGAGGAGATAAAAAATGATCTGGAGATCCAGGTGGAAAAATTTGAAAACAAAGGAAAACTTCTGGAAGCCCAGAGGATAAAACAGAGAACTGAGTATGACCTGGAGATGATAAAGGAGATCGGTTACTGTAAGGGGATAGAAAACTATTCCAGATATCTGTCGGGTAAAAAAGAGGGAGAGAAACCCCATACACTACTGGAATACTTTCCCGATAATTTTTTAATCTTTATAGATGAATCCCACATAGGACTGGCCCAGATTGGCGGGATGTACAAGGGAGACAGGTCCAGAAAAACAACTTTAGTGGAAAATGGATTTAGGTTACCATCTGCTTTAGACAACAGACCCCTAAAATTTGAAGAATTCAGAGAGGTAGGAGGGCAGATGGTATTTGTTTCGGCCACCCCTGGAGACTTTGAATTGGAAAATAGTGAGTCTGTAGCAGAACAACTGGTTCGTCCTACAGGGATTGTAGAGCCTAAGATAATAATAAAACCGACTAAAAACCAGGTGGATGATCTTCTGGAGGAGATAAGGTTGAGGGTAGAGAAAAAACAATGTGTTTTAGTGACTACCCTGACAAAAAAAATGGCAGAGGAGCTGACAGAATATTACCTTGATTTAGGAGTGAGGGTGAAATATATGCATTCCGGGGTAGATACTTTGGAAAGAATCGAGATAATTCGGGGATTAAGAAAAAAGGAATTTGATGTATTAGTAGGAATAAATCTATTGAGGGAAGGATTAGATATTCCAGAGGTATCCTTGGTGGCTATATTAGAGGCAGATAAGGAAGGGTTTTTAAGGAGCAGGAGATCACTGATACAGACCATGGGAAGAGCAGCCAGAAATATAGAGGGAGAAGCTATCCTGTATGCAGATGTTATTACAAAATCTATGGCAGAAGCTATCTCAGAAACAGACAGAAGAAGGGAAAAACAGCTAGAATATAATATAAATAATAATATAGATCCAAGATCCACTATAAATGAGATATCGGAAGATCTTTTAAATCTCGATTATGGTTTAGATATAGATGAGATAAATGAAGAGGTAATGGTATATAGTTCTAAAAAGGATATAGTAGAGCAGATAGAAAGATTAAAGGCTGAAATAAGTCAGTTAGCTGGAGAATTGGATTTTGAAGGAGCTATAAAAAAGAGAGATGAGATGTTAAAATTAGACAAATTATTGTTGGAAATATAGGTGATTAGGAGGAAATCATGAAAAATATAAAAGTAGACAGATTTCTAAAGAAATACGATAAGATGCTGCCTGTCTATAATGAGATGGTAGAGGTTATACAAGAGATCTTTGAAAATGAGATTGAAAACAGGGATTATAGACTTCAAAGTATAGATTTTCGAATAAAAACCAAGGGAAGTTTGAGCAAAAAAATTCATGATAAGGGGAGAAAATACCAGAGGTTATCCGATATTACCGATGTTGTAGGAGTCAGAGTAGTTACTTTTATGGAGGATCAGGTAGACATAGCTGCTGAAAAAATAAAAGAATTTTTTGTGATAGATGAAAAAAATACTATCGATAAGAGAAAAGCATTGGATCCTAGATCTTTTGGATATCTGTCTCTGCATTATGTAGTTTCATTTCCATTGGAAGAGAAATATAAAAAATTTAAAGGGATAAGGTTTGAGATTCAGATAAGGAGTCTTCTACAGCATACTTGGGCTACCATAGAACATGATTTGGGGTATAAAAGCAGGATAGGAATCCCAGATGAATTGATAAGAAGTTTCTCTAGAGTCGCAAGTTTACTGGAGTTAGCTGATAAGGAATTTGTAAATATAAAACAGGATCTGATAAAATATGAGGAAAAAGTACATGATTCTATGAAGATGGGGAAAAATATGCCTAGTGATAGCCCGTTAAATAATATAACCATTAGGTATTTTATGGAAAATAATATTATCTTGAATAAACTTTTTAGAGAGACTCTGGCAGAACTTAACTTAGAGGAAGAGGCCAGGGAGGAAGCCCCAGTAGAGATAATAAAATTATTGAACTATTTTAAATTAAAGAGGATAGGAGACCTAGAAACTATACTCCAGACTAAAAAAAGAGAAATAATTTTTGTAACCAATAAAATAGTCCAGGAAACAGGGGAAAATGTAATAGAGAAAAGAGGTATATTTTATTCCATGGCCTATGTGTTGCTCGGAGGAGAACCACTCAGTGAGAAGTTAAAATTTTTAGAGATGTTTAAGATATTAACCGATGACGAGAGAAAAGGGATGGCAGAGATGATGGAGAAATATCATCTGGAATATAAAAATAAATCCAAAAAGCCCACTAAATATTCCTTAAAGAATATTATTTTCAGAAACAAAAAGGGGGCTAAATGAAAAAAATAGAGTATTATGGGGAATTTTTAGAGAAGCTCAGTGAGTATTTAGGGGTACAATTAAAGCTAAAAGCTCATGGTAATCATGTGGAATTTATACCTGAATTTAATTCAAAATTTATTAAGAAAACTCTGGAACATATAGGTGAGATTTTTGAGATCTTGGATATAATCTTAGAGGAATACTATGAGGAAAATAATAATATCTACTTTACCGATCTGATAGAGGAATTTTCTCAAAAATTAATAGGGCACATGGTAAAGGAAAAGTTGGTAGTCACAAGTGAACAGATGAACTTTATGGATACCATAAAAAGGATATGTAATGAAACTTATGAAAGTGAAAATTCAAGTTTAAATATATTACTTTTTAAAAACAGGGAAATTATCCCAGAGGAATTGAAAAAAATGGGGTTAAATTTCCTTCCCTTTGATACTCCTAAAAAAATAGAGGAGATATTTAAAGAGAAACTATCCCTGAAGATGTTAAATGGGGATAATTTGGTGTTGATCATTGATAGTGACTTCAGAGGTTATGGATTAGGAGTAAATGATGAGAAAAATAAGGTGTTCAAGGAGAGGATGCTGGTTAAACTAAGGAGTCAAAATAACGGATATTTAATCTCATTTATATCCATGTTATCTAAAAACATTTTAAGCTATATAGATAAAGACAGTATAAGTGTAGAAGTTAAGGCTGGATTTAAGATGAGTGAGGAAAAGATAGAAAAATTGGTTAAATATTCTAACGAAGAGATGATCTCATCTAAAGTTCTTTTTAACACTTATAATAAGGAAAAGAGAGAGAGATTCCCTTATATCTATATGGAAATTAAAAATAAAGAGTTAAAATTATATTTACAGAATTCTATAGACAACTACCTTTCATACAGGGGAGGGAAATGGAAGTTAAAATCTTTTCATATATTAAAATTTTTGATTATAGAAAAATTTTACATGGATTCTTTTGTATTTCACCTTTTTAATGATAAAATAGAAAAAAAAGATATAATTGAAAATATTATAATGAATGTAGATGTTTTGGTCTGCCTCATTAAAAACCTCCTGGAAGAAGGCAAGGGAGGACTTTTTATAATTCTAGAGAGAAGTATAAAAAAAATAGAGAGGGAAAAGATATTTGTAGGGGGAAATGAAGACAACAGCATATATAAAAGGACAGTTTTAAAGGATGGCAATAATACCAGAATAAAAAATCATAATTTTGAATATTTGAAGCTAATATCTAAAGTAGATGGTGCTGTGACCCTGGACAATGAATTTAACCTTTTATCATTCGGCAGATTGGTGAAACTGGATATGAATGGAAGTAAGGAGAAGGTCGAAGGGGCCAGAACTGCTGCTGCAATAAGCGGGTCTAAATATGGCTTAGCTATAAAGGTATCCGAAGATAAAAAAATAACTGTTTGGGAAGATGGGATAAAAATATTGGAGATATAATTCTTTCTCTTTACTTTTAATAACCATAAAACGGATATCTGTAGATGAGAGAGGGCAAAGAGGAGAAATATATGAAGGATAGGATATTTACAGTAAGTCAGATGAATAAGATGGTAAAGGAATATTTGGAGGGAAACGACAGTTTTAATAATTTTTTCCTTAAAGGGGAGATTTCAGGGATAAATTACTATAAGAGCGGCCATCTGTATTTTACCCTTAAAGACAGTAGGGCAAGTGTAAAATGTGTATCTTTTGGATATAAATTTAAAAAGATACCGGAGGACTTGAAAGAGGGGGATAAGATAAAATTATTTGGAAAGGTGACTCTCTATGAAGCTAACGGGAACTATCAAATACTGGTAGCCCATGTGGAAAAAGAGGGAACTCTGGGGAAACTCTTTGAGGAACTGGAAAGGACTAAAAGAGAGTTGGCTAAAGAGGGTTATTTTGACGCAAAATATAAACTGCCTATTCCCAAATTACCTCAAAATATAGGGGTAGTAACTTCTGGAACAGGAGCGGCAGTAAAAGATATAATAAATACAGCTAAACTCAGATATGAAAATATAAATATCTATGTCTATTCTGCCAAGGTTCAGGGAATAGGCTCTGAAGATGAGATCATAAAGGGAATAAAAACTCTGGATAAGATGGAGGAGATTGATCTTATCATAGCAGGACGGGGAGGAGGAAGTGTAGAAGACCTGTGGTCATTCAATAAAAAAGAGGTGGCTCTGGCATACTTTAACACTAAAACGCCCATTGTTTCAGCTGTGGGCCATGAGATAGACAACCTTTTGACAGATCTTACAGCAGATATGCGAGCTTCTACTCCGACCCATGCAGCGGAGTTAGTCGTTCCCAGAAAAGACCAGTTGATGGAAATGTTGGAAGATAGGAGGAGAAAGCTAAATAACAGCCTGCTGGCCAATTTACAGAAGAAAAAGGAAAAATTAGAAACTTTAAAAAGAAGTTATATCTTGAGGAGTTATTTAGAGACAGTTGTAGACAGGAATAACCTGTTAATGGACAGGGAAGACAGGTTAAAAAAAGCTATTAACAATAGCTTAATGCAAAAAAAACACCTTTTAGAAGTGAGGATGGAAAAACTCCGTTCATTGAACCCAGAAGGGATATTAAAGAGGGGATATACTATAACTAAAGCAGGAAATAAGATTATAAGAGGGGCAGGAGAACTAAAAATAGATGAAAAAATAGAGATTATATATCACGATGGTAGTGTAATCAGTAGAGTAGAGGAGATAAAATAGATGAAAAAATTATTGATAGTGTTATTTATTGGGATAGTCTCAATAGGGTATGCAGAAGTTCAGGATGGTTTTATTACAGAAAATACTTATAAAATGACAGAGAACACACTTGGAACCTATGAAAAATATATGGAGGCAGGAGAGGACTCTTATTTAGAGGGAAATTACAGTGATTCGTTGGATTTTTATTTGAATGCCTTTAAGGTGAAAAAAGATGATATAGAATCTCTTCGTGGGGTGGCTAGATCATATGAGGGACTGAACCAGCCGGAGAAAGCTTTGGGAGTATATAGAAAAATTTTAAAAGTAAACCCTGAAGATATAAAAGCGTTGCAAAAAAAACTTATTTTAGATAAAAAAAATGTTTCTAAGTGGGGATACGATAAAAAAGAGGAATATTTTGAGGAGTTTGAAAACTATCTGAAGAAAACTAATTATGTAAACAGCGAGGATATTTATACCTTGGGAAGTATATATATGAATGATAAATCTTTTGAAAGAGCTTATACTGTATTTAAGAGGGATAAGGCTGGCGATTACAGAAATTATTTCGGTACAGCTACAACTGCCAGATTTTTAGGAAAATATGATACTGCTATTACATTCTATAACAAACTTTTATCTGTAAAACCAGATTTTTATAGAGGGTATCTCGGACTGGGAACTTCTTACCAGATGAAAGGAAATTATGATAAGGCAATAGAAAATATGGAGAAATATCTGATCTACCAGGAGGACGAAAACGTCTATATAGCCATGGCGAATATCTATATGGCAGAGGATAGATACAGCAGTGCTAAAGATATTTTGGAGAGGGCACAGGTTAAATTTCCTGACTCGAAGAAAATAAGAAAAAATTTAGGGTATATATATAGTAAGTTAGGGAGAAATTAAGTGGTGAAAAATTAAATAAAAAAGGTTTTTAAATTATATTTTGATTAAAACTGTCGTGGAGGTGAAAGCTTTGGATTCTTGGTATAAATTGAGAGTGGCAGGAGTAAGAGACAGTATAATAATTAAACTGATGAATTTGTGTGAAGAATTTGAAGAAATTTTCCTCCATGACAGGGTATTTTATAATAAAATTATGAGGTTTAAATATGAGGATATTGATAAAATTTTAAATTCTTATAAAATTAATCTTGATTTTTATAGGGAAAAGATGCTAGATTTAAATATTGAAACAATTTCTATAAAGGAAAGAGAGTATCCATTATATTTAAAAAATATCTCACATCCACCGGTATTTCTATACATAAAGGGAAAGATGACCTTTTATGATAAAAATATAGGAGTAGTCGGAACACGGAAGATGAGTAGTTATGGGGAATCTGCGTGCAGGGAATTAGTAGGAGATTTAGTAGGGGCAGGAGTTACTATAACTAGTGGACTAGCAATTGGAGTAGATGTAACTGCTCATAAGAGGGCCTTGAACCTAGGTGGAAATACCATAGCTGTTGTAGGAAGCGGATTAGATGTAATCTATCCTCCTCAAAACAAATATGAATGGGAAAGGATAGCCAGAGAAGGGACCCTTATAAGTGAATATCCATTGGGCACTCCTCCAGAGAGGTATAATTTTCCCAGGAGAAATAGGATAATAGTGGGATTGACCAGGGGAGTTACAGTAGTAGAGAGTTATAAAAAAGGCGGAAGTTTAATAACTGCTAAACTGGCTTTAGAGGAAGGCAGAGATGTGTTTGTTATTCCGGGATTTCCAGGCTATATCTCCTTTGAGGGTAATAATAATCTCATCAAAGACTCCTATGGTAAGTTAATTACCTGTGGAAAAGATATATTAGAGGAGTATGGCTGGGATGGTAAAAACCAAATTAATGTAAAAATAGATATAGATCCGGAAGAGGAAAAAGTATATAGTGCATTGGTTGTAGAAAAAAGTTTGGATGAACTGATGACAGAAACACATATCCCTATAGGGAAACTTTTAGGATTATTGACAAATTTAGAATTAAAAAAACTTGTGAGAGCTATTGCAGGTGGTAAATATAGAAGAGTGTAGTAAAGACAAAATATTGGAGTGATAGAAGTGGCTAAAAAAAATCTAGTTATAGTGGAGTCGCCGGCAAAGGCAAATACTATAAAGAAAATATTAGGACGTAACTATGAGGTTACAGCCTCATATGGACATATAAGGGATCTTCCCAAGACAAAGATGGGGATAGATATAGAGAATGATTTTACACCCTCTTATTCGACAATAAAGGGTAAGGGAGAAATAACCAAAAACTTGAGAGCATTGGCAAAAAAATCAGATAAAATTTATCTGGCAGCCGACCCGGATAGGGAAGGGGAAGCTATAGCCTGGCATATAGCTCATATATTAAAATTAGATCCAAAGGAAAAAAACAGGATAGAATTCAATGAGATAACTAAAACTGCAATAAGAGAAGCAGTAAAAAACCCTAGAACTATAGACCAGGACAGGGTCGATGCACAACAGGCAAGAAGATTATTAGACAGGATAGTAGGGTATTCTATCAGTCCATACCTGTGGCAGTTAATATCTTCTAACACCAGTGCAGGAAGGGTCCAGTCGGTATCATTAAAATTAATCTGTGATTTAGAAGATGAGATAAAGGCATTTATTCCTCAAAAATATTGGGAAGTAAGCGGAAATTTCAGTGACAATATAGATCTGAATCTCTATAAATCAGGGGATGACAGGGGAATTAAAATCTGGGATGAGGAAAAGATGGAGGAATTAAAGAAAACTCTGGAAATGCATCCTACTTTTGAAGTGACCAGCACTGAGATATCCAAGAAAACTAAGAAGCCTCCACTACCATTAAAGACAAGTACATTACAACAATTAGCTTCATCATATTTAGGTTTTTCAGCTTCTAAAACCATGAGGGTAGCTCAGAGTTTATATGAAGGGTTGAAGATAGATGGAACTCAAAAAGGTCTGATTACCTATATGAGAACTGACTCTACCAGAATATCAGAGGAAGCTCAAGGGCAGGCTAAGGAGTTTATTTTAGAAAAATATGGTGAAAAGTATATAGGAAAAGAGAAGAAGAAAAAAACAGATGATAAAAAGAAAATACAGGACGCCCATGAGGCGGTAAGACCTACCTATATAGATTTAGAACCGGATAATATTGAGGAATACCTGAATTCTGACCAATACAGGTTGTATAAATTGATTTGGGAAAGGTTTATAATCTCCCAGTTGGCTCCTATGGAATATGACCAATTTACACTGATAAGTGGATATGATAAATATCAATTCAGAGGGATAGTAAATAAGGTAACCTTTGACGGATACTATAAGGTATTCAAAGAGGAAGATGAAATAAAAACAGCTAGTTTCCCTAGTATTGAAAAGGGGGATAAGTTAAATTTAGAAAAATTAAATATAAAGGCAGACGAAACTAAACCTCCTAAAAGATTTACAGAATCTTCACTGGTAAGAAAATTAGAAGCTGATGGAATTGGAAGACCTTCTACCTATGCATCTATCATAGAAACTTTGAAGAAGAGGGAATATGTAGAATTTATGGGGAAATCATTTGTACCTACTAAGTTAGGTTATGATGTAGAAAAGATATTGAATAAATATTTCCCAAGAATATTGGGAGTAGAATTTACATCTAGTATGGAAGACGCTCTGGACTCAATTGAAGAAGGAGAAATAAAGTGGACCAATGTTTTAGATGACTTTTATATAGATTTTAAAAAGGCACTGGATAACTTTGATAAAGAAGTAGAAAAAATTACCAATAGAAGGATTGAATCTGATGTACCATGTCCAGTGGATGGCTGTCCAGGGAAGATGCTCCTAAAAACAGGTAGATTTGGAAAATATTTAGAGTGTGAACACTTTGAAACCTGTAGTGGAAGGATTCCATTAAAAACAGTGGAGATCGATGAACAGGAATTAGAGGATGGGCATATCTTTATCAATGAGGTCGTACAGAAGAGAGAAAGAATTAAAAAGGGAATACCTACTGATATAGTGATCAAAGGTGTGAGATATAACCTGAAAAAAGGAAGATTTGGAGAATACCTAGAGAGTGAAGATTATGAAACAGATAATAAAAGACTGCCATTATCCAGTGCTGTTATAGGTGTTTTGAGAGATGGAAGTATAGAGATCGATGTGGAAATGATAGCTCTAAAAGAAAGATTGTTAGAGATGAATGAGTATTTTGAAGAAAAAGATACCGACATGAAAACAGAAGATGGAACTATGATGATCTTAAAAAAGGGAAGATATGGAGAGTATTTGGAAAGTGAAAACTTTGCTACTGATGAGATCAGAATCCCGCTCCCGGCCAGTATAAAAAAGATAGTAAAGGAAGGGCAGTTAGAGGAAAAAGATGGAGTTATAATAATTAAATACCTATTGGATGAGATCAAAGCTGTAGAAGACAAACTCATAGCTGAAGCCGGGGTATGTGAAAAGTGCGGCAGTAAATTTGAGATAAAGGCAAGCAGAAGGGGGAAATTCCTGGCTTGTAGTAACTATCCAACCTGTAAAAATACAAGAAAAATATTAAAAGATAAGGAAACAGGGGAACTTTCGGTAGCTCCTCCTGCAAAGAAAAAAGAACCGGTAAAAAAAGCAGCGGTAAAAAAAGCAGCAGCAAAAAAAGCACCTGCAAAGAAGACGGCAGCTAAGAAGAAAACAACAACTAAAAAAGTAAAAGAAGAAAAATAAGAAAATTGCTAGATCTCCCATTATTTCAATGGGAGATCTTTTTGCCTTCACATAATTTTCATATTTAAGGAGTAGAGTTAAGTATAAAAGGAAATTAAATTGATAAAGGGAAAATTTATAAATTATTCTACTAAAGGAGGTCGGGGAAGATGAAAATAAAATTTATAGGGATCGTAATGATATTGGTGTTGAGTAGTTTAACCTTTGCTGGTTATGGTAATAAAGGAGCTGAAAAGGATAGTAATATAACGGTACAGGAGATGATTAAATATTCAATAGAGGATGAAATCTTTGCAAAAACAGAATATGAGAAGATAATGAAAACTTTTAATATCGACAGACCATTTTCAAATATAAAAAGAGCAGAGGAAACTCACATGGAACTATTGCAGCCCCTTATTGAAAAATACAATGTCCGTTATGAAAAATTAGAGGAAAAGGACCTTGTAGTTCCAAAAACTTTAAAAGAAACTTTTGAAATAGGAGTGCAGGCAGAGATAGATAATATAGCCATGTACGAAAAGTTTCTAAAAGATGAAAATTTACCTGATGATGTAAGGGAAGTGTTTACCTATCTCAGAGATGGATCAAAGAACCATCTGAGAGCATTTGAAAGACAGTTGAGTAAATACTAACTGATTACGAATATTAGGGAATTCCTGTATTAAAAAAAATTCTAAATGTGAAATTAGAGAAAACCAGGTGGAATTTAATAAGTTCAAAAGCTTATGCTTTCGTTAGAAGGTATAGGCTTTTTTTAACAAAGAGGAAATGAGTAATGTTTTTAAAAGGAAATTTAATAGAGTTAAATAATAACATTAATGTATATTATTTTATTTGGTAACGAAGAAGGGAGGTTTAATATGGTTCGATTTATTGATTTTCACGGAGAAATAAAAAGTTTTTATGGAGAACACTATCATACTTTTGAAGAAGTAGAAGTAATAGGCTTAGAAGAAAAAGTATATATGTTAAAAGTTGGAGAAGTAATTCATTACATTAGGAAAGACGTTTATGAAAAATTACAAAGGATAAAAGCTTATAAAGAAAGTGAGGGAGAATCATGTGAACAGTTATAGATAAATTTTAATAAAAAAAAGAGATGTATTCCCACAACAGTGGAAATATATCTCTTTTTGAAATAACCTTATCTCTTTGAGAATTGAGGTGATTTTCTTGCTTTTTTCTTTCCGAATTTCTTTCTTTCAACCATTCTTGAGTCTCTAGTTAAGAATCCAGCTTCTCTTAAAGCACCTTTTAAAGTTTCATCAGCCATTAATAATGCTCTAGCAACACCATGTCTGATAGCTCCTGCTTGACCAGTAGTTCCTCCACCGTTTACGTTTACTTTAACTCCAAATTTCTCAGCAGTTTCAGTTAAAACTAAAGGTTGGTTTACGATATCTCCTAAGATTCCTCTTCCGAAATACTCGCTCATTTCTTTTCCATTTATAGTAACACCTGTTTCACCAGGCACTAAGATTACTCTTGCTACTGAAGTTTTTCTTCTTCCAGTTCCTCTAAATTGTACAGCCATTTTAAATTTACCTCCTATTTATTATAATGATTTAGTTTCAGGGTTTTGAGCAGCATGCTCATGTTCAGATCCAACAAATACTCTTAATCTAGTTAATTGTTGTGCACCTAATCTGTTCTTAGGTAACATTCTCTTAACTGCTAAAAATAAAGCTTCTGCAGGGTTCTTCGCTAAAACTTCTTCTAATCTTCTCTCTCTTAATCCACCTGGGAATCCTGAGTGATTGTAATAAATTTTGTCAGTTAATTTTTTTCCTGTAACTGCGATTTTTTCCATGTTAGTGATTACTACGTAATCTCCACCATCGATATGAGGAGTGTAAGTTACCTTATCTTTTCCCATTAATTTCTTTGCGATTTCTGCAGCTAGTCTACCTAATACTACACCATCAGCGTCATAATGTAACCATTCTCTAACTACATCTTCTTTTCTTAACATAAAACTATATTTGTTTTTCACGTTTTGTTCCTCCTTGAAATAAATGTTATAAAATACTATTTATAACGGCTCCTCGTGGGAAAGGGCTTTATCTTTGATATTATATAACAGTTAGCTCATTGTGTCAATGATTTTTTGTTGACAAATGGTATTATTCGGGAGGAAGAATTTAATTTTTTTAAAAAATGAGATTAATTGATCTTATCTGTTATTTTTATAAAGTAAAAGAGTTAGAGATAAGGCTTTAATTTTTAAATATTGAAAGGGTTCAATGAAGAGATTTTTTTACTTTGATATGTTAAAACTTTTATTCCGAAAAAAGTGAAAAAAATACAGAATTGAAAGTGAAGGGAGATGAAAGTATAATTTTAGTATATTTGAGTTTTAAGGGGGAAGGTTTTATGAGTACAGGTACAATTAAAATGAAGAGTGCAAAAAAATCAAATGGTGTCAGTGGATGGGAATTTTTTCAGAACTTAGGAAAAACTTTTATGTTACCGGTGGCATTGCTGGCAGCTATGGGGATCTTGCTGGGATTAGGAGCAGCATTTACAGGGGCTACAACTATTGAAATGTTTCCCTTCCTGGGAATACCGGCATTACAATTTATATTTAATTTTATGATAAAGATCAGTTTGGTTGCATTTATATTTTTACCATTGATGTTTGCCGTTTCCATACCTCTGGGTTTAGCCAGGGAAAATAAGGAGATAGCAGCATTTGCAGGATTAGTAGGATATATATCGCTGCAGCTGGGAACAAATTTTTATCTGACATCTAGAGGGATATTGGAGTCTACCGATACAAGGATGATAATGGGAATAGAGAGTATAGATACAGGGGCACTGGGTGGACTCATATGTGGTATCTTGGTTTATATGATCCATTCAAAATATCAAAATATTGAACTTCCAGATGCCTTTTCTTTCTTTGGGGGGACAAGATTTGTAGCCATAGCTACCGTACTTATCATGTCGATAGTAGGAATTTTGGTGCCTATTATCTGGCCATTCTTTGAGACAGGAATATTAGCAGTTGGAAGGGGGATTCAAAAAGCAGGAATCTTTGGGCTGTTTTTGTTTGGAGCAGGGGAAAGATTGTTATTACCATTTGGGTTACACCATATATTAGTGGCAACAATAAGGTTTACCGAAGCTGGGGGACAGATTGTGACTGCTGGCGGGGAAACTATATCAGGTGCACTAAATATATTTTATCATCAATTTACTCAGGGACCAGAATTTGTATCTCCTGAATATACTAGATTTTTATCACAAGGGAAGATGCCGTCATTTATATTTGGATTGACAGGAGCAGCTTTTGCTATGTACAAATCATCTTTTTTAAAAAACAGAACCAAGGTAAAAGGATTACTTATATCGGCAGTTGTAGCAGCAGCAGTAGGAGGGATCACAGAACCTATTGAATTTATATTTTTATTTATAGCACCGGTTCTTTATCTTTTTCATACTGTTATGACAGGACTTGGATTTATGGTGATGGGGATCTTAGGTGTGGTTATCGGAAATACAGATGGGAACATAATAGACTTTTTCGTATTCGGAGTATTACAGGGATTATGGACTAAATGGTATTTAGTACTGCCGGTAGGAGTTATATGGTTTGGATTATACTATGTAGTATTCAAATGGTATATAGAAAAATACAACATATTGACCCCAGGAAGGGATGACTCTGAAGAAGCTGTAAGTGCTATGGACAGCGGGAATATGGCAGGATATAATGCCAAAATAATGTTGGAAGCAATAGGCGGAAAAGAAAATATAGTGAGTTTAGATAATTGTATAACAAGATTGAGACTTGTGTTAAAAGATGCATCTATTATCGATGTGGAAGCTATAAAAAAAGCCGGTGCTGTAAATGTGGTAAAACTAAACGACACAAATGTTCAAATAATAGTTGGGACAAAAGTACAGGTATTAAAAAAACAGATGCAAAAACTTATTTAGATAAAAAGTATTTTAGGGGGCTGTCAGACTGCCTCCTATTCTTGGAGGAAAAGATGAATTTTGATAATGTAATTGATAGAAGAGGAACCTATTGTACCCAATGGGATTATATAGAGGATAGATTTGGAGAAGGGACGAAAAATTTAACGCCATTTACAATTTCAGATATGGATTTTCGTTCTCCTAAAGAGATAGTTGAAAAAATAGTTTCCAGAGCAGAACATGGTGTTTTTGGATATTCTCGTTGGAATCACGCAGACTATAAGGGAGCGATAAAAAACTGGTTTTTAAAAAGGTGTGACACGGTAATAAAAGAGGAATGGATCTCCTATTCACCATCGGTACTTTATTCTATTACATTACTTTTAGAAAAAATATTAGAAAATGGGGGTAAAGTAATGACTCATACCCCAAAATATGATGGATTTACAAAATTACTAAAACCATATGATTTTTTTGAAATCCAATTGACAGAAGATGAGGAAGGAAAATATTACACAGATTTTATAAAGATAGAGGAGGGCTTTAAGAAGGGAGTTAAGGTTTTTTTACTTTGCAGTCCCCAAAATCCAACGGGGAAGGTATGGAGTATAGAGGAACTGACAACCTTAATAAATTTATGCATCAAATATGATGTATATTTGATTTCAGATGAGATCCATATGGATGTTGTAAGAAAAAAGCATACTCCGGTTTTGAAGTTAGATACTCTGAGGTCGATCATTGTTTCATCGCCTTCCAAGACTTTTAATACTCCTACCCTTGGGGGATCGTATGTTATAATTCCTCAAAAAAATATCAGAGAAAAATTTATTGATCATATAAAAAATATAGACGGAGTATCCACAGCAGCAATATTTGGAGTTTTATCAACTATTTCTGCTTACAATCAGTGCGATTACTGGGTGGATGAATTAAACAGGTATATTGATGAAAGTTTTAAACTGGTAAAGAGGGAGTTGGACGGGTATATGGGATTAAAAGTAAATATACCAGAGGCAACCTACCTTATGTGGATAGACTTTAAAGGAACAGGATTAAAAGCTGAGGAATTTCAAGAGCGTCTGATAAAAAAAGGTAAAGTTGCTATAATGTCGGGAGATCTTTATGGGGATCCCTATAAGATACGTTTAAATGTTGGATGTTCCAGAGCAAAACTAAAAAAAGGGATAGATGGGATAAAACTGGCATTAAATAAATAGGTAAAATCTATCATCATATTATATAATTTATATAGGCAGGTGATGACGATGAGTTTAAAACAAAAAGAATTAACTATTTTGATGTTGATAAATAAAAATCCCATTACAATAAAAAAACTTTCCCAGGAGATCAATCTCAGTGAAAGAAATCTTCGATATAGCTTGGAAAATTTGGAATACTATTTAAAACAATTTTTTTCAGAAAGCAGTTTGATAAGAGCTCAAAAAAAGATATCTACAGAGTTCACAGAGGAAGAAGTAGGAAATTTTTTTAATTATATATATGATGATTACTATATATACACCAGTAAAGAGAGGCAGGAGTATATATTAAACTTTTTCTTATTTGAGGATAAGCCGACTTTAAAAAAATTAGAAGAAATTTTAGATGTGAGCAGAACTACATTAAAAAAAGATATACAGGGATTAAAGGGGGAATTGGAGGAGTACAGCTTATATTTTAAATACGATGTAACCAGAATCTATATAGGTGGAAATGAAAAAAAAATCAGACATTTGATGATGTTAAAGGTGATAGATAGTTTGGAAAAACCAGAAGAAAAATATGTGAAACCTATTAAAACAATGATAAAAAAATTAATTTTAACTCATCGAAAGGAGATCGATAATAGAAAAATCGAAGAGGTTATTCAGAGGATTGAAGGAGAATTTATGTATGGATTCTCAACAGAGTTTAACAGAATAATCAGGCACTATCTTTGGGTGACTTTATTTAGAATATCTAGGGGATATTATATATTAAAAAAGCATAATGCAGAATTTCTAAAAAATACATCACAGCATAAAGTTATAAAAAAAGCATTGGAGAAGATAATCCCTCCAAAATTAACCTTTGAATTTATCCATTTGACAGAATATTTTTTGAGCAGTTCTTTAAACGGTAAATTTAATGATGAACTATTGAATATTCAGCTGTTTACATTTTATCTTTTAAAAGAAATGGAGAAGAAAGTTGATTATGATCTGTTAAAAGAGGATTTATTTCAAAAAATATGCAGTTACTTAACCTCGGCTTTCTACAGAATGAAAAATAATTTTATCTTGGGAGCAGTTAACAAGGAGAGGTTAGAAGGCAATGAGATAATCTTCATTCTAAATAAAATATCTAATAGAGATAAATATTTAAATGAAAAATTAAGAGATGAGGAGATCTATTTTATAGGAAAGCTGATAGAGGAAGAGATTAGAAATCAGAAAAAAAAAGTTATAAAACTTAGTAAGCTAATAGAAATTTCTAAAAAACACAGCACCGCTTTCAATGAAAAGTTATTTATAAAAGAGATATTAGAAGTTTATGGAGAGTGTGTCTTAGATGATAAGGAAAAAGGATCATCAATTACCTCTCCTTTTAAAAAATTAATAGAAGCAGATAAAGGTTTGAAATTATAGTAAATAAAGATAAAATTAAATAATATTTTAAATGAAGCAATAGAGAAAAAAGAAAGACAGGAATATTACCATTGTAAGTGTAAAGTTCCTGTCTTTTATAAATATACTCAGTTTATTGTTTTTTAGGTTTTAATAGAGTAGTGATCGTTGCAGTTAGGATAGATCCAGTAATTATAGCGATTAAAAACATGATCTTGTTATCTACAACCGGGAGAACTATCAGACCTCCGTGGGGAGCATGATCTGCTACACTACCTATAGCAGCTATAATAGCTCCTACACCAGCACCAATCATATTAGCCGGAATTACTCTAAGTGGATCCGCAGCAGCAAATGGAATAGCTCCTTCAGTGATACCAATACAACCCATAGCTAAAGCAGCTTTACCGGCTTCCCTTTCTTCAGTTTCAAATTTCTTAGGTGCCATAAGAGTAGCCAATCCCATACCGATAGGCGGAACGCAAATAGCAACTGCAATAGGACCCATAACTGTAGATACGCCCTGACTGATCATACTTGCACCAAACAAAAATGCAACTTTATTAACAGGGCCACCCATATCAAAAGAGATCATAAGTCCTAAAATAAGAGCTAAGAGGATAGAACCTTGTTCCATACTTTTAAGTCCGTTAGTCATAAACTCCATAAATCCACTAATAGGAGCACCGACGATATGCATAATTAATCCAACTAAACATGTAGCAACTAAAGGAATAATGAAAATAGGCATTATAGGCTGCATACTTTGTGGAACTTTCCAGCCTTTTACCCATTTAGCTATGTATCCAGCTGCAAAACCTGCGATGATTCCTCCCAAAAATCCTGCTCCTATATTATTAGCAATAACTCCTCCAACAAGTCCGGGAGCTAAACCAGGTCTATCAGCAATACTCGAAGCGATAAATCCTGCTAAGATAGGAACCATAAGACCAAATGCAACTACCCCTAAATCCAACATTTGTTTAAAAAATGGATTGGTAACAGCAGCACCTTCTCCAGCTTTTACTCCAGAAAGAGCAATGGAAAGAGCGATTAAAACCCCACCACAAACAACTAAAGGAAGCATGTGAGAAACACCATTCATAAGATGTTTATATATTCCATTTTTTTCTTTACTTTTTAAGCTTTTATTTTTAGAACTATTTCCTCTGTGTATAGGAGCTGTTGTAAGAGCCTGGGTTATTAGTTCATCAGGTTTTTTTAAAGCATCTTGAACACCTACTTGAACTAGAGGTTTACCATGGAATCTATCCGTATCTATATTTTTATCGGCAGCAACGATAATTCCTTTGGCATTTTTAATATCTTCTTCTGTAAGTGGATTCTTAATACCAATAGATCCATTTGTCTCGACCTTGATAGCAACACCCATCTCTTTTGCTTTTTTTCTAAGAGAGTCAGCGGCTAAATAGGTATGAGCTACTCCAACTGGACAAGCTGTTACTGCAAGTATTAAATCAGAAGATTTAGTAGATTCATCAATATCTTCTTCAATAATTTCTGTTCCTAAAATATTAATTATTTCATCTTCTGTTTTGGCTTTTTGTAATTTATCAATAAATCCATCTTGAATGAATAGAGAGGTAAGTTTTGTCAACACCTCTATATGTGTGTCTCCCTGTTCTGATTTTGGGATAGCCAGTAAGAATACCAAAGTTACTTCATTATCTTCGTCTATTGATTCCCAATCTTCTATAGGGGTTTTAAGTCTTGCGATTGCAAAAGTAGCTTTCTTTACAGCTGTGGATTTCCCGTGTGGAATTGCAAGTCCCTCCTCTAGGCCTGTAGGAGAAAGTTTCTCTCTGTCTAATACTGCTTTGAGAAACTCCTCTTTAGATTCTAATACTCCTTGATGATCTAATTGTTTTACTAATTTTTCAATGACTTCTGCTTTAGATTTAGCTTCCAAATCTAAAGTAACTAAATTTTTGTTTGTTAAAGTGCTTAAATTCATAATATTCCTCCCTTTTCTTTATGTTAAAATGATACCACTTAAAATTCTCTTTTTAAATTATATATATTTTTCAATCTTTTATGAAAAATTTATGGAATAAAATTAAAGGTATAGTTGTTTTTATTTTGAAAATATGGATTATAATATTATTATAGATGTGGGAAACCCTTATAATTGCTTGATTTAAAAAAAAATTAATATTTTAATTTAGAATGTGCACAATGAAAAATTTTACTATTAAATTTTTTTCTTTTTTTTTTGAATAAAATTTTGAAATGTATTTTTTTAATAATTTTTGTATAATTATAGTAATAAAACCGGAGGAGGAGGACGATGCTTAATAAAAGAATGCTTAATATTATTGAGTATTTAATCAATAATGAGGGGAAGGGAGTTCTAAAAGAGATGCTTGGTTCAATCGAAGTAAGCGAAAGAACTCTAAGGTACGATATAGACAAAATAAATGAATTTCTTTTAGAGAATCAGAGTGGAGAAATTATTAAAAGGTCTAAGGGGAAGATAGAACTATTAAATCCTCATGAAGTGAGAGAATATCTTATTATAAACTTTCATAGGATATTTTTTTTAGAATATAGAGACATATCCATATTAATATCAATAATTTTTTGTGGAAAGGTAAACATATCTCATATCTGTGAAAAATTTGATCTGAGCCGTCCTACGATAAACAATGATATGAAAGAAATAAAAAAAATGTTATCTAGATATAATTTACAGCTTATTATGAATAATAAGGAAGGATTTCTTCTCATAGGGAAGGAAGAGGACATTAGGAGGATACAATTAAAGGTGTTGAATAAGTACTTTAATGTAAATGGTTCAAACTCATTGGAAATTATTTATACGACTAGTTTAATTAAAGAAAATCTAAAGGATATTCAGGTAAATATTGCCAATAATTTTATTGATTACATCACTAAATCTATGAATAAAGTTATATCTGATGAAGCATACACTATTATCAGAAATTATATAATTATAATGGTAGTTCGGGTAAGGAATGGTTTTCTTCTAAAGAGTTCTTTAAATCAAAAGTTTTTATCTACAACAGATGAATTTTTAACAATTTCAAAAGCAATACCAGTATTAGAAGCTGGATATCAGATAAAATTAAATGAGTTTGAAATTTATAAAATTACAGATTATTTTTTAGGGAGCCATAGTTATAATCCCAAGATGTCTTTTTACGAAAATTGGATCGAAGTTGAAACCAATATAAAGAAGATAATAGGTGAAGTTAGTGATGAACTACAGTTAGATCTATCCAAAGATAAACTTTTAATGGACGGGCTTTTAAATCATATTAAACCTGCAATACACAGGGTAAAAAATAAAATAGAACTTAAAAATTCAATTTATTTTGAGGTTGTTGAGGAGTATCCGGAACTTTTTAGAAAAGTAAAAAAATCTATGATACTTTTAGAAAAATTTATTGGACTTCCATTTTCAGAAGATGAAATAGCTTACATAGTTTTGCATTTTAAAGGAGCGGTAGACAGAAATTTATATCAAAAAAAAGAAACTAAAGATATTTTATTGGTCTGTGGTGAAGGGTTGGGAACCTCTAAATTAGTAGAGCAGCAGTTGAAAGAAAATTATAATATAGATGTGGTTGAGAGTATCCCTCTAAATCAATTGAAAAACTTTATATCCAGTGGGAAGAAAAAGGTTGATCTTATAATTACCACGGTAAAAATTAATCAATTTGAGAGTGAGATACCGGTAATACATGTAAGAACTATCTTAAATACAGAGGAATTAAAAAAAATAGATAAGTATAATCTGCCTAAATACAATAAAAAAATTCTTTTATCTAATATATTAAACAGCTTAAAAAAAGGCGCTGTTATTGAAAATCAAAAAATTATTATAGAGGAACTTAAAGCTCATTTAGGAAATAAACTTATAGATGATATCAAAATAAAGGAATTATCAATATTGGATCTTCTTCCATTGAATAATATTAAATTAAACGTTAGAGCAGATTCATGGGAAGGAGCTATAAAAAAAGCAGCAGATATACTTTTTGAGGGAGGGTATACACATTACGGCCACGGAGAAGAAATGATAAGGCTGATAAAAAAACACGGTTCATATATTGTAGTTGTACCTAATTTGGCTATTCCCCATACAAATAAAAAATTTGTTAAAAAAACTGGAATGAGTCTGATAACTCTCAGTGAACCTGTTTATTTTCCGGGGAAAGTTCCTGTGAATACAATTTTGGCATTTTCTTCAGTAGATAATAAGGACCATTTTTCCGCTCTTTCTAATTTTTTAGAAATAGTTAAAAATTATGACTTTATAAAGAAAGCCCATAGGGCTTCTACACCTAAAAAAATAATAAAGATCTTTGAAAAATATGAATTTTTTATAAATTTAGGTAAGAATAAATAGAATTAAAAAAAGGAGAACTTATGGAAAAATTATATCCATTAAAATTTAAAAAAGTATTTAAAGAGAAAGTTTGGGGAGGGCGAAATTTTAGTGAAAAACTAAATATGGATCTGCCCCCAGAGAAGTTATACGGTGAATCCTGGGAGGTTAGTCCACATAAAAATGGGATGAGTGTTGTTGAAAACGGAAGGTTGGAAGGAAAGACTCTGGAGGAATTATTTTTAGATTATAAAGGTGAGTTGGTAGGAGAAAATATCTATTCTAAATATGGGAAAAAATTCCCGTTACTAATAAAATATCTGGATATAAACGACAGATTGTCTGTGCAGGTACATCCCGGTGATGAATATGCCATGAGGGTAGAGGGAGAATTTGGAAAATCTGAATCATGGTATATATTGGAAGCCAGTTTTGATGCTAAGTTGATCATGGGATTAAAAAGCGGGATAACTCCGGATATTTTTGCACGAAAAACCAAAAATAAAGATTTTGAAAATTTATTCAATGTTATTTCGGTAAAAAAAGGTGATTTTATAAATGTAACCCCCGGAATTATCCATGCAAGTCTGGAAGGAAGTATAGTAATATGTGAGGTACAGCAAAACTCAGATATGACCTATAGAATATATGATTTTGACAGATTAGTTGACGGGAAATTTCGTGAGCTTCATTTAGAAAAAGCTATGGAAGTGATAGATTATGGAAATACTCCTCAGATTTCTACTAATGAAACGAGAAAGAGTGTAAAGTTTGACGGAGGGTCAAAGCAGGAAATTGTCAGAGATAGATATTTTAATATAGATAAATTGTTAGTAGAGGATAGTCATAAAGATTTAGATGAGAATTCCTTTATGATCTACTCTATCTTAGAGGGAGAGGGAAACCTCAATTGTGATGGAGAAATCTATCCTATAAAAAAAGGCGATACATGGTATATTCCTCCTAAATTAGGAGTAACATTAGAGGGGAAATTAGAAATTTTGAAAACTTTTTTATAAAGTTAGTTTATATATAGATAAAAAAATGGCTTCCCATAGGGAAGCCTTAATTTTATATAAATGGCGATGAGAGAGGGATTCGAACCCTCGGTAGATTGCTCTACACATACGTTCCAGGCATGCGCCTTCGACCACTCGACCATCTCACCACTGCTCAACTATAATACTATATTCTATAGGATAAAGCAAGGGGAAATATTAATCAAAAATTATACTGAAAATATTACAATGTAATATTTTTTTGAAAAGATATCATGTATTTAATGAAAGACCTCCTATAAAATAGTGATCTCACAGAAGAATTTGTGATAAAAAATAATTTCTTTTAAAGAACTCTAAAAATATCATCGGTAGAATAGATCATCTCAAATTTATCTAAATTATCGATAATATGTACTTTTTTCTTAGTTGGCAGTTTTTTAGTGTAGTAGGTCTTGGTTTTATCATAACCTTTAACCAGCTCAAATTCCTCTAAAATACTTATATTTTTAGGTGAAGTTAAATCATCAACGATTTTAACAGCTCCGTCTACATGAACATCTTCTTTTGTGACAACCATAAAATCTCCTTGAACTTTGGTAACAGGGAGTTCATTGTAGAAGATATAGTAGTCATAGCCATCACAGTATCTATCTGAAATATTTAAAAATTCAGAAAAATAGTGGGGAAGGGAGTCCTTGGTTATAACTAAAGTTTTTTTATTGTGTAACTTATTCCAAAGTCCCATGGTATAAATTATAGTTTTCATCCCCCGGTTTCCTGAATAGATGACTGTAGGGTTTTCTTTTTTTCTAAAAACTGTCGATAAAACTTCTTTTTGCAGGGTGTTATAGTCCAAGTCTCCTAAGATAAAGGTTTTAATATCCTTTAATATCCCTCCAGCTTTAAAATGATTGGTTTTAAAATTATGATCATGATCTATGGTAATATGGATATTATAATTTTCCTCTTTTTTTATAATATCTGTAATTTTTACATTAAATTTAAAGTCGTAGTCATATGTTAAACTTTTTAATATACTTTCAGTCTGCTGGGGAAGGTATCCGACAATAGATCTTCCTGAATTTATAGTGATCCCGTTGGAATACTCAAGATATGTAGGAGAGTTGATATCTATATCTCTCTTGGTATAGATAACTTCTTTCATGGGAAATATGGTATCATACAGGTCGATACTTTCCTTCAATAGATTTTTTTCTGAGTTTCCTTCCCTGATATCTTCTACAAACATCTTCACATTAAACCTATCCATATATGTATCCACCTTTAATTTAAAGGCCACATCTACAGATTTCATCTCCATCAACCTTTCAAAGTGGTGGGAACTGCCGAACCAGACGCAGTTTTTTAAAGCAGTACCGTTGGCGGACACTGCATCAAACATGATGTGAGTTTTATCCTTCCCTATCAGTCTGACCCTGTCTAAGATAACATTTTTTACCTCAAAGAGAGGTGTTGCATTGCCAAAACCATAGGGCTCAGCTTTTTCCAATTCATTGTTAAAATCATATGTGAGTTTTGTAAAACTGATTTCCTTGTCGATCTTTATGGGTTTTTTATAATCTTCATCGGATAGTTTAGAACCTGCTTCTTTGTTTATCTTATCCCTGAATTCATCGACTCTGTCAGCATCTATGGAAAAACCTGCTGCTCCTGCGTGACCCCCATATTTAATAAATATCTCTCTCATAGAATTTAATCCCTCGATAATTGAATATCCCTCGATACTCCTGCATGAGGCTTTGGAAATACCGTCTTTTTCCTCCATGATTATAGTGGGCTTATAATATTTATCCACAATTTTAGAGGCTACAATCCCAACTACACCGTGATGAAATCCTACTCCAGAGACAACGATAACATTATCTTCATAGTATCTGTTTTTTTCAATATCAGCTTCTACTTTTTCTAAAATATCAGCCTGAACTTCTTTTCTTTCAGAGTTTTGTCCGATTAACTTTTTGGAGATCTCACGAGCTTCTACCATAGAATCACTGATGAGAAGTTTAACAGCCATCTTGGCATCCTCTAATCTGCCGGCAGCGTTAAAGATAGGTGCTATGATAAATCCTACATCATAGGTATTAAATTTTTTCTCCTCTAAATCGTCAAAGATAGTCTGGAGCAAGATCTGCAAACCTGAGTGATTGGTATGTTTTAACTGTTCTAATCCCAGTTTAGTAAAGATTCTGTTCTCTGCCTTTAGAGGGACTATATCGGCAATGGTACCGATGGCAACTATATCCAAATACTGGTAGATCTCCTCCTTCCTGCCTAAAGTTTCGTAGAGTCCCATCATCAGCATAAATGCAGTTCCTACACCGGCAAGATATTCAAATTTGTAGGAGTTATCCTCCCTTTTAGGGTTTACCACAGCATATGCAGGAGGTAAAATATTATTTATGTCGTGGTGATCGGTGATAATAACTTCTAATCCGATGGAGTTGGCATACTCTACCTCTTCTACAGACGAAACACCACAGTCTACAGTAATAACCAGGTCTCCTCCCTGTTCCCTGATGTGAGATAGAGATCCCTTGTTTAATCCGTATCCTTCATCCCTTAGGGGAATATAGTAATCCACCTTATAACCTAATTCTTTTAAGGCTAAATAACAAAGGGATGTAGAGGTTATTCCGTCTACATCGTAGTCACCATAGATAAATATTGTTTTTTCTGCTTTTCCTACTTCTATAATTTTATCTACAGATTTTTTCACATCGGAAAATTCAAAGGGTGAAACTATATTTTCTATCTTTGGGTGGATAAATTTTTCTATCTTTTCATGGGTATCTATCCCACGGTTAATCATGATATTAAGAAAATCTTTACTGAGTCCCAGGGACTCAAATTGTTTTGTATTATGTATATCTTTATGTAACCATCTTGTTTCCATATATATTCCTCCAAACTCTCTCTAAATTCAAAATATTCGGCACAGATTATGCGGATTTAAAGTTTTTTTTTATAACTGAAAATACCGGGGAAAGAACTGTAACCATGAATTATTATTTTATAACTATATATTACCATAATTATTTTTTTTTGTTATGAGAATAAAAAGTCGTAAACTTATAATAGAATAAAAAATGGAGGTAAGATATGAATGAAACTTTGAAAACTATAAATAACAGAGTATCCCTGAGATGGTATGACAAGAAAAAGATATCAACCGAACATATGGACAAAATAATAGAATCGGCAATCAATGCTCCCACAGCTGGAAATATGGTCATGTATTCAATTATTCATATCCAAAATAAGGAAACTATGGCTAAATTAGCAGTATCCTGTGATGATCAGCCTTTTATAAAAGCAGCTTCCGATATACTTATCTTTGTAGCTGACTTTAAAAAATGGAATGATTATTTCAAAGATGAAGGTATGTATAAAGAGGGGAATAGAAAGATTGGTAAAGCAGAGATGATATTAGCATTTGAGGATGCAATGATTGCCTCTGAGAATGCAGTAATTGCAGGAGAAAGCTTAAATATAGGAAGTTGCTATATAGGTGATATATTAGAAAATTGTGAGTATCACAAGGAATTATTAAATCTACCTGAATATACTATCCCAATTGGAATGCTAACCTTTGGGTATTATCCGGAAGATTATAAAAGAATAAAAAGAAGAAGATTTGATAAAGAGTTTGTGGTGTTCAAAGAGAAGTATAAAGAATTTGATAAAGAAGAAATAAAAGCTATGTTTAAATTAAAAGAAGATGAATTTAATTCAAAAGAATCAAATAAAGGTAAGAGGTTTGTAGAGGCTTTTTATAATAGAAAAACAAATTCAGATTTTATGAAAAACTTTGAAAGTTCAGTAGATAAATGGTTTAAAAATTGGAAATAAAAAAAAGATTACTTCTATGTATTAATACATAGAAGTAATCTTTTTTACTAAACGCATAGGTCTCCTACCAGGAGATGATTTCTATCCTCATGTAGAGCAACTATTAAAAGCTTTGAGGCCACCCTTAAGACTTTTCATAGATTTAAATCCATTTTTTTCCATAGTAATGCAAGCACCCCTAGCGTAATTTCCACGGGTACATACAACTACATAAGTTTTATTTTTATCCAATTTTTTTATTTCACTTTCAAAGTTTTTATCTTCATAATCTATCATGATAGCATCTTCAACTAACGAAGGAACGGCGATTATCTCCTTTGGAGTTCTGACATCTAAGACTATTGTGTTGTCACTTTCTAATAATTTCAAAGCTTCGTCTTTTGAGATGTCGAATGCTTTCCCTTTTTTTCCGAATCTTAAACCTAAGATTTTTAACATAGGTCAATTACCAGTTTTAATTTTATCTATAATATTCATGACTTCCACTCCCTTTATCTATAGTTTTTATTTATTTTTTTACAAAAAAAGAACTTCGATGATTTTTATTATCTTTTCATTGGAGATGGAATAATAAACTTCTAATCCCTTTCTTTCCCCTTTTATAATTTTTTCAGCCTTTAATTTAGATAAGTGCTGCGATATGGTAGATTGTGGTGCCTCTAGACAATGTTGCATTTGAGTTACATTGGCTTTTTTTGCTGCAATTAAATTTTTTACTATGCATAACCTTATAGGATGAGATAGAGCTTTTAAGACACTAGCTTTATTTTCAAATAATTCTGGATCATCTTTGTAATATAACAAATTGTACCTCCTGTATAAAATTCATTTATTTGTATATTCGAATAATACGATTTAATTGACTATATGTCAAGTAATTATTAAAAAAACACAAAATATATACTTGACCTCAAGTATATATTTTGCGTCTGAATAGATAATCTTAAGTTTGATGTTCATCTAAACACATCTTTCTTTAACCTGCTAAATCGGTCAAAGGCAATTTTATTTATAGCAAAGGTTGTGAATAACAGAGATAAACCCCTGATACAAAAGATTGCAAGCATGATACTTATCTGGTATTTAATAGCTGTAAAGGGAGAAGCTCCTGCTAAAATTTGCCCTGTCATCATCCCTGGCAGAGCCACCAACCCGATGGTAGCCATATTTGCAAGACTAGGCTGGAGGGATGAGATGATAGATCTCCTGTAAAACTCCCGAAGTGCCTCAAACTTTGTGGCTCCCATGGAAAGAAGGTAAAAATATGAATCTTCTCCGTCCTTTATTTGGGTGAAAAAGTTATTTAAAAATATAATCTGTCCCTGCAATAAATTCCCCAATAGCATTCCGCTGACAGGGATGATATATCTGGATTCAAAAAAATTAATGTCGTGTAAAATTATAAATTGATATAGGGTATAGATTATAACCCACGATAAAAATATAGACCCAAACAGAGGTAAGATAAACTTCTTATAGTTTAATTTAACTACATCTATTGTGGAGATAGATGCAACTAAAACCATAATAAGGATATAGATGAAGTTTACAGCCCAGTTATTAAATTTAAAGATATATTCCAGGTAGACACCTACTAAAAATAACTGGAGAATCATTCTCCCAATGGAGGTGAAAGCCCTTTTTAGAAGGTTTACTCTGAAAAATCTCAAACCTAAAATCAATAAAAAAAGCGGTATCAAAAGTAAGAAAATATTCAAAAAAGATATATTCATAAGATCACCATCCCACTACTTCAAACTCGTCATAATCCAGCCATTGGTTGTCATGGGAGGAAATTATAACTGTTTTATTTAAATCTTTTATGATTTCGATAACTTTTATTTTTAAATCATGATCTAGTCCGGAAGTAACCTCATCTAGGAGGAGAATCTCCCTATCTAAAAGTAAAACTAATATAAGTGCAATTCTCTGTTTTTCTCCTCCAGATAAAAGTGAAGGGGATTTTTTTAATATACTTTTATCCAGATCAAAATTTTCAAGGAGTTTATAGAGAGCAGAATTAGATAACTGAATGCCCTTGTTTTTCTGAAATGAAAATACAAGCTCTATGTATTTTTCTACACTTTCTTCGGTAAAGAAGATATTCTGTCCGATGTAGGCAAATTTTTGACGAAGGGTGTCTATATTATTCTGTCCTAAAATTTCTCCATCTATAAGAATTCTGCCGCTGTTCACAGGGATATATCCCATAATTACTTTTAGGAGAGTACTTTTCCCGGCTCCAGAAGGCATCTTAAGGAGAATTTTTTTATTTTTCTCAATGTTTAAATTTAAATTTATAAAGATTGACTGCTGTTTTAATTTTAAATTTATCTGCTCTAACTTTATCATAAAATAACCTCCCTACATATTTTTGCTCAATTCACGGACTTTTTCTTCACCCTTCTTCAGAACTATCTTACCCAGATCTGTAGTAGTGTAATATTTCCTGATCTTTCCTTCTACTTTTTTTTCCTCTAAAAAGAGAAGACCGTCTCTGCACATATTTTTTAAAAGGGGATAGATGGTTCCCGAGCTCATATTGTAACCATGCTCTTTCAGATGATCCATAAGCCATACCCCGTAGATGGGTTTTTTACTGCCATGCCTGAGGATATGCAGCTGGATAAACCCTAAAAATAACTTTCTTAATACTTTTTCTTCCATAATCCCTCCTAATATCGATGATTGATATCGAATACCGATATTAGAGTTTAACCCGGGAATTTTACTTTGTCAAGGGGAGTGGAATAAAAAAAATCCTCCCCTTTCAGGAAAGATTTTTTTCTTTAGTCTTTATAGAGACTTTTATATTTATAATAGTTGGTAATAACTCTTTTTATGAATCTTTGTGAATCTGAATATGGTATCTGCTCCACATCTATATCTCCGTTTTTATCTAATTTCCAATTGGAGATCAGTTCTTCTCCATCATGAAAACCAGCGATGGTCAGGCTGATATTATCATCGGAATTAGATAGAAGGTATTCTAGATGCCTGACTCCAATACTGATGTTTACTTCAGGGTCTAAAAGTTTTTTAGTGGTTATATCAGGGTCATATAGTTTAGCTGTTTTAAGATCTAACTGCATAAGTCCGAAATAAGTACTTTTAAAAATCAGGTTTGAATCAAACTTACTTCCCTCCTTAATAAGACTGAAGATAAGTGCTTCCTCTACATCATATTTTTTACTGTATTTTTTTACCAGATCACCATAATATCTGGGATATAGGTAGGGATAAAGATTTGAATATTTAGAAAACTCTTCCTCCGCAGAGAGGGAAGATTTCATAGCCAGATCATACAGTTTAATTTTTTCTAAATAAGATGTTTTGATAAAAGTTTCAAAGATCTTATCTTTAGAAAAATTAAGGGTATCGGATTCAATAATTAACAGCTGTGGATCACCTAAGACAGCTAGCTGATCTAAGACAGCTAAGGAATCTTTGTAGAAACGTTTCTTATAATCTACAGGGTATTCCTCCAACACTCTGGTGGTTTTGGTGATATTGAAAGCTACTTGATAGTAGTAGGAGTTCAGGTTGTGTTTGATTATCCAGTTTAAATAATTAGGGTTTTTACTTTCATTATAGAGCATATTCCTGTAATAACCGGCCAAGTTGGAATTTGGATAGGCCTGTATATACTTGATTGCAGATTCCTTAAATAGATCCATCTGAGATGAGTTAAAATAAGATCTGGTCAATAGTTCATGAGCCTTGTCATTATTTAATTTTTTACTCCATAGGATAGATTCCTGGTAATTTTCCAAAATAAAATAAATTCTCCCGATGGAATAGATGGATCTTTCCAGATATGGAGATTTATCCACTAATTTATATTTTTCTATAGCCTCCAATGGTTTATTGGATTTTTTTAAGGCATTTCCCCAGAAATAATAGTAATCTGAATCTGTATTCCCCGAACTGAATTGATTTTTTATGAGCTCTATCATAAGATCATATTGGTCTGCTTCTTCTAAGATATTAAGGGTGCCAATAACGATATCTTTATTGTTAGAGGAATAATTAATTGATTTTTTATAAGCTTTATAAAACTCTAAAAAGAGTCCCTTTGAATATAGGTAGTGTCCTATCATCTTGAGATCATCGCTTTTTAGTTTGTCTATATTTTTATAGTTATTTTTGTATTTTATCTCCAAAATATAGTTGTAATAAGAATCTTTGGAGGCCAGGATATTAAGCGCTTTTTTTTCAAAGGGCTCTAAATCAGGGGAATAATAATCCTTTATAAGGGTCAGATACTGGTAGTGTGCATTGGTAAAATATCCTAAACGAGAATAGATCTCACCCAGATAAAATCCACGTTTGAATTCAAAATAATTGGATTTTTTAAATCCTAAAAAATTTAAATATTTAGGGGTATAGATAGATGACTCTAAATATTTAAGGGCATTTTTCATCTCCCCGATCTCGTAGTAGTTCATGGCGATATAGTAATCAGGGTAGTGAGAGTTAACTAGTTTAGAGTCTTTATAGATCTCTACAAAATTTTCAAATTCTATTTTTGCCTGATCAAAATTTCCGTTGAGATAATGATTCTTTGCCTGGATAAAGGCTCTATACCCTCCTATATCATCTGAGGGGAATAGAGTGGTAAAAATAAATATATATAGTAAGATAATTTTTTTCATGAAAATCTCCTTTTTAATTAATATTTGAATTTTTAAGTTATTCATTCTTTTATTTGGCATTTCCGAACCTTCAATGGCCGGAAAATATCACTAAACATATTGAATATCAATTAGAGTATACCATAAAAGTAGTTGATATAGAGTAGGCAATAAAAAGTAGTCGATTTTTTTAGTTTTAAGGGTCAAAAATAGGGTATAATAAGTTAAATAAAAAAATGAAATCATTAAACTAAAAAAGAAATAGTCAGAATTTTATAATTTTGCTATAATATTAAGGCTATTTTTTAGAAGGGGTAATATTATATGAGTAGGATAAGAATACTAGATGAAAGTGTATCTAATATAATCGCAGCAGGAGAAGTAGTTGAGAATCCAGCCAGCATGATAAAGGAACTGATAGAAAACTCCTTAGATGCATCGGCAGGATCTATTAGAATAGAGGTAAAAAATAATGGTCGAGATGTAAGGCTTGTTGATACAGGGATGGGAATGGGAAAGGAAGACCTGTTTTTATGTGTGGAGAGACATGCTACTAGTAAGATTAAAGATAAAAGGGATATCTTTAATCTTACTAGCTATGGATTCAGAGGTGAAGCCCTGGCTTCTATCGGGTCTATATCCAAGATGATTATTTCAAGTAAAACCGATGATTCTAAAGTCGGGCATAAGATAAATTTAAATGCCGGTAAGATTACTAAATATGAAGAAATATCTAGAGCAGGAGGGACAGAGATAGTTATTAAAGATCTGTTTTTTAATACTCCAGCAAGACTTAAATTTTTGAGAAAAAAATCTACTGAATATGCACGGATAAGGGAGATTGTTTTAAAGGAAGCTCTATACAACACCGAGGTTTCATTTTCTTTACTTTTAGATGGAAGGGAAGTGGTGAAGACCAGCGGTCGTGGGATAGAAAATACAATCGTAGAACTGTTCGGCAGAAATACATTAAAAAATTCAACAAAATTTTCTTTGGGATATTGGGGAAATATGAACCTCCTAAAATCTAATAAAGATTCTATATATACCTATGTAAATGGCAGATATGTCAAATCTAAAACTATTGAAAAAGCAGTTTTAGACGCTTATTATACTAAATTGGTTAAGGGAAAATATCCCTTTACAATAATATTTTTTAATGTTTCACCTGACTTAGTTGATGTCAATGTTCACCCATCTAAAAAGATCATTAAATTTGTGGATGAAGATGGTGTATACAAGGAAATATTAGATCAGTTGACCGATGCTATCTATAGGGATGACAGGAAGAATTCGATCTCTTTAAAGATTGAGGAGGATGTAGATGAAAGTCCGGAAAAGAATAACCTTTTGGATTTTCAGGAGTTGGAAAACTTAATAACTCCTACAGTCAATAAAGTTATAAAAACAGAACAGCCTGTCCTTATCAAAGAGGAAAAATTAGAGAATAAGGTAACTGAGAGGATTGCTAAAGCTAATAGGTATAGCCAAAAATATGAGGAAACTCTTCCTTCAGATCTTTCTCCTTTGGAAATAAAGGAGAGTAAGATTGAAGGTGAAGATAAGAAAATTGAGAGTAGAGAAGATGAAGTTGTTCCAGAGAGAGGGAATAAATCCATTGAGATTGAAAAGATCCTTAAGGCTGAAATACAGGATGATGAAGACTATAAAGATCTAGAGAAAGAAAAAGAGATCAAAATTGACTACAGGGTTTTAGCCCAGCTTCATGATATGTATATCCTGGTTGAAACAGAGGAAGAATTAGAGATCTATGATCAACATATTGTCCATGAAAGGATCCTATATGAAAGGTTGAAAGAGAAGCATTATAACAAAAAAATATCTGTACAAAACTTATTAGTTCCTATAAAATTAGAGTTAAATGGTTATGAAACTGAGATTGTAAGGGGAAATTTAGAGTTATTTAGTGAATTTGGATTCGAAGTAGAGGAATTTTGTGACAACGAAATTTTAATCAGAGGAGTCCCTATATTTAACTTTAGAGTCAGTGTAGAAGATACATTCAGACACCTTTTAGAAAATTTAGGAGGCAATGACCCAAGGGAAAAAGTTATTATATCCATGTCTTGTAGAAATGCTATAAAGGCAGGTGAAAAGCTGACTTTAGAGGAGATGGAAACCTTGATATCAGATCTTCACAAGGTAGGAAAATATACTTGTCCCCACGGAAGACCTATAATATTAAAGATGACTTTTGATGAGATGAATAAAAAGTTTAATAGAAAATAATATTTTTGGAAAAAAAAGAGCTGTTTGACGTCTAAAGAATAGTGAAAGATAAAAAAGAAAAATTAAGATAGGAAAATTTACATTTTTTGTGTAGAATTAATTAGGGACAAAGATCTTGAGTAAGGAGATAAAGATGGTAAATGTAAACATTGTTTGCGTAGGAAAGGTAAAAGAAAAGTATATCAATATGGGAATAGATGAATTTACTAAAAGGTTGTCTGCCTATGCAAGATTAAAAGTTATTGAATTAAAGGAAGATGGAAACGATAAAAATAGAAATCAATCTATGGAGAAGGAAGCCAAACAAATAATAGAGACGATCTCTAAAAATAAAGGGTATTCTATCCTTATGGATATTGGTGGAAAAAAGTTTTCATCAGAAGAGATGGCTAAAAAAATAGAACAAATAACAGTCAACGGGAACAGTACAATTAACTTTATTATTGGAGGATCTTACGGAGTTACAAAGGAAGTCAGAAATGCCGTAGATCTAAGGATGAGTTTTTCAGACCTGACATTTCCTCATCAATTGATGAGACTTATATTGTTTGAGCAGGTTTATCGTTGGTTTAGTATATTAGGAAATAGTAAATATCATAAGTGAGGTGGGAAAAATGTATGCTGTTGGAGAAAATTTTGAATATATGATAGAGGATGAAGAATATGACATATCTGTAGTAGGAGATATAATGATGTTCGGAGATGAATATTTAATCGGAGAAGACCTAGATGGGAAAAGGTATGTTTTTATATATAGAGAAGACGAAGAAATGGTAGAATTAGTGGATGAAGAGGATGAAGCATCAGATATCTTAGATAACTGGGAAGATGAGTATTATGCCGGTGGAACAAATATCGGTGACTGGGATGATGATTCTTATTACGAGAGAGAAGACAAAATAACTACAGGTTCAGAGGATACAGTAGAGTATTTTGAAGATGAAGATTATTCTGAAATTGAAGAAGATGTAGATTCATTTATATCCGGCTTAATGGGAGACTAGAAGATGAAATTAAGGATAAGAACAACAGATAGTTTTGGAGAAAATTATGATGCTACCTTTGATGCGACTAAAGAAGAGAATAAACTAGGTATTAAATACACATATGCCGATGAATATGCAAAGGTAAAAATATTTATCTTAAAGGACAAGATGCAGATAGTAAGAGATGGAGATATAAAGAGTAATAAACTCTTGAAAAAAAATCAAAAGACAAGTTTCTCTTACAGGGCGTCATATATGAATAGAAATTTTGAAATTTTTACGAAGTCTCTAATCATAGAAGAAAAAAAGATCAGTGCTGTATATTCTATAATTGAAGAAAATTCAGTTGTGAATGAATTGACACTAAAGATAGATGAACTATAATTTATGGTAAAAATATAAAAAATTTGATATAATAGAGCAAGAGATTGCTCTATTTTTATTTAAAATTAACCTTTGGAGGATGAGATGAAAAAATTAATATTATTTATGACCATCTTATTGGGGGTTAATATAGGATCTTATAGTGCTGTAAACAGTTCAGAGGAGATCGATGAAGTTAATAAAAAAATAATTAAAGAACTATCTTTATTCTATGGAGGATATGAAAAAATATATTCCCTTGGGATAGATAAACAAAATATTAATTTCCTTTTAGGAGAAGTAGAACCTAAGGGAGCTAAAAAGATTGAATATGACTTTCAGAGCATTCCAAATGGAAAGGAAATAAATCTGGCTTTAGATGAAAAAATTGAACTTAAAAATATATCTGAGATAAAAAAACTAAAAGTAGTGGGAAAGACCTATAAAAATTCCCTTGTAGACCTAAAAAAAGAGGGGGGGAATCTGAGCATTACCTTTTCTAGTATAGGAGAATATAAGATATCTTTTACAGAAAAAAATCAAGAGACTAAAGAGATAATTTTTAAGAAAGTGTCAAAATATCAGCCATATCCTGAAGACATAGAGAATAATATAGAGGACTCCTACAACGACGGGGATTTTAAATTCTTAAATAAAAACTTATTGCTTTTAGAAACTTTTTTCCCGGATTCAGAGGAGATAGAAAAGGGCCTTTTCTATGCTTTGGAATTAAATGAGAAGAATAAAAACTACCATATGGTGAGAAATATCTCAAAAGTATTGGTAAGTAAATATAGATTAGATGATGAGAAGAAGGCAGAGATAATAAAGATATACCTGAATGCCCTGAAAGAATTAGGCGAAACAGAGGAATATCTTAAGTTTTTAGAAAAATTATCTACATACGATAAAAAATATGAATTGGAGTACTTAGATGCTTCTATAAATTATAAAAATTATAGTTCAGGAGCTGTTAAACTAGCTGAGACTAAAATCTTAACTGAACCTGCTCCAAAGGTATTGGATTATTTAGGAGATTACCACTACCAGTTAAAAGATTACAATAAAGCGATAACCTATTATAAAACGAGTAAAAATTTAGAAAAATTAGCTCTCATATATCTGGAAACAGATGATAAGAATAGCTACGAAATTCTAAAATCAGAGGTAACTTCTGAACAACTGGATAAAATTAAAGAAATAGAAATAAAATATTTAGACAGGAAAAAACTTGAAAAATATATTGGAACTGCTGAAAAATATACCCAGGAGGGAAGACTTCAGGAAGCTGAACTTTACTATAAGCGGTCTCTAAAAAAAGATATATCACCTGAATTAAAAAATAATATCTACTATAAATTGGCAGATCTGTATTATAATTTAAATGAATTGGAATTGGCAGAAAAAAACTTGAAATTAATAGATATTAAAGTTTTAGATGACGAGTTTTTCGGAGATTATTATTATTTAGGCGGGATGATCTATTATAACTTAGAAAACTACGATGAAAGTTCTAAATATTTTAAAACATTGATTAAGAAATTTCCAAACACTACCCTTAGTAATAGGGGAAGGATATATATATTAAAAATAGAAAAATTAAATAAAAATAAATTAGAGAAAGAGGTAGAGAATGAATCAAACAGTTGAAAACAATGACCACATTGTCCAAGACAAGTGGAACAAGGTAGAAGAGATCAAAGCAATGGGAATCGAACCATTCGGTAGAAAGTACAGTAAGTTAAATATGGTAGAAGATATTATAAATTCAGAGGTTGAATTTGATAAAGATCCTGAAAATTATAATGAAATATTCCAAACTGCAGGAAGAATAATGGCATTTAGACCAGCAGGGAAAAAAGCAGTATTTGGTCATATTGAAGACCAAACTGGAAGAATCCAATTTTATATCAGAAAAGATGTAGTTGGAGATGAAGCATTTGAAGTAATCAGTAAAATTGGAACTGGAGATTTTATTGGAATCAAAGGTGGAGTATTTAAAACAGGTAAGGGAGAATTCACTCTAAGAGCAGTTGAATTTGAATTTTTATCTAAAAATATCAAACCATTACCAGATAAATTCCACGGTTTAACAGACGTAGAAACTAGATACAGACAAAGATATGTAGACCTTATCATGAACAGAGATGTAAAGGAAACATTTATAACTAGAACAAAAATAGTTAGTTTTATAAGATCATTCCTAACTAAGAAAGATTTCTTAGAAGTAGAAACTCCTATCATGCATCCAATCGTTGGTGGAGCTTCGGCAAAACCATTCGTAACACACCATAACGCTTTAGATATGGAATTATACTTAAGAATAGCTCCGGAATTATACCTAAAAAGGTTAATTGTTGGTGGATTTGACAAGGTATTTGAAATCAATAGAAGTTTTAGAAATGAAGGAATATCTACTAGACATAACCCTGAATTTACAATGATGGAATTATACCAGGCATATGCTGACTTTGAAGATATAATGGATCTTACAGAAGAGATCATCACAAACACTGCAAAAGAAGTACTTGGAACAACTGATGTTGTATATAATGGTAAGGAAATAAAATTAGAAGGGTTTAAAAGAATACACATGGTTGACATAATTAAAGATGTTACAGGTGTAGACTTCTGGCCTGAGATGAGTGTAGAAGCTGCCAAGGAATTAGCTGAAGCAAATGAAGTACACTTAGCTCCTCATATGGATACAGTAGGACATATCATCAATGAATTCTTCGAGCAAAAATGTGAGGATACAATAGTACAACCTACATTTGTAATGGGGCATCCAGTAGAGATCTCTCCATTAGCTAAGAGAACAAAAGATGATGGTAGATTTACAGATAGATTTGAGTTATTTATCGATGCAAGGGAATATGGAAACGCATTCTCTGAGTTAAATGACCCAGCTGATCAAAAATCAAGATTTATGGACCAGGTAGCAGAAGCTACAAAGGGTAATGAAGAAGCTAATGCAGTGGTAGATGAAGATTATATCAACGCATTGGAATACGGTCTTCCACCAACAGGAGGATTAGGAATAGGTATCGATAGATTGGTAATGTTATTAACAGGAGCTGAATCTATTAGAGACGTATTATTATTCCCACACATGAGAAAAAAATAGACTCCTACTTCTATGGTTTTTATAACCTGGGCAGGAATCAAAATTATAAATTATAATATGAAAGGGCATAGAGAGATCTATGTCCTTTTTGTTTGAAAAAATCTTAATTTTATAGGGCTAATTGAGGTTGTTTGAAAAACTTTATCAAATAGGTAAGAAATAATTGTTGACAGGGCTAGTAACCTATGGTATTATCATTTTATAGATAATTACTTAATTCCTATGTATTAAGTGTATTTTAGGAGGGGAAAGATGACAACAACTAAAAAAAGTAAATATGGATTGAGAGCTTTGGTATATATGGCATGTAATCCAGAAAGAAAATTTAGTGTTAAGGAGATATCTGAAAAAGAGGATATTTCTAAGAGGTACTTAGAGCAAATATTTTTAACTTTAAAAAAAGCAGGACTAATAATAAGCAGTAAGGGAGCTCAGGGAGGGTATGTTTTGGCCAGGTCTCCAAAGGAAATAAATGTTGGAGATATCTTAAATATATTGGAAGATACTCAGGAATCACCCTGTTGTAGCAGCTATGATTTAGAAGCTTTAGAATCTGTCTTGGAAAAAGAAGTATGGGAAAAGATAGATGATAAAATAAAAGAATTAACCAAAAATATAAGTTTAGAAAGCTTAAAAGATAAATACAATGACGGCCGTACAGATATTTATTATATATGATTAAATAGGAGGAAATTATGAACAGATTTAAAATTTTATTATTGGGAATATTATTAGGAACTTTATTTATAGCATGTGGAAAGGAAGAGTCTAAAAAAGAGGTTATCAGAGTAGGAACTTCTGGGGGATACTATCCATTTACTTATACAGAAAATGATGAACTTAAGGGTTTTGATATAGATGTCTGGAATGAAATAGGGAAGAGACTGGGGAAAGATATAGAGTTTAAACAGGCTAAATTTAGTGGTTTATTTGGAATGCTGGATACAGGAAAGATAGATACAATATCTAATCAAATTACCATTACAGATAAAAGACTGGAAAAATATAACTTCTCAGTTCCATATGTTTATTCTGGAGCGCAATTCTTTGTGGCTAAAGGAAATCCAAAAGGAATAACAGGAATAGAAGATCTGGCAGGTAGAAGAGTTGCCACTGAAGTAGGAACAAACTATGAAGAGATAGTCAGAGAACTATCTAAAAAAATAGATTTTGAAACTGTTGTTTATAATTCAGGAAGTTTAGTTAAAGATGTAGAGTTAGGAAGAGTTGATACATTTATGATGGATAAGGTGTCTATCATAGAGCTGATCAAGAAAAATGATCTTCAAATTGAACTATTAGATAAACCGGCTAAATATATAGCTAATGCTTTTCCTTTTGTAAAGAGAGAAAAAAGTGAAACTATGATGAAAGAGGTCAATGATACTTTAGATGAGATGAGAGCCGACGGAACTCTTGTAGAGATCTCTAATAAGTATTTTGGGATGGATATAACTTCAAATTAATTTAAAATTAATTTGAAAAGATCGAAACAAATAATTAATAGGCATTTTAATTCTGAAGAGAGAAAACTTTCTAAAAGTTAAAATGCCTGTTTTTTTTTAAAAATAAAATTAAAGAGAGGGAAAAAATGGATTTTAAAATAGAAGCAATGATAGGGTTGTTCCCAATTTTATTAAAAGCTTTGGGACTGACATTAAAAATAACATTTATATCAACACTTATATCGGTTTTATTGGGGATATTAGTAGCAGTTATTAGGTTTTTTAAAGTGAAAGTTTTATATGAAATAACAGGATTATTTGTATCTTTCTTCAGAGGAACCCCATTATTGGTACAATTATTTTTAATTTACTATGGATTGCCTCAGGTATTTCCTGTCTTTACAAATATGAGTGCCTTTGTGGCAACAGTATTAGGGCTTAGTCTGCATTTTTCTGCTTATATGGCTGAAACTATAAGGGGAGCCCTGTCATCGGTAGATAAAGGACAATTAGAAGCCGGTTACTCAGTTGGGATGAATACTATTCAAGTGATGGTAAGGATAGTCATACCTCAGGGGATAAGGGTTGCAATTCCTTCAATTGTAAATATTTCTATAGACCTGTTGAAATCTTCATCTTTAGCATTTACTCTGGGGTTAGCCGATATCATGGCAAAGACACAACTAGAAGCAGCCAGTTCATATAGATTTTTAGAGAGTTATCTGGCCGTGGCTTTAGTTTATTGGGCATTAGTAATTTTACTTGAAAGGGTTCAAAAAATACTGGAAATTAAATTGAATAGAGGTTATTAGGAGGGGAACTGTGAATAGAACTAATATATTAGAGGTAAAAGAATTACATAAAAGTTTTGGAGAATTAGAAGTTTTAAAAGGAATAGATTTTTCTCTGGAAAAAGGAGAGATAGTATCTATTGTAGGACCCTCTGGAAGTGGAAAATCAACTTTTTTAAGGTGTTTAAATTATTTGGAAGAACCGACAAATGGTTCTATAACAATAGATAGTTTAAGGCAGGAAGCCAACAATCATAAGAAGAAAGACATAGTTGCTTTTAGACAGAAGACATCTATGGTATTTCAAAACTATAATCTATTTAAGAATAAAACAGCTTTGGAAAATATAACAGAAGCTCTTATAATAGTAAAAAAAATAGATAAGAAATCAGCTGATAAAAAAGGCAGAGAGATAATAAAAAAAATAGGATTAGAGGGAAAAGAAGATTTTTATCCCAGTGAACTCAGTGGAGGACAGCAGCAAAGGATAGGGATAGGAAGGGCTATGGCTCTTGAAAATAAATTGATATTGTTGGATGAACCTACATCGGCCTTAGATCCTGAATTAGTAGGAGAGGTTTTAGATCTCATAAGACTATTGGTTTCTGAGCATATAAGTATGATAATAGTGACTCATGAGATGAAATTTGCGAAAGAGGTATCTGACAGGGTGATCTTTATGGAAGATGGAGTAATTGTAGATCAGGGAACTCCTGATGAAATTTTAGTATCTCCTAAAAATAAGAGGATAGAGTCGTTTTTGGGAAAAACCTCATAGAGCGAAGTGACATCTGTTTAAAAATAACTATAATAGTTAGCGTTAAAGTATTATTTAAAAGTAAATAGATTTATTTATATTAAAAATAGGCAGTCCTTTGGACTGTCTATTTTTGTTTTGCTTCAACGTTTCTTCACACAATCTTCACAAAGAGATAATAATATCCCTATATAAAGAAAAATAAGGGGGAAGATTTTAATGAAAGTGAAAAAAATTAGACTAGGGATTCAGTTGGGGATATTATTTCTTGTAACAATGGCTGGAATTTTACATCAAAAAATAGGTGGAGGACCAAATGGTGTGGCTTCAATTCATGCTCTTTGTCCATTTGGTGGAATAGAGAGTTTCTATTCCCTTGTGACGAGGGGTACTTTTATCAAAAAGACATTTTATTCCAATATAATCCTTGTGGGAGGATCTACGTTTTTGGTGATTACTCTGGGAAGGATCTTTTGTGGCTGGATCTGTGCTCTGGGAACTTTGCAGGATATCTTTGGGAAAATAGGAATGCGATTCTTTAAAAAGAGGTATCATCTGCCTAAATCATTGGATAGTGTTCTTCGATACCTAAAATATATAGTTCTCGTTGGTATTATTTATTTTACCTGGAAAACAGGTCAGTTGGTGATCAGTTCTATCGATCCTTTTGTAGCTTATAGCCACCTTACGGCAGGCTGGGAAGAGCTGTTAAATGAATATCTTATTGGATTTGGAATATTGCTGGCAATGCTGCTCTTTTCCCTTTTTTATGAAAGGTTATTCTGCCGGTATCTCTGTCCCCTGGGAGCTTATTACGCAATCATGGGAAGGTTTTCATTGTTAAAAATAAAAAGGAATAAAAATGTCTGTGTGAACTGTAAGAAGTGCGACAGAGAATGTCCTGCAGCACTGGAGATTTCATCTGTAAATAAAATTAACAAGAGTGAATGTATAAGCTGTATGAACTGTGTGGAGGTTTGTCCCACTGCTAAGAAGTCTTTGGAAATAGATATTATGAAGAAAAAATTCAGTGGAGGTAAATTAGGAATAATCGGTGTGACTATCTTCTTTGGGATAATCCTAATAACCAAAGGTCTGGGAATATACCAAACTACGCCAGAGAGTCTGTCTGGAATTTTCAAAGGAGATCCTGGCAATATCAGGGGATGGATGAGTATAGAGGAGGTGGCTCAAGGGTTTGATATTCCGTTGAAGAAATTTTATAAAGAGTTAGGAGTGAATATAGAAGATCTTCCACCTGAAACAACTATAAAAAGCAGTGAAGAGGTACTGAAATCAGTGGGAATTGATTTTGATCATGACAAGATATATGAAATAATAATACCACTTCTCAAAGAAAGGGAGAATAAAGAATCGTCGGAATAAAATGTTAACCTTAATGAGAGAATTTATTAAAAAAAACTGCCAAAATTTATCAAGTGCACACTAATTCCATACCTATATAGTTATAAAAAAAAGCAATTAATAGCTTTTCCCTATAAATAACCAACGAAATTCATATATGGTATATATTGACAAAGAAAGATATATATACTATACTGATGGAATAAATAAATAATAAAGCATTAGGGAGGAATTAAAGTATGGTAGATTTTTTAAATAACATTTTATGGTCATATGTATTGATAGTAGGTTTGATAGGTGTGGGGATCTATTTCTCTATAAAAACAAAGTTTGCTCAGTTTAGAATGATAAAGGAGATGGTAAGACTTTTAACTGAAGGAGCAGCAGATGGAGTAAAGGGGAATAAAGAGGAAAAAGGAATATCATCATTTCAGGCTTTTTGTATAAGTACAGCTTCTAGAGTAGGAACCGGGAATATGGCAGGAGTGGCACTGGCTATCGCAGCAGGAGGACCAGGAGCAGTATTCTGGATGTGGATGTTAGCACTTATTGGTTCAGCATCTGCTTTTGTAGAATCTACTCTGGCACAATTATATAAGGTAAAGGATGGAGACGCATTTAGAGGCGGACCTGCATATTATATGGAGAAAGCTCTAAAAAACAGAACATTAGGGATTGCGTTTTCAATATTAATCACAGTATGTTTTGGACTGATCTTCAACTCAGTTCAATCAAATACAATCGCTATGGCGTTTAACGGATCATTTGGAATAAGTAAAACTGTAGTTGCTGTTGTATTATCAGTATTGACTGCTGTTATAATCTTTGGTGGTGTAAAGAGAATAGCAAGTTTCGTAGAGAAGGTAGTTCCTGTAATGGCAGTATGCTATGTAGTTGTTGCAACGGTTGTTATAGTGATGAATATTACTCATATACCGGCAGTATTCGGGATGATTATTGATGGAGCGTTTAACTTTAAATCAGCAGCAGGAGGAGCACTAGGTGCAGCTCTTATGCAGGGAATTAAAAGAGGATTATTTTCTAACGAGGCAGGAATGGGTAGTGCTCCTAATGCGGCAGCTACGGCTACAGTAACTCATCCGGTAAAGCAGGGACTTATCCAGGCATTGGGTGTATTTACAGATACAATATTAATCTGTAGTGCAACAGCATTTATAATCTTATTATCAGGATATCAGTCACTTAGCGGAGACGGGATCCAAATGACTCAGTCAGCACTTAGCATGCATTTAGGAAACTTCGGTGGAATATTTATCGCTGTATGTATCTTCTTATTCGCATTCTCTTCAGTAATTGGGAACTATTATTATGGGGAAGCAAATATCGAGTTTATGACTGAAAATAAATTATGGTTACAAGGATATAGAGCAGCAGTTGTTATGATGGTGTTATTAGGAGGAATTGCAGGGTTAAAAGTAGTATGGGGATTAGCGGATCTATTCATGGGATTCATGGCTTTATTAAACCTATATGCGATCTTAAAGTTAGGTCCTATTGCATTCAGATTATTAGCTGATTACTCAGATCAAAGAAAGCAAGGGTTGGATCCAGTTTTAAAAGCTGAAACAGTGGCAGACTTAGATGGTGTAGAGTGCTGGACTGGTTCTGAAACAGCTACTCAAAAAACAGGACAAAAATTAAAGACTATATAAAAAATATGAAATGCCTCCTAATAATAGGAGGTATTTTTTTTGTCTAGGAAATTATAAAATTTATTGAATAAATAAAAGATTATAAAAATCTAGATTGTGCCCGTTTGGATGCAATGTCACGTTGCTTTTATTATTATTAAAGAATAATAACTATGTAAAACTTTAATATAATGGAGGGATGAAATGGATAAGGAGATGATGGAATTCTTTTTTAAGATTCATAATGGAGACTTCAGAGGAGGACCGGGAAGTAATCTATCCACTGAAAGAGCCTATAATATTGCAAAGGAATTTTTAGGAAAGAATATAAGTATACTGGATATAGGAGCCGGATCTGGGTTTCAAACCAAGGTACTAAAGAGTTTGGTGGATGGAAATATTACGGCTATAGATAGATCGGAAATTTATTTGGAGAAGATAAAAAAAGAAGTAGGAGTCAAGACCGTCAATTGTTCCATGGATAGTTTAGACAGCTCTTTATCCCATAATACCTTTGATCTCATATGGAGTGAGGGAGCCATCTATATAATGGGGTTAGAAAATGGGTTGAAACACTGGAAACATTTTTTAAAACAGGGGGGGATTATAGGCTTTTCTCATATCTCATGGATTAAGGATAATCCTCCTAAGGAGATCTTAGAATATTGGGAGGCAGAGTATCCCCAGATAGCGACACTGGATGAAAATAAGAAAATTATAGACGAAGCCGGATATGAGATAAAGGATTATTTTATCCTGCCGTCAACCGACTGGATGGCAAATTTTTATGATAGTATGATTGACAGGCTGAAAGAATTAGAGAAAGAGGAATTATCTGAAAAAGAAAAGATGGTAATGGATATTCACTGGGAGGAGGTAGAGATGTATAAGAGATATGGGGACTACTATGGATATGTATTCTTTATAATCTCTCCTAAATAAAAAAACTCCTTCGTTGAAGGAGTTTTTAAATAAATTTTATAAATCGAATCTGTAACCAGCTGAAAGAACAACTCTTCCATAGTCGTTATCTTCTTTTCCATAAAAGTCATTAGCTGTAGCTTCTGCTTTAGTAACAGCATACATTAGGTCTACAGTGAAGTTTTTATATTCTACTCCTCCACCTACAGCCCAATATAGACCATTCTCTACATCTATACTTGTTTTCTCATTGTCACCTGCGCTTACTCCAGTTTCTTTTGCTTCTAAATCAGATTCACCAAAGTTAAATGAATAACCTAAATTAGCTTTTAAATATGGCTTGATCTCTGAATTAAGATTAAAGTTATATTTAGCAGTTAAATATATAGGTAATGAATTATACTCTGCTCCTGAAATTTCTCCTGTGTTCCCTGCTTCAGAAACTTCTTGAGTTTTTCTGTCTGCATGGAATTGATATGCCAGACCTAAACCTAGATCAAAATTATCAGTTATACTTTTATAACCTTCTAATGCTAATTCTCCACCAAATCCGTCTGTGTCCTCATTCAAGAGATCCACTCCATTTAACTCGTGCCCAGTATATGAAGCACCTAAATCTCCACCAAATCTTGCATTTAAATATGTGTCCCCTTGTGCAGCAAACGATACTGCTGATAATGCTACTAATCCTAATAATACTTTTTTCATATTTTGTTCCTCCCTAGTAATTATATTAATAATGTCTTCCTATAACTTTATTTATCCAGCTATTAGCTTTTCTTTGTTTAGGAGTATTATTGTTTAAAAATTCACTTCCCCTGATTCCTTAAGTGTCTAAGCTTTTGATATTTATCTTGATTTTTTACTCGATAAATAATATCATTTAATAAAAACAAAAGTGTCCAATGGGTGGACTTTTTATGTTTTTTTTAAGTTTATCAATCAAAAAAATCAAATAACGAGTCGGAGGTCAATAATATGGAAGGGAAATTTGGGGTTTTGGAAAAAATATTGTCTAAAGATTTGATTAAAAACTTAAGTATCAGGGAATATAATAGGGGAGAATTCTTACTGGCTATAGATGAACATAAAATCTTATATCTCCTTGAGGGAACGGTATACGCTGTGAGATATCATGATGGGGAAAAGATAATTCACCCTTATTTTTTTAAGCCGAATCAATTTATAGGGATAAATATGTACCTGCAAAAAGATATAAGAGATTGGGAGATGGTGGCTGCCACCAAAAAAGTAAGGGCAGTAATATTAGAAGAGAAATTTTTGGAAGAGCATATGTTCAATGATGCCAAGATCCTCAGGTTTATTTTAGAAGGAGGTTCCGGAGTAATAAGAAGAGGGGGAAGGGGATACTTTATGCGCTCCCATGGGGGAGCCAAGGTATTCTTTGCCTTTATACTTATGAGTAATTCGGTAGAGGGGAAGATGCATTTTTTAAAGTATAATGACATTGCCCATGTTCTTAATGTGGGAAGGAGTATGCTCTATAAATTAACCGGTGAGTTAACAGAGGAAGGGTGTATAAAAAAAGAAAAAAATTTTATAACTATATTGGATGAAGAGAAGTTGAAGAAGTATTATGAGGAATATATGTATTAGATAAAAAAACATATTTTATGATATAATTAGAGTTGAAAATAATAAAAAATAAGATTTTTATCTCAAAAAAACAGAAAACTCCGCCAGAGGTGAAAAAAAGTCTCTAATAATGATAAAAAACTATACAATAAACCAGGTAAAATAACAATCATTTAATGGTAAAATAAGACAAAACGCGCAATAAAAGAAACCAAGGAGGAAATCAGTGTCGATCTACATATTATTTTACTTTACATTCTACTTTACTTTAGGAGCTAGTATGCTCTATTTCTCCCAATTTTTTGAAACTGTCAATATATCAGGGGGCCAGTCAGGGATGATTTTTGCTATAGGATCATTTTTAGCCATGGCTTTTCAGCCGGTTTTAGGGTATATAAACGATAAGACAAAAAAATCGAAAGAAATTCTGATCACAATTACGGGAATTATTTTTATTACTTTATTCCTGATGAACTATATAAATTCATTTGTAGGGATATTGATTTTATATTCCTTCTATGCAATAGCGGTTTTTTGTGAGATGCCCCTTATGGATACAGTGTCTCTATCTACCCATTATGCCTTTGGAAAGATAAGGTTGTGGGGTTCGATTGGGTTTGCTGTGGGAGCTTTGGTTTCAGGAAAAGTTATAGAGTTATTCGGGTCTTCGTCATTTTTATATTTAGCAGCAGTTACTTCAATTATAACAGGAATAATTATCTTGAAGATCCCTGTGAAAATTAATAGTTTACATGAAGACGATGAAAAGGTAGATTTAAAGAAACTTTTAACCAATAAAAAATATATTGTTTTTGTAATGGTTTCCATGTTATTTTTAGGAACTAACAATGGACACAACAGTTATTTTGCAGTTTATTTTAAAGAGATCGGTGGGTCCATGGCATTATTGGGAACAACGATTTTCCTGATGACCCTCAGTGAAGTACCTTTTATTGGGGTTTCTACAAAATTAATAAGTAAAAAAGGGGTAGAATTTGTAGTTACTTTAGCGGTACTGTGTATGACTGTCAGATGGGGAGTATACTTTTTATTCTCTAAACCATCTGTGATTGCAGGAACTTTTTTATCTCAGGGAGCATCTGTAGGGTTGTTCTTTGCAGGAGCAAATCTATTTATTCGAAATATTGTAGAAAAAAATACCCTGGGGACGGCAATAACGGTATTTATGGCAGCAGGTTCATTAGGAGGGATGTTTGTTCAATATATTTCAGGAGTGATCATAGAGCAATATGGAGCAGTTTATATCTATGGATTTTTTACTATCCTGGCATTTGCAGCCTTGATATTGATGTTTTTAGGAAAAAAATTAAAGAACTAAAAAAATGGAATAAAAGGAGATTGTAGTTATGGCAAGAGGATATGATGAGGCAAAGGACAGAAAAAATAAGGTATCATTATTTGGAAAAACATTGGTAAGAAGATCTAAATCAACATGTGAGTTATGTGGTGAAACAGGTCAGAAATTAAATATATTTGAAGTTGGAAAGATAGAGGTAGAACCGGACTATGATAGATGTATCCATATCTGTGATACATGTATGGACACAATAGACAGGTTACAAAAAGCCGATGAAAACGATCTGAGATTTTTAAATCACGCCATTTGGAGTGAGGTAAATATAGTAAAGGCTACAGCAATAGATCTTATAAAACAGATTGAAGGAAAATATTCGTGGATAGATGACCTATTAGACATGGTCTATATGGATGAGGAGTTAGAAGAGATAGTTGAAAAGATAAGCAAGAAGTAAAAATAAAAAAAGTTTCTTTATAAAAATGAGGTGCTTATCCATTTTTGGATAGCACCTTTTTTCTTATAAAGTATTGAAAAAATCATACAAAATGTTGATTTAGTTCTAAAATAGTTCTTTTGGTTCGGAAATGAGAATAAACATTTGGTTATATAGAAAAAGTGTTGTATAAACATAAGGTGTAGAAATAGTATAAAAACTATATAAGTTATACTGGGTTTATTGTATATTAAAAAATAAAAAATTGGAGGAAGAAAATGAAACAAGAAAACATTAAAGCAAGTTTTAAGGGATTGGTACCATTTTTTGTTTTTATTGGAATTTATTTGGGAAGCGGATTGATCTTGCAGTCTCAGGGGGTAGAACTAGCATTTTATCAACTGCCTGCTCCTATAGCGGCCTTTGCCGGAATTGTAACTGCTTTTATTCTTTTTAAAGGCACGATCAATGAAAAATTTAGTACTTTTGTCAAGGGATGTGGTCATCAGGATATAATAATCATGTGTATAATATATCTTCTTGCCGGGGCATTTGCCGGAGTATCCAAGGCCATGGGAGGAGTAGATTCTACTGTTAATTTAGGGCTTACTTATATACCGGCACAATATATTGCAGCTGGATTATTTATCATCGCCGGATTTATCTCTACAGCTACAGGGACTTCTGTGGGTGCTATTGTTGCCATTGCTCCAATTGCTGTAGGATTAGCTGAAAAAGGGGGACTTTCCCTTCCACTAGTACTTTCTGCTGTTATGGGAGGGGCTATGTTTGGAGATAACCTTTCAATAATCTCAGATACGACAATTGCAGCTACGAGAACTCAAGGTGTAGAGATGAAGGATAAGTTTAGGGTAAATATTTTAATTACTGCTCCTGCAGCTATTATTACAATTATCCTTCTAATTATTTTCGGAAGACCTGAAATTCTGCCTGAGGTTCAAAACTATGACTTTAGTCTGATTAAAATTTTGCCATACCTCTTTGTATTGGGATTTTCTCTGATTGGAATGAATGTTTTTATCGTTTTAACTGGAGGGATTGCTCTTTCTGGAGTAATCGGGCTTATTTATGGAAACTTTACTATCCTTACTTTTTCAAAGGAAGTTTACAATGGATTTGTAGGTATGAACGAGATCTTCCTCCTTTCATTTCTTACAGGCGGTTTAGCCGCTATGGTAACTAAAGCCGGCGGAATTCAGTGGCTCCTTGAAAAAATACAGAAGAGTATCAGAGGACCGAAAACAGCTCAATTAGGAATTGGGGCCTTGGTGGGACTTACAGATATGGCTGTAGCAAATAATACTGTTGCAATAATTATAAATGGTTCCATAGCTAAAAAACTCTGCAGGAAATATGAAGTTGACCCGAGAAAAAGTGCCGCTATATTGGATATTTTTTCTTGTATAGCTCAGGGTTTTATCCCCTATGGAGCTCAGATGTTAATTTTAGTAGGTTTTGCAGGGGGAAAAGTAACACCTCTAGAAGTTATGCCTCTATTGTGGTATCAGCAGTTATTGTTATTAGCTGTTATAGTTTCAGTTCATATACCATTTGCTGATGGTCTTATGAGGAAAGAACCATGGGTATGGGAAGTTGATGCAGAAAACCTATAGGTGTGTTCTTTAAAATAATATTTTTTTAGAAAAAATGTTGTGTTTTAGAAAAAAATGTTATATACATGAAGTGAAAAGATTAAAATTTAAGGGGGCTTAAAATGAAAGGGATTCAAGAAAAAGGATTTGGAACAAAGGCGATACATGGAGGAGCAGAAAAAAATCCATTTGGAACATTAACTACACCAATATACCAAAGTTCTACATTTGTATTTGACAGTGCAGAACAAGGTGGTAAAAGGTTTGCTTTAGAAGAAGCAGGATATATTTATTCAAGATTAGGAAACCCTACATCAAGTGTTGTAGAGGGGAAATTAGCATTATTAGAGGGAGCAGAAGCGGCGTTAGCGACTAGTTCAGGAATGGGAGCTATCTCATCTACTATGTGGACATTACTTAAAGCCGGAGATCATTTATTAGCTGACAAAACTTTATACGGGTGTACATATGCTTTTTTGTGTCATGGATTAACTAAATTTGGAATCGATGTAGAATTTGTTGATACTTCTGATTTAGAAGCAGTAAAAAAAGCTATGAAACCTAATACCAGAATAGTTTATTTAGAAACACCAGCAAATCCTAACTTAAAAGTTGTAGATGTAACAGCTGTTTGTGAGATAGCTCATAAAAATGAAGGAACTAAGGTAGTGGTAGACAACACATTTGCAACACCATACCTTCAAAATCCTATAAAATTAGGAGCTGACTTAGTAGTTCATTCAGCAACTAAATATTTAAACGGTCATGGAGACGTAGTAGCAGGATTTGTAGCAGGAGATTTAGAAACAGTAACTCAAATAAGATTAATAGGTGTAAAGGATATGACGGGTTCAGTTCTTAGCCCCCAAGATGCTTTCCTTATGATAAGAGGAATGAAGACTTTAGAACTAAGAATGGAAAGACACTGCAGTAATGCATATGAGATAGCTAGATTCTTAGATGATCATCCTATGATAGAAAAGGTATACTATCCAGGACTTGAATCTCATGAAGGACATGAAATTGCAAAGGAGCAAATGAACGGATTCGGTGGAATAATGGCCTTTGAGGTAAAGGGTGGAATAGAAGCAGGAAAGAAATTATTGAACAGTTTAGAGTTATGTACTTTGGCAGTAAGTTTAGGAGATACAGAAACATTGATCCAGCATCCGGCATCTATGACTCATTCTCCATATACTAGAGAAGAGAGATTGGCATCAGGAATCACAGATGGATTAGTTAGAATATCTGTAGGTTTAGAAGGTGTAAATGATATTATAGATGATTTAAAGCAGGGATTGGAAAAATTATAGAAGATATAAAATAGCGGAGATCTTTCTTCGCTATTTTTTTATTATCACTAAATTTTTTATGTTGTTTATGATATAATAACAGGTGGAAATAAAAAATAAAAAGGAGATAGGAACATGGCTAAATGGACAGGGAGAAGCAAGGGAAGAAAAAATAATGTAGTGGAATTCGGAAAAGAATTGGTAAGAAGATCTAAATCAACCTGTGAACTATGTGGGGAATCTGGGAGAAGTCTCAGTGTATATGAAGTTGGAAAAACAGAGGAAGATGCTGACTTAGAAAGATGTATCCATGTATGTGATGAATGTAAAAATACAATAAAAAAATTAAATAAAGCCAGTGAAAATGACCTGAGATTTTTAAATCATGCAATCTGGAGTGAAGAAAATACAGTAAAAGCCACAGCACTTCATATCATTTCTGAGATAGAGAACAGGAATAGATATTCATGGATCGGTGATCTGGTGGATATGGTTTATATAGACAATGAATTAAAAGAGATATGTGAAAGGATGAAACATTAAAAAGGAGGGTTCATGATAGATTTACATATGCATTCTACATTTTCAGATGGGACACTGACTCCTGCACAGCTGGTAGAACGAGCTAAACAAAATAATATAGAGGTCATGGCTATTACTGATCATGACAATGTGGATGGTCTGAAAGAGGGAAGGATAGAGGCAGAAAAAAAGGGGATAACTTTTGTAAATGGAATAGAGGTTTCAGCTAATTTTATGGATAAAGACGTCCATATACTGGGATATTTTTTAGATTTAGAGGATAAAGAATTTTTGGGATGGCTGAAAAATTTACAGGAGAAAAGGCACAATAGAACTTTGAAGATACTGAAAAAATTAAGCAGCTTAGGGATAGACATAAGTTTATCCGAAGTAGAAGGTGAAGTTCTTGGGAATGTAATAGGGCGGCCTCATATAGCTAAGATGATAATAAAAAAAGGTTTTGCAGTTACCATGGATGAAGTATTTGACAGATATTTGGGAGACGGAAAACCTGCATACGTTCCCAAGGTAGGAGTAGATATGGTGGAGGTAGTGAAAAAATTAAAAGCCAATGGAGCTGTAGTTATCTTAGCTCATCCCCATCTGATATCTCATCCAGATGATACAGTGATAAATATAATAGATAATTTGGTAAAAAATGGATTGGACGGGCTGGAATTGTATTATCCGAATATAGCTCCAAGAAAAAAAAATAAACTTATGAAAACCGCTAAAAAAAGGGATCTTATCTTAACTGGAGGTTCTGATTTTCATGGGCTTCATAGGGCAGGGATAGATATAGGACTGGGAAATATTTCTACAGAAGTGTTTCAAAAAATGGTAGAAAAAAAAGAAAAGATTGACAAAAATAGAAAATATATATAAACTGAAATTGAGTTAAGATAAGAGACAATCGAATAGACAGCTAGGGGAGCCATATGGCTGAGAAGTATAATTACTGACCCTTTGAACCTGAATCTAGTTAGCACTAGCGTAGGAAAGCGGAGTTTTTTTATAAAATTTATAGTAAGTTATATTTTTTTAGAGAACGATTATAACCGTATACCTGTGGGTATGCGGTTTTTTTATTACATAAAGACTAAAGGGGGATAGATGGAGATAACTTTAAATGGTGAAGTAAAAAAAGTGGAAGCAGAAAATATCTATGATCTGATAAAAAGTTTGGGTCTGGATAGTGATGGTGTGGTAATTTTACACAACGATGAGGTCATAAAAAAGGACCTTTGGTCGGAAAGTAATTTGAATCTAAAAGATAGCGTAGAAGTATTATATTTTGTATCAGGGGGATAGAGATGGATAAATTAATATTAGGCGGAGTGGAATTTAAAAGCAGATTATTGACAGGAACAGGTAAGTTTTCTTCTAAAGATGAGATACCAAAGATGCTAAAAGCCAGTGAATCACAGATAATAACCATGGCCCTTAGAAGGGTAAATCTAAATAATAGTGATGAAAATATATTGAACTATATTCCTAAAGACATTACTCTGCTGCCCAATACATCTGGAGCTAGAAATGCTGAAGAAGCTATAAAGATCGCAAGAATAGCAAGAGCTGCAGGATGCGGAGATTTTATTAAGATCGAGGTAATAAACGATATGAAATACCTGATGCCAGACAATGCAGAAACTATAAAGGCAACTAAGGTCCTGGCAAGTGAGGGGTTTATAGTATTGCCGTATATGACTCCGGATCTAATAGCGGGACAGAGATTAAAGGAAGCTGGAGCAGCAGCAGTAATGCCTTTGGGGTCACCTATAGGATCAAATCGTGGGATAGAAACCAAGGCAATGATAGAGATAATGATAGAAAATATAGACCTGCCAATCATAGTGGATGCAGGGATCGGTAAACCATCCCAGGCAGCAGAAGCTATGGAAATGGGAGCAGCAGCAGTACTTGTGAACACTGCAATAGCCTGCTCTCCTAACCCGGCTGAGATGGGGGAAGCCTTTTCATTGGCAGTAAAAGCAGGAAGGATGGCATATAAAGCCAGAATGGCTGAGGAAAGCAGATATGCCAATGCATCGTCACCGCTGACAGGTTTTTTACATAATAATTAGGAGGAAAGATGTCATTTTATAATGAAATAGAAAAATTCAAAGATTTTGATATGGAAAAATATATGGATGAACTGACCCATGAAGAGATAAAAAGATCTATAAAAAAAGATAAACTAACTAAGTTTGATTTTTTAAATCTTTTATCTCCTAAGGCCAAGGATCACCTGGAGGAGATGGCAAAAATAGCTCAAAGGAGGAGTATACAGCAGTTTGGGAAGATAATTAGTCTGTATATCCCCATGTATATTTCGAATTACTGTACCAATGAATGTACCTATTGCGGGTTTAATAAAAATAATAAGATAGACAGAAAACACCTTAAACTAAACGAGATAGAAGCTGAAGCTGTGGAGATAGCTAAAACAGGGATAAGGCATATCCTCCTTTTAACAGGGGAAGCCGAAGGGTTAGTAGGAGTAGGTTATATAGAGGACGCAGTTAAAATATTGAAAAAGCATTTTGATTCTGTAGTGGTAGAGATATATCCATTGGAGACAGAAGAATATAGAAGGCTAGGAAAGATAGGAGTAGACGGGCTGACTATATATCAGGAAGTTTACGATGAAAAAATTTATAAAAGTGTACATTTGGGAGGTAAAAAATCAGACTATATGTGGAGGCTGGAAACTCCTGAAAGGGGGGCTAAAGCAGGGCTTAGAAGTATAAATATAGGGACGTTATTTGGATTGGGAAATCTGGTAGAGGAAGCTTATTTATCGGGGCTTCATGCTAAATATCTTACAGATAAATATTTAAACAGTGAGTTTTCCATCTCCCTGCCCAGGATAAATGATGCAGAGGGGGGCTATAAGAGTAAATATATCTTAGATGACGCAAGTTTTGTCCAGTTTGTTCTGGCCTATCGACTATTTCTTCCTAAAGCAGGGATAAATATCTCTACCAGAGAGGTGGCTGAGTTCAGGGATAATCTGATTGGACTGGGAGTTACAAAATTTTCAGCAGGATCCAAAACCAATGTAGGGGCATATAGTGATTTAGAAAAATCAACCCCTCAATTTGAAATTTCAGATAACAGAAGTGTAGAAGAAACGGAAAAAGCCATAAAGGCAAGGGGTTATCAGGTAGTCCATAAAGACTGGGAGCTGATTGTATGAAGATAGGTATTTTAGGAGCTGGGGGGATAGGATCAAATGTAGCTGTAAATTTAGTGAGAAGCGGAGTATCTAACCTTAAGATAGCTGATTTTGACAGGATAGACCTTTCTAATCTCAACAGACAGTTTTATTTTCATGACCAGATAGGAAGACCTAAGGTAGAGGTGTTGAGGGAAAACTTAGTGAGAATATTACCTGACTTAGAGATCGAGGTCATAGATAAAAAAATTGAAAAAAACAATATAAAAGATCTTTTTTCCGACTGCGATATCTTAGTGGAAGCCTTTGATAAGAAGGAATATAAGAGGTTATTGGTAGAGGAATTTTATGGTTCTAACAAACTCATTGTTTCAGCCTCAGGTATAGCTCATCATGATCTAGATGATATACAGACTAAAAAAATTGGTGAAAATCTATATGTGGTTGGAGATTTTAAGAAGGGAATTGAGGAGTATAAAACTTACTCTCCCAAGGTTTTGATAGTAGCTTCTATAATGGCTAATCTTGTTATGAGTAAGGGAGGATATTATGAAAAAAACTAAAAGAACTATACCTCATGGGATATATGGGATCACAGGAGAGAAGTTTGCCAATGGAAGATCTAATATAGAGTGTGTGAAATCTATGATTGATGGCGGGATAAAGATAATTCAGTACAGGGAAAAGGAAAAATCCATAAGGGAAAAGGTAGAAGAGATTATAGAGATAAGAAGGTTGTGCCTTGAAAATAATGTTATTTTTATAGTCAATGATCATGTGGATATAGCTATTTTAGTGGATGCAGACGGTGTTCATGTTGGGCAGGATGATATGGAGATATCCCATGTTAGAAAGCTGATAGGAGAAGATAAGATAATAGGAAGATCTACCCATTGTCTTGAACATGCCAGGAAAGCTGTGTCAGACGGGGCTGATTATATCGGTGTAGGACCTATATTTAAGACCACTACAAAAGAGAAAGATCCTGTAGGACTGGGATATTTAGAAGAGGTAGTTAAGAATATAGAGCTTCCCTTTGTAGCTATTGGGGGGATAAAAGAAAGTAATATAGATAAGGTGAAAAAATTGGGAGCTAGTAGTATATGTCTGGTCAGTGAGATAGTAGGAGCAGAAAATATTGTAGAAAAGATTAAAAAATTAAATGAAATAATAGATTAAATAGGGGGACAGGATGAATAATTACACAACACAGATGAATGCAGCTAAAAAGGGGATAATAACAAAGGAAATGAGGGACGTACTGGCATCTGAAGCTATAGATGAAAAGACATTGCTTAAAAAAATGAGTGAGGGAAAGATCGTAATACCTGCAAATAAAAATCATAGATCTCTCAGGGGAATAGCTGTTGGAGAGGGTGTGAAAACTAAGGTAAATGTAAATTTAGGGGTGTCAGAAGATTCCTATGATTTAGATTTAGAGTTTGAAAAGGTAAAAAAAGCATTGGAGTATAAGGCTGATGCGATTATGGACCTAAGCATCTTTGGAGCTACCAATGAATTTAGAACTAAGTTAGTAGAATATTCAGACGTTATGCTGGGGACCGTGCCTATGTATGATGCAGTAGCAAAATATGGGAAAAATATAAAGGATATGACAGTGGATGATCTCTTTGAGGTAGTGGAGGAGCATGCAAAAAATGGGATAGATTTTTTGACTATCCATGCAGGATTAAACCAGGTATGTGCAGAAAGAGTAGACAACAACCCTAGATTAACTAAGGTTGTAAGTCGTGGAGGAGCTATCTTATATGAGTGGATGAAATTAAATAATAAGGAAAATCCATTCTATGAACACTATGACAGACTGTTAGATATATGTGTAGAGCACGATGTAACCCTTAGTTTGGGAGATGGTCTTAGACCAGGAAGTATAAAGGATGCAACAGATGCTCCTCAAATTCAAGAATTATTATTTTTAGGAGAGTTGACAAAAAAAGCATGGGCAAGGGATGTACAGGTAATGATAGAGGGACCTGGACATGTTCCACTACATGAGATAGCTGCTAATATGCAGTTGGAAAAAAAATTATGTCATGGAGCACCATTTTATGTGTTGGGACCCCTTGTTACTGATATTGCTCCAGGATATGATCATATAACTTCAGCTATTGGAGGAGCATTGGCAGCTGCCAGTGGAGCAGACTTTCTCTGTTATGTAACACCGGCAGAACACCTTAGATTACCGGATTTAGATGACATGAAAGAGGGAATAATAGCTTCAAGGATTGCAGCACATGCAGGGGACATAGCTAAGCAGATTCCCGGAGCTATAGAGTGGGACAATGCCATGAGTAAAGCTCGTGGGGAATTAAACTGGGATAAGATGTTTGAACTATGTATCGACCCTGTAAAGGCAAAGGAGTATAGAAAATCATCTCAACCGATAGATGGGGAAACTTGTACTATGTGCGGGGACCTGTGCCCCATAAAAAGAACTAAAGACCTTGCATAATGAAAGTTTTGGACGAAGATGATTTTAAACGAGATGAGTTTAAAATAAAATTTGTTGGGAAGATAGATAATTTTTTTATTTTAAATTCCATGCTGGAAGACCTAAAGATTAGTTCGAAGGATGAAGAAGAACTTATTTTAAATGTTTTTTTTAGGAGATCTAAAAAATTGCTGGATAGATTGGTGGATATAATAGATCTTTTAAAGGGCAATTATTCCTTTGAGATATATTCTTCTGATTATAGATTTAGATTCATAGATTTTTATGGAAAAGCTGTATTTAACTCTGAAGACAGGAAAAAAACAGGGAAATTTATAATAGATGATGGGTATAGAATCCAGGAAATTTCTAAGTTTGAGAAAGTATTATAAAAAAAACAGGAAAATATTTTAAAATAAAAGTTGACCAAATGAAATAAATTGTGATAGTATTTCTTTAAATAAATTAGAGTAAAAAATTCAAAGAGGAGGTTTAGCCATGTTAATAAACAGCAGGATAAGGGGAAGAAAATTACACCCAACTAAATTTATAAACAGGCTGATCTTCGGATAGACTTTTTGCAAAGATTAGAGATAGTAACATTATGTCTCTATGAGTATATTAAGTATTGAAATTTTAGCCGTCAACTATGACGGCTTTTTTTATCCCAGGAGATGTAGTCTAACTACGTGTTTTGGGATTTTTTTTATGAATAAATAAGGAGGAAAGGAAAAATGGCATATTTAGAAACACTTAAGGAAATATTTATAGATGGGGACAGATATATGTATATCCTGAAAGGGTTATTGTTTTCCATCAATGTAACGATATTAGCAGCAATAATTGGAATAGTATTAGGAGTAGTTTTGGCCCTCTGCAGACTGAGTCACTTCTACCCATTTAAAAATAAATTTAATCCATTGTCTCAGGGAGCATTGATCTATGTTGACCTGATTCGTGGAACACCAGCTGTGGTGCAACTGATGGTTTTAGCCAATGTAATCTTTGTAGGAGCCTTAAGAGATGTACCGATCTTAGTGGTAGCGGGATTAGCTTTTGGATTAAACAGTGCAGCATATGTAGCAGAGATCATAAGAGCAGGAATAGAAGGATTGGATAAGGGCCAGAGTGAAGCAGCCAGAGCATTGGGGATGAACTATATAACTACCATGAAGGAAGTTATCGTACCTCAGGCAGTGAGAAAGATACTACCGACACTGGTAAGTGAATTCATATCTCTTTTGAAGGAAACATCTATAGTGGGATTTATCGGTGGGGTGGACCTGCTCCGTTCGGCAAATATAATAACCAGTCAGACATATAGAGGTGTAGAACCACTCCTGGCAGTTGGAATTATCTACCTGATATTGACAAGTTTATTTACTAAGTTTATGAGAAAAATTGAGGAGAAGGTGAAAAACTGATGATTAAAATAGAGAACTTATATAAAAGTTATGGTGACCTGGAGGTATTAAAGGGAATAAGTAAAAATATCGATAAGGGAGAAGTTGTAGCAGTGATAGGACCTTCCGGATCTGGAAAATCTACATTTTTAAGATGTATCAACATGATGGAAGAGATAACTTCAGGAAAGGTAGTTGTACAGGGAAAAGATCTTACCGATCCCAAGGTAAATATAAATAAGGTCAGACAGAATGTAGGGATGGTATTTCAGCACTTTAACTTATTCCCTCACAAGACAGTATTAGAAAATCTTATGCTGGCTCCCATGAAGGTAAAAAAGATGAAAAAAATAGAGGTTATGGAAAAATCAAAAACTCTGTTAAAAAAAGTAGGATTGGAAGATAAGGCAGATGTATATCCTGATTCTCTTTCAGGAGGGCAGAAACAAAGAATAGCAATAGCCAGAGCATTAGCTATGGAGCCAGATGTACTTTTATTCGATGAACCGACATCGGCACTGGATCCAGAGATGGTAAGAGAGGTGCTAGATGTAATGAGAGATTTAGCGAAATCCGGTATGACAATGATAGTTGTAACTCATGAGATGGGCTTTGCCAAGAGTGTAGCCAACAGAGTGTTCTTTATGGATTACGGAGTTGTTCTTGAGGATGCCGCTCCCAAGGAGTTATTTGAAGCTCCTACCCATGAAAGAACGAAGGAATTTTTAGACAAGGTATTAAACCATTAAAAATTTACTTTTAAACAGTAAAACACAATAAAAAAAGAAGAAAGAGGAGAAGAAATGAAAAAAAGTTTAAAATTTATATTACCATCGCTATTAGGGATAGGACTATTTATCCTGCCGATAACATTCAACGGAACTACAACTGTATTTTTAGGGCATGCCAATGGTTTTGTAAAGAATAATATTAAGGATCAGGTATTATTTTACGGGATGTTGATCTCAGTCATAACGATTATCCTTAGTATATTGGGAAGTTTAGTAAAACCTAAGTTTATTGAAGACAACGAGATGTTAAAATCTATGTTTAATATGAGTTTAGGAGGGTTAGTGGTAAGGATCGTAGGTGCTTTATTCTATATCATGGTTTATTTTAAGATAGGACCTGAGATGGTTATTGGAAAATATACAGGAGGACTGGTAGTAAATGATTTTATCGGGTCATTGTTAGTAACATTTACAGTTGGAAACTTAATACTGCCATTTCTTTTAGACTTTGGATTACTGGAGTTTCTGGGAAATTTATCTAAACCAATTATGAGAACTCTATTTAAGGTGCCGGGAAGAAGTGCTGTAGATGCTATCACTTCATTTGTAGGAGATGGAACCCTGGGAATATTAGTTACCGATGAACAGCATGCCAAAGGATATTATACCAAGAGGGAAGCTATTATAATCTCAACATGTTTTTCAGTGGTAGGGATATCATTTACTTCCTTTGTAGCAGAGGAGCTGGGATTTTCAGAAAGATTTCCGTTATTTTATGGGACGATAATTATGACCTGTATTCTGGTAGCAATGATAATAGCAAGGTTACCAATAATGAAAAAATACCCGGATGAATATATGAAGGGTGTAGGGAAACAAATCTCAGAAGAGGAATCTCAGGTGAATCTGAAGGTAGCGTATGCCACAGCAGTAAAAAAAGCTGAAAGTGGAAATGTATCTTCATTTAGTAAGATGGTTCCTGCAATAGTAAATATTCATATGACATTTATTCCCACAATAGTTTTTGTAGGAACTCTGGGATTGATCACAGCAGAACACACAGAAATATTTAATTATATAGCGATGCCTGTAACACCGATATTTAAAATTTTAAATATTCCAGATGCAGCTCTGGTAGCCAAGGCATCTTTAGTAGGGTTTACAGATATGTATCTGCCGACAATTTTTATAAAGGGTTCGGAACATGAGATATCTAAATTTATAGTTGGGACTCTATCATTTACACAGTTGATCTTTATGGCAGAGACCGGATCAATCTTGTTGAAAACAAAGATGAAATTTAATATATTGGAAGTAGCTGGATTTTTCTTACTGAGAACAGCTCTTAGTTTACCGATAATAATAATAGTAGCGAAATTATTTGTTTAAAATTAAAGGAGGAACAAAATGAAAAAAACGATGAAATTAATAATGACAGTAATAGTGGGAATATTTATGGTAGCTTGTGGAAATAAGAGTGAGGAAAAAATATCTAAGATATACGTGGGAACCAATGCCGAGTTTGCACCATTTGAATATTTAGAAGATGGAAAAACAGTGGGATTTGATATGGATCTGATGGCCGCGATATCAAAGGAGATAGGGGTAGAGATAGAGATTAAAGATATGGCTTTTGATGGTCTGTTACCGGCATTACAGGCTAAAAAAGTGGATATGATAATTGCAGGGATGACAGCTACAGAGGAAAGAAAGAAAGCTGTAAACTTCAGTGAAACATACTATAAAGCAAATCAAGTGATCATAACAGCTGAAGACGCAGAGGATATCTCAAATTTTAAAATGTTAAAAGGAAAGAAAGTAGGAGTAATATTAGGATTTACAGGAGATGTAGTAGTCAGTGAGATAGATGGTGTAGAAGTAAAAAAATATAATGCAGGGTATGCAGCTATAATGGACTTAAAGGAAGGAAAGATAGACGCAGTAGTATTAGATGGTGAACCAGCTAAGAACTTTGTAAAAAACAATGAGGGGATAAAAGTTACATCGGCAGAGGGAGAAAAGGAAGAGTATGCAATGGCAGTATCTAAAGATAATGCAGAGTTATTGAAAGATATAAATACAGCTTTAACAACATTAAAGGGAAATGGAACGTACGATAAATTATTAAAAAAATGGTTTTAGAAAGAGAGATTAATATGGGAAGCAGGTATATTGAAAATTAAATAGGAAATAAATCATGCTAATCTAACAGGGATTCTGTTGAAAACGGCAGGGTCCCTTTTTTATACAAAAAAATAAGGAAATTTGGAGGAAAAGATGATATTAAATGCGAAAAAAATTTATTCAGATTATGCAGATGAACTAATAAAATTAAATCATTATATCTATAAAAATCCAGAATTAGGAAATCGTGAAATAAAAGCAAGGGATGCTCATACTGTCCTTTTAGAAAAAAATGGATTTCAGATAGAAAAAGAATTTATAGGGATAAAAACAGCATTTAAAGCCACCTATAAATCCAAAAAAAATGGACCTAAAATAGCTTTTTTAGCTGAGTATGATGCTCTTCCAGAGATAGGACATGGGTGCGGGCATAATATATTGGGAACTTCCAGTACAGGAGCAGGATTAATATTAAAGGAATTTGCAGAAGATTTAGGTGGAGAAGTAATAGTTCTTGGGACACCGGCAGAGGAAACTGACGGAGCCAAGGTGGATATGGCTAAAGAAGGGGTCTTTGAAGATATAGATGTAGTGATGTCAGTTCACCCTACAGGGGAATTTCATATTGAAAGCGGAACCTCTCAGGCTATGGAAGCTATAAGGTTTAAGTATTTTGGTAAGACAGCTCATGCGGCAGGATCTCCTCACTTAGGGATAAATGCTCTGGATGGAGTTATAACTCTTTTTAACGGGGTAAATGCCATGAGACAGCAAACTTATGAAACCGACAGGATCCACGGAATAATTACAAATGGAGGAGAAGCTGCCAATATAATCCCGGATTTTTGTTCGGCAGATTTTTATATAAGGAGCAGTAGCGATAAAGAGTTGAAAAAATTGTCAGAAAGGGTAAAAAAATGTGCCGAAGGAGCAGCCCTTGCTACAGGAACCAGACTGGAGATGGAAAATTATGAATACAGTTTTAAAGATCTTATAACCAACAAAAAATTATCTGAAACTTATATAAAAAATCTGAAACTTTTAGGTGTTAAAGAGATAAAAAAAGGAGAAAAATCAGGTTCTACAGATATGGGAGATGTCAGTTACTGCTGCCCGGTTATTCATCCATATTTTCCCATAAGCGATGAAGAGTTACCAGGTCATAGTGTAGAGTTTGCCAGAGCAAGTATAACAGAAAAAGCTTACGAAGGAATGAAGGAAGCAGTTCTATCTATGGTAATGACTGCAGTAGACATAATAATGGATAAAGAATTATTAAAAGAAATTAAAGAGGAATTTCTTTTAACCCATAAAAAATAAAGGAGATAAAACTTATGAAAAAATTAATAAATTTAGTTGGAATTTTAATGATGGTTGTATTGGCTGGATGCGGTAAAGAAGAGGTGCAGACTAAAAAAATATACATAGGAACAAACGCCGAATATAAACCCTATGAATATATTGAAAATGGAGAAATAACAGGGTTTGACATCGAGTTTATGGAAGCTTTGGCTGAAAATTTAGAGTATGAAATAGAGTGGAAAAACTTAAGTTTTGACGGATTATTACCGGCTCTTCAGACCCATAAGATAGATATGGTGATAGCCGGTATGTCACCTACAGAGGAAAGAAAAAAAGCTGTAGATTTTACCGATATCTATCATAGCAGTGGACAGGCTGTTTTAGTTAACAAAGAAAATAAGGAGATTCAATCAGCAGAAAATTTAAAGGGAAAAGTTATAGGGGTCCAGTTGGGAAGTCTTCAGGAAGGTATCGCTTCTAAAATAGAAGGTACAGAGGTAAAAAATTATAATTCTTTTACGGGAGCAGTCTTAGAACTTAATGCACAAAAGATAGATGCTGTTATAGTTGGGGATATTGTAGCAGATAATTATTTGGAAAATAATAAGAATTTAAAGAAAATAAGTTTATCGGAAGAGCAGCAGAAAGGGACAGACGGAACAGCTATAGCCCTGGAAAAAGGCCAGACTGAGTTACTTAAAAATCTCAATAAAGGGATAAAAGAGTTAAAAACTAATGGGAAATACCAGGAACTATTAAATAAATATTTTGGTGACTAGTATATAAATAAAAACTAATGAAATCAATATATTCAAGGAGGAGCAATGAAACTTTGGGGTGGACGATTTAATAAGGAAACAGCAAAAATATTAGAGGAATTCAATGGATCTATAAATTTTGATAAAAGAATGTATGAAGAGGACATAGTGGGGAGTATAGCCCACTCTAAGATGCTGGCTAAACAGGAGATTATTGGAATAGATGAACAAAAAAAAATAGAAAACGGACTGAAACAGATACTCGAAGAGATAAAGGCTGGGAAGTTTACATTTGATCTAAAAGATGAAGATATCCATATGGCTATTGAGAAAAGATTGATAGAGATCGTAGGAGAAGTAGGGGGGAAACTCCATACAGCTAGAAGCAGAAATGATCAGGTAGCTTTGGATATCAGAATGTATCTAAAAAAAGAAAGTATGGCAATTGAGGAATTATTAGGAGAACTATTGGATGGGTTGGTAGAAACAGCTGATAAAAATAAAGATGTTATTATGCCTGGATACACCCATCTCCAGAGAGCACAGCCTATCTTATTTTCCCATCATATGATGGCTTATTATGAGATGTTTAAAAGAGATTTAGACAGATTAAAAGACTCCTACAAAAGACTGGATGTAATGCCACTGGGAGCCGGAGCGTTAGCTGGGACAACCTATAATATCGACAGACACTTTGTAGCCGGTGAACTTGGATTTTCTAGTGTTACTAAAAATAGTTTGGATACTGTCAGCGACAGAGACTTTATAATTGAATTGAATTTTATAATTTCTATGGTATCTATGCATATGTCCAGACTGGCTGAAGAGGTTATTTTATGGTCTACAAGTGAATTTTCCTTTGTGACTTTGGATGACTCCTATTCTACAGGATCTTCTATTATGCCCCAGAAAAAAAATCCGGATATAGCAGAACTTATTCGGGGGAAAACAGGAAGAATTTTTGGGAATTTAATGGGAATATTGACTGTTATGAAGGGACTGCCACTGGCTTACAACAAGGATACTCAGGAGGATAAGGAGGGAATTTTTGATTCCATAGATACCATAAAGATCTCACTGGTTATCTTTAAAGAGATGCTGGTTACTATGAAGATAAATGAAAAAAATATGATAAAAGGGATTGAAAATGGATTTATAAATGCTACCGATGTAGCTGATTATCTGGCAAAAAAAGGTCTGCCATTCAGAGAAGCCCACAGAATAGTAGGGGAATTGGTTGTTTATTGTGAGATAAATAAAAAAAGATTATCAGAATTAAAGTTAGAGGAATTTAAAGGGTACAGTGATCTATTTGAAGGTGATATAAATAAAAAGATAAGTATAGAGGAGTGTGTCAATGAGAGAAAAAGTTATGGTGGAACCGGGATAGAATCGGTAGAAAGACAGATAAAGGATGCCAAGGAATTTTTAAAAAAATAAAAAAGGAGGAAAAATATGAAAAAAATAATGCAATTAATGATGGTGTTAATAGTGGGATTAATAATGACAGCATGTGGAGGAAGTAAGGAGGAGGAAAAGGTTATAGTTGTAGGAACTGCTCCGAATTTTGTGCCATTTGAATATATGGATGGGGATGAGATAGTAGGGTTTGATATGGACCTGTTGAAGGAGATCGGAAAAGAAAGCGGACTTAAATTTAAAGTAGTAGGGATGGATTTCAGCGGACTTCTGCCAGCTCTTCAGACTAAAAAAATAGATTTAATCGTAGCTGGAATGTCAATAACAGAGGATAGAAAGAAAAATGTGAATTTTAGCCACCCATATTTTAATGTGAGTCAGGTAATCATGGTAGAAGAAGGATCAAAAGACATAGGGAAAGAGTCGGAGATAGCAGGTAAGAAAATAGGTGTGGTGATGGGTACAACCAGTGATACCATAGCTGAGGATCTATCTAAAAAATTAGATGGGGTAGAGGTAGAAAAATACAATAAATTACATGAAGCGGCTTTATCATTACAGGCAGAAAAAATAGATATGATAATCCTGGATTACCAGCAGGCAGTTAAAACTGTGGAAAAAAATAAAGGGTTAAAATTAGCTGCTCATACTCTGCAATCGGAAGAATATGCCATAGCTATAGGGAAAGAGGATGTAGAACTGTTAGATAAAATAAATAAGGCCTTGGATAAGATTCTTGGAAGCGAAAAATATAATGAATTAATAGAAAAACACATAGAAAATAAATAGGGGGAAAAAATTATGGAAAAAGTAGTATTAGCATATTCAGGGGGATTAGATACATCTATAATAGTGCCTTGGTTAAAAGAAAATTATGATTTAGAGGTTATCGCTGTCTGTGTAAATGTAGGACAGGAAGACGAGATGGAGGAGGTAAAGGTAAAGGCTATTGAATCTGGAGCGTCTAAAATTTATATAGAAAATGTAGCTGAGGAGTTTGTTGGTGAGTATGCTTTTAAAGGGCTGAAAGCAGGAGCGATATATGAGGATAATTATCTATTGGGAACAGCATTTGCGAGACCACTTATAGCTAAGAAATTAGTGGAAGTTGCACATAAAGAAGGGGCTGCTTATATTTGCCACGGGTGTACTGGAAAAGGAAATGATCAGGTAAGATTTGAAGTGGGAATAGCTTCGATAGATCCTGCTATAAAGATAATTGCTCCTTGGAGAGAGTGGGATATTAAATCCAGAGAAGATGCCATAGACTATGCTGAATCTAAAGGGATTGAGCTTTCTGTGACAAAAGAAAAGATCTACTCAAGAGACCAGAATCTTTGGCATATAAGTCATGAAGGAGGAGATATAGAATTTTTAGAAAATGAACATAAGGATGAACTCTATATGATGGTAAAATCCCTTGAAGATGCTAAGGATGAGGCTGAGTATGTGGAGATAGGTTTTGAATCAGGAGTGCCGATAAGTGTAGATGGGGAAAAATTATCTGCTGCTAATCTTTTGATAAAATTGAATAAAATAGCCGGTGAACATGGGGTAGGAGTAGTGGATATTGTAGAAAACAGACTTGTAGGAATGAAATCCAGAGGGATCTATGAAACTCCTGGAGGAACTCTACTGTATAAAGCTATAAAAGAATTAGAAAGTATATGTCTAGATAAGGAAACACAGGCTTTTAAGAAAAATATGGGACAAAAATATGGAGAACTGGTTTATAATGGTTTATGGTTTACTCCTTTAAAAGATGGGATGGATGCATTTATAGATGAAGTTTGTAAAGTAGTAACTGGAACTATAAAACTCAAGTTATACAAGGGAAATATAAAGGTAGCAGGAAGAGTATCTCCTAATGCTCTCTATGATGAAGGTATTTCATCTTTCGGAGCCAGCGATCTGTATGATCATCACGATGCTGAAGGATTTATTAAATTATTCTCCCTTCCAAGTAAGATCAGAGCAATGAAAGGATAAAAAAAGAAATTGAGGGCAGTTCTAGCTGCCCTCAATTTCTTTTTTTATTATTTTATAGGGATATAGATATCGATTTCAGAGTCATCGCTGTTATTTTTGAAGCGTTCATCATAAAATTCAAAATTAAAACTTTTATCTACTTGAAACTCTGTGGATGGAAGAAGTTTGCCATATAAGTAGTCGTATGTTTTTGGCAGTTTTGATTCCCCATTTTCATAAAATAATCTTCCTTTATGGGTAAATACAAGGTACTTTTGTGGTGCTATTACTTTGGTTGCCATACCTTCAGGAATATCCTCAAAAGATGATACTTCAAGAGCAACCATCTCATCAAATTCATAAGTTTCCGGGATCATATTATATGCCAATCCATAACCACCAGTGTTTGAGTTGTTTTTGATTTCTTCTGTTCTTGTTAAAAATGTTTCCCAAAGCTGCGGGATAGTATTATTTGGCATAACTACCCTTTCTTTCAATCCGACTAATTTGATTTCCCCTTTTTCAATTATTTTGTAATCCATACTTGTTCCTCCTTTTAAATTTTTGATTTCCAGGTTAGCAAGATAAAGTTCACTTTTTTCATAAAACCATATACTGGGTTTCACTCTTCTAAAATTTAGAGGTGAAGAAGAAAAATACTGCTTAAATGATTTTGAAAAAGCTTCTTGGGAACTGAACCCGGATATAATAGCTATTTCAAGAATTCTTATATCAGTATTAATTAATAATTTTGCCGACTCACTCAGTCTCCTTCTTCTGATATATTCGTGTGTTGTTATTCCTATGACAGCTTTAAATATTCTTGAAAAGTGATAGGGGGATATATAAACAAAATCTGATATATCCTGCAGCATAAGTTTTTCACTGAGATTCTCTTCAATATAATCTAGTGATTTTTGTATAGAAGCTATATAATCCATAATTCCTCCTTGTATAATGAAATAGAACTGTATAAGCACTATTTCTAGTTTATTTAATTTTTAATATATAATTAACATAGACGCTGTGGATTAGTTCTTCCTCCTATAGCTTAGACTATTTCATTAAGGCTCTAACCATAGTTCTATGTTCAATTGTTAATTAGTTAGATAACACTCGATGTTTTATATGTAGCAAGGATACGTTAACATAGTTTTTATGGAGCACAACGTCAAATAAATTATTTAAGGAGTGGTAACTATGATTTTTGTTGGTATCGATGTTGCTAAAAATAAACATGATTGCTATATTTTTGACTCTTCAAAAGAAATAGTTGAAACAAAATTTTCTTTTCTAAATTCTTTTGAAGGGTTTACAACTTTTAAAAATGTTTTATCTTCATATTCTGATGATTTTTCCAATATAAAAGTAGGAATAGAATCAACTGGGCATTATGGCAATAATATTATCAATTTCATTCGCAAAAACAGTCTGGAGTTAAAAATATTTAACCCGCTTGCTGTAAACCTTTATCGTAAAGCTATGACACTTCGAAAGACTAAAACCGATAAAATTGACGCTCAAATTATAGCTCAAATGCTTTTCAGCGATGATTCTAATTCCTACCTACCTATAGATTACAACATAAATGAGTTAAAATCACTAGCAAGACATAGATATAGGTTGGTAAATCATCGCGGGAAGTTAAAAATATCTGTAACAAGGATATTAGATCTTGCTTTCCCTGAGCTAAGTAATGTAGTTTGGTCAATACATCAAAAATCTTCTTATGCTTTATTATTAGAATTTCCTACAGTAAAAGATCTTTCAAAAGGTCATTTAACAAAGGTAACAAATATCTTATCTAAAAATTCTCATGGGCGCTATGGTAAAGAAAAAGCTAAAGAAATTAAAATCCTTGCAACTAATTCTATCGGTACAAGCGAATGGTCAATTGGTTTTGAATTACAACAAAGCATAAGGCTAATCCAAAACATCCAATATGAAATAGATCTTTTAGATAAAAAAATAAAAGAAGCTGTCATAGCAACTAAAACACCATTATTAACAATTCCAGGAATATCCTATGTTTTAGCTAGCATTATTCTATCTGAAATTGGAAATGTTAAAAACTTTTCAAATTCTGGAAAATTATTAGCTTTCGCGGGATTAGACCCTTCAACTCATCAATCAGGCAATTATACTGCAACTATGGCTAGAATGGTTAAAAGAGGCTCTAAATATCTTCGTTGGGCACTATTACAAGCAGCTAGGACAGTTAGTATAAGAGTTCCTGTTTTTAAAGAATACTTATATTTAAAAAAATCTCAAGGAAAACATTACTTAGTAGCCATGAGTCATACAGCTAAAAAATTATTAAGAGTGATATTTCATTTATTAAAAACAGGCGAAAAGTTCATCTGTAGTTAACTTAAAAAAATTAAAATGTCTCACTTTTTTTGTAATGCAATTTTTTAGGATTCCAATTAAAAAATATATTAACTATTTTTACTTGACTTCATATAGTTAGTCTTAATTTATCTTACTTGATCCAAGTATATCATAAGAAATTTTGTTTTTTTTGACGTAGATTGCTATAAATAAAAATTAAAATTTTGAGTATATTTTTTTTTGATTTTAGTATTGATATAGAAAAATGAGAAGTAATAATTAAAGAATTATTACCTCTCATTTTATAAAAGATTTCTATTTTTTATCCTATTACAGCCAATACTTCTTCTACCTCTAAGATGAGAAAGTTCTTATCTGAATCGGGTATTTCTATTCCAGAATGAGGTTTGAAAAATACCTTATCTCCCAGGGTGATCTCCTCTTTAATATTTCCAAGTGCAACAACAACTCCCATATTAGAAGATGTAGCTTCCCCAGAACTTGGCAGGATTATACCACTAAAAGTTTTTTCTTCAACCTTTAAAGGTTCTACTAATATTCTATTTCCAATTGGTTTAATTTCCATAAATAAACCTCCTTAAATGATTTTTTTATATCTATTATTATACACTAAAATAAAAGATATTAGAATTATCATTAATTGATGAAATAAAAGGTTAAATTAAGTAATGTTTCTTTAATTGGTGTAAAAGTTTTTATTTTTATACAAAAAAGTGTTGACATAAAAAAAAAAAACTGGTATTATCTTTCTTAATTACAAAAGAGGAGGAAAGGAATATGATTTTAACTAATGTTTTATTTATGAATTTATTATTATTGCTGCTAGTCTTATTAGACTTAAACCGCAATCAATTGAATAGATTAGGAAAATAATATTAGGAAAATTATATGCTTTTGGAGTGAGAAACTTTATTTTAGAATAGTTAAAAGTATAATTTATAGGTGGCAGCTAATGTTATTAGCTGCTTTTTTTATAAAAATAAATAAATTTAGAAAGATGTGTAAACTTTTTTTTAGATTAGGCAGCTATAGTCATAGCTGCTTTTTTTTATAACTTGATATAGGTAAAAATAATATTAAAAAATTATTGGGGGTGAAGTTAATGAGAGAGATAAATGGGGCAGAAATAATTTTAGAAATTCTGCAAGAGCATGATTTAAACACAGTATTTGGGTATCCAGGTGGATCAGTACTCCCTATCTACGATGCTCTTTATTCGTATAGAGAACAGATAGATCATATTTTAACTAGGCACGAACAGGGAGCAGCTCATGCAGCAGACGGGTATGCCAGATGTAGTGGGAAAACAGGAGTTTGTATAGTTACTTCAGGGCCTGGAGCGGCTAATACAGTTTCTGGCTTGATGACAGCTTATATGGATTCTACACCCATGCTTGTTATTACAGGGCAGGTATCCGTTAATAATTTGGGGACAGATGCTTTTCAAGAGTTGGATATAACAGGGGTAACCGATTCCATTACAAAGCATAATTACCTTGTGCGTTCACTAGAAGAACTACCTGACCTCTTGAAAGAAGCGATTTATTTAACAAAAAATGGGAGACCGGGACCAGTACTTATAGATATCCCCAAGGACATTCAGATGAGTAAGATGAGTTATGGCAACTTCAAGGGTGGTTGCAGCGGTGAATATAACACAACTTCAGAGTATAAATATATCTATGAAAAACCGAAAAAAAATGAAACTGATGAGTTTGTAGAGATGATAAGAAAAAGTAAAAGACCAGTTATTTTAGCTGGGAATGGAGTAATGAAATCGAACTCTTCTAAAGAGCTGAAAGAGTTATCTCAAAAATTTGATATACCGGTAGCATCTACTCTTTTGGGATTAGGTATCCTTCCATCAGAAGATAGATATAACCTTCATATGCTGGGAATGCACGGGACAGCTTATGCAAATTATGCTGTGGATGAAGCAGATCTTGTAATAGCCTTAGGGATGAGATTTGATAATAGAGTTACAGGGAATATCCACAGGTTTTGTAAAGATGCAAAAATAATTCATGTAGATATAGATGAGGCAGAGATAGATAAAAATAAGCGTGCTGACCTACATATAGTTGGAGATGTAAATTTAGTCTTGAAAGCTCTCTTAAAATATAAAGAAGAGGGAGAAAATAAAACTTGGATGAATAGGATAATGGAACTCAAGAAAAAATACCCGTTGGACAGGAATTTTTCGACAGATTATATATTACCGCAATACCTGATTTTTAAAATAAGTGAAATGACTAAGGGACAAGCGATTGTATGTACAGACGTGGGGCAGCACCAGATGTGGACTGCACAATATTATAATTTTAATAGGATTAATAGTCTTGTAACTTCAGGGGGAGCAGGGACAATGGGGTTTGGGCTGCCGGCAGCTATAGGAGCAAAATTAGCTAATCCTGATAGAGAGGTTGTAGCCATAGTTGGAGATGGAGGATTTCAAATGAATTCACAAGAACTTATGACTATCTCTGAATATAATTTAGATATAAAAATTATTATTGTAAATAATTCATTTTTAGGGATGGTAAAACAGCTGCAGGAAGTTTTTTATGAAAAAAGACATTCATTTGTAAAATTAGAAAAAAATCCTGATTTTGTAATGCTGGGTCAGGCATATGGAATAGATTCCCACCTTGCAGAGACTCCTGCAGAGCTAGATAAGCTTTTAAAAAAAATATTTTCTACAAAGAGATCATCTTTAATTAACTGTATCGTATCTAAGGAAGAAAATGTGTTTCCAATGATACCTGGAGGGAGATCGGTAGATGAGATGATTATATCTAAGGAGGAGTTATGAAAAAATACCAAATTTTAGTGATCATGAGAAACAGGCCGGGGATATTATCTAAAGTTTCTGGATTATTTTCAAAGAGGGGATTTAATATAGATGGAATAACTTGCGGAGTAAGTGAAAAAAAGGAACATTTTAGGATGACAATCACAGTTATTGGTGATGAAAGTTTTGTTGAGCAGGTAAAAAAACAAATAGCTAAACTCATAGATGTAGTAAAAGTAGAAATTTTAGATGAAAAAAAGGTAGTTAAAAGAGAGTTAGCATTAATAAAGGTTAAATCGGATTCTAAAAATCGTTTAGAAATAATAAACATAATCGAGATTTACAGAGCTAAAATTATAGATATTTCCCATGAGGCACTGATTATAGAGCTTACTGGAGATTCAAATAAAGTAGAAGGGTTGATAGGTGTCATGGATGAGTTTGGAATATTGGAATCAGCTAGAACTGGAATAAGTGCTATGAACAGAGGAATTTAAACTTTAGGAGGTAAAAAAATGAAAGAACTAAAATTTTTAGAGGGAAAGAAGTTAACGGTAGTCGGTTATGGGAGTCAGGGACATGCACATGCATTAAATCTTTATGATCTAGGAATGGATGTAACTGTAGGTCTTAGAAAAGGATCAAAATCATGGGAAAAAGCTGAAAATGACGGTGTAAAAGTAGCGACTGTAGGAGAAGCTGTAAAAGGTGCTGACGTAGTAATGATCTTAGCTCCAGATGAAGCTCAGCCGGAACTATATAGATCTGAAATTGAAGAAAATTTAAAAGATGGGGCTTATTTAGGGTTTGCACATGGATTTAATATTCATTATGAAAGAATCACACCAAGAGAAGGCATAAATGTATTTATGGTTGCTCCTAAGGGACCGGGACATATGGTAAGAGAGATATTCGAGGGAGGACATGGTGTTCCTTGTTTGGCAGCAATACATAATGATATAACTGGAGATACCAAAGAGGCAGCATATGCCTGGGCAAATGGTGTAGGAAGAAAGGTCGGCGTGATAGAAACTACATTCCAAGAGGAAACAGAAACTGATCTATTTGGAGAGCAGGCAGTACTATGTGGAGGAGTAACGGAATTGATGCAGGCAGGATTTGATACTTTAGTAGAAGCAGGGTATAATCCTGAAATAGCATATTTTGAATGTGTACATGAGATGAAGTTAATAATAGATCTAGTATATGAAAAAGGATTTGCAGCAATGAGAGATTCTATTTCAAATACAGCTGAATATGGAGATTATATAACCGGTAAAAAAATAATTACAAAGGAAAGTAAGGAAGCAATGAGAGGAGTGTTAAAAGATATCCAAAATGGAAAATTTGCTAAAGATTTTATAGAGGAAACAGAAAATGGATATAAGTTTATGAATGAAGAAAGATCTCAGTATTTTGATTCTAAGATAGAGGAAGTGGGATCAAAGATGAGAAAGATGGTATTTTCAAAATAAATAATAAGATCTAAGCAGGAGTTAATTTACTCCTGTTTTTTGATAGAAATAAATTTTATTTTAAATTTGACTTTTTCTTAAAAAAAATTAATACTTATAGTAATAAACAGTAAGGTAAAAAAGACAATAAAAAGTTATAGATAATTGAGGGAGGAGAGAAAATGAAGAAATTTTGGAGTATATTATTCCTATTGATATTAGTGGGGTGTAGCGGAATAGATAAAAGAGACAACAGAGTAGAACAGAGGGAAGGACCGGAATTCAGAGGAGTTTGGATAGCCAGTGTTGTGAATATAAACTGGCCTAAAACTGTGGGGACAGGTAAAGACGCCGAGAAAGCCCAAAAAGAAGAGTTTATAAAGTTACTTGATCAGGCTGTAGAAATGAATATGAATGCTGTAGTAGTTCAGATTCGGCCTACTGCTGATACATTTTATCCGTCTTCATTTGAACCATGGTCAAAATATCTTACAGGAACTCAAGGAACATCTCCAGGTTGGGATCCATTGCAATTTATGGTAGAAGAATCTCATAGAAGAGGTTTGCAATTTCATGCATGGTTCAACCCATACAGGGTAACTATGAAAAAAGAAGATGTTCCTATGAGTAACCATCCAGCTGTTTTAAATCCAGAGTGGACATTTAGATATGGAGGAAAATTATATTATAATCCCGGAATTCCAGAAGCTATGAACTATAGTATAGATAATATTATGGAAGTGGTGAAAAACTATGATATAGATGGGGTACATATGGATGATTATTTTTATCCATACCCGGTTAAAGGAGAAAAACTGCCTGATTGGAAAACATATTTAAAATATGGAAAAGATTTTTCTATAGCAGCTGACTGGAGGAGAGATAATGTAGATAAATTTATTAAAACTCTGAATGGCAGGATAAAAAAGGAGAAACCAAATGTTCAATTTGGTATCAGCCCCTTTGGTGTATGGAGAAACTATAATATAGATAAAAGCGGGTCAAAAACCAGAGCAGGGATAACGAACTATGACAACCTCTATGCAGATACCAGAAAATGGATAGACAGGGGATGGATAGACTATATTGTGCCACAGATCTATTGGAATCAGGGGTTTAAGGCAGCTGAATATAATACCCTTGTTAATTGGTGGGCCCATGAGGTAAGGGGAACCGGTGTAAAATTATATATTGGCCAGGCTGCCTACAAAGTTGGAACCAAAGGATGGAAAGATCCAGATGAGCTCATAAATCAGGTTAGATATAATAGAGGAGTAGAAGGGGTAGGAGGAAGTATATATTTTAGTATAGACTCCCTCATAGATAATCCTATGGAAATAAAAGAAAATATGAAAAAGACAGTATATAAAGAAAGGGTTAAAATCCCGAATTAGAAATTGTTTTAGGAGGGGGAAAGATGAAAAGAATTATGTATGTTTTTAGTGTTTTACTACTACTGCTGCTTACAGCATGCGGGGGTAATAAAAATGAAGATCAAGGGGAAGCTGGAGTAAATAAGGTAGAACAGGTTTTGAGATTTAACTTAGATGCAGATCCTCCATCCATTGATCCACAATTAAATACCGATTCATCTGGTGCAATGGTGATCAATAATACCTTTGAAGGGCTGATGAGAAATGATGCGTCAGGGAAACCGGAACCGGCAATGGCAGAATCTGTGGATATTTCTGAAGACAAGACTGTATATACCTTTCATTTGAGAAAAGGTGCTAAATGGTCAGATGGTAAACCGGTAACAGCTGAAGATTTTAAATATGCCTGGTTGAGGGGCTTAGATCCAGAAGTTGCTTCTGAATATGCTTATCAGCTTTATTATATTAGAGGTGGGCAGGATTATTTTAAGGGGAAAGGAAAGAGGGAGGATGTAGGATTAGAAGTCTTGGATGACTATACCCTAAGGGTTGTTTTAGAGGCTCCTACACCATATTTTTTAAACTTAGTGACATTTTTTACATATATGCCTGTAAGAAAAGATATAGTGGATCAAAAATCTGAGGGGTGGGCAAAAGATCCTAAATTAACCGTATCAAATGGTCCCTTTGTCGTGTCGGAATATAAGATAAATGATAAGATTGTATTGACTCCCAATAAAAACTATTGGAACAAAGAGAATATAAAACTAAAGAAGATGGTACTTACTATGATTATAGAGGGAAGTACGGTATTAACTGCATATGATAACAACGAGATAGATGTTATATCCGGCCAGGTACCTATACAGGAAATCCCCAAAAGACAGATGGAAGATCCAACCTTTAAAACGTTACCATACCTAGGAACATATTATTACCTATTCAATGTAGATAAAGCACCTACAAATGATATAAATGTAAGGAAAGCCCTTTCACTGGCTATAGACAGAGAGGCCATTGTAAATCAGATTACTAAGGCGGGACAGATGCCGGCAACAGGATTTGTTCCCAATGGACTCATAGATTCTAAAGGGAATGACTTTAGAGCTACAGCCGGTGACTACGATATGTCTACAACAGCCAATATAGAGTTAGCTCGTGAATATTTGGCTAAAGCTGGATATCCAAATGGTCAGGGGATGCCTCCTGTGGAACTTATGTATAATACCAGTGAATCCCACAAAGCCATAGCGGAAGCTATCCAGAGTATGTGGAAGAAAAATCTTGGAATAGAAGTTACCTTGGCTAACCAGGAATGGGCAGTGTTTAAAACTACAAGAAGTATGGGGAACTTTCAGGTGATGAGATCTGTGTGGCTGGGAGATTACAATGATCCTATGACATTTTTAGATATGTGGACCTCATATTCAGGAAATAATAATGCCCAGTGGAGAGCCACAGAAGACGGTAAATTTCCAGAGAATAAAAAATTTACAAGAATGATTGAGGAGTCGAAGTTAGTCAGCGGGGAAGCTCGTGATAAAAAACTCTATGCTGCTGAAAAGATAATAATGGATCAGGCCATTATAGCGCCTCTTTATTATTATACAGGTGTAGTAATGATTAAGGATAAAGTTAAAAGCTGGGAAAGGGATATACTGGGAACTTGGTATTTTGGAAATGCAGAGATAACGGAAAAATTAAAATAATAATTTAAGGTAGATAAAAGGGGTTCTATATTTTAGAATCCCTTTTTATAATTTTATAGTGTTAGAGTTTTAATAATCCACAGAAAAAATATTATTAAATTCTTCCATGAATATCTCTGGAAGTCTGTTTAAAAGAAGAGATGTGTCTCCATTGATGCAAAAATCTACATTTCCTTTTTTATTTTCTTTGTTGAAGAGATCCATGGAAATAAGTAAATTTAACAGTTCAAAGACAGATTCTCTGGAAGAATCCACAATTTTTTCAGGGAAAATTTTTCTAATATCCTCCTTTATAAGGGGATAATGTGTTCCGCCGAGAATAAGGGTATCGGTGTCCTTTGGAATTTTATCCAAATATTTCTTTAAAACTTCCAGACGATTGGGATGATTTTCCCAGCCAGATTCAATTAGGGCACAGAGTTTTTTACAGGGGATACCATAGAGGGATCCATCCTTTGAGTATTTTTTATAGGTCTTTTCATAAATTTTAGTTTTTACAGTAAAAGGATTTGCAATATAGGCAATCTTTTTCTTCTTACTTTCCAGAAGGGCTGCTTTTACTCCTCCTTCTACAACTCCTATGATGGGAATAGGATATTTTTCTTTTAAATATTCCAAGGAAGCTGCAGTCATAAGGCTGCAGGCTATTATGATTACCTTACAATGATTTTGAATCATGAATTTAACTATATCTTCACTTAATTTTTGAATCTCTGAGGTAGTCTTAATACCATAGGGAGTATTTTTAAAGTCCCCGTAGTAGATGATGTTTTCTCTGGGTAAAATTTTTCTGATCTCCTTTAGGATGGTAAGGCCTCCAATCCCTGAGTCGAATATTCCAATAGGCATTTTATTTCTCATAGTTTACTCCTTAGTATCAAGATATTATTAAGTATAACTCCATATTTGAAATACTTCAAATTAATATATTTTTAATATATGTAAAAAATGCATTTGATATATGTAGGTCTAGTGCAATTAATGGTGGTTATTTATTTTATATAATATCTATATTTTACAGAATGAGGCAAAAAAGATAAGATATTTGTATAAGAAATTAAAGAAAGGCGGGGATATTATGTTTGGAACTCAAGAGATTAATGGCGATGGAATTTTGGAAATTGGTGGAGTATCGGTAAAGAAATTAAAGGAAGAGTATGGAACTCCCCTCTATGTTATGGATAAAAATTATATAGTAGAAAAGGCGGAATTAATAAAAACAAGTTTTCAATCTAAAGTATTTAAGACTGAGGTAGCCTACGCTTCCAAAGCATTTTTAACTGTTGGGATGTGCAAGATAGTAGATGAACTGGATCTTTGTTTAGATGTTGTTTCTGGAGGAGAGATATATACTGCTTTAAAGGCAGGATTTCCAATGGAGAGGGCTCATTTTCACGGGAACAGTAAATCTATAGAGGAACTTGAGATGGCAGTAGAATATGGGGTGGGAACCATTATAGTAGATAATCATTTGGAATTTGAATTGTTAGAAGATATATGTGTGAAAAAACAAAGGAAGACAAATGCAATCTTACGTGTAAATCCAGGGATAGATGCACATACCCATGAGTATATTCAGACCTCTAAGTTTGATTCGAAATTTGGAGAATCGATCTTTCTGGAGGAGACCAAGGAACTCATTAGAGGAATTCATAGAAGTAAGTGGATAAAATTTGAGGGACTCCATGCCCATATAGGTTCTCAAATATTTGATATCAATTCTTTTTTGAAGGAAGCTGAAGTTATGACCGAGTATATAAAAGGATTGGTTGGAGAAGGGATAGGAGTAGAAACCCTTAATTTAGGCGGCGGATACGGTATCTATTATTCAGAGGGAGATGAGCCTATCGATATAGAACTCTGCCTGAAGGAACAAGTAAAGATTATAGAGAATATAAATGAAGAATATAATTTAGGGATCAAAAAACTCCAGATTGAACCGGGAAGATCGTTAATAGCCAATGCCGGGACTACCCTTTATACGGTGCAGGGATTAAAAACTACCTATTCGGGGAAAAATTATTATTTTATTGATGGAGGGATGACGGATAATATAAGACCGGCTCTGTATCAGGCAGTCTATAGTGGGACAATTGGGAACAGGTGTTTGGAGGAAAAAGAAAACCTGGTAACTGTAGCAGGGAAATGCTGTGAATCAGGAGATCTAATTCTGAAGGATACAAAATTACAGAAAGCAGAATTGGGAGATGTTTTATGTGTATTTGGTACAGGAGCATATAATTATTCCATGGCAAGCAACTATAATAAGATCCCCAGACCTGCTGTGGTTATGGTAGAAGATGGGGAATCAGCTCTCATGGTTAAAAGGGAATCATATGAAGATTTAATAAGAAATGACCTGTAGAGTATTAAATAAAAAAAGTCGTGAATTTCACGACTTTTTTTAATGTCCACCTTGGGCAGAACCTGTTGTTCTGTTAGCCAAGAGTACAAATGGAACCAGAGCTAAGGTGATAAATCCAGCAATCAAGAGGACATCATTTACTCCCATGGTAGCAGATTCCTTAGTGATCAAACCATTTATAACAACTAATTTAGCCTGGATAGAACCAGGGATAGAGTTAATCAGGGGTAAAAAGTTTGGGTTGCCTGTATGGATATGACTGGCCAATACCTCGTGGTGATAAGCCTGAGAATGGTTCCACAGGGGAATAAACAGGCTGCTGCCGATACTGTTCCCCAAATTTCTCATGAAGTTAAAGATCCCGGCGGCAGCTACAATCTCTGTGGGTTTTATACTGCCCAGGGAAACGTTGTTCAGGGCTACAAAGAAAAATGCAAGTCCGATACCGCTTAAAGCTCTGGTATATGAAACATAGCTAGAGGTAACATCTAAACTGTAATTAGCAGTAAAAACTGTAACTATAGTAAAAATAATAAATCCTGTAATGGTAATGTATCTGTTGTCTATTCTATCTGTATATTTACCTATAATAGGAGATAAAAGCAATATGGGTAAACCCAAGGTAGCTGTTGTTTTCCCACTTATAAATGAGGTATAACCCATAACATTTTGCAGCCAAAAAGGTAAAATAACAGCAGTCATATAGAATGCTGCAGATACAATTAGGAGGGAAAATACTCCTATGGTAAAGTTTTTATTTAAGAATAGTCTGACATTTATAACTGGATTTTCATGATACCACTCCCAAATTCCCAATATAACCAGGGACATAAATGAAATAAGAGCTAGTATAACGATCGATGGACTGGCAAACCAGTCTAAATCGGTACCCTGTTCTAAAAAAACCTGGAGGGAACCGATACCGCTTATAAGTAAGAAGATACCTACAACATCCGTTTTTACCCTTATAAATTTTTCACTGGCATAATCCTTCTTAAACATATAGTAGATTACACCACTGGATAAAAAACAAAGGGGGATACTAAAATAAAAACACCATCTCCAAGATGCTACATCGGTAATGGCTCCTCCAATAACCGGGCCTAAGATAGGACCCAGTATAAGGGTCATTGTCCAGATAGCTATTCCTATTCCCTGTTTTTTCTTGGGAAAAATCTTCATTATCAGAGTCTGAGAAAGGGGGATCATACTAGCTCCTACAACTCCCTGCAATAGTCTGGCAGCAACCATTGAAGAGAGGGAAAAACTCAGTCCGCAGAGTAAACTGGCTATGGCAAATAATATTGTGGACCAGATATACTGCTTCACAGTTCCGAACTGCAGCGTCAGCCACCCGATAAGGGGTAATACTATGGCTTCAGCAACGGAATAAGACGTGATAATCCATGTACTTTTACTGGTAGCCATCCCAAAATCTCCTGCAATATGTGTCAGGGATACATTGACTATACTGGCATTTAACATATTTAAAAATGAACCCATAGCAAGGGCTATAGTTATAAAAATTATTTTTCCTGTGATCTTATCATTTGTTTCTGGCATACAACCCTCCCATGCAATTAATATAAATTAGCTTTAACTATACGATCTATTGTTCTTTGAATTTTTTGTACATTCAAAGAGTATGGATTGGAAGATTTAACCTCTATATCGGAAACCTCATCCTCTACTGAGTTAGTGTTTATCTCAGCATCCATAGTAGTTCCCAGGGGAAGCACTCCATTCTTTTCTAAACTTTCTTTATGAAAGGCAACTCTCACAGGGAGTCTCTGGGTGATCTTGATCCAGTTACCACTTGCATTTTGAGGTGGCAGAAGGGAAAATGCATTCCCGGTACCAGCAGAGATACCCACAATGTGACCCTCATAGATTTTTTCATTCAGGCTGCTTGTTAATTCCACTGTATTTCCAATTTTTATATTTTTCATTTGATTTTCCTTTAAATTTACCTCTACCCATTCATTGTTCAGATCTACTACGGAAAATAATGGATGTCCAATTCCAATTTTTTGTCCCAAAGAGACAGATTTTTTAGCAATAACTCCATCTACAGGAGCATAAACTTTTGTTCTAGACAGATTAAGATATGCCTGTTTATATTTTAAAATTGCACTTTGAATAGCGGGATGACTATAAGCATCCTTTGAACTGGCCTGCAATTGTGCATTTGAAAGAGCTTCTTTTTTTTGAGAAACGGCTAATTTTGCATTTTCCAGCTGGGTAGTGGTTGTATCCATCTGTTGACGACTGATGATACCGGCATTAAATAGCTTAAAGTTTCTATCATAATTTTTTTTAACGTTAGTTAAATTGTTCAGACTCTCTCCCAGGGCATATTGATACTGGGAAACATTAGTTTCAAGGGCCGAATAATTTCTAACTGCTTGAGCCAGAGCAATCTCAGCTCCTTCTAAGGCCAGCTGGTAGTCTGTGTTCTCAAATTCTATCAACAGGTCACCTTTTTTTACTTTTGCAGTATCTACAAAATTGATCTGAGTTACTCTTCCTGCTATCTGGGCAGTTACAGCAGTTTGATTCCCTGTAACATAGGCATTTTCAGTAGATTCATAGCCATTGCCGTAAAGGAAAAAATAGAGAGCATAAAGAACTCCCAGAACTGCCATTCCCCCAAGAAAGGTCCCAATTTTTTTCTTGGCTTTTTTTCTATTTTCTTCTATTTTTATATCTTTTTTATCTTCTAAATTTTCATTTGTTCTTATAACTTCTGACATATATATAACTCCTTTAATTTTTTTAATAGATTAAAATCTATATTTTTTCTTTTATTACCTGCTCCTTGCTCTTATACACTCCTCCTAAACTGTTGATCAGATCGATTTGATCTGAGTAAAGTTTATAGACCTGCTGGGTTTTGTGGAGGGAAGAACTCAGGTAGATATAGTGATCTTTTAAATTTTGATATTCAGAAATAGAACCATTTTCTAATTTTAAATTTGAATTTTTATAGATCTTTTCTTCGTTTTTTTCAATGATATCCAAGTTCATATAGTTGATCTTTGATACTTTAGCACTGCTTAACTTGTTATTGATATCCTGAATAGAATTATTGATAGTTTTATTGTAATTTGCAATAAATGTATTTACCTGGATATCAGCAATTTTATAATTAGCTTTGATACCAGATAGGTTAAAGATTGGAAGATAAACCTTTGGCCCGAATGACCACATTAAAGATGAAAAATCTTGAAAACTATTGTCTATTCCCAGTCCTCTGTATCCTATGTCTCCTCCAATTGAAACCTGCGGGTAGAAATCTGACTTTAATGACTTTAACTTGGCTTTTTGAGAGTTGATCATCATGAGATAATATTGTACATCGGGACGATGGATAATAACATCGGAAGATATCTTGTCGGGAATTAGAAGTTCCTGATCCATAAGATGAGAGTAAACAGCGTCTTTTAATATCTTTTTTACCTCAGTCTTATTTTTATAAGATGACAATGAATATATAGTCTCTGCAGTAGATTCTTTTTTAAATCTGTTTATATTTATATATCTTTTTAGATTAAGGATCTTGTTTTGGATAATCAGCAGATCATCTTCTGATCCTCCACCAAATTCAATGGTTGATCTGACCTTATCTTCGATAGATACCAGTACAGACAGCTTTTTATCGAGGTTTATTTTTTCCTCCTGGAGATAGATATAATACCCGTAAAGTTTAGCAATATTTGTAGTAATATTCAGTTCTATCAGTTTTGAATGAAATTTAGTACTTTCAGCCATATACGCTTTCTGCTTAGTTAAATTTTCATATTTATCATAAAAATCAAAGTTGTAATTAGCTCTGATCCCTGTCCCGGCTACATAAGCAGTTTCCCCTGCAAGTGCATCTTCAGAAAGCAGTGTAGGAGTAAGGGGAGTCCCTCCTGGTCCGGAAATAGATCTTGAGACAGCTTTTGATTTTGTATATGTTTTACTTGTACCTACGACATTTGCTCCTGCATAGAGTCCCATTTGAAAAGCACTGTGGTCAGCTGCATCAATAACCGCAGTGGCAGCCTGGATATTTAATTTAGCTACTCTCAGATCGGTATTTGAATCTAACACAATTTCCATCAGTTTATTAAGAGCCGGATCATTGTAGTTTAACCACCATTTTTCATGACTAAAAACCAAGTTTTGATCTTTGGAATCACTTGTTTCTCCTAGGGTGAAATTATCCTGTAACTGGATCTCGTTTTTTGTCTGCATGAGGTCTTCATGGGTCTCTGGAACATAGCTGGAACATCCCATTATCAGGAGCAGCCATGAAATTAATATTATTTTTTTTGCCTTCATCTATATCCTCCTATTTACTAAATGTGTACTATATATACACGAAAGTTTTGAAAATTAAGTTAACCTAAAGGTTGAAGTAATTTGTTAATTAAATTTTAGCATTTTTTTCTATGAAAGAGTTAAACCATTCTTGCTACATTAAAAAAAGACGATATATCCTATAATATCGTCTTTTTTTAATATTTATTGTTTAAATCTTTTATTGGCTTACTTTTACAGGGATCATGATGGAATAATGAGCCGGATTATCGATGAAAAACTGCTGAACAACCTCAAGGGTATCCGTATTAGGAGTGAGGTGTTCCTTGTCAAAAATACTCTGTATATCATTCATTACAACACCTAAAGAGTTATACAACCGGTCACCAGAATAGTGGAGGAGAGCATATAATCCTGAAGGGATTGTGAAATGTTCTTGAAAATCAAGTTTTTTATCGGTAAAAAAACCAAAGGTATAGATATCTTTAGTTCTTTTGATAGAAACATAGTAGAATTTTTTTAGTCGGGGTGTAGCGATAAAATCCTGTGATTTTATCTTGGTAAACGCCACAACTTCCTCTTCGCTAAGGGGTGTTTTAGTAAGGTCTATAGAATAGGTAATTCCATAAACCTTTGTTTTTTTAAAATACTCCAGGGAAAGGTCGATTCTAATCTTTCCATTTAGTGAGATAGTTTCCTTTTCCAAAATGATCAGTCTCTCCTGTATGACCTTTCTGATGTTGTCTTTCCGATACTGTGTAGGAGTAATATTATAATATTTTTTAAAGGTTCTATTCAAAATCTGAGGGTGGGTATAGGAATATTTAAGAGCAATTTTCCAGATTTCCTCAGTTCTGTTACCTAAGATATCATCGCCTATATACTGGAGCCTTCGCTTACCTATGTATTGCCCAAAGGAGATACCGGTATAAACTTTAAATATTCTATGGAAATGAAATTTTGAGATAAAAAAATTAGCCGAAATTTCATCTAAAGTGATAGGTCTGTAGATATTATCTTCAACATAGTTGATTATCTCCTTTAATATAGGTGTATAATTCATAAAATTGACTCCCTTATATTTATACTGTTTTTAATTTTTTTATCAGATCTCTGCTTTCCTTTATAGATGTTGTTGAATTTTGATACTCTCTTTGAACGATGCCGATAAAGAGTATGTCTATGAGGGACAGCTGTGCCATTCGAGATGAGATAGCCGAAGATCTGAAAAGATCCTCGTAGGCAATAGAGTAAAGATTTATATCACTATTATTGCTCACAGGATTGTTGCCTATATTTGTAATGGAAATAGTAGTAGCTCCATGTTCCTTTGCTTTTTCAACCCCTAGTATAACTTCCTTACTCTCTCCTCCGTGGGAGATTGCTACCACTAAATCCTCTTTATTTAAAGTAGTGGTATGAGTCAGCTGTACATGGGGATCAAAGTCATGAAATGCCATCTTCCCGATCTTACTTAATTTATAGAAAAAATCTTTTGCAACCAGGGAAGAAGCTCCGACACCTAATATCACTATTTTTCTTGCCTTATGGAGATAGTCTATAGCTATATCTAACTGGTGAAAATTCAGGTTATCCAAAGTTTCACTGATAGCATTTATGCTGTTATAGGAAAGTTTTTTTGATATATCTTCCATGGAATCATTTAAGGTGATATCTCCATATAGATATGACGTTGTAGATGAGGCCTTAGCCAACTCCTCTCCCAGACTTATTTTAAACTCTGTAAATCCCTTGATATCTATTTTTTTTATAAATTTTATGATAGTGGATTGGCCAACTCCTATTTTTTTAGCCAGATCAGAGGATGTTATAGTTTTAACCTCTTCTAGATTGTCCAATATATAGTTAGCCACTTTTATTTCAGTTTTAGATAAATTTTTTATTTCATTTTTTATTCGCAGTGTTATAGACACCATTCCCCCCCTTAATCAACCTTATTTTTACTTTTATTATAACCTTATTTAAAACTAAGGTGAAGTAAAATTTGAAAAAGGTAAAAAATCAAAAATTTCAAACTTTCTGAGGAAATGCTAAATTGTAATAAGGTAGAAAATATGTTACAATTTAGTCTGAATTTAAGGCGGAGAGATTAGAAAAATCAAGTAAGAGGGAGTAAAAAAATATGGTGAAAAGCTTGAATCAATGGTTATTTTTGTCTATCAATAATTTGGCAGGGAAAAGTGATGTATTAGACAAAATAGGGGTGTTCTTGGGAGAAAAAGGACCTTATATCTTTATGGGTTTAATAATTTATATTTATTTTAAAAAGCAGAATAAAAAAGAAGCTGTCTATGCTACGATTACTGTTATCTTAGCTATACTGCTCAATCATTTTGTAGAATTGTTTTATTATCACCCCAGACCATTTGCAGATGGATTAGGAGTAGTTCTGAAAGAACATATAGCAGACAGTTCTTTTCCTTCAGATCATACAACCTTTATGCTGGCTTTATCTTGGTCTTTGACTATGTTTAAAGATACCAAAAAATGGGGAAGAAATATGCTGATACTGGGGGTCTTATCGGGGCTCTGCAGGGTTTTTGAAGGGGTCCACTATCCATTTGATATATTAGGAGCTTTAGTTATGGGGTATTTCAGTGCGGTTATAATTTATAGACTAAAGAAAACGTTAAAACCATTAATAGATTTAATTTTGAAGATAGATAATAAACTTTTTAGAAGAGCCTAATTAGTAATGATTAATTACTAGTTACTTATTATATAGATGAGGTGAGAGATTTGCAATTTATAGTAACAGAGGGAATGGGATGGTTAGAAGTTGTAACTGGAAGTATGTTTTCAGGTAAGAGTGAGGAATTAATAAAAAGATTGAGAAGATCAAAGTATGCACGTCAAAAAGTAGTAGCCTTTAAACATGCAAGTGATGTTAGGTATGATGATGAAAAATTGGCCTCACACAGCCAGTCTTTTATAGAGGGTGTGCCGGCAGCCAGTGTTGAAGAGATGAAAAAAATATTCTTTGAAAAGTACAGTGATGCACAGGTAATTGGAATAGATGAAGTCCAGTTTTTTGGAAACTCAGTTGTTAAATTTTGTGAAGATTTGGCTGATATGGGAAAGAGAGTGATTGTGGCTGGTTTAGATAAAGATTTTAAGGGTGAACCTTTTAAACCTATGGATGAACTTTTGGCCAGAGCTGAATATGTAGATAAATTTCAGGCTATTTGTGCTGTATGTGGAAATCCTGCCACAGTATCCCAGAGATTGATAGACGGAGAACCAGCTTATTATGATGATCCCATTGTATTGGTAGGGGCGACAGAATCATATGAACCTAGATGCAGAAAGTGTCATAGAATAAAATATAAAGATGACAGTATGGGAAATATTTATTTTATAGTGGGAACTGGAACTGAGATCGGGAAAACCCATGTGACTCTAAAATTGATAGAGGAAGATCTTAAAAATAAAAAAAATGTTATGGCATTAAAGCCCATAGAAACAGGATCAGAAACTTTTGGTGAAAATTTAGAAGGATCGGATACCAGAAAATATGCGGATCTTTTAGGGAAAAGTATGGAAGAGATAAATACATATTTCTTTAAAAAGCCTATGTCTCCTCATATTGCAGCAAACCTGGACGGGAAACAAATATTTGTCGATAAGTTAAAGAAAAGGATAGATGAAGAAATTCAAACCAGTGAAATTTTGTATGTTGAGGGTGCAGGAGGTTTGTTGGTTCCTTATAAAGACAGGTATACATATTTAGACCTTTTGGTAGATTACAGAAAAAAATCAGAGGTTATAGTAGTAGCTGCTAATTCTTTGGGTACAATCAACCATACCTTATTAACAATAGAAACATTGAAAAGAAATGATATCATGATAAAGGGGATTATCTTTAATAATAAAGATAATGATACCGATGAAATTTTATTGAAGGATAATATAGAAACTATAGAGAAATTAAGCGGGATAAAGGTTTTAAAAAACATGGGATATGACGGAGGCACAGGTGAATTTTAGGAGTTTAGAAAAAACAACAAAATTTGGATATTTATTTTATATCTCATACAGAGGAACTAAATTTCATTCTTTTGATGAAAATAAAGATGAAAATTCCACGAAGAAAACTGTAAAAGGTGAATTTATAAAGATATTAGGAGAACTGGGGATTACATGGGCTAAGGGAGTTCAGCAAGGCGGAAGAACCGATGGTCAGGTAAGTGCCAGGGAAAATATATTGTATATAAATTCAAACAATAAGATAGATAAGGTCTCATTGAAGGACAAATTCAATAAAAAAATAAATGAGATGAAGATCGTAAAGATAGAAAAAACTCTGCCTAACCTGGCTCTGCCTGAGATGATAGAGGGAAGGGTCTATCGGTATAACTACCCGACAGATAAGATAACCTCTACTAAAGAAGAGATCTTAAAAAGATGTGATGAACTTACGGGAACCTATGATGTAAGTGAATTTACCGATAGAAAAGGTCAGAAATTAAAGGAAAAAATAAGAAGAGTAGAGATATCATACGACAATGGAAGTTTGGTATTTTTAGGAAACTCATTTATGCCAAAACAGGTAAGGATCATGTCTGGCTATATATTAACCGGGGAGAAAAAAATCCTGCCGGGGAAATATCTGACTTTGGAAAAGATGATCTTATCCAGGGAGTTAGAGGAGATAATAATAGAGGAAGTTCATGATATTTCTGAAGATAATATTTTGAAAATAGAAAAAATTAAAGATATCTATATTTTCTATGTGGCTAAAAACAAAAAAGGTGAAGTTATTGGTAAAAATGCCTCTAATATCAAAAATTTAAGAAAAAAATATGGAAAGATAATAATAAAGACAATCTAATTTTCCGGAGTGGTATCATGGGCAGAATAAAACAGGGATTAAATTATTTATTTGGAAAACCTAAGGCTGAAAAGATAGAAGAGATAAAATTATTCTTAACAGGGGAAGAATATAATATTTTTATAGATATGGATAACTATGATAAAGTACATAGTATAAGTGTTTATGAGATGGTAAAGAAAGACAAAGTGTTAAATAGTGATGAAAAATATTTGAAATTAGCCCTCCTGCATGATTGCGGTAAGGAAAGAGTTTGCCTCCTGACTAGAGTAAAAAAAGTTTTAGTAGGAGACAAACAGTTGGATATGCACCCTAAATTGGGGTATGAAAAATTAAAAGAGATAGATCTGGAGTTGGCTAATTTAATTTTAAATCACCATGATTTAGATGGAGATGAGAGGTTAAAGAGGTTCCAGGAGATAGATGATAAAAATTAGTGAGAAACTAAAAAAAAATAGTTTAAATTCAAGGTTAAGGTCAAAAAAATAATTACAAGGAGTAATGTATGATGATTGATATAGAAAAATATCTACTTTCAGTAGAAAAACCGGTGCAATATATGGGGAATGAGGTAAACAGTATACATAAGAAAGATTATAAAGCAAATATGTGTTTATTTTTCCCTGATATCTATGAGGTAGGGATGTCCAACTTAGGTATAAGAATATTATACGATATATTAAATAAAGTTGACGGGTTTTCATTGGAGAGAGGATTTTCTCCTCAAGAGGATATGGAAGCTGTTATGAGAGAAAATAATATACCGATGTTTTCATTAGAGAGTAAGACTCCTCTAAAAGAATTTGATGTGGTAGGGTTTTCACTTTCATATGAGATGAGTTATACCAATGTGTTAAATGCACTTGATTTAGCAGGAATACCAATGAGAGCAGAGGATAGAACAGAAGAATATCCGCTGATTATGGCAGGGGGAACCTGTACGGTAAATCCAGCTCCAATGAGTAAATTTGTAGATTATTTTGTGATTGGTGATGGAGAAGAAGTTATGCCGGAAATAGCTGAGATATTTGTGGCAAATACCGATAAAACTAAGGCAGAAAAATTAGAACTGATAAAAGATCTAGATGGAGTATATATTCCAAAACTCCATAAGGATAAGAAAATAAAAAAGGCTATAGTTCATAATTTGGATAATACAGAATTTTATACTGACCAAATAGTTCCCTTTGTTAAGATTGTTCACGATAGGGTATCTGTAGAGATCCAAAGGGGATGTACCAGAGGATGCAGGTTCTGTCAGGCTGGGTATACATACAGACCTGTAAGGGAGAGAACTCTGGGAAAAAATATGGCTCTTATAGAAAAAACACTTAAGTCTACCGGGTATAATGAAGTATCTTTATCTTCATTATCGAGTAGTGATTACAGTAAAATAAACCCTTTGTTGGAAAATTTACAGAAGAAACACGGTGAGAGTAATTTGAGTATAGGGCTTCCTTCTCTAAGGATGAACCCATATTCTGTAGAGGTTGCAGAGCAGATCCAAAGTGGTAAAAAAACTGGATTTACATTTGCACCAGAAGCAGGAACTCAAAGGATGAGGGATATTATTAATAAGGGTGTTACAGAGGAAGATATTTTAGAAACGGCGATTTCAGCTGTAAAAGCTGGATGGGGGACACTAAAATTTTACTTTATGATAGGTCTGCCTTTTGAAACAGATGAAGATTTAAAAGGGATACATGAGTTAGTAATGAAGGTAGTAAAAGTATGTAAACCATTTACAAAAAAATTAAATATAACAGTGAGTATATCTAATTTTGTGCCAAAACCTCATACTCCATTCCAATGGGCTGAGCAAATGAATATAGAGGAGATGGAAAGAAAGCACCAACTCCTAAAAGATATTTTTTATAGAGCAAGACACACGACTCTAAAGATGCATTTCAGAGAAAAATCATATTTAGAGGGGTTCTTATCTCGTGGAGATGAAAAGATAAGTGATCTATTGGAGAATGTATGGAAAAAAGGTGCCAGATTGGAAGATCATGGTAGAAACTTTCAATTTTCCAGATGGAAGGAAGCTATAGAGGAATTGAACTTAGATGAGAAAGATTACCTAGGGGAAAGATCGACAGATGTGGAACTGCCTTGGCATATGGTAGATATTGGTGTATCGGATAAATTTTATATAAGTGAATTAAATAAAGCTAAAGAGATAGCCCTTACTCCAGACTGTAGAGATAACTGTCTGGGTTGTGGAATGAAGGGAAGAGTTAAAGAGTGTGGAGAGTTAATCTCTGATAATTTGAAGAAAAAATAATATAAAAACTCCTAGAGGAATCAAACTATTATAGTTAGTGTTTCCTTGGGAGTTTTTTTATTAAGAATAAAAAAAGGAAATAAGTTTTTTTCGAATAAAAGATTAATTAGAGTAGTTAAATTTATTTAACTGGTGAATAAAGGGAGGGGAGTAATTTGAAAAAAATGCAGTTAGAAATAAATGGAGATACGGTAAAAATAAACGATATTCTAATTTTTGGTGTACACGATCTCGAGATCGGGGAAGACTATGTACTATTAAAAAAAGACAACGATAACTTAATTCATTTTATCGATCATGAAAAAGAGTTCCACCCTTATTTTACTGTAATAAGGATAAAAGATGGAGCAAGGTTAGCTCACAACTATAGGTACTGCAATTTTAAACCCATAGAGATAATGGAAGGTTATCATCAAAAAACTTTATAAGTTTTTGATATATGAATCTAAATAGAATCCTGAATTTACTGAAGAGGCTGGTGTTTTTCAGCCTCTTTTTATTGTCCAGAAAATTATACCCACAAAGGTGTGTCGAAAAGTGGAGTCATCAAGATTTCTGAAGATTATGAAAAAATTAGATTTTACCTGCCTGGATGCAACGTCACGTTGCTCTTTTTATAATAATAACTCTTTATATTTATAGATTTTATCCTTTAATTCTGAAATCCTCAAAAATCGACCTTCCCTATAGACTTCCTTTCCCATGGTAAACATGAGGATTGTAGGAGCAGTAAATACATTATATATGGTACCAACCTCTCTATTCTCCTCTATATAGAGATCTATAAACTTTATCTTTTCTGTCTCTGCAATTTCCTCGACCTTTGGCAGAAGTTCAATACAGACACTGCAGCTCCTGCTCTTTACATACAGGATAACAATTTCTTCATCTTTTATAGTTTTAGTGATCTTATCTAAATTCATTTGAAACCTCCTCGTTTTTATAAAATTATACTCTATTATCAGCTTATATGCATATCTATTATAAAAAAACGTGGATTTGTAAGTTTAAACTGATGTTTTAATAAAAAATTATTATCTTGTGTGATAGAAAAAAATTAAGTTGTACTAAATATCGGTTAAAATACGTTAATTCGAACATAAAATGTTGCTTTTTTTTTGTTTTAGGTGTATAATCCACATACAATATAATAAAAAATTATCACGAGAGGTTGAAGGGGGAGTTATGGACGTTAAAAAAATTGTAAAAATATTAAGTGAAGAGATAGTACCAGCAGAGGGGTGTACTGAGCCCATTGCTATAGCATATGTAGGAGCAAAAGCTGTAGAAATTTTAGGAAAAAATCCAACTAAATTAGATATATATGTTTCTGGAAATATGATAAAAAATGTTAAAAGTGTAAATGTTCCAAATGGTGGAGGAATGGTAGGAATAGAGGTTTCTGCTGTTATGGGAGCTATTGCTGGAAATGCAGATGCAGAATTAATGGTTATCAGTGATGTTACCCCTGAACAATTAGAGGATGTTAAGGAATTTATTAAAAATAAAGAGATAAATGTAATCCATGAAAAAACTGATGTAAAGTTATATGCAAGAGTTATTGCCTATAACGGAGATGAATCTGCAAGTGTTGAGATAAAACATCTACATACTAATATTACAAAGATAGAAAAAAATGGAGAAACTTTAATAAATAGAGCCTGTAATGATACAAATTTTGTTTCTACAGAGGAAGACAGAGCTATCCTTACAATTGAAGGGATATATAATTTTGCTAAAACTGTAGATTTATCTGAGATAGAAGATGTTTTTAAGATGGTAGTAGATTATAACTCTGCAATAGCCAAAGAGGGATTGACTGAAAAATATGGTGTGAATATGGGATCTATGATCCGTGAAAATATGGAAAAAGGAATATATGGAAATGATCAAAAAAATAGAAGTGCCAGTTTTGCAGCTGCAGGGTCAGACGCAAGGATGGCAGGATGTCCATTGCCGGTAATGACTACCAGTGGAAGTGGAAACCAGGGGATGACGGCTTCGTTACCAATAATTCAATATTGCACTGATAATAATTTGAGTTATGAGCAAATGATCAGAGGGTTGGCTTTTTCTCACCTAGCTTGTATTCACATAAAAACAAACGTAGGTAGATTATCGGCTTATTGTGGAGCTATATGTGCATCAGCAGCTGTCGGAGGAGCTCTAGCTTTCGTAATGGAAGAGAGTTTAGAGGTAGTAGCTGACTCAATAACGAATACTTTAGGGAATGTTTCTGGGATGATCTGTGATGGAGCTAAGGCATCTTGTGCTATGAAAATAGCCAGTGGAGTTTATGCCGCATTTGATTCACTACACCTTTCAAAAGCCAAAAAAGTATTGTCTAATGGAGAGGGGATAGTAGGTGAAGATATAGAAAAAACTATAAAAAATATCGGTATCCTATCTCAAATAGGGATGAATGGAACCGATGAAACGATCTTGGGAATAATGACAAATAAATACTAAATTAAAAAAAACCTATGAAAGAGATACTAGGGAGTATCTCTTTCATAGGTTTTTAACATATATATGGTATAGGAAACAAGGATGATAACGGCACTCCAATTTACTACAAGGATTCCTACCCAAACACCGTATATGGGGTTTGGTAAAAGCCCTATTAAGATAGGGAATAATAATAGGGGTAGCAAAAATTGCCGGTATATTCCTATAAAGATAACAAAATTTGGTTTCTTGAGACCCTGAAGGACAGCTACAGAGATGTTTAAAAAAACGTAGGAGTTAAAGGCAAAGGTTTCTATATTAAGATAGGTGACACCATATTTTATAACTTCCATGTCATCTGTAAATAATCTTAAAAAATATTTTGAAAAGGGAAAGATTATAAACATGGCAGTGGTCATTATGAGGAGTCCGTAAATAAGACCTAATCTATAAACTTTTTTAATCCTTTCTAAGTTCCTGGCACCAAAATTCTGGCCTGTAATACTTAAAATAGCGATATTTAAACCAATAGTAGGAAGAAGTGCCATCTGTTCTACTCTCATAGAGATACCGTAGCCTGCTACTGCAGAGCTGCCTCCTACATCTAAAACGAAATAGTTGATCACAAAAACTCCTAAAGCCATACTCATCATATTCAGGCTGGCTGGGAATCCCTGCTTCAAAATTTCTAAATAGTGGTGAAAATCAGGTTTTTTCAGATGTAGTCTGGCTTCTAAAAATAAGGGAGATCTTATAACTTTTTTCAGAAGATAAAAAGATCCTGTTATTTGGATAAAAATAGTGGCTAAAGCAAGACCTGCAATCCCCATATCAAAAACTAATATAAATAGAGGGTCTAAGATTAAATTCAAGAAAAAACCAAGAATAAGAAAATTTCTGTAAGGTTTGGTGTCTCCCTGGGCAGAAAGGATAGCGTTGAAGGAACTGTTTAAGATAAAGAATAAACTTCCTCCCATAATTATATGGATATATTGAACACCATAAATTGTGGTTTCGGCAGGAGCGTTTAAAAATTTAAATGTAGTACCTGTGAGGGAAATTCCTAAAAAGGTAACGAAAAAGCTCAAAATAATTCCAAGACTGATAGAGTCTTCAGAAGTGTCCCTGGCACTTTCCATATTTTTTTCTCCTAAAAGGTTGGAGATAAGAGCTGTAGTTCCTGTCCCCATTCCGGAGCCGATAGATATGAGGATAAAAAAAAGCGGAAATGAGAGAGTGAGACCTGAAACTGCATCAGATCCTATATAACTGGCATAGAGAGTATCTACTATGTTAAATAAGGTATTGAATAAAAATCCAATACTTGAAGGGATAGCTATTTTTTTTATGAGACATCCGATGTCTCCTTGAGTCAGATCTAAATGTTTGCTCATAGTTTATCTCCTTTTTAGAAGTCTCTACAAATTTCTTCGTAGGAGAAGTTGTATTGTCTGGGATAAATTGTTGTTAATATAAATATTATGCCATAAAAAAAATGGAATTACTTAAAATTGCCAGAGAAAAAAATAGAAGTTTAAATATAATATTTATATCTTTTTGGAAATGACTGAAGTATAATATTAAGAAAAAACAGAGGAGGATAAAAGATGATTGATTTTAATAAAAAAATAGATAGAAGTCAAAATGATTCAAGAAAATGGGCTGGAAGAAAAAATTATTTTGGAAGGGAAGATATTCTACCTATGTGGGTGGCAGATATGGATATAGAGGCTCCTAATGTAGTGGTGGAAGCTTTAAAAAATAAAGCTGACCAAAAAATATTCGGTTATACCATGGAAAGTGAAAGGTATATAGGTAGTCTGGTAGACTGGGTGGAAAAAAGACACGGATATAAATTACCTTGTGATAAAATCGCTCATTCTCCTACGGTAGTAACCAGCCTGAATCTATTGATTAAGAGTTTGACCGATGAAGGAGATAAAATAATGATACAGTCTCCAACTTATCCGCAGTTTGTAAAACAGATTAAGAATAACGGGAGAAAACTAGTTGTAAATGAACTGATAAAAAAAGAAGAAAGATATGTAATTGATTTTATAGATTTCGAGGAAAAAGTAAAGTGCTCTAAGGTATTTATATTGTGTAACCCCCACAATCCTAGTGGAAGAGTTTGGGAGAGGGAAGAATTATCAAAAATCGCAGAGATTTGTGTGAGATACGGAGTTAAGATCATTTCCGATGAAATTCATAGTGACCTGATCTTAGATGGAAAACATATTTCCATAGCCAGTCTGGGGAGTGAAGTAGAAAACCTTGTATATACTTGTCTTTCTTCTACTAAAACCTTTAATCTGGCTGGAATTCAGAGTTCATTCGTAGTTTTCCCTACAATAGGGGAGAAAGAAGGTTTTATAGATGAACTTTCTCTGATTGGAGTTCATGAACCCAATAGTTTTTGTATGGATATGGTGATATCTGCCTACAATGATGGGGAGGAGTGGTTAGAAGAACTTCTAGATCATTTGAGAGGAAATATGGAATTTGCCATAGACTACATAGGTAAAAATATTCCTCAAATCAGGGTGAGAAAACCTGAGGCTACTTATCTGCTTTGGCTAGATCTAAGAGAATATGGAATGGATAATGAAAAATTAAAAGAAAAATTAGTGGAAGATGGCGGCTTAGCCCTTACAATGGGAGGGGCTTTTATGGGTGCTGGATTTGCAAGAATGAATATAGCGTGTCCTAGATATATCTTAGAGGATGGATTAGAAAGGCTGAAGAAAGCTTTTGGTTAGTGATAATTGGTGTAATTTGTGACAAAGAAAAAGATTTTTAGCGGTAGATTATTCAGATTAAAAGGGGAGCGAAAGAATTTAAGCTTGGTTTTATGACAAAAAAAAATAAATATGTTAATATTTGAGTACAAAATCAATAAAATGCTAGGAGGAAAAAGATGTTTAAAAAATTATTTGGGTTTGGGAAGAAGAAAGTTGAAACTGATGAAAAGTTAAAAATAAAGGAAGAGGAAGAAAAAAAAGAACTGGAACAATTGAAGGCTAAAGAGGAAGAGGAAAGAAAGGAACTGGAGGCATTAGAAAATCAAAAAGAAGCTGACAGGGTTGAAACGGAAAGAAAAGAAGAGTTAAGGATTAAAAATGAAGAGCTGGAAATAGAAAAAGCTAAGGAAAAGAAACTGGCAGAGGAAAATGAAAGATTGAAAGCCGAGCAAGAGGCTAAAAGAAAAGAGTTAGAGGAATTAAGAGCTAAAGAGAAAGCAGAAAGAGAAAAGCTTGAGAAGTTAAAAATTAAAGAGGAAGAAGAGAGAAAAGAATTGGAGGAGTTAAAGGCTAAAGAGGAGAAAGAGAGAAAAGAATTAGAGAGATTAAAGGCTGAAGAAGATAAAATAGCGAAAGAAGCTGAAGAAGAAGCCAAAAGAAAAGAAGATGAGGAGTCAAAGAAGAGGGAAGAAAAATCTAAGAAAAGAGGATTTTTCAAATCTTTAAAGGAAAGACTTGTAAAAACCAGGGAAGGGTTGTTTGGAAAGATGAAAACACTTTTTGCCGGAAGAAGTGTTATAGATGAGGAGATGTATGAGGAATTAGAGGATCTATTGATCCAATCGGATATCGGTATGGATATGACACTTAAGATAGTAGGAGAGTTAGAGAAGGAAGTTAGAAAAAGAGGGATCAAAGATCCTAACTTAGTCTATGATGTATTAAAAGATGTAATGGAAGGGTTCTTAATCGCTGAAGGAACAGAGTTAGAAGTAGATAAACCCGGGATGAATATAGTCTTAGTAGTAGGGGTAAATGGAGTAGGGAAAACAACTACTATTGGAAAATTGGCTGCTAAGTTTGTAAAAGACGGTAAAAAAGTAGTGATAGGTGCAGGAGATACATTTAGAGCGGCAGCTATTGAGCAATTAGAAGAATGGTCAGATAGAGCAGGTGCTGATATCATAAAGCATGAGCAGGGAAGTGACCCGGGAGCAGTGGTCTTTGATACACTAAAAGCTGCAAAAAACAGAGGTGCTGATATAGTGATAATAGATACAGCAGGAAGATTACATAATAAGAATAATCTTATGAAAGAGTTAGAGAAGATAAACATTATTATAAAAAAACATGTAGGGGAAACAGCCTATGAGAGTTTATTGGTAATAGATGGAACTACCGGTCAAAATGGATTGAACCAAGCTAAAGTATTCAATGAGGTAACTAAATTGAGTGGATTTGTAGTGACTAAATTAGATGGGACAGCCAAGGGTGGGATAGTATTTGCTATATCTGAAGAGTTGAAAAAACCAATTAAATTTATTGGGGTAGGAGAGGGGATAGAAGACCTCCGTGAATTTAAATCTAAAGAGTATATAGATGCTATTTTTGAATAAAAATTAAATTTGGATAAAAATAAATCAAAAAAAGCTTTTAAAATAAACGTAAAAATAATATAATAGTTATGTTAGGAAAAAATGGTATAAAAAATATGTTTATGGGAATAAAAGTTTGTAAATGAAACACAAAACTCTGACCGACTGTAAGAAAGCAAAAACCATATGTACAACTAGAGTAAAATGTGTTAATATAGGTTTCATATTATATAGATCGGGAGGATGACTAATGGGAATCATTAATCAAATAAAAGAAAAAGCTAAAGTGACACAAAAGACTATCGTTTTACCAGAAGCAACTGATGAAAGAGTATTAAAAGCAGCACAAGAAATCGTAAAAGAGGGATTGGCTAAAGTTGTATTAGTAGGGAATGCAGAAACTTTAAACGCAGAAGCAGCAAAAGTAGGAGCTAACTTAGAGGGAGCTGTTATAATTGATCCAAACACTTTTGAAAATATAGATGCTTATGTAGCTAAATTAGTAGAAAGAAGAGCTAAGAAAGGAATGACTCCAGAAAAAGCTAAAGAGATATTAACTACAGATGTTAACTTCTTTGGTGCTATGATGGTAGCTTTAGGAGATGCAGATGGAATGGTATCTGGATCAGATTCACCTACAGCAAACGTACTTAGAGCTGGATTCCAAGTAATAGGACCTAAGCCAGGAATGAAAACAGTATCATCTGTATTCATCATGGAGTTAAAAGATAAAGTTGAAGAGTATGGAAATATCTTAATATTTGGTGACTGTGCAGTAATACCAGAACCTAATTCTCAACAATTAGCTGATATTGCTATGGGTGCAGCTGAAACAGCTAGATCAGTAGCAGGAATCGAGCCAAAGGTAGCATTAATGACATTCTCAACTAAAGGATCAGCTAAACATGATTCAGTAGATGTAGTAGCAGAAGCAGGAAAGATATTAGCTGAAAGTAATGTAGATTTCGAATTTGAAGCTGAATTACAAGCTGATGCAGCATTAGTAGCAGCAGTAGGAGCTAAAAAAGCACCTGAATCAAAAGTAGCAGGAAATGCAAACATCTTAGTATTCCCTAACTTAGCAGCAGGAAATATCGGATATAAATTAGTACAAAGATTAGCAGGAGCAGAAGCTCACGGACCATTATTACAAGGTTTAGCAGCACCAATCAACGACCTTTCAAGAGGTTGTTCAGTATCTGATATAGTAAACTTAACAGCAATAACATCAGTACAAGCTAACTAATAGATAAAATAGTAGGAGTTAGAGATGACTCCTACAAAAATAATATAGATGATAAGTGAAATATATATCATCAAAATAAAATCTAGGAGGAAATAATTAATGAAAGTTTTAGTAATTAACTGTGGTAGTTCATCTTTAAAGTACCAACTAATCAACCCAACAACTGAAGAGGTATTCGCAATCGGTCTATGTGACAGAATTGGAATCCACGGATCTAAGTTTGAGTACGAAGTACCAGCTACAGATTTCGAATTAGAGTTAGAGCATGATATGCCTACACATAAGGAAGCTTTAGAATTAGTGTTAAATACATTAACAGGAGAGCACGGAGTAATTGCAGATATCAATGAAGTTGACGCAGTTGGACATAGAATAGTACATGGTGGAGAAGAATTCACAACATCTGTATTATTAGATGAAAAAGTAATGGCAGGAATCGAAGCTAACAACGACTTAGCTCCATTACATAACCCAGCTAACTTATTAGGTGTAAAGACTTGTATGGAACTTATTCCTGGAAAGCCTAATGTAGGAGTATTTGATACAGCATTCCACCAAACTATGCCAGCAAAAGCATTTATGTATCCATTACCATATGCTGACTATACAGAGTTAAAAGTAAGAAAGTACGGATTCCACGGAACTTCTCATAAATTTGTTGCAGGATTAGCTAACGATTTATTAGGAAACCCAGCTAACTCAAAAGTAATCGTATGTCACTTAGGAAACGGAGCATCTATATCAGCTGTTAAAGATGGTGAATCAGTAGATACTTCAATGGGATTAACTCCATTACAAGGATTAATGATGGGAACTAGATGTGGAGATATCGACCCAGCAGCAGCATTATTTATCAAAGCTAAGAGAGAATTAACTGATAAAGAGATCGATGCTAGAATGAACAAGAAATCTGGAATCTTAGGAATCTTCGAAAAGTCATCTGACTGTAGAGACCTTGAAATTGCAAGAGGAGCTGGAGATGAGAGAGCAGCATTAGCTATCGATATGATGACTTATAGAATCAGAGCTTATATCGCATCATACGCAGCAGCTATGGGTGGAGTAGACATGATCTGTTTCACAGGTGGAATTGGAGAAAACTCTAACTTAATAAGATCTAAATCTTTAGAAGGATTAGAATTTATGGGTGTAGAATTAGATGAAGCTGTTAACTCAGTAAGAAAGAAAGGATCTGTAAAATTATCTACAGAAACTTCTAAAGTAGCTATCTATAAGATCCAAACAAACGAAGAATTAGTAATCGCTAGAGATACATTAGCAATAGTTAAATAATTTTAAAACTGCCAGATTAATCTGGCAGTTTTTTTTTTATTGTATAGGAAATTATAAAATTTATGAAATAAAAAAAATTGTAAAACCTAAATTATACTTATTTGGACACAACGTCATGTTTTTTTTGATGTAAAAATAGATAATACCTGACCTCCAGACCCAATGAATAAAAAAAAATTAAATTTATCAAAACAATGTCCGTAAAATGTAGAAAAAACAGGGTATTTGTAAAGTATAACCATACAAAAACTTAGAGATTCAAAGGATTTTACCACGATAATACTAAGTGAAAAAAGTAATTAAATGTATTAAAGTGGTTAAATATGATGTTTTAAGAACGAAAAAAGTGTAAAAAGTGATAAGTTTAAAAAAATAATAATGAATTATTGACAAAATATTGCTAGTGAAGTAAAATTGTACATGAAAGATATTTTATTTTACTGACACCAATAAAATATAATTAAAATTTTCAGGAGGTCAAAAAAAATGGCTAAAACTATGCAAACAATGGACGGAAACCAAGCTGCAGCGTGGGTATCATACGCATTCACAGAAGTAGCAGGGATCTATCCTATAACACCATCATCACCAATGGCAGAATACACTGATCAATGGGCAGCTCAAGGTAAGAAAAACTTATTCGGAGTACCTGTAAAGTTAGTAGAAATGCAATCGGAAGCAGGAGCAGCAGGATCAGTTCATGGAGCGTTACAAGCAGGAGCTTTAACGACTACTTATACAGCATCACAAGGATTATTATTAAAAATACCTAACATGTATAAGATCGCTGGAGAATTATTACCTTCAGTAATCCATGTATCAGCTAGATCATTATCAGCTCAAGCATTATCTATATTTGGAGATCACTCAGATATATATGCTGCAAGACAAACTGGTTATGCAATGTTGGCCTCTGGATCTGTACAAGAAGTAATGGACCTTGCAGGTGTGGCTCATTTAGCAACATTTAAAACAAGAGTACCTTTCATGCATTTCTTCGACGGTTTCAGAACTTCACATGAAATCAACAAAGTAGAAGTAATGGATTATGCAGATTTAGATAGATTATTAGATAGAGATGCTGTTCAAGCATTCAGAGATAGAGCAATCAACCCTCATCACCCAGTGACTAGAGGAACAGCTCAAAACGATGACGTTTATTTCCAAGCTAGAGAAGCTCAAAATAAATATTATGATGCAGTACCAGCAGCAGTTTTAGAATATATGGAAGAAATTTCAAAGATTACAGGAAGAGAATATAAGCCATTTACTTACTATGGAGCAGCAGATGCTGAAAGAGTAGTAGTAGCTATGGGATCAGTTACAGAGACTATCAAAGAAACTGTAGATCATTTAGTGGCATCAGGAGAAAAAGTAGGATTATTAACTGTTCACTTATACAGACCATTCTCTGCTGAGTACTTCATGAACGTTTTACCTAAGACAGTTAAGTCAATATCTGTATTAGATAGAACTAAAGAACCTGGAGCAAACGGAGAACCTTTATACCTTGACGTAGTTGAGTTATTCAAAGATGACAAAAATGCACCAAAAATCATTGGAGGAAGATACGGATTATCTTCTAAAGATACTACACCTGCTCAAATAGTAGCTGTATTTGAAAATGCAAAAATAGATACTCCTAAAGAAGGATTCACAGTAGGAATTATCGATGACGTTACTCACTTATCATTACCAGTAGGAGAAGCTGTATCAGTAGTTGCTGATAATGTAAAAGAATGTTTATTCTTCGGGTTAGGATCTGACGGTACTGTAGGAGCTAACAAAAACTCAATCAAAATCATAGGAGACAAGACTGATCTTTATGCTCAAGCTTACTTCGCATATGATTCAAAGAAATCTGGAGGAGTTACTAGATCTCATTTAAGATTCGGTAAAGACCCTATCAGATCAACTTACTTAATCAACAGACCTTCATTCGTAGCATGTTCTACACCATCTTACTTAGGTAAGTATGACATGACAAGTGGATTAAAAAAAGGTGGATCATTCTTATTAAACTGTGTATGGGATGCAGAGGAAACTGTTGCAAACTTACCTAACTCAGTTAAGATTAAGTTAGCTAAAGCAGAAGCTAAGTTATTCATCATCAATGCAAATAAATTAGCAGTTGAATTAGGATTAGGAAACAGAACTAACACAATAATGCAATCTGCATTCTTTAAATTAGCTAACGTAATTCCATTTGCAGAAGCTCAAGAATATATGAAAGAGTATACTTATAAGTCATACATCAAAAAAGGTCAAGATATCGTTGACATGAACTACAACGCAATTGATAAAGGAGCAGACGAGTTAGTAGAAGTTACTGTAGATCCAGCTTGGATCAACTTAGTACATGAAACAGCTGAAGACGCTTACAAAGGTTCTGCATTCGTAGAAAAAATTGCTAAGCCAATAAACGCTATCAAAGGATATGATTTACCAGTATCTGCATTTGACGGATATGAAGATGGTACATTTGAAAATGGAACTACAGCATTTGAAAAAAGAGGGGTAGCAGTAAACGTACCTCAATGGATTCCTGAAAACTGTATCCAATGTAACCAATGTTCATTTGTTTGTCCACATGCAGTAATCAGACCTTTCTTAATTAATGAAGAAGAAAAAGCTAATGGACCAGAAGATATGAAAACTTTAAAAGTTATCGGAAAAGCTGACGGTGTAGAATACAGATTACAAGTTTCACCACTTGACTGTACTGGTTGTGGAGTATGTGCAAACGTATGTCCAGCACCTAAAGGAAAAGCATTAGTTATGACTCCAATTGCTGAAGTTATGCCTGAGCAAAAATTCGCTGATTTCTTATTCAACGAAGTAACTTACAAGAAAGAAATCATGGGAACTGCAAATGTTAAAACTTCTCAATTTGCACAACCTTTATTCGAATTCCATGGGGCATGTGCTGGTTGTGGAGAAACTCCATATATCAAGTTAATCACTCAATTATTCGGAGATAGAATGATGGTAGCAAACGCTACTGGTTGTTCATCAATATACGGTGGATCAGCTCCATCAACTCCTTACTGTACAAACGGTTGCGGAGAAGGTCCAGCTTGGGCATCATCATTATTTGAAGATAATGCAGAGTTCGGATATGGAATGCACGTTGCTGTAGAAGCATTAAGAGATAGATTAGAAGTAGAAATGGAAAAAATCATGGATAAAGTTACTCCAGAAGTAGCAGAATTATTCAAAGAATGGATTGAAAACAGAACTGATGGAGAGAAAACTCAAGAGATCAGAACTAAGTTATTACCATTAATCGAAGGTAATGAAGACGCTAAAGAAGTAACATCATTAAAAGACTACATCACTAAGAAATCACAATGGATCTTCGGTGGAGACGGTTGGGCAAATGACATCGGTTACGGTGGAATAGATCACGTTTTAGCTACATCTGATGATATCAACATCTTAGTAATGGATACAGAGATGTACTCAAATACTGGTGGACAAGCATCAAAAGCATCACCAACTGGATCAGTAGTTAAGTTTGCTGCAGCTGGAATGCCATTAAAGAAGAAAGATTTAGCTGCTATCTGCATGTCTTATGGACATATCTATGTAGCTCAAGTATCTATGGGTGGAAGTCAAGCTCAATACTTAAAAGCTGTTAAAGAAGCAGAAGCTCATAAAGGACCATCTATCATCATTGCATATGCTCCTTGTATCTCACATGGTGTAAGAAAAGGTATGGGTCACTCTCAAACAGAGATGAAGTTAGCTACTGAATGTGGTTACTGGCCATTATTCAGATTTGATCCTAAATTAGAATTAGAAGGTAAGAACCCATTACAAATCGATTCTAAAGAACCTAACTGGGACAAATATGAAGAGTTCTTATTAGGAGAGACTAGATACTTAACATTAACTAAGTCTAATCCTGAAAGAGCAAAAGAATTATTCGCTAAGAATAAAGCAGAAGCTGCAAAGAAAATAAGACACTATAAGAGATTAGCTGCACTTGACTATTCTCAAGGTCTATAATTTATCCTCTTCCTTTTAGGAGTGAGAATAAAATAGATATATAGAGAAAGGACTGGAAAATTTCCAGTCCTTTTTTTTTCTTTAATATTGTTTAATTTTAATTTTATTATTTTTCAATTAAATTTTTGTGAAAGGTAAAAAAAGATGTATAAAGTAATAGATGAAGATTATTTAGGGTGTATTATATTTATGGAGGGAGATTATTATGAAAAACCAAACTATAACTATCTGGGGGGAATTAAAGGATAGACTTAATATCTTAACTAAAGGATTTAGAATTTTATTATTAGAAAAACCTAAAACAAAGGAGGATATTTTATTTGAAATAGATGAATATCAAAAAAATAGGGAAGAAAAATATAGATATTTTGAAGAAAATAATGAACTACGAATGGAGAGAGATAATATAATTTATAAGATAGAAGTAATGGAAACAGTAAGAACTTTATTTTATCCTCAACCCAAATTAGGTACTATAGCAGGAACATGGATTATTGAAGTAACTGAAATTAGAAAGTAAAAAAATAAGGGATCCTTGGGATCCCTTATTTTTATGCCATGATATATTTATTTTTCCTCTTCCATAGACCTGACAGATAAAACAGGATGGAGATAACTCCTATGGCATTTGTAGCAATAGCTGTAGAATACCATAATGATCTTTCTCCTACAAAAATTCCTAGGATGAAAACAAGGGGAATTCTCAGGAGCCATAATCTAATAATGGTGATATACATGGATATCTTAGTATAACCGGCTCCCTGGTGTACTCCCATGATAATCTGAGAGATCCCCCATGCAACAGCTGTAGGTGTTGTAGCAATAAAAAATTCCTTTGTAAGTTTTTTTATTGAGGGGTCGGCGGTAAAGAAAGACAGGATATTCTCTGAAAATAAAATTATAATAACCGAACCTGAGAGGCTGATAAAAATACTTATAATTCCTAATTTTTTCACAGCTTCTTCAACTCTTTTTATCTTTCCGGCACCTATATTCTGACCAGCAATAGTAGTCATAGTAGCAGATAGACTGGTTCCCAGACTGAATAAAATACTATTTATCTTATTGCCCAGACCCACTGCTGCAATGACGGAACTACCATAACCAACAGCATAGGAATTGATAAGCATATTTCCTAAAGGAGAGGTAGACTTAGTGATAACAGCAGGAATTCCCAAGGCAAGGATGTATATAAAATCTTTCCTTGATATTTTAAGGTGCTTTTTTGAAATCCTTAATCCTTTTCCCTTATAAAATAAATCATAGATTCCATAGATGGTTAAAAATCCTTTTGAAACTACCGTAGCTATGGCAGCTCCTTTAATTCCTAAATTCATTTGAAATATTAAAATAGGATTGAGTAAAAGATTCAGACCAAGGGAAGCAATATTCAGATATAAAGGCTTCATGGTATCTCCTTCAGCTTGTTTTATAGAGAGATAACATACGTTTATAAAGGTGAAAAAAGTTCCCCAGAGAATGATTTTTAAATAACGGGAACTCTCTGCTAACAATACTCCGTGGGCATTTAGTGTTTCAAGGATTGGGTCTGAAAGAAAAACTCCTGCCAGCCCAATGAAGACAGATAAAATAGATGCTAAAAAAATAAGGTTACCGATATTTTTTTTAGCACCATCATAGTTTTTGGCTCCTATATTTTGAGAAACCATAGATAGCATAGGAACTGCTAACCCCATTCCAATAGCCATTATTCCATTTATTATTGGGTCAACAAAGGTAAGGGCCGCTACCTGTATACTTCCCATCTTCCCCATAAAAAACATGTCTGTAAGGGTATAGGCTCTTTGAATCAACTCACCAATCATGAGGGGAATGGAGATCTTTAAGATTACTTTATAGAGACTTTTATTAACTATCAAATCTCTGTGTTTTATATATTTCATTTAAAACTCCTTATATTATTAATTAGCTAAAAAACAACTCTTAGATGAGTTTAGCCAGAATGAAAAAATCTTTATATTTTATCACATATTTAATACTTTAACAACTGTAGCTTGCACTAGCCTTGAGTTATAAGGTTAAAATTATGAAGAAATCTTTATATTTTATATATATTTGAAATTTTTTAAGGTTATTTTTATATTTTTTTAACCTTAACTTGTTTAAACTTAAAAAAGTAGTATAATTGTAGCAATGATTTAAAATATAGGGAAATGAGGTCATCTATAAAATTAAAGTAGGGGGAAGAAAAAATGTTTGGAGAGTTAAAAAGAGGCAGGGGGGATTCAAAATATATCCTATCATTTCCTATATTTATTGTGTTATTCACCATAAATATAGGACTTTATTTGCTGGTATCACCAAAGGCGGTATATTTATTTTTGATACTTGGAATTATTGAATTTATCTTGGCAAAAAAAAGATTTAATGGGATAGTGAAATCTTCTAATATGAATATTTTATCCGCTTTATTTCTCCTGCTGCCAAGTATGATGGCATTAATATTTAACAATAGAAGCGAAGGATTTCCAATAGGAGTAGCAGGATTAATTGTTCTCCTAGGGCTCAAAGTTTATCTTATGGCAGCAAAAACGAGAAAAAGAGTTGTCATAAGGAGTTCTTCTAGTGGTTTATTCAATCTAATAACTCTTACATTGTTTATATCAAATTTTTATTTTATGATCTTTTACAACTATCAAAATAAAGTAAAATGGGTATCAAAAGTTCCCAGCGGAATAACTTCTAATCTAAAGTTTTCAGATCAAAATATTTCCTTTTTGACCAATGATGATTTTTTGAGAAGAGATGTCTATAATTTTCCCCAAACCTATATTGTTGATAAAGACACTGGAAAAACAACAGATATAGAAACAGGATATAAATTTCCTGAAGAGTTTAGCCCTTTTAAAGGAAAGGTAGAAAAAATAAGATACCAGAATTTAGAGATCTCAGTTACAGGGGATAAATTATATATTGAAGATACCTCTTCTAAAAAACAATTATTTAAATTTATAGTAAATGGAGATATAGTAACAACTCCTGTTGTGAAAGATAATATACTTTATCTTGCAGCCAATGGAAGGGCTGTTATGGATAAGGTTAAAAGGACAGATATTTTTGCAGTGGATATAAATTTTTTATTAGGAGATAAATAATAGGAATAAAAGATATTATTTTAAATTTATTGAAAAAGGTTAAAAAGAATATTTATAAAAAAATCACTCCTAATTAGGAGTGATTTTTAATATCCTGTCTACTGTTCTTTTCTATCGTTTAATGCTCTGTTGATAGTAGCAATATCGGAAAATTCAATATTTCCACCCATAGGAATTCCACTGGCGATCTTAGAGATCTTTACACCAAATGGTTTGAGTAATTTCATAAGATACATGGCTGTAGTTTCCCCTTCTAAATCAGGATTAAGAGCCAGAATAATCTCGTTTATTTCTTCAGCAGCTACCCTGGTTAAAAGTGATTTGATATTTAATTTATCCGGGGTTATCCCGCTGAGGGGAGCGATCTTTCCGTTTAAAACATGGTATTTACCGTTATATGACTTTGATTTTTCCAGGGCGATAATGTCTCTATTATCTTCTACAACACAGATGACAGAACTATCTCTAGTTTCATTATCACATATATCACAGATAGGAGATTCACTTAAGTTACCGCAGACTGTACATTTTTCAGTATTCTCCTTTACCTCGTAGACAGCTTTTATAAATTCCTCTATCTCATTTTTTTCCATCTCCAGGATATGAAATGCCAACCTGCTGGCAGATTTTTTCCCGATTCCCGGGAATCTATAAAAATAATCTGTTAATTTTTCTATACTTTTTGTTGCCAAATTTTTCACCTCTTTGAATTTAAATATTATATCTATTATTATAACATTTAAAACAATAAACTTCATCCTAAAGAAAAGAGGAGATGTTGATATTTTTTGATATATATATGTATATATATTTTTTTATTCTAACAATTGGTGGAGATAAAACCTGTAAATTAAGGTTAAAAGCCTTTACTAATCCTGGGATTCATTAGGTTAGAATATGTTTAAATCCCTCAATTATAAGGAGGGGAATTATCTAAAATCAAAACAAATAAGTTAATGGGAGGAGGAGTTATTTTGAAAAAAAATTTAATGTTATTAGGGGTAGTTGCCGTAATCCTTTCTTTAGTAGTGCATGTGTTTTTTTATGAAAAGGATTATAGTGGAACATATAAGGGAGTATACTGGAAGGGACACTCTAAAGGTGTGGCCTTGGAGGATGCTAAACAGAAGATCGAAACGGTTTTAACATTGGAGAAAGATGGAACAATTTCAGATGCCAGGATCGATTTTTTAGTCTTTAAAAATGGTGAGTGGATAGCCAGGAATAATCCTGAAGCCGAAGTATCTGTTGATTTTTCTGTAGACCCTGTGGCAGCTATTCCAGGATCAAACTACAAAAAAGGAATATCTATGTTTGATATAACAACTAATGATCTGATGGGATTTTATGCTGTAGCAGTAGATGATGATGGTAGTGTGGCTCTTGTAATATTAGATCCTGTTACCCGTTATCAGATGGAAGCTAAATTTAAGCCTGGTTTTGATTTTAATTCCAAGTTTAAAGATATAGTTATTAACAGAGAGTTGATTCCCACTGTAAGAGCTTCTAAAAGCGGACTTTTAAAACCTGAAAACTGGTCTGAACTGGAGGGGAAAAATTTATACGGGATCCATTTTTACGATAATGTAATTAAAGATCGTGGTGTTTTAGAGGGAACGGATGAAAATTCGACAATTCTTGAGATACTTAGTGCTCTAGGTGTAAAGTTTGAAAATGAAATCCCAGAGAAGATGGGATTAAAATATGGTTTCCATTCCAATGGTGGATGGCAGGGGAATTATAGTGCCATTGAAAATTATCTTGTCGGTAAAAATGCAAATCAAATCAAATCATTGATCGATTGGTCTCCTAAGAGGTATTCTGAAAGTATAGATGAAAATAATTATTTTGGGATAGATATACCTGCTGGTGCAACTAAAACCATTCAAGATTCATATGAAGGGATAGCAGGATCTACAGTGCGAATGTCAAGGGAGAACACTTCCTATATGGCTGCTTTGGTAGAAGCTGGCATTCTAGATGAAGAAGATGTAATTAAAGGGCGTTTTTAAAAAAATATTTTTTAGAATAATATTTATGCGACTTGATCTCTTTTAAAAGTCTTAAGGTTAAAACTATTTAAAAAGGGCGAAAAAAATGATGTTTCAAAGAGAAATAATATTAAAATAAAATAAAAGAACCTAGTGTAAAGGGGGAAATTATTATGTCTGAAAAGGAACTGAGAAATAAGGTTATTGAACTCTTCTAAAAGACATCTTTCTTTGGAGGAATAGAAGGAGAAGATACAGATATTGTTTTAGCAGTGATCCCCAAGACGACCTTCTCCCTTTTGGAAAATCAAAAACCCGAACTCTATGGAAAGTTAATACTCAAAATGTGGAAAGATGCCTCAAATTGCTAAAAGAGATAAAAGTTGGCTATAAAGGAAAAAAATGTGAAGAGCTATTATATTCATTAAGTAATATTGAAAAGGTATTAAACAATTAAAAAGAGGGAAACCTCTTTTTTTTATGTACAAGAACAATATTTAATTGTTCTTATTATTGCCTTAATATTTTGATATTATTAAATAAACCAATAGGAAGAAAATCTCTTTTCAATAAAAAAATGAAGGTTTCCCTTCATTTTTATATAACTGTTATTTAGTTATTTTCATTCATTTGGTTAGCCTGCATCAATTCCTTGATACTTTTATTAAGGTCTCTTCTTTCCTTTGAATATTCAGCAGTTCTAATGATGAAATCATCGATTCTATCCTCATAGTCACTCTTCATACCTTGAATGATATCCTTTATCTCAGATGTAGTCATATTATCCTTGATATATGATGATAAGTTGTCTAATAATTCAACTCTTTTTCTGTTATCTCTTATTTTTTTCTCAACATCAGTTACTTCTCTTTTGATTTTATTTTTTCTTCTCATATTTCTTACGATTTCTAAAGCGTTATCCATAATTTGTCCCTCCTATAAATTAATTGACTGTTACTACACCAATAGTATAACATATCATCTGTAAATATTTAAATAGATAGTGGATTAAATTATGTTCATTAAAACTTGATTTTGTAATTTTATTTCAAAAAAAAATAAAATTTTGCACAAATTTCAATAATGCTTTATAATTTGTAAAGGGGGTTGAATAAAAATGGATTGTATAACAAAATTAAAGGAAATGAAAGAGGTATTTACAAAGACAGAAAAAAAGATAGCTCAATATATTTTAGGGAATTTAGAAAACATAAAGGGGATGAGAGCCAAGGAATTAGGAGAATTAATAGGTATAAGCCAACCCAGCATAATTAGGTTTGCCAAAAAATTGGGATATAAGGGGTTTCCGGAATTTAAGATAGCTCTAAGTGAAGCAATAATAAGAAAAAAATCAAAAAAAACTAAGATAGTACACGACCAGATTTCAATGGATGACATAAGTTCGGAAGTTATAAAAAAAGTGGCCTATCAAAATATTGAAGCCATAAGAAATACTACTTCTATTGTGGATGTTTCAGATATGGAAGAAACTGTAGATGCCATATGTAAGGCTAGGAATATCTATATTTTAGGAGCTGGATTTTCAGGTCTGGTGGCCAAGAATTTGATGTATAAACTGTTGGAGATAAATCTAAGTGCCAGTTATCTGGATGATACCCATGTACAGTTGACCAGTATGAACAATACCACTCCTGAGGATTTGGTCTTTGCTATATCCCACAGCGGCCAGACATATGAGATAATTAAGTCTGTAGAGATAGCGAAAAAAAATGGGGCAAAGGTAATTACCCTGACCAAGGTAGTGGAAAATCCACTGAGTAAGTTGGCAGATATAGCCATTAAAACTGTAGCTGAAAATGTTAATTTCAGGCTGACTGCGATTTCCTCTACAATAACTCAGCTGACTGTGATAGATGCAATTTTTATCCTCCTCAGTAAGATTAACTATGAAAAAAACTTGAGTTTAGCCAAGAAAAATACAAAGACAGTGAAGATATTGAAGGTAAAGAAGTAGAAAAAGTCATCTAAAATTTAGATGACTTTTTCTATTTTAGGAAATTATTTGTAAAGCTGGATCTGTAATCTAAAACTTATGAAATAAATGAAAGACTATAACAATCTAAATTATGCCTGTCTGGATGCAACGTCACGTTGCTTTTTTAATCTGGCATTAATTCTTTTGATCTTCTCTAAATACTTTAAAATATTTTTCTGAGCTTCCTTTCCTTCTGAAGTAGTTGGCTCTAATTTAGCAATTTTCCACCTTTTAATAAGAACTTCTAAAACCTGGTTTACATATTCATCCGGGCCATATCCGGCTTTTTGAATGACCTTCATCCTATCATCAAAATCACTCAAAGATCCTCCGGGCATTTTGAAGTTTTTGATTACAGGCCAGACATGTGTTATTAAATTAGGATTCAGCTCCAGGTGTGCATCAACTATCTGGTTGTAGAAAGCATAGTGAGATGATTCATCCTTGGCTATTCTAAGGAGTAAATCGCTCAGTCCAGAGTCATATTGTTGTGCATACTTAGCTATATTTCTATAAAATACAACTGTTCCCAATTCCTGTAACGAAGTGTATACCATAGATGCCAGAGGTTCCGACAAGATAGAGTCCCATCCGGTAGTAAGGATCTCTTTTTTTACTTTGGTAAGCTCCTTAGGGTCAGCGTTTCTGGTCAAGATTAAGTAAGTTTCCAAAGCTGCGGCATGCTGGTCTTCCTCACTTACCCAAGTATGTACAAAATTTTGCAGGGGCTCTAAACTATCTGTAAACATATTATTTAAAAAAGTAGTATACCAGGGAAGATTTAATTCTGTCAGCATAGAAGTTTCTATTGCTGTGATCAACTCCTGAGGCAATGTATTTTGTGACTTATCATAGGGCAGGGTAGAAAAAGACTGCCCCCTATCCCAAGGCATATATTCATAAAAATTCCATTCCATTGATTCACTTTGTTTTTGGTGTCTTAAATATAAATTCATTATTTTTTCTTCTAAATCTATTTGATTTTTAATTGTATTCATCGTTACCTCCATATTATTAACATCGATATTTTTCTATAAACAAAGTTTACTAAACAAGTAAAGAAATGTCAACAAAAATATAATAACACCTGAAATTTTATTTTTCTAAGGTGATTGCTTAGAATATTTGGTGAGTTCAATCCTTTTAATACCAAAAGCCTATAATATTCTTGAGTTAGATAAAATTTCCTGCACGGGATTTCTTTGTTCTCATAGTTTGATACCTTTAATCAAATTAATTTTTAAAAAGTATCCATAGAGTTGTCACAACTTTAAACTTTATATTCATAATTGTGAGCAATAAGGTCCTGATAAACTTTTTGCAACACTCTTACTAATAGTGTAAAATGAACTTATATAAATATATTAATATAAAGGAGGAGTTATGTTCGGGCTTGTTGGAAATCTAATAAATAGTTTGGGTTATATCATAACGATAGCATTTTTCCTATCGAGGGCTAGGGGATTCAAACGATTAATAAAAAAAGAAAAATATACAAAACTAGATATGGTATTATTATCTCTAATATTTTCTGTACTTGCTATAGGTGGAACCTATATGGGAACAGATTATAATGGTGCCATAGCCAATACTAGAAATATCAGTGTAGTTGTAGCAGCGATTATAGGGGGACCTATGATCGGACTTATCACAGGATTAACTGCAGGGATCCACAGGATCATGATAGATCCCTATGGAATAACGGCAATTCCCTGTGGCATAGCCACTTTTTTAGGGGGCTGGGGACTGGGATACTTAAATAAACTCAATGTAAAAAATAAATATATATTGGGGTTTATAGGTGGAATTATTATTGAAAATATCAGTATGGGATTGATATTACTCATGTCAAAACCATTTTATCTGGCTTTAAATATAGTAGAAACTATATATTTTCCTATGGTTTTAGTAAATGCTTTGGGAGTAGCCATCGTAATATTAATAACAGAAAATATGATGCTGGAAGAAGACAGGGTAGCAGGGGAAGAGGCTAGGTTAGTTTTGGAGATAGCTAATAAAACATTGCCATATTTTAGAGATGTAAATAATGATTCGTTAAAAAATGTATGCAGGACTATACTGGAATCTTTAGGTGCTAAAATAGTGGTATTTACCGATATGGAAGATATAATTTCATATTGTGCCCAGGATGAGAAATATGAAATAACGCATACAAAGATTCGAGGGAATGTCACAAAGGAAGTGCTTAGAACAGGGAAGTTTAGAATGGTTAACAAGGATGACGAGGAAGAGAGAAAATTAGATTGTATCTCTGAGGATATTATTTCATTTATAATAGTACCACTCAAATCAGGAACTGAAGTAACTGGGGCATTAAAAGTTTATTTTTCGGAAAACTCTTATATATCGGAAAGAAATAAAAACCTAGTTCTGGGATTATCTGAGCTTATATCGACCCAGCTGGAGATAAGCAGGATAAAAAAGCTGGAGGAGATGGCCAGAGATGCAGAGATAAAAGCGTTACAAACTCAAATCAATCCGCATTTTTTATTCAATGCACTAAATACAATAACCTCTTTTGTGAGAATAGACCCTATTCAGGCCAGGAGTACAATTATTGATCTGGCGACCTATCTCAGATACAATTTGGACAATGGAAATAAACCTGTGGATATAGTTATGGAATTAGAGCAGGTAAAAGCCTATGTGAATATAGAAAAAGCAAGATTTTATGATAAAATAAATATGCACTATGAGATAGATGAAGATGTTAAACTGGTAAAGATACCAAGTTTGACAATTCAGCCCCTGGTAGAAAATGCAATACAGCACGGGCTTTTAAATGGAACAGGGGGAAAGGATATCTACCTCAAAATATACAGAGTAGATAAAAATAAAATACGTGTGATCATAGAAAATAATGGTAGGAGTATAGACCAGGAAGTGATCGATAAAATATATAGCGATAGCATTGAAAGCAGTAAGATAGGTCTTTATAATGTACATCGAAGGATAAAATTGATCTATGGAAAGGGATTGGATATAGAAAAATTAGAGGAGGGAACAAGGATAACTTTTGATATCAGGGGGGAATAATGAAGTGTATAATAATTGATGATGAATATCCGGCAAGGATGGAGCTACGATATTTTATAGAAAAATATGAAGAGTTAGAGATTGTAGGAGAGTTTGAAGATTCTATGTCAGCGCTTAATTTTTTTGAAAAAAATAGTGTGGATATAATCTTTTTAGATATAAATATGCCAAATATGAATGGGATGGTCTTAGCTAAATTAATATCGAAATTTGAAATAAAACCACAGATTATATTTATCACTGCATATGGTGAATATGCAGTGGATGCTTTCAGTATAAAAGCTTTTGACTATATATTAAAACCATATTCTGAGGAGAGGATAATAAAAACCTTAGATAGTTTAATAGAAAAAAACATAGAAGAAAAACCTAAGGAAGAGAAGAGTATCAACAGACTGACTTTGTGGAAGGGGGAAAAGATGTATGTTTTATCACTGGATGAAATCTATATTTTTGAAGCCTGTGAAAGGGAAACTAAGGTATATGCCAAGGGTGAAATATATTTTTCCAAACAGAAAATATCTGATTTGGAGGGAGAGCTGCCAAATATATTTTTCAGAACCCACAGATCATATATAGTGAATATAAATAAGATAAAAGAAATAATACCCTGGTTTAACAGTACGTATAACCTAAAGATAGAGGATTTGGATGTAGAAGTTCCTGTGAGCCGGAATAAGATAAAAGAATTTCGAACTTTATTGAATATAAAATAGAAAATAAAACTAAAAGTTCCAAAATAGAACTAGATGGCTTAATAAAGATCGGAACTTTAAAATGCATTTCATGACGAATATTTGTATTTAATGTTTGGAATTTTGTATTTTATCTCCAAATTACACCTTGAATCTATAATAGATGTATAATAATCATATCAAATATATTAAATTTATTTTAGGAGGACGATATGATTACTTTTTTAGTATCGATAGTTTTATTAGTTTTAGGTCATCTTTTTTATGGAAAATTTGTTGAGAAGGTATTTGGAGTAGATCCAAAAGCGAAAACACCAGCAATTAAGTTAGAGGATGGAGTAGACTTTATACCATTACCAGGTTGGAAAATATTTATGATTCAATTCTTAAATATTGCAGGATTAGGACCAATATTTGGAGCCATTGCAGGAGCTTTATTTGGACCGGTAGCATTTATATGGATTGTAATTGGATCAATATTTGCAGGTGGAGTACATGACTATATGTCAGGGATGTTATCACTTAGGAATGACGGTAGATCAGTACCGGAATTAGTCGGAAAATATTTAGGACAACCTTATAGAATGGCAATGAGAGTTATATCTGTAGTACTTTTAGTATTAGTAGGAGTAGTATTTGTAGCAGGACCTGCAACTATCTTACATGGATTAACAGGATTAAATGTACAAGTATTGATCTACATCATATTCGCTTACTATTTAATAGCAACATTAGTACCGGTAGATAAGATAATAGCTAAGATCTATCCATTGTTTGGAGCAGCGTTGTTATTCATGGCAGCTGGTGTAGGAGTAATGTTATTTGTAGGAGGATTTGAGATCCCTGAATTATTTGGAAATATAACAAATATGCAAGCAGCACCTATGAAAACTCCTATATTCCCAATGTTATTTATCACAATAGCATGTGGAGCAATATCAGGATTCCATTCAACTCAATCACCACTTATGGCAAGATGTTTAACTAATGAAAAGCAAGGTAGAAGTGTATTCTATGGTTCTATGATCGCAGAGGGTGTAGTAGCATTAGTATGGGCAGCAGCAGCAATGGCATTCTTTGGTGGAGTAAAAGGATTAGCAGGATTTGACGGGAATGCAGCAGCAATTGTAAATGTAATATCTAACTCATTATTAGGAAAAGTTGGAGGAGCATTGGCAGTATTTGGAGTAGTAGCAGCACCTATCACATCTGGAGATACAGCATTTAGAAGTGCAAGACTTACAATAGCAGATGCACTTAACTTTGAACAGCACTCTATGAAAAATAGATTATTAGTAGCTATCCCATTATTCGTTATTGGATTCTTCCTTTCAAAGGTAGACTTCAACATTGTATGGAGATATTTCGGATTCACTAACCAATTGATCGCAACTATCGTATTATGGACTTCTACAGCTTACTTTGTAAGAGAAAAGAAAAACTTCTGGATTACATATATTCCGGCAGTATTCATGACATCTGTGTGTATCGCATTCATAATGATGGCACCGATTGGATTTGGATTACCAGTAATGATGTCTAAGTATGCAGGAATTGCTTTAGCAATAGTTATCGGAGTAGTATTCTTAGCAGTAAAAGATAAGGTATACAATAAAGAAGGTAAAAAAGTAACAGCATAACCCCCCCTTACTCAGCCTTCTCCTACATGGGAAGGACAGAGTAAATAATATAATGTAACAGAAAAGAGAGAAGATCCAGATGGATCTTCTCTCTTTTAGTTTATTGACTAGTGATCAATAAATTATTTACTATATCAATCCTACTGCTTTCTTAACTTCTACCATCTTAGCTCTTGCAATTGCACTAGCTTTTTCAGCACCTTCAGCTAGTATTTTATCTACATATTCAGGGTTAGCTACTAATTCTTCACGTTTAGTTCTTGCTTCTGCAAAATGCTCCAGGATAGCTTCTAAAAGTTCTTTTTTAGCATGACCATATCCGTAGTTACCAGCTCTAAATTTTTCCTTCATCTCTTCTAATTTTTCAGGTGTAGCGAATAATTTATACAGGGTAGTTACATTGTTATCCGGGTCCTTAGGATCCTCTAACGGTGTAGAATCAGTTACAATACTCATTACCTGCTTTTTTAATGCTTTTTTAGATGCAAACATATCGATGGTATTACCATATGATTTTGACATCTTAGCTCCGTCTACTCCGGGAACCACAGCTGTACTCTCGACAATCATAGGTTCAGGAAGCTTGAAAGTTTCAGTGTATTTCTCATTGAACTTTGTAGCGATGTCACGGGTCATCTCCAGATGCTGTTTTTGGTCTTTTCCAACTGGAACCATATCTACATCATACATTAAGATATCCGCTGCCATAAGTACCGGATATGTAAATAATCCTGTATTAGATGAGATACCACGAGCACTCTTATCTTTAAAAGAATGACCTCTCTCTAAAAGTGACATTGGAGTAAGATTTGATAAAACCCACATAAGCTCTGTATGTTCCGGTACATGAGACTGGATGAAGATACTGGCTTTTGCAGGATCTACTCCTAATGCTAAGTAGTCTAAAACTACATCTCTGGTATTTTTACGCAGTGCATCTGCATCTGTAGAAGATGTAAGAGCATGGTAATCTGCTACGAAGAAGAGACAGTCGTTTTCTTCCTGGAATTTGATAAATTGTTGTATTGCACCAAAATAGTTTCCTATATGTAAGATTCCACTTGGTTGTATTCCTGATATTATTTTTTTCATGGTTCCCTCCTATAATAAAAAAAGACCAGTCGAGATGACTGGTCAAGTATATATGTTTTTCCTCTGATTCCATATTTTAATTTAGAATTAAAGGATAAAAAAGATATTACTATTGATTAGACGTCAATCTACTTAGATGAAACAGTATTAAAATTATTAGATAAATTTCTCCACCACCAAGTAAATCTTTTTGACACAATAGCTACCTCCTTTATAGATTATTTTAGATAAATGATACCTTTTTTAGATGGGAATGTCAACTTATTTAGGGCTATATTTCTCTTTTTTTCCAGTTTCATGATCTAAAATAATAAGGGATTGTTTTTTTATTTTTTCCCCATTATAAAATTTATCAGTGGTAGAATAATTCGTTATGATACTGTATCTCTTTCCAAATTCAGTTTTTTGGAGTGTGTTGTCACTAGATAGATATTTAAAATTAGTCATAGGTAGTTTTACCAAGATTTTATGCCATTTAGAGAAAAAAACTGCATGGGGAACTATATATTTTTTGTCCCTCTTCCAAATCCTTCTATCCAGATGATATAAAGGTGGGATATTATATGAAATTTCCATAAGGTAAGTGTTTTTTCTTTGACCTTTAAACTTTAAGCTTCCCATTGTCCAGTGGTGTGTTGTTATAATAGAATCATTGTAAACCAATTGGTATAAAGGAAGATTAAATTTATTATTAAAATAAATATAGGAATAGATATCTTTTAATGGAACCTCTTTTTCAAATAAAGCAGGAACTCCTCCAGTAGGAGAGTAATATTTTCCCAGATAATACTTTGAAGTTTTATTTTTACGGAGATCTTTGTCTCCCCATCCAAACAAAGGTCTTGTCATTCCGTGAGCAAAATCAATATATTTACTTGAAAATCCCATTCCATTTTCAGACCCTAAAACCATATTATAATTTTTAGAAATATAATTCATTTTTTTTATCCTAGCATTCATGTCATCTTTTTGTGTAGACATCCTGCTTGGAGTATAATCATTGTGAAATTCACCAGTAGCATCTACATCTAAAAACCATGAATTAATCTCCATACCATTGCTTAAAATTTTATCTATTCGATCTTTTATTAAGGGTATTGTGGTAGATGGATTTAATTTTCTACCTGTCTGCTGGAACCCCTTAATTTTTTTACCATTTTTGTCTGTAATAGTATCGTTGTTATAGGCATTTTGATTATTGAATTCAACTGTTGACCATGCTTTATCTCCAGGTTTGACAATTGTATGATATGAATCGTAGACACCTATCAGATACCCCATCTTATTTGCTCGCTTAACAACGTCAGGGTTACCAATAGTATAGAGGTCGTTATTGTCTCCCAGCCAAGCCTTGTCTATATTATTATTTTTAAGTTCCGTTAAAATATAGTTAGATACACCATCTCCAAAACTGTCCACGGGATTTAAATATTCTTTATATCTATTATAAAATTCATATTTATTTTTTAAAATTTTATCACTGTCAGTGAATTGTTTTGGATACTGGAGTAAGTTTTTTTGTTCCAAAGAATGATTTATCCCCTTTATAAAAATATTTGTATTGTAGCTATGGTATTGCTTTATTTCAGTTTTTAAATTATTTATAAACTCATCTTTTTCATCATAATTTTTTAGTCCGGAGTAGATTTTTATAGCAATATTATTCTCTTTAATCTTTAAATCTTTTTTAAAGGCCTGATATAGCCCTTTAGGATCTTTTACATTTTCTGGAGAGATCACTCCTAATCCCCATAGATAAAAATGAGAAGCCCCGTATAATTTTTTTATGTTAGGATTTATTTGTGCCTTTTCTTCCAATGTTTTAAATTTTTTATTTTTGATCAGTAAATTTCTATATGTAGCAGTGATCGCTTTGATATCTTTAGGCAATATATAAATACTAAAAGATATAGTTTTTGGAGCTTCCATAATAGGGAAGGTGTGGGTGAGGTTAAACTGTATATCCTGTAAATTTATAGGTATTATTAAAGATATTTCCAACTACTATCATAGCATTAAAATGTTTATATTCAGAACTGAAGAAAGCCATGGAAAACCTTTCACTAAAAATTTCTTCCCCCTTACTAATTAGATAGTTTTTCAACTTTTTATCCTTTGCAGGAATTCTTTGCCCTTGATATAGTGGTAAAATAAAATTTTCTACCCCTTTTGAAATCTGAGGAAAAGTTATTTTATCGTCTGTTTTAGTAGCGGTAATAGAGATATCTAAACGATTTTTTATAACTTTGAAACTAAAATTTTTACTGTTTCTATAAAAACTAATCTTATTATTGTTTTTTAAAACATTAGTTGGTTCTAAGTTATTCTGAGCTATAGATAATACCTCACTATGGTTACCTTTGTTGACCATTATTTCTAGAGTATTAGTATCTATAAAATAAGACACCTCTCTATCAGAGTATATTTTGATACTCTCCCCAAAAGTTGTAAGTGCAGAAAACATCATAAATACAACTAACAATATTTTTTTCATCATATCGACCTCCCTTTTTTTTAAGAATACCAAAAAAAAGTGATGAAAAAGTGATATTGAACAAATTATATTTGCGTTAAATTTAATTTATATAAGACTCCGTTATTAAAATTTTCTATAGTGATATTTATTTTTGAATTGTCTAAAATATTTTTTATAATAGTGGTGCCTAATCCAGATCCATTTTTATTTTTTTCTCCTTTTTCTGTATAAAAAATATTCCATATTTTGTCTATATTCTTTATTTTTTCTCCATCGTTATAAAAATTTAAATATAATTTATTGTCTTCTATATTTAAGTAAATAAGTACATTCTTGTCAGCAAACTTAAATATATTTGAAAAAATATTGTCCAATGCAATCGCTAATTTTCTTTGATCCCCTTTTAAAATAAGGTTATTTTCTATTTTATTTATACAGTTTATATCCAAATATTTGTTTATATATTTTATCTCTAATTCTTTTATTATTTCTCCCAAATCGACTATTTCTTCTACACTGGCTTCTTCTAAGCTAGATATAGTTAGAAGGTTGTCGATTACTTTAGCACTGCTAAAACATTCTTCTATGATAGTTTCTAAATAAAAGTTATTTTTATGAGGGATTATATTATCTTTTACAGCAGAGGCATAGCTTCCGATTATAGCTAAAGGGGTTTTTAGTTGATGCCCTGCATTTCTTATAAACTCCTCTTTTTCTTCAATTTTTAAATTTAATTTATCAATGTTTGTCTTTAAATTAGCTCCTAAAATATTTATACTTTTTCCTAATCTATCAAACTCATCATTTGTTTTGATGTTATACTGGCTTTCAAATTTTAAATTTGAAAATTCTAGAGATATATCGTTTATTAAATAAAGTGGCCTTATCAACTTCCTCAAAATAAATACTAAGGTAATTACAGTTAAAATTGATAGAATAAAACTAAATATAAATAGTATATTTTTTAAATATGGAAAAAATTCATTAAACTCAATAAGGGGAGTGATTACTGCTATTATTTTATTATCTGTACTTTTAAAATAAAGGACAAGAGCACTGGCGTTTATCTTAGGCTGTCTATATTCAATTATTATCTTTTCCTTCTTTTCAAGTAGACCTCTATTAGCCTGTGTTAACCATATTTTAGTAAGGGGAAGTTTTTTATTATATACACCCCATCGTAGAGAATTATTAAATTCTTCTAAATCAGCATTGTTATCTAATTCTAAAATAATCACATTGTTATCTTCCTCTAATTTGTTATTTTTTTTATACGAATTATATGTATTTTCTAAAATTTTAGATTTATGTTTACGGTAACTGATCTGAATCATAGATGTATTGAGATAAAATAATAAGATAAAGTTTATGAGTAAAACAGTAAATACAGAGAATAAAATTTTATTTTTTAATTTCATTTTTTACCTCCAAATAGTATCCAACCTTTGATTTGGTCTTTATTCCGTCTATTCCTAGTTTTTTTCTAAGTGATTTAATGTGTGTATCAATGGTTCTAGTGTCTCCATAATAATCATATCCCCATATGATATTTAATAACTGCTCCCTGGAATAGATTTTATTTTTATTCTCGACTAAATGAAGGAAGAGTTTATATTCCTTTGGGGTTAAGTTTATGTGTTCTTTACCTTTAGATATTAGCTGCTTTTTTTTGTCGACAAGAAGTCCAAATATCTCAAATGTATCTTCACCGTATACTCTGGTTAAAATAGATTTTATTTTTGCTATGAGTATTTGAGGGTTGAATGGTTTTATTATATATTCATCTATGCCCAATTTGTAGCCCATTAACTGGTCTTTGTCATTTGAGTTAGCAGTTATCATAACAATAGGGATTTCACTAATTTTTTTTATTTCTGTGCATATATCAAATCCATTCTTCTTCCCTTCTATCATTAAATCTAATAGAATAAGAGATATATTTTTAGAAGTATAGTATTGACTCATAGCTTCTTCATAACTTTTAGCTTCTAAAACTTCAAATCCTTCACTTTCAAGGTAATCTTTTACTATTATCATTAATTTTAAATCATCTTCTACAATTAATATTTTCAAGTTTGCTCCTCCTAATTTATAGTTAATTTTATTATACCTAAAAAAAGTGATGAAAATATGATTAAATTAATTTTTGTTACTAATTCTAAAAAAAACTTTGTGGTATACTTAATAAAAAGAAATAAAATGGAGTGAAAATATGAAAAAAATATTAATATTATTGGCAGTTATAACTTTATTTGGATGCAGCGATAAAGGATCAGCCAAAAAAATAGAGTTTAGAAAGGAAATCATCTATACCCTTGATGGGGATAAGCCCTATACAGGTGAGGGAGTTCTATACTATGATGGAGATAATATAGAAAGCAGAGGTTATTCCAAAGACGGGAAACCAGATGGAGAGTGGATATATTATTTTTATAACGGGAAGGTAAAGAGAAAGGGGAGTTACCTGAACGGGAAGATGGAAGGTCACTGGATCTACTACTATCATAGTGGTGAAGTAGAGGGGGAAGTTGAATATAAAGATGGGAAGGAAATCAAGTAGTTTACTCTTTCTTGTCATTAGGATTTTATATAGTTTTTTCTCCCGATTGACGAGTACGAAAAAATTATATTTAGTAAATACGATTTTTACGATGTCAAGGGAGAGAGGGTAAAAACGACATTATAAAAATTATGTAAATGGGATATAAAAAGAAAAATTATAAAAATATTAAGCGACCTGCTAAGTAATGTTGCAATCGATTCTCTCACAACTCTTAAATTTATAGAATAAATTTTATAGAGTTATGGTGAAGACCCTTGCGGTCTGATTTTTTATAATTTTATTGAATATGGAATAATAATTTTTATATAGTCTTGAATTATTAGATACTTTTCTTCCACATCTTAATTTTTTCTAAATAGAAATAAATTGAGTACTGGTGGTTCGAAAAAAGTATCAAAAGGGGTATGATATGTACAAAAACTTATACAATAAAATAGAAAATTTAGATATTAAGGGTGTAGGTGAAAAAACTATAGTTGCCCTAAAAAATCTGGGAATAAATACCATCATGGATCTGATGTGTTTTTTCCCTCGAACCTATGAGGACAGGTCCAATATAAAGAAGATAGGTGAGATCAGGTCGGAAGAATACGTGGTGGTTATCGGGAGGATCATCTCGGTGGAAAATAGAAAAACTAAAACTCGTAAGACCATGACTGTGGCTCGTATTACTGACGGAACAGGGATGCTGGATATGGTTTGGTTCCAGATGCCGTATCTAAAGAAAAGCCTTCAGGTAGGAGAGGAATATGTATTTATCGGCAATGTAAAAAGGGGATATAACTTTCAGATTATGGGTCCGGAATACAGAAAATATAGTGGTAAATTAAGTGAGGAGATAAAACCTATCTACAGCAGCAATAGAAACTTATCTCAAAATGGACTCCGAAAAATAATAAGGAGTACAATAAAAAAGTATATCCCCCTTATGGAGGAAAATATCCCTAAAGAGATACTCCAAAAATATAAATTGATAGGTAGGAGGGAAGCAATCCTAAAAATTCATCTGCCAAAAACCTTAAGGGAAATAGAGGAAGCTAAGAGCAGAATGGCTGTAGAGGAACTCCTGATATTGGAATTAGGAATATTATCTAAAAGGTTTCAATTGGATGCCGATAACAGTTCTAAATACAAGTTAAATGATGACAGACATATGGTGAAAAAATACCTAAACAGCCTGGGATTTGACCTTACCAGGGCGCAAAAAAAAGTGATCACAGAGATATATAAAGATCTGGCAGGTGGAAAGATTGTAAACAGGCTTATCCAGGGTGATGTTGGATCTGGGAAAACTATTGTAGCTGTTTTAATGCTCTTATACCTTGTGGAGAATTCCTACCAGGGGGTAATTATGGCTCCTACAGAGATTCTGGCTGTCCAGCATTATCTGTCAGTGGTAGATGACTTGGCTGAATTAGGAGTGAGGGTAGAGATCCTGACCGGTAGTATCAAGGGGAAAAAAAGGGAAAAACTCCTATCTGAGATAAGGGAGGGAGTCATCGATATAGTGGTGGGAACCCATGCCCTTATAGAAGATCATGTGGAGTTTCATAAATTGGGATTGATTGTAGTAGATGAACAGCACAGGTTTGGAGTGGAGCAGCGGAAAAAATTGAGAGATAAGGGTGAGATAGCTAATCTTCTAGTCATGAGTGCTACTCCTATTCCAAGATCATTGGCTCTCAGTATCTATGGGGATCTGGATGTTTCCATCATAGATGAACTGCCTCCAGGGAGAACTCCTATAAAGACCAAGTGGATAGAGTCGGATAATGATCTGGAAAAAGCCTATGAGTTTATCAGAAAACAATTGGTTAAGGGAAGACAGGCATATGTTGTAGCACCCCTTATTGAGGAAAGTGAAAAACTGGCTGTGACCTCTGCTACAGAACTCTATGAGGATATGGTCAGAAGATTTTCTGAGTTTGAGATAGGACTCCTCCATGGGAGGATGAAAAATGGAGAAAAGGAAGAGATTATGGCTAAGTTTAAGAAAAATAAGATCCAGATATTGGTGTCTACTACAGTTATAGAGGTAGGAGTGAATGTTCCTAATGCTACTATTATGATGATAACCAATGCCAACAGGTTCGGGCTGGCAGGATTGCACCAGCTTCGTGGAAGGGTAGGAAGGGGAGAACATAGATCCTACTGTTTTTTAATAGCCAAAACAGATAATGATACCTCTAAATCCAGATTAAAGGTTATGGAATCAACTACAGATGGTTTTTTAATAGCCGAGGAAGATCTAAAACTCCGTAAACCAGGGGAGATATTCGGGACACGTCAGAGCGGGATCTCAGATCTAAAATTTGTAGATATAGTTCACGATGTAAAAACCATAAAGTTAGTCAGGGATATCTCCATAGAGTATCTAAAAAAATACAGTGGAGAGATACAGGAAAATACATTGAGAATTGATATAGTGGAAAAATTCAAAGTGGATGAGATAAAATAGGAGTGGATTTATGAATATAGTGAAGTTGAATATGGAAGATTATGACAAGGTATGGATTATAAGTGACATCCATGGATATCATAATGTATTCTTAAAATTAATGGATAAGATAAAATTGACAGCAAAGGATCTATTGATTATAAATGGTGATTCCTGCGATCGTGGGCCTTCAAGTTTAAAGATGTATGAAACAATAGAAGATTTGATCGAGAGGGGATTAAACATAATTCATACCTTTGGTAACCATGAGGATCTTATGGTCAATGCCATTGAAAAGGGTGAATTATTTGCCTGGTATAGAAATGGAGGGAGACAGACAGTTGATTCCTATAAGAAAAAATATGATATCTTGAATAAACACTTAAAATATATAAAGAATATGCCCATAGCAGTTGATCTGGGTAAATATTTTATAGTACATGGAGGGATAAATCCAGAAAAAAGCATCGAAGATCAGACTCCCTATGAGATGACGTGGATAAGGGGAGATTTTATAGATTATCCCCTTTTAAAAACCGATAAAATTATAGTTTATGGGCATACTCCTAACTTAGATGGGAAGATCCACTTTGTCAGTGATCAAAAGATATCTATAGACTGCGGGAGTTACGACACCGGAGTTGTAGGAGCTATTGAGCTGAAAAGTATGGAGATTATATATGAAAGCACAGACAGATTAAATATATATTTGAATCAGCACTTTAAAAAAAGATAGAGTTGGACTTTGGTTAATACTATGAAAATATCGAGGAATTAAACTTGCTAATACTCCAATATAAAAGTAATATCATAAGGATATTATTTTGTATTTAGGAGGAGAGAGTATGAAAAAGTTAATATTTATAATACTGTCATTGCTGCTTTTAGCATGTGGAAAAGAAGAGGTATCTAAAAAAACTAGAGATACACTAGTGATTGCAGATTCGGCTAATCCAAAATCGTTGGATCCACACATGGGAAATGACGGGAGTTCTTTACGGATAAACAAGCAAATTTATTCAAGACTGGTAGAATCAACTGGAGACATGGAAATTATTCCTGGGTTGGCAGAAAGCTGGGAACAGATCAATCCAAAAACTGTAGAATTTAAATTGAGAAAGGGAGTTAAATTTCATAATGGAGAAGATTTTACAGCAGAGGATGTAAAGTATTCATTTGAAAGGATGCAGACTTCACCAAGGATAGCCTTTATCCTGCCACCATTGGAGGAGATCAAGGTTATAGATGATTACACTGTACAGATAGTTACAAAAACACCATTTGGTCCATTATTTGCTCACCTGTCCCACCCGGCTTTGGCTATTGTAAATAAAAAAGCCATAGAAAAATATGGAAAAGATTATGGACAGCATCCAGTGGGGACAGGGCCTTATAAATTTGAATCTTGGGACGCAGGGGATAAAGTTACTTTGGTTAGAAATGATGAATATTTTCTGACTCCTCCAACATTTAAGCACCTTGTAATGAGAAATATTGTGGAAGCTTCTAATAGGACCATTGGTCTGGAAACGAAGGAATTGGATATCGCTCTTTCTATTGGTGCTGTTGATATTGAAAATATAAAAAATAACAAAAATTTAAAGTTATTGGAAAAACCATCGATCTCATATTCATATATTGGTTTTAATAATGATAAAGAGGTCTTTAAAAATAAGGATTTAAGGCTGGCTATAAACTATGCTATAGACAAGCAAAGCATAGTGGACGTAGTATTAGATGGAGCAGGAAAGGTAGCGACCTCTCCACTTGCTCCAGGTGTTTTTGGATTTACAGATAAAACAAAGGCATATGAGTATAACCCGGAAAAGGCAAGGGAATATATGGTTAAAGCCGGGTATAAAGATGGGCTGACATTAACATTGACTATATATGAAGGAAATTCAAACAGCGATGTAGCTACTATTGTACAGGCTCAATTAAAAGAGATTGGTATAGATTTGATTATTCAATCTTATGAAACAGGAGCGTTTTTTACATACACTGCTGAAGGAAAACATGAGATGTTTTTAGGATCTTGGGGCTGTGTAACTGGTGATGCAGACTACGGATTGTATGCAGTTTATCACTCAACAGCAAAGGGAGCAGCAGGGAATAGAAGTTTTTATAGTAATCCTGAGGTAGATAAATTATTGGAGGAAGGGAAAATTTCTATAGACCCTGAGAGAAGAAAGAAAATATATGAAAAAGCTCAAGAGATTATCGTAGATGATGCAGCGGAAGTTATGTTATATAACAGAATTTTAAGTGTAGGAACTCAAAAAGATATTCAGGGGTTGAATCTACATCCGGTAACACTGCATGATTTTTATCCGGTTTCTATAGGAAAATAAAAGAGTAGTATTAAGGGAGAGAAAATGAAGAAAGTATTGGTATTATTTATGTTAAATATTCTAGTTGTTTTCGGTGAAGTCCAGGTAAAGTATTCCTCTTCATCTGAAAAGGAAGAGAAAGAAGTAAAGGAATGGATGGTAAAAAACAGGGTGATTGAAGATCTGACAGATACTGTAAATAAAGAGATAAAGATAGAAAAAGAACTAGTGGTAGCAGTAGGAGATGGAGATTCTGTACACTATAATCCTGAAAATCGTGAGATAGTTATAACTTATGATTTTATAATAGAAGTCAGGGAAAGGTTTAAAGGTGAATATAAGAAAGAATGGGAAATCTATGCAAAGGATGCAATAGAACATACTTTCTATCACGAATTAGGCCATGCTCTGGTAGATCTTTTAAATATACCTGTTCTGGGAAAAGAGGAAGATGCTGTAGATGATTTTGGGATAATTATGCTTATTTTGACAAAGGAAGATGGGGAAGAACGGGCTATCTCAGCAGCAGAACTTTTCTTTATGGAGGGGCTGGAAATAGAAGAATTTTCTTCTGAAGATTTAATGGATGAGCACAGTTTGGATGATCAGAGGGGATATAGGAGTCTTAATTTGGTATATGGAAGTAATCCAGAAAAATATAAGGATATAGCAGAAGACCTAAAGATGGATGAAGACAGACGGCTTATGGCTCAGGGGATCTTTGAACAGCAGACTATCAATTGGTTGAGGCTTTTAAAACCCTATTTGAAAGACGGTATTCTTTTAACAACATATAAAGAATTTCAATAAAACATAAGGACCTATGAAATAAAAAAAAGCGGCTTAATCTATAGATTAAGCCGCTTTTTTTTATTTCATAGACAAAATTTATTAGTAATAGAAAAAAACTTGAAGGTGGTATGAGACCAAGTTGTAGAATGTCTTTATAATAGAGATTATCAATAAATTGGAGGGGAAGAGATATGAAGAAAAAAATATTAGGAGTAAGGCTATTTTTAAGGATAAAAATGGAGATTAAGAAAAAATAGTATGAAAAAAATGATTTAGTCATAATAGATTAGGTCATTTTTTTTATAAAAATTATTAATAATAAAAAACTTGAACATGGTTTCGCACCATGTTTTAGAATAACTTATAGAAAAAAATAAAAAATATTTAGGAGGAAGAAAGTGAAAAAAATAAAAATTATATTAGGAATGCTATTTTTATTATCTAGTATGTCATTTGCAACAGGGTTACAATTGAATGTTGCAGGAAAAGGGATCCCGGCATCTCAAGAGGTAAATGGACTAAGGTTAAATCTGATTTATGGAAAAACAGAAGCTGTGAAAGGTGTAGATTTTAATTTAGTAGCTTTAGGAGATACTGATAATTTTAAAGGACTACAAATTGGGATGTTAGGAGCCAATAGAATAGAAAATACATTCAAAGGGGCAGGGATTGGCGTTGTTAATATTCATAAGGGAGATTCTACAGGACTTTTATGGGGACTTGTTAATGTATCAAAGGATGTAAAAGGTGTCCGGTATGGATTTGTTAACTATTCAAAAGGCAGATCAACAGTTGATCTGGGAACGGTTAATATTTCTCAAAGTTCAGCATTTCAAATGGGATTATTCAACAAGACAGATGACCTCACAGGGGTACAGTTAGGATTAATAAATATGGCTAAGACAGGATTTTTACCAATATTCCCATTCTTTAATATCGATGGAAGGATATTCTAGATACTTAAAAAATACCACTATATCTATAGTGGTATTTTTTTATTAAGGAATGGGAATAAGATACAGAGGTTGTATTGCTAAAAAAAACTTAAACTTTGATAAAAAACAAAAAAAGCTTGAAGCTGGTTTCACACCATGTTTTAGAATGGTTTATAGAAAAAAATAAAAGATATTTAGGAGGAAGAAGATGAAAAAAGTATTAATTGGATTAACAGCTTTAACAATGGCAACATCGGTAATGGCAGCAGGAAGAACAGTGGTAGAAACCAGAGTAGGTGGATCTTTTGCGGGAGCTTACAAATCACAAGGTGTTTCTTATGAAGGGAAAAGTGCAGATTTATAGGGAAGTAAAACTTCTGGATTAGGTTATGAATTAGCTATTGAAGGAATGCAGGAAGTAAAAGATAACGTATTCCTAGGATTAGGTGTAGCTTACCAAAGTCATGCTAAGAATAAATCTACATTACAAGGGAATTCTGTAGGGCCAACAGGTTATGAAAAAGCACAAATGTTTAAATCAGTACCTTTATACCTGACAGCTAAATATCAGTTTGATATGGGAACGGAAGTTAAGCCATTTGTAAAAGCTAATTTGGGATATTCATTCAATTTAAAAGGTGATGAAATAATGACTAAGAAAAATAGTGTAAGTAATGGATTATACTATTCAGTTGGTGCAGGAATAGACTACAATAATTTCGTATTGGACCTGTCTTACCAGGTAAACCAAGGTAAAATGAAAATAGAAGCAGAAGGAGTAAGTAAGAAATTAAAGGCAGACCATAGCAGGGTAACATTGGGACTTGGATATAGATTCGATTTATAAAAAATAAGAAAAAAAGGCTTATGCCTTTTTTTCTTATTTTGATTATAATTGTTTTCGTATTAAGTGTTATTGATTTTTTACAGTAAAACCAAAAAAATAAAAGACCTCCCAGCTGTAATAGTCGTACAGTCAAGAGGTCTTTATTTTATTATTTAAGGAAAGAAAGAAACGAAAAAATTATTATTCTCATTTGCTTCTATTAATTAGTCGGAGAAAGCAGGAAAAAAGTTTAAAATTTTTTTTAAAATAATAAAAAAAGCTTGAACGTGGTCTTAGACCATGAATTATTATAGGTTATATTAAAAACATCAGATGAGAAGGGTCTATAAATACAAAAGTTTATAAAATTAAATTTTACGGGGTAGAAAAGGAGAAGGATGTAGATGAAAAACATAAAATTTTACTATAAATTAATCAAACAGGGGAGTAAGAAGGGGCAGTTGAATACAAGGAAAAAGAAGATCAGGTTTTCCCTGAGAACTATGATTTTTTACCCGTGGATGACAGAACTGACAGATTTCATTAGGAATCATGACTACCTTTCAGCAAGGGTCTTTGAATATCCTATCTTAATGAGTAAGATCCATCGGCCGTACTTATCTAATTCTTTTAAGGTAGGGGAAAAAATAAAAACTATAAAGGACAGTTACAGATTTATAGATAAATATTTATCTCCTGGGATGAGGGAGAGGCTCTATACAGATGGAAAGATAAAAATTGGAGAGATCAGAGGCAACAAGGAGGAAGTGTTTGAAATAAATCTGGCCCTCTACCCCCACTATGACAAGGAAGGGGAATTCAATTTGATACTGACCAATTCAGATAAGGTTGTTCTTTCCACATTGACATTCAGTCTCCAGAAAGTTAAAGATGGGTTCAGAATATTTGTAGGGGGGCTCCAGGGAGCTGGTAGGAATGTAGATCACAATATAATAAAAGCTGCTACTAAAAGTATGTATGGAATTTTTCCAAAGAAAGTGGTCATGGAATCTCTTTATTTCCTGGAAAAAACATTGGATATGGAGATTGAAAAGGTTTGCGTGGGAAATGCCCAGCATGTCTATGGTGCAAAAAGATATAAAAGAAAAAGAACTATTCATTCCAGCTACGATGAATTCTGGGAGTCTTTAAACGGGAAGATTTTGAACTCAGGTCTATGGCTGCTGCCGAAAAAACTTGAAAGAAAGGATATCCTTGAAGTTGCCAGCAAGAAAAGGGGACAGTATAGGAAAAAATACAATTTATTGGATCAATTGGAAGGTTCTATTTTAAATACGGTTAAAGGTGTCTAAAAAAGCTTGAACTTGGGCTTAGCCCAAATGGTAATCTATGGTTATATTAATAAAATTTTGGAGGGAAAGAGGATGAAAGTAATGAAAAAAATTAGTATGTTATTGGTTGTCTTATCGATGGTTGTATTTACAGGGTGCAGTAATGTGGTGGCTACAAGGACTACCTTTGATGTGAAGAAAACAAAGTTAAGTGATGAGCAGATGTTGGATGTAGTGGAGAAAATACTGACTGAAGAGGGAATGAAGGTTGTCAGCCAGGAATCAACAGAAAAATATAAGGTAGTAAAAGCCGTAAAGGATATTGAGCCAGAATCAAATCAATCAGCTGCAGATCAGGCATTGACTATAGGTGTAGATTATTTATTAGGAAGGGATGTACTGACATTATTCTTCGTGTTAGATGATGATAAGATGTATCTGTACGGGACCCTTAAAAATGTAAAAAAGCAGCTGTTAGCTGGTGATGATGTAAGTTATAAAAATATGACTGAGGAGATGCATACTGAGCGTTCGCTGGATATAATGAATAAAATTGCAAAGAGAATCAAAGAGGATACTGGCTTATCCGGTAGAATATGGAATACCACAGGTAAGCTGGGATCGGAATATAAGATAAACTAAATATTATATAAAATTAAGGAAAACCTTTTTGAATGAGTAGAGATAGTATCTATTTATTTAAGAAGGTTTTTTTATTTGAAAAAACTTGAACATGGTGTTACACCATGAATTAGAATTTATTTATATCAATAAAATTTAATTTGGAGGAAAAAAGGAATGAAGAAGAAATTATTATTAATGAGTTTAATGACAGCGCTTTCTACAGGTGCTATGGCAATATCCGGGTCTTGGGGGATGTCCATGGAGGGAGAGAATAACTCAAATGCTTTCAACAACGGAGATATGATCTTACCGGCAATTACAGGTACATTATTCCCAATGGAGGACTCATCTTTTTATGTGGGGACTAAGATAACTACAAGGATTCATCTGAATAACTCAGCATTTTATAACGCAGATGACAGAAGTCTCAGCAAGGGAGACGGAAGGGATAGATATGAGATCTTCACAGGGTATACCTGGACTGAGGGCAATTTCTCATTTATGCCAAAGATCGCCTACAGATATGAAAACTATAAGTTTAAACAATCCAAAGACCAGATGCACTTTGTCAGAATCAATCCCAATATGAAATACACTGTAAATGAGGATGTAACTGTTTATTTCAAAGGGTTGATCAACCCTGGAACAAAAAAAGGGGATGCTTATGACTGGACTAATCTAGATGGAACTAAGACAGGACATAAAGACAGTTATAAACATAAGAGTTTTTCCTATGAGGCAGAGTTAGGAGCTAAGTATAAGCTGGCGGATAACCAGGATGTAGCTTTTGGTGTTTATAATGAAAGAGAGATTGAGAAAGATAAGTTTGAAAGAAATATCTGGGAAGCCAGAGCATATTATGACTATAAATTTGAAAATGGTGTAAAAGCAGGACCATATGCAAGATTCTGTCTTTCCAGAAATGATAAAGGAAACGGGGATAATAAATTTGATAAGTACAGCAATAAAAGAAACAGATACGGAATAAAGGCAGACTTCCCAGTATCAGAAACGTTTGCTATGTACTCAGAAGTTTACTACCAAGTGCATAAAAATGCAGGGATAAAAAAAGGAAATAGTGTAACCAATGACAGGTTATTCTATAAGTTAGGATTTACACAAAAATTCTAAAATAAAAAAATTTAAAGGTAAAATAGATCTAAAAAAGGAGGGGTCCCCTCCTTTTTTAGATCTATTTTATAGGTATCTGGATCTCAAAGATCCAGTCTTTATCTGACTTTGCTGTAATGGTACTGGAAATAGAGATCAGGTAGACAGGGCCATTTTGTTCTAAACCTTGTTCTTTTAGGAGTGACAGTTCGTGAATGATGTTTTCTTCTATAGTTTTAAGAAGATCTTTCTCATCTTTCATATTAGCTTTAAACTGTACACAAAAATATCTTCCCTCAGACATTATATTTGTTTCCTCACTTTTTATATTCTCAACGGGGAATAAAAAATAGTTGTCAGCCCAAAGTTTATTTTCTTTGAAAGTAAAAGTGAGACCTGAAGTATTTAAAAATTGTCTAACCAATTGAGGAGACTCAATTTCCATAATTTTTTTCTGACTGAGGTTGTCTAGGCTCATATCTAATTTAAGGGAGACTATATTTCGCTTTTGCAGTGTTTTGATGATAGGTTTTTCTAAAAGGTTATTTTCAGCATCTATAGTTTCAACAATACTGTTTAAAATATTTAAATAGCCATGGATAGACTGAATCTGATCCTCTAGTATATTCATTCTGCCTAATAAAAAGTTCTTTGTAGAAGAATTTACAGGACATTCTTCCTTGAGTTTTAAAAATTCAGTGGTTTCTTTTGTAGATAGTCCAGAGGCTTTGAGGCATTGAATCAAGTAAAAGAAATGAAGCTGGGTATCGGAATAATATCTCCTTTTAGATTCCGGGTCGGTATATTCAGGGATTAAAAGTTTTTTCTTTTCATAGTATCGTAAAGTATCTAAAGTAACATTGTATTTTTTTATTAATTCTCCTCTGGAAATCATAATATACACTCCTTTAAAATATATTTAATAATTATGATTATAACAAAGAAAAAAGGAAAACAAAAGTAATCTGATTGAAAATTTTTTAATAGAAGAATTTGGTTATAGTAATAGAAATAAAATGGCATAAACTTTAGAAATTTTTCACAAATTCATTTTATATCAATAAAAATTTTGATAAACCAAAACAAACTTGATATAATGATAGATAAGAAAAATTACAGGATAAAATAATTTATTAATTTAAAATTATTGATGAAGGATAGACTTTCATCAAAATATTAGGAGGATTAGATCATATGAGATTCAGTAAGATGTATGCAAAAACACTGAAAGAAACACCAAAAGATGCTGAGGTAGTCAGTCATCAATTGATGTTAAGATCAGGAATGATAAAAAAATTAGCAAGTGGGGTTTATACATACCTTCCTTTAGGGTATAAAGCATTAAAAAAAGTAGAAAAAATAACTAGAGAAGAGATGGATAGAGCAGGTTCTCAAGAATTATTTATGCCAGTATTACAACCAGCGGAACTATGGAAAGAAACTGGAAGATGGGAAGTAATGGGACCAGAAATGATGAGACTTAAAGACAGACATGACAGAGACTTTATATTAGGACCTACTCATGAAGAGGTAATCACAGACATAATTAGAAACGATATATCATCATATAAATCTTTACCACTTAGTCTTTACCAAATCCAGACTAAATTTAGAGATGAAAGAAGACCTAGATTCGGACTTATGAGAGGAAGAGAATTCTTAATGAAGGATGCTTACTCATTTCATGCAACTGATGAATCTTTAGATGATGAATTTGAAAATATGAAGGCTGCATATACTAGAGTTTTTGAAAGATGTGGACTTAAATTTAGATCTGTAGAAGCAGATTCAGGAGCTATCGGAGGAAGCGGATCACAAGAATTTCATGTGTTAGCTGAATCTGGTGAAGATGAAATAATCTTCTGTAATACTTGTGATTATGCAGCTAACCTTGAGAAAGCAGAAAGTGTTATAAAAGAAGAAATAGTACAAACTAAAGAGGAATTAGCAGAGGTAGAATTAAGAGATACTCCTAATGTTGCCAAGATAGACGACGTTTGTGAATATTTTGGAATTCCTGCTTCTAAAACTGTAAAAGCTATCACTTATATGGATACTTTATCATTAAAAGTGTACATGGTTTTACAAAGAGGAGACTATGAGATAAACGAAGTTAAACTTAAGAATTTAGTAAATGAAACTGACCTAGTTATGTTAAGTGACGCTGATCTTGTTGCTCATAACTTAATAAAAGGTTATATGGGACCATATAATGTTGAATTAGGTGATATAACACTTGTTGCAGATGAGAGTGTAACTAAGATAATAAACCATACTGCTGGTGGAAATAAAGTGGATACACACTATATGAACGTAAACTATGGTAGAGACTATACAGCTCATATTGTAGGAGATGTTAGAAGCGTAAAAGCTGGTGAAGGATGTCCTAGATGTAGCGGGGGAGAATTAGAAAGTGCCAGAGGAATAGAAGCTGGTCACGTATTCAAACTTGGAAAGAAGTATTCTGAAAGTATGGGAGCTACATTTTTAGATGAAAATGGAAAGACAAATACAATGACTATGGGATGTTATGGTATCGGAGTTTCTAGAACTATGGCAGCTGCAATAGAGCAAAATAACGATGAGAATGGAATTATCTGGCCTATGTCAATAGCTCCTTACTTAGTAGATGTAATTCCTGCAAATATAAAAGATGCAGATCAATTAGGATTAGCAGAAAAATTATATGCTGAATTAACTGATAAAAATATCGATACTGTAATCGATGACAGAAAGGAAAGACCAGGATTTAAATTTAAAGATGCAGACTTAATCGGATTCCCAATTAAATTAATAGTTGGAAGAGGAGCTAAGGATGGATTAGTAGAAGTTAAGATTAGAAAAACTAACGAAGCTTTCGAAGTAAAAGCAGAAGAAGTAATTTCATTCATTGAAGAAATAATAGCTAAAGGTTAAACAAATGAAAAAGGAACTCTGAGGAGTTCCTTTTTTCATAGATAGATAGTTTTAAAAATACATTAAATATACTAACAGAAATACAATAAATTTTTCATTTCTAACTTTTTACTCTAATACTTCTAAATTTCTAATTTCTAATTTCTAATAAAAATTTTGCCTTTTAAAATAATATCCAGCTCACAATTAGCTGGTTGTTATTTTAAATTTGAAACCAATAACCATTGTCTAAAAGGGGTTATTTTGAACCTTGAAACATAACGAATAACTCTCAACAGTTACCTGTTATTTGTTAATAAATCTTTTTTCTTTTTTACTACAACTAGTTGGTTTATCATATTACTACTTACTACTTACTACTTACTACTTACTACTTACTACTTATTCTATTACCCTTGCTATTTTCAAAATACATTTTAACAAAAAAACTTTAACTTCTAATAATGATAATCCTAATGACCGACATTAACCAAAATTAAATTAACTTTTTGAAACTATCAACTATCTATCTTATTACAGTAATACACTAAAAAAAATGAAAAGTCAAATTTTTTTTATTTTTTTTTATAAAGTATCACTTATTTGATACTTTTTTAAAAAATATACTTTTTATGCTTGACTTTTTTTATTTCTTAGAATATAATCGGTTTGAAAAGGCACAAATGAACTAAAAAAAAACAGAAACAGGCAACTGTAGAACACAACATAAGTATATTAAACTTGGAGGTGAACCTTAAATAAAATTATCAAAATAAGATAAAACATCAGAAATAGATAATTATTTCGTCGGTTAATACTAAATTTAAGGATGGTGGATAAAATGAAAAAAAATAAATTAGATTGGTTAGTTATAGGGTTAGCATTATTTTCAATGTTTTTTGGAGCAGGAAATTTGATATTTCCTCCCAGTATAGGATTAGCTATGGGTGAAAATTGGTTAGTTTCAGCAATGGGATTTGCATTTACCGGTATAGGGCTTCCTGTATTAGGAGTGCTGACAATGAACAAGGTTGGAAGTTTTGAAAATTTTGCAGGGAAGGTATCAAAATCGTTTTTTACAATGTATTCATTACTTTTAATGGCATCAGTTGTATTTACAAATACACCAAGGACAGCAGCTACAGCATATGAATTAGGGCTGTTACCAAACCTTGGGAGTTTTCATATAAGCCCGATAATCATTTCAATAATATTCTTTGCAGTAACTCTATATATGTCATTGAATCCTTCTAGAGCGATAGATCAAGTAGGGAAGTTTCTTACTCCTACAATAGTTATTATTGTATTATCCATGATTGTTCTTGGTATAACGAATAAGGTTGCTGCTCCAGGGGCTTCCCATGTTCAGGTAAATTCATTTGGATTTGGATTTTCTCAAGGATATCAAACAATGGATGGTATCATGGCAGGGTTGTTCAGTATGGTTATATTAGCTAACTTGACTGCAAGGGGATATACTTCTAAAAATGAAAGAGCATCCCTTATAAAAAGAGCAAGTATCGTAACAGGTACAGGACTTTCTATAATATATCTTGGGTTATTTTATCTAGGAGCTACAGGAAATCAATATTTTCCAGCTGATATATCCAGACCGGAATTAGTATCAAATTTTGTAAATATATTCTTAGGACAGTATGGAAACTTAATATTTGGAATATGTGTAATAGCAGCATGTCTTTCAACAGCAGTTGCACTAACAATGGTTGTATCGGAGTTTTTCTCAAAAACATATAATATGGATTATAAAAAAGTAGCTGTAGTTTCTTGTGTACTGTCAGCATTTATGGCTAACTTTGGAGTGGATAAGATAGTTGTGATAGCATCTCCAATCTTGGGAATACTTTATCCAATAACAATAGTTTTGATATTCTTAGGAATATTAGGAATTAATTCTATAGCAATCAGACGTAGTTGTGTGGGAGTATCTGGAATCTTAGCTGTTTTACAAATAGTAGTAGATAATACACAAATCGGAGCAATAGAAAGTCTCTATAGAGCTATTCCGTTGTCTAGCCAGGGGTTTGTATGGGTAGTACCTACAGTAGCAGCAGGGCTTCTTACATATATATTGATGAAAGATACTAGAGAACTCGTAAGAGCATAAAAAAAAGAACCTTTGGGTTCTTTTTTTTATTTAGAGGAAAATCAGAATTATGTTAGAATAAATTGGATAGAAGTACATTTGTGGTAAAATATGAGACGTTTTAATAAAGTGAGGAGATATTATGAAGAAATTATACGTGTTGATGTTTTTTATATATTCTATTGTAAGTCTGGCAGAGGATACAGATAAGATAGAATTCAGGCTAGGAGGGAATTTAGCTGGGAAATACAAGGAGGTTAATGCAACTAATTTTAAGAATGATAGTGATCCCCAGGGGATAGGATATGAATTTATTGTAGAATTGGTTCATGAGCCCATCCCGAATTTGATAACTGGTTTAGGAACAGGCTATCAAAGGGAGAGTGAGATAAGGATAGAGGGGAAAAATTATGGAATAATCGATACTATACCTATCTATGCAACTGTAAAATATAGATTCAATGAAGAAGGAATATATAAACCATATATAAAATTAAATTTAGGTGCATCTATCCCTTATACTAGATCGGAGTTAGAGAGGACAGGTGTTACAGCAGAAACGGGGTTCTATTATTCCCTTGGAGGAGGAGTAGAGTATGAAAATATGATAATTGAACTCAGTTACCAGTATAATGGAAATAAATTGGATGGGGATTATGATGGTAAGGTAGAGTTTTCTAAGTTAACATTGGGTATAGGGTACAGGCTGGATATATAGGAGGCTGTTATGATAGATTATCGGTGTAAGATAGATAATATAGCAAATCTATATAAAATATATGACTATGAGATGTTTCTTTATCAATTGAGAGAAAAGATCCTGGACGAACAGTTTAGGGAAATATTCAATGAGATCAGGTGGGCAAGGGAGATTAGAAAGCTGGGATCACCTATTCCTAAAGAACTTCTCAATATGCTGGAGAAACTAAAGGAAAGGATAGTTAACTACTATATAGAATACCTGAAAACCAACAGGGAGATAAAAAAAATAGAAGATCCAGATCTGATTATTGGTCTGGGCTGCAGTAATGGACTGGGATTTTTGGATAAGAGGGTAGAGGTTTTAGGTGAGTTGGTGGGAAAATTCCCCAAAGCTAAAATACTACTCTCTGGTGGAGGAATGGGTGTTTTAAAGACCGAGGCCTTAGAGATGCTGGAGAAGTTGAAAAAAAATTATAAAGTTGATGAGAAATTTGTGATTTTGGAGGAGGATTCCTTGGATACCTTGGGAAATATTGTTTTTTCAAAACTTCTCTTAAAAAAAATGAATATATTATGTCATATAGAAAAAATAATTGTAGTGACATCTCCATTCCATGTGATCAGGGTTCATTCTTTATTCAGCAGAGTTTTTCCAAAGGAGGTTTCCTTTGAGATTAGAGGTCATGATTATTATTTAAATAAGGTTAGCAGTGATGCAACCACAAGAAAAATTGTTGAAAATGAGATAAAATCCCTCTATAGATCTGACAGGATATTTAATATAGTTAATTTGAAGGAGGAGAAAAAAACTGGTTTTGAAGTGGATGAAACCAGCCTTTTCTACCAAATGCTCCTATATCATGATCTTTACAGGAATAGAAGGGATATTTTGAGAAAATATTATGGATGTCTGGAGACTTATAAGATTTAAATTTTTTTCTCCGGGATAGATTTAGTTCAGAAAAAAAGCACTAAAAACTATTGAGTTTTTAGTGCTTTTTTTCTGAATGGCAGATACATCAGTGTGAATAAGATTATCATAACTATCTCTAAGGAGATTATATAATATGGCCAGGGGCCTAAAAAATCCATGGGACTTGAGATAGGTTTTTTCTTTAAAAACATATAGTTTGTATTGAGTAAAAAATTAAGTGGGAAAAGCACCAGCATTATTCCGTTTATATATATATATGATTTTTTTAAAGCGTCAAAAGTAATGGTAAAGTTAAAGTATTTTAAACTATAAAATACAGCAAAATAGATATAGTAATGTGTTACAAAAAAACTGATATTTGAGTAATTTGGAAAAGCGATCCTGATATCTGGTGTCATAATAGCTAAGATAGCTCCGATACTCCAAAAATATACGAGATTAAAGATCTTATTGGATCTGAATATCATCATAAAAGCTGCTAAAACCAGGGTGTAATTACACATATTAAATGGTAAAAGGTTGGTAACGGGCTCCTTAAAAACAATGTATCTATAGATCAATTCGATAGTTTTTTCTATTAAGATAAAATACCCGGAAATTTTGGCAAATTTATCTATATCAAGTTTAAATATTTTTGGAAGGTATAAAGCTAAAACAGCTAAGCCACCGTAACCAAAAATATAAAAAAAGTGTTCTATACTGAATAATGTAAATTCTCTGATTGTAATCACCTACCTATGAAATCCTAGATCTGAAGGGTTGATATCTCCAGATACATGGGCAATATTTCCTCCTGATTTTTCAAACTCTTTTCGAAGTTTTACTACTTTTTTAGCTAATTCGACAGTATCAGTACTTAAATTTTCTGCTTTTATTCGTCCCTTTGACCAATATTCTATGATTAACTTACTGTCTCCATAGATATTTTTTTTTCCCTCTTTTAGAGCAATATTTAGTGCTATATAACAACCTAAAAGTTCGCCAAAATTATTGGTACTCCCTGGTTTAGTAAGGTAGTTATCAAATTGATTGATCTTTTCCTGGGGGACAAAATGATGGAGGATGGAATTCCCGTATTTATCAGTTACTCTGACTTCGGTACCAATACCACGACCGGTTCCGGCATCAAAATATATTCCTGAAGGTAATTTTTCCTGAAGCATCTCTTTGGTTTCATAGATTCCTCCATTTGCTATCCATTTCTCAGCTTCCTTCCGACTTTTAAATGACTTATAACGGACGTTTCCGCCACGAGTGAGGGTCTTACATTCGTCCCAATCGTTGGTGATCACACCGGTATTTGAGTGGGTATAAAAACAGGCATAAAACTTATCCAGTTTTTTTTCATAATTTCCCCCTGCACCTAACCATTTTTTTGCCTCTAACTTGGTTACAAACCCCTTATATCTTGCTTTTTTCCCTTTGACCTTATTTTGGCATTCTGGCCAGGATGTCAGTATACCGGTTTCATTTATATTTTCAATTACATATGCATAAAATTTGTTTTTTGCCATTATTATCTCCTATTTTTAAATTTCTATTCTCAGTTATTATACCATTATATTGGAAAATCAAAAAAAATAAAATTAAAAAGGAAAATCAAAATATAGACAGAAAAAATAAAATAGGAAAATTTGGAGGTGGAAAGGTGAAAAAAATACTGATTTTATTTTTTATTGTAACAAGTCTGGCTATGGGAAATTATTTGGATACCTGGGATGAACTCCTTCAAAAATATACATCTGTTGGAGAAAAAGGTGGAACAAATTTGGTGGTGGTAGATTACAGGAGATTAAAGCAAGATATTAAGTTTGAAAAATTATTAGAAGAGGTAAGGGAGGTAGAAATTAAAAGAATAGAGGGCGATGAGCTGAAAGCATTTTGGATAAATGCCTATAATATAGGAGCAGTTAAAACCATAGTGGATAACTATCCCATAGAGGGGATCAAAGATGCCGGTTCATTATTTGGATCAGTTTGGAGTAAAGAGGTTATAGAGATAGGGAATAAGGTATATTCTCTGGGGGAGATAGAAAATGAAATTTTGAGAAAGACTGGAGATGAACTTATCCATTTTGCCATAGTATGTGCTTCGGTGTCATGCCCGGATCTAAAGAGGAGTGCCTATCGTGGTAGAGAGTTGGATAGACAGCTTTTGGAACAGAAACTAAAATTTTTAGAGGAAAAAAATAAGGGGGTTAATATAGTAGGAGATACCATATATATATCTAAACTTTTTAAATGGTATAGTGATGATTTTGGAAATATAAGGGAATATCTGGATATTTCTCCAGATAAAAAAATAAAATATCTGGACTATAATTGGGAATTAAATGGGTCAAGTCAATAAAAATTTGTCAAGTAGATTAAATTTACAAAAACACTTGAATTTATGTGGTTTTTCTGATATAATTACTCTCGTGAATAAAAAATTTTTATAAAGGAAGGTGACTAGAATGAAAAAAGGTATTCATCCTGATTATCACTTAATTAACGTTGAGTGTTCATGTGGAAACAAATTTGAAACTAGATCAACATATACAAAAGAAACTTTAAATGTAGCTGTTTGTTCTGAGTGTCATCCATTCTATACAGGTAAGGCGAAATTCGTTGATGCTGCTGGTAGAGTAGATAAGTTTAACAAAAGATACAACCTTAAGAAATAATAAAAGTAGGACTTTTTTTAAAGTCCTATTTTTTTAGGAAAAAATAAAGTAAAAAAAAATTAGGAGGAAAAAAATGTCAGTAATAGAAATTAATCACCCATTAGTACAACATAAATTAACTTTACTTAGAAATAAAGATGCAGAAACAAAATTGTTTAGAGAAACTTTAACGGAAATAACAGGGTTAATGACCTATGAAGCTACAAAGGACTTTAAATTAAAGGACGTAGATGTAGAAACTCCTATAATGAAGACAACAGCTAAAGTATTAGCTGATAAGGTAGCTGTAGTTCCTATCTTAAGAGCTGGATTAGGAATGGTAGAAGGTGTTACTACATTTATCCCAACAGCTAAAATAGGGCATATAGGAGTATACAGAGATGAAGAAACATTACAACCAGTATACTACTATTGTAAATTACCAGAAAATATAGCTGATATGAAAGTTTTATTAGTAGATCCTATGCTTGCAACTGGTGGATCAGCAATCTACTCAATTGATTATCTTAAAGAAGCAGGTGTAAAAGATATTTCATTTATGTGTATCATAGCAGCTCCTGAAGGGATTGCAAAAGTAATTGAAAAGCATCCTGACGTAGATATCTTTGTAGGGAAGATGGATCAGGGATTAGATGAAAATTCATATATCTATCCAGGATTAGGAGATTGTGGAGATAGAATATTTGGAACTAAGTAATGAAAATTTGTAATTAATAGAAAAATAAAATAACATAATTTCAAAAGGATTTCCCTTAAGGGGAGTCCTTTTTTTTTAGTTTTCATTATGAAAATTGAGAGATCTGTGTTATTCTTAATATTGTAACTATAACAATTCAACTATATATTATAACAAATTAAAAAAGAATAAAAGGGAGAATCAATGAAAGTATTGTATATAAAAGCCAGCCCAAAACCGAAAGATGAGTCGGTTTCCCATAGAATTGCTGAGGCATTTATAGATGAGTATAAAAAAAATAACTCAGAGGATGAAGTAACTGAATTAAACCTCCACGATGAGAGATGCCCCTATGTAGATTATAAGATCCTGTGTGATTCATTTGAAAGAAGGGGAGCTATGGTAGAAACAGCAAATAAATTTATTACATATGATAAATATATAATCAGTTCTCCCATGTGGAACCTTTCAATCCCAGCAATTTTAAAAGCCTATATAGATCTTATAACTGTAAAAGGAATTACTTTTAAATATAGCAGGCTAGGAATTCCCATAGGTCTTGCAAAGGGAAAAAAGGCTTTCTATTTAGGAGCTAGAGGAGGGGGATATCCATTTCCGCTTTCCTTGATTGCATTTGATATGAGGTATATAAAGTATATATTTAGATTTATAGGGATAAAAAACTTTAAAAGTTTCATCCTTGAAAATGTAGATAAATCTCCAGAAAAAACAAAACAAAATTTTGAAAGAAATCTAAAAAAAGTTAGGAAATTGGCAAGAAAATTTTAATTTAAAGAGAAATAGGACGGTAATAGATGTATACAACTGGTAAATTTTTGAAACAGCTTTTAAAATCAAACAAGATATACAACAAAGTAGTAAAAGAAATAAAAAAAGATCTCTCAGAAGTGTCTTTTTTTGACGAAATAGAGATACATGAAGAAAATTTAAAAGAGAATTTTAAAAAGAATTTTTTCTCTATATTTATGCTGAGTTTAATAGAACTTTTAGAAACTGAGAGGGAAGATATGATTAAATATGGAAAATGTTTATTCTATCTTAGAGGAATAATAACCTGTACAGATAATATTATAGATGATGAGAGTAAGGGAGTCATATTTTTAAATGGGATAGATGAGAAAACAACAGAAAATACCCTGTTGACCCTACTACTTCAAAAAAATCTGGAAAAAATTATCTCTGAATTAGACATAAAAGATACAGGGATGAGTAATGCAGTACTTGAAAGTGTATATTTGATAGCTAAAAGTGAGGGGATGAGAGAGAGATCTATATATGAAAACTACCCAGATTATAATTTTATTTCCCATAAGATTCATAGCGGAATAGGAGGAGAGCTGTTAAAAATAGGTGTTCTTGTCCCACTATATCAGGAAAAAAATGGTGAATTTAAGGATATATCAAGGGCTTTATATAATTTAGGGCTATCTTTACAAGGGTTGGATGACATCTGTGATATGGGGGAGGATTTTTCTGCTCAAAAGATAAATTTAGCCACTTCATTTTTCATGGATAGATTAAAGATAGATGAGGAGACAGCTGCTGGTTTGGATATCTTAGATACATCTGTTACAGAGGAGTATTTACAGAGAATTATGAGTTATTCTATGGAAAGTTTTAATATATTGGAGGAGATAGGTTATCCAATCAATAAAAAATTAGGTATGAAATTACTATTTCACCTATTTAAGATAAGGGGATTAGAAGACCTTTGGAAGATTTATAAGGAGGAAGAAGAGGATGAAAAAACTGATTTTGGGATTTATGCTTTTAATGACTAGTTTGACCTTTGCCCAAGATGGATATACAGGGTATTGGATGATGCCCGAAGGGAAATTTATCATCCATATTGAAAAAACTGAAAACAATGAATATATAGGTCAGGTTGCCTGGCTGAAGGATCTTTACTACCCTAAGGGAGATAAGATGGAAGGGATAGAGCAATACGACAGAAATAATCCAGATAAAACCATGAGGATAGAGAGCAGAAAGGTTATGGGGCTGCCAGTTGTAGGAGAATTATTTGAAAAAGATGGCAAGTTACAAGATGGATGGATCTATGACTCTTGGAATGGAAAACTATATCATGGGAGTGCTAAATTATTGGATGAAAATACTCTAAAGCTGAGAGGGTCATTTGATAAGTGGGGAATTTTTGGATTGAGTCAAAAGGCTAAGAGGGTAGTGGACCTGAAAAAATACGGGATACTAACTGATGAAAAAAAATAATTATAGTGAAAGATCTAAGGTTTTTTTTAATAGAGTTGCAGATACGAATTATGGCAATTCAGAAAAATTAGACAGATATATCCTAAAAAATATAGTTGTAGATGATGAAACAACCGTTCTTGACTTAGGTTGTGGTGATGGAAGATTTTTACAAAAATTAAGGGGTTTGAATTCAAATAATACTCTCTATGGACTGGATATATCTGAAAAAATGCTGGAGACAGCCAGATCTAAAAATATAGAAAAATGTAAATTTACTCTTGGGGACAGCACTTATTTACCCTATGGCAATGGAAGTATAGACATGATAGTCTGCCTGAATTCATTTCATCATTATTCGACTCCAGATTTGACTCTAAAGGAGATAAAAAGAGTTTTAAGTTCAGATGGAAGGGTAGTAATAGGGGATATATTTACCCTGCCAATTATCAGAGAGATAATTAATTTATATCTGCCATATAGCAGAAGTGGAGATTATAAGATGTATTCTAAGAAAAGTTTGGATAAAATATTTAGTGCAGAAGGATTTAAAAATCAAAACTTTTCTATAGTATCTCCCTGGCTATTTGTGTCAGAATATAAAAAGAAATAAAAAAAATCATCCTCAATGGGATGATTTTTTTTGATAAACTATTAATTTTATGTAGTGGGAAATAATATTTTTTTAATATAGTAATAAGTATAGAATGGTGATATACTTTAAATATTAATTTTTTTTAATAAATAGGGGGATTACAATGGATAGGGAAAGGATACGGGAAAAATTAAATGATGGAATAATTGGCAGGGAAAAAAATTTTAATAGTGCAGTACTTGCTAGTATTATAGAGATAGACGGAAAGTATAACTTTATTTTGGAAAAAAGATCGAAAAACATAAGGCAAGGTGGAGAGATAAGTTTCCCCGGGGGAGGATGGGAAGAAACAGATAAAAATTTTGAGGAGACAGCCATAAGGGAAACTGTAGAAGAACTGGGAATACTACCTAAAAACATAGAGATACTGGGGAAATTGGGAACTCTAATAATCCCTGCCGGTGTATTGATAGAGGTATATGTAGGAGAGATCCTATGCAGGGTAGAAGATTTAAATATAAATTTAAAGGAAGTGGATGAAATCTTGATAATTCCCATAGATTATTTTAGAAATAACCCTCCTAAGCTTGAAAAAATAACTGTACAGATGCATCCACACTATGAATTAGACGGAAAAAGAGTAGAATTCCCGGCTAAATATTATAATTTACCTGAAAAATATCATAAACCTTGGAATGGAAGGGAGAGAGAGGTATATATATATGAGTATCATGGGGGAGCTATTTGGGGAATTACAGCAGATATAATTTATGAAATTATAAATAAAATAATTTAAGAAACAGGAAAAAATATTTAATGTTTGTAAATTATTGAGGTAAAATAAAAATAAAGGCGGTAGGGTATGATAAATGAAATAAAAGTACTGACAACGATAAAATTCTTGCTATACTTGGTGTTGCTGGGAGTATTTAGAAATGGTATGAATGATACAGTTGTAATAGATATAGTTGTTACAATGGTTATCTACTACTTATTTAACAGCTATTTTATAGAGAGGGATATAGATAAACTATTAGTGATTGCATTTGTTAATATAATCAACTTCATAATAACAATAAATAGTTTACCTCTAACAATAGGAATAACTATCTATACCTTGATGTTTTTATATCAAATTTTGAGTAATAAATTTCTAAAAAAGCATCTAAAACAGGAAAAATCTATCCTTATAATTGGGGAAACAGAAAAAAAGCCCGAAGCATTAAAACTTATCGAAGAGAGCGATGATTATAAAGGGGTTCATCATTTTTTTAAAGATGACCTATCCCTATTTGATGAGAAAAATTTCATGGGATTTATAAAGGATAAAAAAATCCATGAGATCTTGGTATTGGATAAAGATTTAAAAAATCAAGTGGTAACAAATATATTGAATGTAAAGGTTACGGGGATTAAAATTTATAATTATTATGAGTTTTTTGAGTATATAAGAGGGCAGCTTCATTTGGAGGAGTTAGATGAAAAGAAACTCTTGTTTGATCATGGGTTTGGTGTATACCACAACCAATTTCAAAAACAACTGAAGAGAACCGTAGATATAATTTTAGCTATATCGGTGGCTATAGTAGTAGCTCCAATTGTAGCAGTAGCCGCACTGATTGTAAAGCTGGAATCCAAAGGGCCTGTATTATTTAAGCAGGATAGGGTAGGAGAGGGAAACAAGGTTTTTAAGATGATTAAATTCCGTTCAATGAAACTTCATGATGAAAATGCCCACTCAAAATATGCAGGAAAGACGGATTCGAGAATAACTAACTTTGGAAAAATAATGAGAAAAACCAGGATAGATGAACTGCCTCAACTTTGGAATGTTATAAAGGGAGAGATGAGTTTTGTTGGCCCACGGGCTGAGTGGGTCAAGTTAGCCAATGAATATGAAAAAAATATTTCTTTTTTCCCGCTTCGACACACAGTCAGACCGGGGCTGACTGGCTGGGCTCAAGTAAACTATCCATATGGGGCTTCAGAAGATGATATGAAAAAAAAATTGATGTACGATCTTTATTATGTAAAACATCAGACTGCAGGGATAGATCTAGTGATCTTATTAAAAACTGCTGGTGTAGTATTTTTGGGAAAGGGGCAATAATATGAATAAAAAAAAGGGAACAGGTGGGAAAAAAAAGATAGGAATGGTAGTAAATGAAGCTTGGAATATGTATAATTTTAGGGGTGGTTTGATAAAAAAGTTGATACTGGAGGGGTATGAAGTTGTAGTGATTGCTCCGACAGATAAGTTTGACGAAAAGTTAAAGAGTTTAGGAGCTAAAGTGGTAGATGTTGAGATAAATTCCAAGGGTACCAATCCAATAGAAGATTTAAAGTTGATATTTGCCCTCCGTAAAATATATAAGAGGGAAAAATTAGATATAGTTTTTAACTATACTATAAAACCAATAATCTATGGAACTATTGCCGCTAAACTTGCAAAAGTCATACCAATAGCTGTGACAACAGGTCTGGGATATGCATTTATAAAGGAAGGGAAAGTAACCAAGGTAGTTGAAAAACTATACAGGTTTTCCCTTAGATTTGCCAAGGAAGTCTGGTTCTTAAATGAAAATGATAAGAAGGTATTTTTAGAAAGAAAATTAGTTGATTCGGATAAAACATTTGTCTTAAATGGAGAGGGGATCGACACCGATTATTTTAAACCTCTGAAAGAAACAGGAGCAGTCCGTAAAATAAAGTTTTTAATGATAGCCAGAGCTCTCTGGGATAAGGGAGTAAAGGAATATTGTGAGGCAGCTGAGATTATAAAGTCTAAACATAGGGACAAGGAGATAGAATTTCTATTTTTAGGAAGGGTAGGAGCACCGAATCCATCAGCTGTTCCCAAGGAATATATAGAAAAATATCATAATGAAGGGACAATTAACTACTTAGGAGTAGTTGATGATGTGACTGCAGTAATTGAGAAGTCCTCCTGTTTTGTGCTGCCTTCATACAGGGAAGGGATTTCCAGAGTGATAATGGAAAATGCATCTATGGGAAAACCTATAATAGCATCAGATGTCCCTGGATGTCGTGAATTGGTGGATGATGGGAAAACTGGATACCTTTGCACACCTGGGGAGTCTAAAGATCTGGCTCAAAAAATAGAGTGGTTTATAAATCTGCCTGAGGAGAGAAGGGCAAAGGCAGGGAGGTTAGGGCGACAGAAGATGATAGATGAATTCTCTGAAAAAATGGTAGTAGAAGTCTACTCAGAGAAATTAAAAAAATGGCTCAATTAATATTTATCTTTAAAATTAGAAAACCCAAACTAGATCATCTAAATCTAGTTTGGGTTTTTTTAAATTACTTATACTTCAGTATTTAAAGCTTCTTTTAATTTATTTTCTTTCTTTGCAATCTTAGGAAGGATAAATCCTAAACCTACCAAAACTAAAGGTGTTAAAATATTTAGAGTGATCTGGAAAAACCATTCAGATGAAAATAATATAAGACCCTTTGGGAAGACCCCCATTAAACAGGCAAAGGCTGTAAAAGCGAAACACCAAGCTCCTACAAAGAAGGCAATTTTATCATTTTTAATAAATATATAATCACTGTTTTTAGATCGGTCTTTATTTCTCTTAAATCCTCTAAGTGCCATATAAGCTAAGAATACCCATAAATATCTAAGAGGCATAACTATAGAGTTAAGATCTAGCAGCCAGTTATATAATGTATTCATATTTCCAATTCCAATAGCAGGAATTATTATTAAGATACTTACCAGAACACCTGTTAATTTGTATCCATTAATAGGAGCTCCGTATTTATTTAATTTAGCAAATGATTTTGGAATAAAGTTTCTGTCTGCATCTCCTATAAGGATCTTAAGGGGAGCATCTATAGAGAACATAAGAGCTGATATTTGAGCTAATGTGTTTGCTATTGCAAATAGTATGATTAAGAAATTTCCGACACCATAATACTCTCCTAATAGTTTAAATGCATAATACTGTCCATTCATCTTTAAATCAGTAGGGATCAGATTACTATTAAACATCATTCCCATAGCTACTGAACCTAAAAGTGCAGAGATTCCTACCATGATAGCTAAGGTTAACATTCCCTTAGGGAAGTTTTTAGAAGGATTTTTAATTTCCTTTACATAGGGAGATAATTTTTCACATCCTCCTACAGCAAACACTAACATTGAGATAGTAGTAAAATACTTAAAATCAAATGAAGGCATAAGTGTAGATGCATCCCATGTTGTTGTTGCAGATTTAAGATCTACAAGAGAGGGTGCTGCCAGCATCATTAGAATATATAAGATTCCCATGATAAACATAGCTGTTCCTGCCAATGCTCCAATTCTTTTTAAAGAAGTGACACCACGGGAAGCAATCCAAAGAAAAATTATAAAAATAACTAAAACAACAGATTGTAATAGAATAGGATTTACACCTTTAACTAAATCACCATCCTGAAAAAATACCCAGCTGAGAGCTACTAATATACTCTGTGGTTTTTGAGCTAAATAAGGTACATGTACTACCCAGTATGTCCATCCTGCAAAGTAAGCTAACATTGGTCCATATGTAGAACCTATCCAGCTTGAAACTCCTCCGCTCTTATCCTTGAAAGCAGAACCCATCTCTCCAACCATCAACGCATAGGGAACAAAATATAATGATAATATCAATATCCACGAAACAACAACTGCTAACCCTTGATTAGCGTAGTTATTTACTACATTTCCAAATCCCCAAACAACTGTAAATCCCATTAAGGCTAACATTTTCCAACTTGTTTTCTTACTACTACTGTCCATTTATATCTCCTTTTGTAAGTGATTTGTGCTATATAAATATCCTATCATGACGAATTATGATAATAAAAATATATTATTTAAATGATTTAGTTATTTTAATTAAGTTTTAAGAATCTTTGTAATGTATCCGTTAAAATTGTATTTCTTATATGGTATAAAAAATGAAAAAAGTTATATATATAGAAACTATTTTTCTTTAAAAATAATAACAATATATGATATATATATGAATTAGGAAAAAAACTTAATAAAAATATTCAAAAAATTAAATTTTTTCATTAAATCTTTCCTAATCTAGTCAACTTTTAGAGGGTATGATATAATAGAAGTAAATATAATTATAAATTAAACCTCAATTTTCTTTTAGATCAGATAAAAAAATCGGCTGTTGTTGTCCTGGTTTTTTCTGGCTTTAAAGAATCAGTAAAAAGACGAGGTTTTTAAATTACGTATGGAGGAAGAATTTTGAATAAAAATTGTGAGATATTAGATGTGGAAAATACAGATTTAAATGGATTTGAGAGTCGTGGAAAGATGGCTACTGACAGCTTGAGAAAAACCTATAGAAAAGAAATATGGAGAAAATTTGTAAAAGCCATAAAGGATTTTGATTTGATTGAAGATGGGGATAAGATAGCTGTAGGAGTATCAGGAGGAAAGGACAGTCTTTTACTTTGTAAGCTGCTTCAGGAATTAGCCAAGGATAGAACTAAAAATTTTGAGCTTAAATTTATCTCTATGAATCCAGGGTTTGGATCTATGGATATAGAACAGTTCAAAAAAAACTTGGTGGAGTTAGAGATTCCATGTGAGATTTTTGATGCCAATGTCTGGGAAGTGGCTTTTGAAGAAAACCCGGAAAGTCCATGTTTTCTATGTGCAAAGATGAGAAGGGGAGTACTATATAAAAAAGTGGAGGAGTTAGGATGTAATAAACTAGCTCTGGGACATCATTTTGATGATGTAATCGAAACTAGTTTGATAAATATGTTCTATGCCGGAACTATAAAAACTATGATCCCCAAGGTAAACTCTACTAGTGGGAAACTATCTATAATCAGACCTTTGGTCTATGTAAAGGAAGCTAATATAATAAACTTTACTAAATGGAATGGGATAAAACCAATGAGCTGTGGATGTCCTGTAGAAGGGGAAAAAACTGATTCTAAAAGAGCAGAATTAAAAAAATTGTTGGAAACTTTAGAAGCTACAAACCCTAATATAAAGCAGAGTATATTTAATTCTATGAAAAATATAAACTTGGATTATGTGTTTGGTTATACAAGGGGAAATAAGAAGGATAAGTAAAAATTGAAAGGATATTACCTAAAAAGCAGATGAGGAGTCAGGATGAAAATAGAAAGAATTGAAGAATTAGATAATTTAAAGTATGAAAATTTTAGATTTCAAATTATAGAAAATGAACTGATTATAAAAAATATCGGGGAAAAATATGAGATAAAGTTTCCTTTAAATGAAAAAAGAAGGGTAAAAACAGCTGAATCCATAGAAAAGCTTACAGGTTTAAAATTAAGGTTTTCAAAGTTAGACGGTAGGGAGATCACATCTTATATTGAGTCTAAGGGTTTTAATAAGAGTATCTGGAGTCTGGCAGGAAAGGCTATGTGTGATTATAATATGGTTGAAGAGGGAGACAGGATAGCTGTAGGAGTATCGGGAGGAAAGGACAGTCTTACCCTTCTAAATGTATTGGTTCGTGTAAAGATGATAACCAGGGTGAACTTTGAGATAATCCCTATTCATATCCACCCCAAGCAAAAAAGTATTGCAACAAATGAAATTGAAGATTATTGCAGATCTTTAGGGTTAGAACTAATCGTAGAAGAAACTAATCTAGAGGATATCTTGTTTGGAGAGGATAAGATGAAAAATCCTTGTTTTATGTGTGGACGTATGAGGAGGGGAATCCTCTACAGAATGATGAAGGAAAAAAATATTAATAAATTAGCTTTGGGACACCATAAAGACGATATTATTGAAACATTTTTACTAAATACTTTTTATCAGGGGAATTTGGGAGTAATGAAACCCAGGTATATGTCAAAGGAACATGGGGTAGAGGTTATAAGACCTATGGCATATATAGAGGAAAGTACCATAATCAGGTATGCCCGTAGGATAAAGTTACCCATATTAAAATCTGAATGTGAATATGAGACAAGTAAAGATTCCAAGAGGTTAGAAGTAAAGGAAATGATCGAAGAGTTGAGTAAAAAAAGTGAAAATATCAGGAGTGTAATTTTAAATAGTATAAAGCCGTTGCTGGCAGATTAAATAAAAATAGGTATTTTCTATAATTAGAAAATACCTATTTTAAAATTACTATTTATTTTGAGTTGATCTCATCTAATCTTGCTTTAACTGTATCTATAAACCATTTTCTATCCTGGGGATTTTCTTTTATATCTACATTATCCACATTGATTCTCAAGATATTTGAAAGATTATAAGAGTTGAAATAACTTTCATAGTTTTGATTCAAACTTTCCCAATAAGTCCTAGGAACAACCTTTTCGTAATCTCTACCTCTTCTAGAGATCTTCTCAATAGCACCTTCTACAGATGACTCTAAATAGATCATTAGTTTAGGAGGAGACAGATGTTCCAGCATATTATAAAGTAACTCTTCATAGAGTTCAAACTCTTCAGGTGTCATATCTCCATCTTCCATAAGCATCCTAGCAAAGATAACATCACCATAGATACTCCTGTCCATAACACAACCATCTAATAGATTAGCTTCCTTTATCATCTTAAATCTCTTGTTCAAGAAAAATATTTGAAGGGGAAAGCTATATCTTTTTTTATCATAGTAGAATTTATCCAAAATAGGATTATTTAAAACAGGTTCTTCAAACAATGAAATCCCTAATTCTTTAGCTAAAATATCCCCTAAAGTACTCTTTCCAGCTCCTACAACACCGTCAATACAAATTATTCCGTTCATGTCATCTCCATTTAATTTAGTTTTTTTAAAATATTCATTATAATACATAATTTCCTCACAAAATTTATTAATATAAAATTATTTACTTATCTTTCTTAAGATATCTTTTATAGCCATTTCTATAGAGTCATATGATTCTATATCCTTAGAAGTGACAAATTTATCGATATCTTTTTTAGAATATCCAAGAGCACCTAAAGCCAGGTAGATATCTTCTTCTAACTGAGCCTTGATACTACCAGTACCAGAATCAATATTGTCTACAAGTTGAAGGTTTTTCATCTTATCTTTCACATCAACTATTAGTTTTTGAGATTTTTTAGCTCCTAATTTAGGAACCTTAGTAAGTAATTTTGTGTCCTCATTGGCAATTATCTGTTTTAGATCGTTAATAGTGAATGTAGAGAGGATAGCCAAACCAAGTGACATCCCTATTCCATTTACATTGATAAGGATCTCAAAGAAATCTCTTTCTCTCTCCTCAGCAAATCCAATTAACTTAAACATATCTTCTTTTACATGATTGTAGATATACAGTCTTGTAGTTTCATCTAGTTTAATTTTATCTAAAGTTTGAAGGGATACAAATACCTTGTAACCTAAACCATTTACATCTATGGCAACATAACCCATTTTTTTTATGGTGATCTTACCATCTAAATATTCAAACATTTTAACCTCCTGTAATTTAGGATAGGATGCAGAAAAGAGTGGGGTTATCTCTTTCTCATTCTTTTAAATACTTTTTCAAAACTAGCAGGGATCTTAGTTTCAAACTTATATTCTTTTCCTGTTATTGGATGAATAAACTCCAAAACTCTAGCATGTAATCCCATTCTTTTGATTGGGTTTCCGTCAGCACCATACTTTTTATCTCCTACAATTGGATGCTTCAGGTCCTGCATGTGGACTCTGATCTGATTTTTTCTACCAGTTTCTAGGGATGCCTCTAGTAGTGTGAAGTTATTAGTTTTCTTGATAACTTCATAGTTTGTAATAGCTTTTTTACCGCCGTTATCTGTTTTACTTGAGTAAACTACAAATGCAGTGTTCTCCTTTAACCAAGATGTGATAGTTCCCTTATCATCTTTAACTTTTCCCTCTACTAATACAGAGTATTTTCTGCTGACAATATATTTCTTCCAGTCACTTTGTAATAGTTGTTGAGCTTCAGCAGTTTTAGCGAACATCATTATTCCAGAGGTATTTCTATCCAGTCTATGAACGATAAAGATTTTGTTCTTAGGATTGCTTGATTTAACATGATCCTTCAACTTATTATAGGCAGTATTTTCATCTCTGCCACCAGTAGATACTGAAAGGATCCCTGCATCTTTATTTGCAACTATGATATTATCATCTTCAAATAAGATTTGAACTCCCTGCATCTTCTTTACATCTCTATCCTTATTCCAGTTGATTTTTACCTCTTGACCGATAGTTAAGACATGGTTGTACTGGCTGACCATTTGGCTATCTACAGTTATTTGACCATGGCTAAGTAATGATTTTAAATTATTTTTACTCTTTCCTTGCAGGTGGAAAGCTAAAAATTCCATTAATTCCATTTTTTCTTTGACTTTTAATATTGTATCTCTTTTTATTTTCATATTTTTTTTCAAAATAAATCTCCTTGTCTTACATTTTTTTATTTACCTATAATTATATCATTTTATCAATAGTTTAGCCATGAAATTTTAAGAATATAAAAATGCTGATGATTCCCACCAGCATTTTTATATTCTTATTTATTTTTTTATTCGTAGTCACATAAGAACATTCATAAGGAATGGTCTATCTCTTTCTAAATATTACAGAATAAATTAATATTAAAACTGAATATATCTCCAGTCTGCCTAAAAGCATACAAAAGATAAGGATTCCCTTGCTGTATGGATCAAAAAATCCAAAGTTTTCAATGGCTCCTACTCGAGCTAACCCTGGTCCAATGTTTCCAAGGCAAGAGATAGCAGCAGTAAAACTTGTGATAATATCATATCCCATTCCTGCCAGGAAAAGTGTAGATCCAGCAAAGATAAATACGAATAATATTGAAAATCCCAAGACATTTCTAACTACGTAATTTTCTACATGTTCCTCTCCTACTCTCAGTGAGAAAAATGCTCTAGGATGTGCTAATTTTTTAATTTCATTGTATAGGTGTTTAAATAGTATCAATATTCTAATTTGTTTCATTCCGCCACCTGTAGATCCAGCACAACCACCAAAAAACATAAGTGCCACTAAGAGAAGAGCAGAAAATGAAGGCCATAGATTAAAGTCGGCAGTCATAAATCCTGTCGTAGTAGTAATAGATACCACTTGAAATGCAGAATCGAGGAGTGCTCGACCATAATTTACAGTATATTTTTCTATCCCTGAAGAAAAATATATATTCAACGAGATCAAGATAGTTGTAATAGTAATTACAGCTGTATAAAATCTTAGTTCACTATCTTTAAGAAAATCTCTAAATCTTCCTTTGATAAGGTAAAAATGAAGTGCAAAGTTAACCCCGGCTAAAAACATAAAGATAGTTATAACTATCTCTATATAAACGCTATTGAAACCTGACACAGAGCTATTTAATGTAGAAAAACCACCTGTAGCTACAGTAGCAAATGAATGGTTAACAGCTGTGTAAAGATCCATACCGCCAAACATCAAAAATATAGTTTCAATAATAGTAAGTCCGATATAGATAAGCCACAAAATCTTAGCAGTATCCTTTATCTTAGGACTTAGTCTATCTTTTGTAGGACCTGGAACCTCTGCATTATATAACTGACCTGGAGCGATCCCAAACATAGGTAAGATAGCAATGGTGAATAAAACTATTCCCATTCCACCCAGCCAATGAGTCAATGATCTCCAAAACAACAATCCTCTAGGAATAGATTCAATATCGGATAAGATAGTAGACCCTGTGGTAGTAAATCCTGACATTGCTTCAAAAACACAGTTTATATACGGCCCAAAGGAACCATGGAAAAAATATGGCAGGCCTCCAAAGAGGGCGGCCAAAATCCAGCCCAATGAAACACTTGCAAACCCTTCTTTAGCTTTAAATTTTTTATTTGATTTAAATATAAATATAAAGGCTAATCCGGTAATTAAAGTTATTCCAATAGAAAGAGCTATAGCACTGAAATCTCCTCCTCCATAATGAAATGAGATCATAAGGGGAAAGGTCATCATAATGCCTAAGATAAGTAAAAGATATCCCTGTACTTTTATTATTAAGCTCCAGTTCATCTTCTACCTCCAAATTTTGGGGCAGTAAACATCTTTTCTACCTCATAGATTGATTCAGGAAGCAAGAATACAATAACTTTATCTCCCATTTTTATTATGTCATTTCCAGTAGGGATGATAACGTTATTTTCTCTAATTATCACACCTATTATGGATTTTTTCGGGAAAATAATATCCTTTATAGGAGTATCTAAGATAGGTGAATTTTGAGTAACATTTATACCTATTGTCTCTGCATCAATCTCTGTAAATGGAGAGACTGAGAAAAGATCAGTTTTTCTGGTATGTTTTAATATATCTCCAATTGTAAGTGCATGGGGAGAAAATACAGTATCGATGGGATCAAGGTTGTTGATCAAGTTTACGATGGAGCTGTTTTTTACCATACACATGGTTTTAGAAGCACCATATTTTTTTGCTGTAAACGCCGATAAGATATTATATTCATCGTTATTACTCATACTGATTACACAAGAATCTTCAATAGAGACTTCATCCATCAAGTGGGAATCAGTAGCCGACCCATTCATAATAAGAACATTATCTAGTAAGAAACTTAATTTTTTACATCTGAACTTATCCTCTTCAATGATTGTGATATTCTTCTTTGATTTGTTGAGAGCCTTAGAAAGTTCGATGGCATGTTTAGTTCCACCAACGATAATTATATTTTTTAAATTCATAGGACTGGAAAAATGTTCTTTAACTATTTTTTTTACAATATCTGTCTTACCTACTAAATATAATTTATCTTTAGGATAGATTACATCCTGCCCCTTTGGGACGATAAGCTTACCCTCTCTTTGTATGGCTACCAACCTAACTTTAGAAAAAATATTATCTCTTGAAGAAATTTCAGAGATAGGTATCCCCTTGTGCCTAAAGTCCCTTTTAACCTTAACTCCTACCAATTGAGCCATATTATCTGCGTAGTTCATAATTTCAAATATATTTGGATTATTCATAAGTTCCATAATTTTCGCAACAGTAATTTCTAGTGGTTTTATAATAGTTTCTATCCCAAAATCATCAGGAGAAAGATATTCCTCGTTAAAATACTGGTAATAACTGTCGATTTTACAAGTTATAGAGATATTATTTTTACAGCATTTTTTTACAATACTACAAGCTATAAGGTTATCCCCATCACTATTTGTAACTGCAATAAAAGAGTCGGCATTTAAGATATTTGACTCAATAAGAGTATTGATGTTAGTTGCATCTCCCTGTATGATCATGGCATCCAATTTACTTTGTAATGTTCTGATTAGTTGTGGATCTTTTTCTAAAATTGTAACGTCATGGTTTTCATAGATGAGTTTCTCGGCAATCTTTACTCCAACGTCTCCCCCACCAGCAATAACTATTTTCATTTTATTCCCCCAGTTTATGTATACAATGCTTTTAAGCAAGACATAAATATTAATTTCAATCATTCATTATATAGTCATTTTAAACTACTGTCAATAATATCAATATTTAAAAGATTAATGGTGAGCTTAAAGATAAGAAATATGCACTCTATAGTGCTAAAAAAATTTAAGTACAAAAAAATCTCCACTAAAAGTAGAGATTTATAATGACTTTTATGATGAAATCACCTTATAATCTAAATCCATAGGGGAATAGATCGGTAAACTTTACCACCTTATATTCTTTTTTCATATTTGCCATTATGACAATAGTATCTTCAGTAGAAAATTCATTTATAACTTGTCTGCAAGCACCACATGGTGAGATAGGACCCTCTGTCTCTCCTACAACGGCTATAACTTTAATCTTCTTCATCCCTTTGGAAACAGCATGGAAGATAGCATTTCTTTCCCCGCACATGGATAATCCATAAGATGAGTTTTCTACATTACACCCTGAATAGTGGTTACCTCTATCGTCGATCAGAGCAGCTCCTACCTTAAAATTTGAAAATTTTGCATATGCACCTTTACGAGCTGCGATAGCCTCGTCGATTAATTCCAATATCTCTTTTTCATTTAACATACTCTCACCTCTTTTTTTATTTACAAAAATTTAAATTATCCCTAATTAGATGCAACGTCACATTGCCTAAGGGTATCAAAAGGCATACCAAATGGTATGCCCTTTGTATTATAACATATAATTTTGTTTATTATGACCTGGCGTCACCTGTTTTTATAAAGTTCCTAATGCTACTTCGATCATTCCACCAAAAGTAGTCTGTCTTTCAGCAGAAGTAGTTTCCTCTCCAGTCACTAAGTGGTCAGAGATAGTAAGCAGAGTAAGAGCTTTTACTCCATGTTTAGCTGCTACAGTATATAGACCGGCAGTCTCCATCTCAACACAAAGTACACCGTATGATGCCCATTTTTTATAGTCATCGAAGTTATCTCCGTAAAATTCATCTGAAGTAAATACATTTCCAGCTTTTACTTTGATGTCTTTTTCTTCAGCGGATTTAATAGCCTTCATCATCAGATCAAAATCAGCTGTAGGGGCATAGTCTGCACCGTTAAATCTGATTCTGTTTAATCCTGAGTTTGTAGAAGCTGACATAGCTAAAACAATATCTCTGACTTTGATATCTTCTCTATAAGATCCGGCAGATCCTACTCTGATTAGGTTTTTCACTCCAAAGTCTTGGATCAATTCATTTACATAGATAGAGATAGATGGAACACCCATACCAGTTCCTTGAACAGATACTCTTTTACCTTTATAAGTACCAGTATATCCATACATTCCTCTAACTTCATTATAGCACACTACATCTTCTAAAAATGTATCAGCGATCCATTTTGCTCTAAGTGGATCTCCTGGTAGTAATACTGTTTCTGCGATATCACCTTTTTTTGCGTTAATATGTATACTCATCTTCTATTTCCCCCTTTTATTTACAACTGCATTTATGATTTTTTCCGTGATTGTGGTGACCGTGATGATTACCGTTGTCACAACATTTAAATAGATCTTTAGCAAAACTAGTACCAGGCAGTTCATTTGAATCTAAGATAAGCTCCTCAACAGTAGAAGCTATATCAGCAAATGATTCTCTGTCTCCTAAGTTTACTCCTTTTTTCAATCCATGTCCATATGTAAGGACAGGAATATATTCCCTGGTATGATCTGTTCCTTCATAGGTAGGGTCGCATCCGTGATCGGCAGTTAATATGAGAAGATCTCCATCTTTCATAGCATCTACAATCTCAGGTAGTTTATTGTCAAATTCTTCCAGTGCTTCCTTGTATCCTTCCGGGTTTCTTCTGTGTCCAAAATTCATGTCAAAATCAACTAAGTTTGTAAAAATAAGTCCCTTAGTATCCTCTTTGATGGCTTTTATAGTTTTGTGGATACCGTCCATGTTATCAAGATTTGTTCCACGAGTATCAGTCACTCCTGCACCTGCAAAGATATCATTTGTTTTTCCAACAGCGACTACATCTAAACCTTTATCTTTAATCTTATCTAAAAGTGTGGCCTTTGGCGGAACTACTGAATAGTCATGCCTGTTAGGAGTTCTTGCATAGTTTCCTACACCATCTCCAAGATAGGGTCTTGCAATTACTCTGGCTACAGGAGCCATCTCATTGCATATTTCTAGTGCTATTTCACAGGCTTTATATAGTTCTGCCAGAGGAATGTCCTCTTCGTGGGCTGCTATCTGCAGTACGGGGTCAGCAGAAGTATAAACTATCCAAGCTCCTGTTTCCTTTTGTTCAACTCCATAATCATCTAAGACTTTAGTCCCTGAATATGGCTTGTTGCAAAGAACTTTTCTTCCTGTTCTTTTCTCTAATTCATCCAGGACTTCTTTTGAGAATCCATTTGGATATGTTGGGAAAGGTGTCTCGTTGATTATTCCAGCAATCTCCCAATGACCTGTTGTGGTATCCTTTCCTTTAGAAGCTTCTTTAGCTTTTCCATAGGCTCCAAATGATTTTCCACTGCAGCAATCTGTAGTTTTGGCTACGCCCTCTATATCTGTTAAGTTTCCTAGACCTAATCGTTCCATATTGGGTAGACTGATTCCACCTGTAGAACTTGCAATGTGACCAAAGGTGTTTGCCCCTGCGTCTCCATAATCTTTAGCATCGGGTAATTCTCCTACACCAGCACTATCAAGTACGATGATTATAGCTCTATCTATATTTTTCATAACTACCTCCCTGTGTTTTTATTCTTTTAATCATTCTATAACGATTAATCTGCGATATATAGGACAAATGTCTTTGTTTCTTCAACTTGGTGTCTATATATCTATAATTTTAAAATGTCCGTTCTTTTCTATTTTAATTCACTATTATATTCTACTCTTTTTTTTATAAAAATTAAGAATTTATTTTAAAAAAATAGTTGAAGAAGGAATGTGATTAAATTTTGGTATATTTTGTATGTAGGAGGTGGGCAGTAGGATGGAAAATCAAATTATGATTAGCGGAAAAAAATTATTTTATAAAAATGGTTATTTTAAAACTAAGATCTCTGATATAACAGCTGATATAGGTATATCTACGGGGAATTTCTATACTTACTACAGCTCTAAAGAAGTACTTTTAGATAAAATTTTGAGGGAACAATTAAATATTTTAAACAGGGAATTCAAGATAGCTGTGGATATAGATGGTAGTCTGCCGGAGATATTAAATAATTTTTTTATTACAACTATTAATTTTGTAAAAAATATGACCTCACTGTATATTTTAAAGGGGGAAGTTGAAGAAAATATCAATAGATTTAAAGATTCAACTATTAAAATTATAAAGGAATATGATGAAATTTTATCCCACTATATCAAGATAATTATCTTGAAAGAATCTGTGAACTTAAAACAATTAGATATAATAGTGTCCCTTATAAATATTCAGACTAAAACATATATAGCACACCTTATAAAGGAGAAAAAAATAGAATATTTAAATACTAAAAGTTTGAAAAAAAAGGCTGAGATATTGACCTCGTTATCCCTTTCAACCTGTACTGTATTTAATTTAAATTTTGAAAATATCAATAAATACGACACTTTGACAGGGGTATATTCGGAGGAGTACTTCATTAATTTCTTGAAGGAGTTAACTTTAGTCAATGAGATGGATGATGCGGCTTTATTTTTGGTGTACCCCTTGAGGTTAATAATAAATAAAAAAGATTTTTTTTCAGATTCAATATTAAAGGGTATATCTGATGTTTTGAAAAAATATACAAAATCAGATGATGTTATAGGCATTCTAAATAAAATTTATTTTATCATATATATGAAAAAAATAGGGGGAGAGGAGGTCAGGGAGTCCATTGAAAACAGATTGAAAAAGATGTTTGAAAAGGTAGAAAAGAAATACTCTAATGGAGGGGATTGTGCAATACAAATAGAGTTTATCTCTCTGAAAGAATCAATGTCTTATACCATAATTAAATCAAAGATAGATGAAATTATATATAATGAAACAAAAGAATAAAAATTAAGGGGATCTAAAGGTTATTCTTTTTGGTCCTTTTTATTTGTAAGATTAAATATGAATGGTGTAATATAGTTATAGACATAAAGAATATAAAAAAGGAGGAAATTGTGAATAATAAAATTATTATTAAAGGAGCACGTGAACATAACCTTAAAAATATAAATTTAGAGATACCCAAATATAAATTTGTAGTTATTACAGGAGTAAGTGGCAGCGGAAAATCCTCCCTTGCCTTTGATACAATATATTCTGAGGGGCAGAGGAGATATGTAGAGAGTTTATCAGCTTATGCCAGGCAATTTATCGGACAGATGACGAAACCGGATCTAGATAGTATAGAGGGATTGTCACCGGCAATTTCAATCGAACAGAAAACAACCAATAAAAATCCCAGATCGATAGTGGGAACTATGACTGAGGTATACGATTATATGAGATTACTCTATGCCCATATTGGAACGGCATACTGTCCCATATGTAATTCCCCTGTAAAAAAACAAAGTGTAGATGAGATTGTTGATACTATTGTTGAGAAGGGGGAGTTAGGAGACAAACTCCTCCTCCTGTCACCAGTCATAAAAGATAAGAAAGGTACCCATAAAAATTTATTTATCAATTTAATAAAAAAAGGATTTGTGAGGGCTAGAGTAGATGGAGAGATCCTATATTTAGAAGATGAGATAGACTTAGACAAAAATAAAAAACACAATATAGAGGTTGTAATAGATAGGTTAATAATAAAAAAAGAAACTGAGTTTTTAACCCGGCTGACAGATGGAATAGAGAGTTCTATCGGGTTATCTGAAGGGAGAGTCATAGCCAATATAAACGGCATAAACCACTCTTATAGTGAAAATTTTACTTGTCCCAATCATGAGGATATTGAGATACCTGATATCAACCCTAGATTATTTTCTTTTAATGCACCCTATGGGGCATGTCCAGAGTGTAATGGATTAGGGAAAAAACTGGAGATAGATGAAAATAAACTGGTAATAGATGAAAATAAATCCATTAATGATGGAGGGTTGTATATACCCGGGGCTTCCAGTGCCAAGGGGTATGTATGGACAATATTTTCTGCTATGGCAAAAGCCTTTAAGATAAATTTGGATAAACCTTTAAAAAAGCTGACTAAAAAAGAAAAAAATATTATATTTTATGGAAGTTCCGGGAAAAAATTCAAAGTTGATTACATTGGACGGGAATTCAGCTATAACGGGATGAAGAGTTTTGAAGGAATAGTCAAAAATCTAGAGAGAAGATACTATGAAACCAATTCTGAATCTATGAAAGATGAGATAGAGAACAAATATATGATGCGTAGAATCTGCAATAGGTGTCATGGGAAAAGACTTAGAGATGAAGTACTGTCTATTACAATCAATAAGATGAATATTATGGATGTGAGTTTTTTAAGTATAAAAGATTGTTTAGTATTTTTTAATGAGCTTATTTTGAATCCTAAGGAAGAAACTATTGCCAAGGATATATTGAAGGAGATAAGGGAGCGTCTTAACTTTATGATAAATGTAGGTTTAGATTATCTGAGTCTTGCCCGGGAGACAAGAACCCTCTCTGGAGGAGAATCCCAGCGGATCAGACTGGCTACCCAGATTGGAAGCGGACTGACAGGGGTACTCTATGTATTGGATGAACCTAGTATAGGTCTGCATCAGAGGGACAATGATAAATTGTTAAAAACCCTTAACAGACTTAAGGAGTTAGGGAATACCTTGATAGTTGTAGAGCATGATGAAGACACCATGATGCAGTCGGATTATATCTTTGATTTAGGACCTGGGGCTGGAAGATTTGGTGGAAAAATAGTAGCCAAAGGAACTCCTAAACAGATTATGAAATCTAAAAAATCTCTCACCGGGAAATATTTAAAGGGCGAGATAGGGATAGAAGTTCCCGCGAAAAGACGGAAATCTAAAGAGTATTTGGAATTATTGGGAGCTTGCGGGAATAATCTAAAAGATGTGGATGTAAAGATACCCCTTGGGATAATGACAGCTGTCACAGGAGTCAGTGGCAGTGGTAAGTCTACTCTAATTAATCAAACCCTATATCCTGTGCTGTTTAACAGTTTGAATAAGGGGAAGTTATATCCGTTAAACTACAAAAAAATAAAGGGGTTAGACCATCTGAACAAGGTCATAGACATAAATCAAAGTCCCATCGGCCGGACTCCCAGATCCAATACAGCTACCTATACCAAGATATTTGATGATATTCGTGGAATATTTGCTGAAACCCGTGAAGCTAAACTCCGTGGATATCAAAAAGGAAGATTTTCATTCAACGTTAAAGGAGGCCGGTGTGAAGCCTGTCAGGGAGCGGGAATCATTAAGATTGAGATGAACTTTCTGCCTGATGTATATGTGGAATGTGAGGTGTGTAAGGGGAAAAGATATAATCGTGAAACTCTGGAAATAGAGTATAAAGGAAAAAATATATCTGAAATTTTGGATCTCAGTGTAGGGGATGCCTACGGACTATTTAACAAGATCCCGTCTCTAGAGAGAAGATTAAAGGTATTGATAGATGTAGGGTTGGATTATATAAAATTAGGTCAGCCTGCCACTACCCTGTCTGGAGGGGAAGCTCAGAGAATAAAACTGGCAACAGAGCTGTCTAAGATGAGCAGGGGTCATACAATCTATATATTAGACGAACCTACTACAGGACTTCATTTTGAGGATATAAGAAAGTTACTAGAAGTCTTGAACAGGCTGGTAGATAAGGGGAATACTGTTATTATAATTGAACATAATTTAGATGTGGTAAAAACCGCTGATTATGTTATAGATATTGGTCCTGAGGGAGGGGACGGTGGCGGTGAGATCATAGCCAAGGGTACTCCTGAGGAGATCATTAAATCCAAAACTTCATATACTGGAAAGTATCTAAAAAAAATATTGGATTAGATGAAGGTTGAAAACTTCTACTTTACAAAATGTTATTATTTTGTTACAATACCTTAAATTCATATCTAGGTTTTGGGGTGTCGCCCTTGGCTTGGTCTGGATAATTTAATTTTTAGGAGGAACAAACAATGGCAATGAGAACTAAAGCAGAAATCATTAAAGATTTCGGAAAAACAGCAACAGACACAGGATCTACTGAGGTACAAATAGCTATATTAACTGAAAGAATCAATCACTTAACTGATCACTTAAGAACTAACAAGAAGGATCACCATTCTAGATTAGGATTAATGAAAATGGTTGGTAAGAGAAGAAGATTATTAGACTACATGATCAAGAAAGATTTAGATGGTTACAGAGCGTTAATCTCTAAGTTAGGAATCAGAAAGTAATTAATTAGACAGGTCTTGGACCTGTCTTTTTTTTATTGTACAAACAGTTTTTATGTTGTATAATTTTGGTAACAGACGGAGGGTGATTAACATTAATATGATAGAATTTTTTATAGCTAAAAAGCATATTTTAGAGAGAAAAAGACAGAGTATAATAGCTATATTAGGCGTGGCTATTGGTGTAACGGTACTTACAGTTTCCATAGGAATAGCCAATGGGTTGGATAAAAATATGGTAGACAGTATATTATCAATAAGCTCCCATGTAGTGGCTACAAAGGAGGGGGAAGCTATAGATGATTATAGGGAACTCCAGACACAGATAGAATCGATAAAAGGTGTAAAGGGGGTAGTCCCACAGATATCCACCCAGGGAATATTGAAATATAATGGTATTTTTGGCTCATACGTTTCAGGGGTAAAGATAAATGGGTTGGATTTTGACGATGCCAAGACAGCCATGAGTTTAGATAAAAAAATAGTTGCAGGAACAATGGAGATAAAGAAACCTACAGAATTTCTCATAGGGAAGGAACTATTTGATCAGCTGGGAGCGAAATTAGGAGATAGAATCACTGTAGTATCTGCTGATAATAGGGAGATGCATCTGACTATAGTGGGAGTCTTCCAATCGGGGTACTATGAATATGATACTACTATGATAATAGTTCCGCTTCGGGCAGTACAAATTTTATCCTATACTGGTGATACGGTCACTAGTTTAGAGGTTTTTTTAGATGATGTATATAGTGCAAACAAAGTGTCGGGACAAATTCAGACGAAAACCAATATGAGTACAAGGACCTGGGGAGATTTAAACAGGAATTTACTAGCTGCCCTGTCCCTTGAAAAAACAGTGATGATCTTAGTATTTTCATTGATTGTAATCATTGCAGGGTTTGTAGTATGGGTAATATTAAATATGCTGGTTAAGGAAAAAACAAGAGATATTGGAATAATGAGATCTATGGGATTTAGCAGCAAAAATATAATGAGAATATTTATGTTGGAAGGGCTGTTTCTGGGATCCCTCGGAATCATGATTGGACTCGGTATATCAGGCGGTATCCTCTGGTATGTAAAGGACAACACGATAAATCAAATAACCAATATTTATTACTTAAATAAGATACCTGTAGAGATAACTTCTAAGGAAGTGCTGGTAATAGTTGCGGCAAATATAGTTATTATATTTTTATCAAGTATTTTCCCGGCTTATAAAGCGGCAAAGTTAGAGGTAGTCGAGGCATTGAAGTATGACTAATATTTAGAACTTAGTCTATATTAAAAATAAATTCGCGGGCAAAAAAAGGTTTTAAAAATAGGAGTTGAAAAGATGTCTGATATAATATTAAAGATAGAGAAATTGAACAAACGTTATAAGGATAAAAAAAGAGATATACAGATATTAAATGATTTGGATTTTGAGATAAATAGGGGAGAATTTGTTTCGGTACTTGGAAAATCCGGTTCAGGTAAAACTACATTTTTAAATATGATCGGGATGCTGGATAGACCGGATTCCGGAGATGTTTATTATGCAGGTAAAAATGTAAGTGTGGCACATAGTTCAAAAATAGATCTTTTAAGAAATGAGATGCTGGGATTTATATTTCAATTTCATTATCTTTTACCGGAATTTTCAGCTCTTGAAAATGTTATGCTGCCAGGACTTATCGGGAAGAAAAAAAATCGGGAAGAAGTAAGGAAAAAAGCTGTAGAATTACTTACAGAGATGCAGTTAGGTGATAGGTTGGATCATAAACCTACTGAGCTTTCTGGAGGAGAAAAACAGAGAGTGGCTATAGCAAGGGCAATGATAAATGAACCTAAGATAATATTAGCTGATGAGCCGACAGGAAATCTAGATGAAGAAACTAGTGAGGTAATTCATGACCTCTTGAGAAAAATCTGCAGAGAGAAAAATCAAACTATAATAGTGGTAACTCATAGTACGGAATTAGCAAATATAACAGATAAAAGGTATCATCTGACCAAGGGAAAATTAGAGCTGGTAATTGATTAACTAAAAATTTTGATTACAAACTAAAATCTTATAATTACTTTATTGGAGTAATTATAAGTTTTTAGTTTGTATGAAATATAACCGAGGGGGGCAAGATGAAAAATTTTGAAGAAATACTATCTAAAGCACAACAGCAAGGGGAAAAAAAAGTTATTTCTGTAGCTGTAGCTCAAGATAGGGAGGTTTTATTATCAGTTGAGGAAGCTAGAAAAAAAGGTGTTGTAGATGGAATATTAGTAGGAGACTCTGTCAAGATAGAAAAAGTGGCCGAGGAACTGAACATAGACCTGTCTAACTACAGAGTTATCCACAAAACAGATGATGTAGAAGCTGCCAGACAAGCTGTAATAGAGGTATCTAGTGGAAGAGCAGATATGTTGATGAAGGGGCTAGTTGATACAAGTGTGGTTTTGAAAGCTGCATTAGACAGAGAAGTTGGTCTTAGAGGAGATGGGATACTGTCTCATGTTGCTGTATTTGAAATTGAAAACTATGACAGATTATTTTTTATTACAGATGCAGCTATGAATATAGCTCCAGATGTGGAAGCTAAGAAAAAAATAATAGATAATTCTGTAAAGGTAGCTCGTGCTTTGGAGATAGAGGTTCCAAAGGTGGCTTGTATTTGTGCTAAGGAAAAAATGAATCAAAAAATGCCGGATACAGTGGCTGCACATGAACTGGAAGAGATGAGCAAAAGGGGAGAGATAGAAAATTGTATAGTAGGAGGACCTTTTGCACTGGATAATGCTGTGTCAATAGAGGCTGCTAAACATAAGGGGATCGATCATGAAGTAGCTGGGATGGCAGATATTTTATTGGCTCCGGATATCGAAGGCGGGAATATCCTATATAAATCTATATCTTACTTTGCAAGATCTAAGGGAGCAGGATTGATAGTAGGAGCTACAGCTCCAATTATTCTTACTTCTAGAGCAGACAGTGAAGAAACTAAGTTAAATTCTATAATATTAGGAGCAATGACAGCAGGAAAATTATAAATTTATATATGGTCCATAGGGGGGATAAAGAAATGAGTTACAAAATATTAGCAATTAATCCAGGGTCTACATCTACAAAGATAGCGATCTATGAAAATGAAAAGGAGATCTTTGAAAAAACTCTGAGACATACTAATGAGGAGTTAGCACCATTTGAAAATATTTCAGATCAATTGGAGTTTAGAAGGGAAGTTATCTTAGATGCGGTATCTGAATCAGGGATAAAAATCGAAGAATTAGCAGCTATTGTAGGTAGAGGCGGATTGTTAAAGCCAATTGCTGGTGGAACTTATGAAGTAAATGAAGATATGCTGGCAGATTTAAAGGTTGGAGTATTGGGAGAACACGCTTCAAACTTAGGTGGGAGGATAGCTCATGAGATAGCTTCTACGATCTCAAAACCTTCGTACATTGTAGACCCTGTAGTGGTAGACGAGTTAGATGAAGTAGCCAGAGTATCTGGTATTCCTGAATTGGAAAGAAAGAGTATTTTCCATGCATTGAATCAAAAAGCAGTAGCCAGAAGAGCTGCTAAAGAGATGGGTAAATCTTATGATGAGTTAAACTTAATTGTTGTACATCTTGGAGGGGGAATCAGTGTAGGAGCTCATTCAAATGGTAGAGTTATAGATGTAAATAATGCACTGGATGGAGATGGACCATTCTCACCTGAAAGATCAGGACAACTTCCTATTGGAGATTTGTTAAAGATGGCTACAAGCGGTAAATATGATATGGACTTTATAAAAAAAAGAATCAAAGGAAATGGTGGGGTAGTAGCATATTTAAACACCAATGACATGAAAGAAGTTACTGATAATGCTGAAAACGGAGATGAGAAATCAAGCCTGATTGTAAAAGCTATGGGATACCAGGTAGCTAAAGAGGTAGGAGCTATGGCTGCTGTACTTTCTGGGAAGGTAGATGCAATAATCTTAACTGGAGGAATCGCTTATTCTAAGAAAATAGTAGGAGATATCACAGACAGAGTTTCATTTATAGGAGAGGTAAAGGTGTATCCTGGAGAAGATGAGATGCTGGCTTTGGCTGAAGGTGGTTTAAGGGTATTGACAGGGGAAGAATCTCCTAAGAAATACTAATATATATAATTTATCAGAAAAAGGGTTCCCATAATGGGAGCCCTTACTTTTATAGTTTGATAAATTAAACTTGTAAGGGGCATCACCAAGTTTCCTAATTGATAAAAGTAACACTAAGGGATCTAAAAAAATTAGGAAATATAAAAAAATAAAAATCTAGATCATGCCTATCTGAATGTGATGTTACATTGCTTATTTTTATATAGAAATTTATTTTTTTAAATTAAAGTAGGAAAATCAAAAAAATGAGGTATACTTAAATTAAGAGGAACAGCTAAAACCTCTGAATACATAATTTCTAATAAAGGAAGTGAAGTCTATGAGAATGATTATAAGCGGGAGACATTTAGAAGTTACACCAGGAATAAGAGCGCATGCTGAGAAAAAAATAGGGAAAATTAAAAAATATTTTGATCAAATAGCGGAGGTGTATATCACTCTTTCAGCACAACACGTAAAAACAGGGAAGGTTCATACAGCAGATGTATTAGTTTATGTAAATGGTTCTAAAATAAAAGCTACAGTAGAAGAGATAGATCTATATGCTGCAATTGATGAGGTAGTAGATGTACTTGAAAAACAACTGACTAAACATAAAGAAAAATTAAGAGACAATAAACATGCTAAAGCTCTTAAGAAATTTGATTATAATGCTGAAACTGGAAATATAACAAGGGAAAAGACAAGTAGGATCATCCCTACTAAGATAATGGCTAAGCCTATGGAAATAGGAGAGGCTATCTTACAGATGGAAACTATGGGTAAAAAATTCTACATATTTATGAATGCTGAAACAGAGGAATTAAATGTAGTATATAAAAGAAGAGACGGAGATTACAGCCACGTAGAAGCTGGATGGGAATAGGAATAACTGAAAAGGGGTTAATCATACCGATTAACTCCTTTTTTTCTTGTTTTTATCACTGTAAATAAACCCCAAATCATGGTATATTTTGATGTGTTATAAATATTTAAAGAAAAAATAATTTTTAATTTCGCTATATGCGATGGGGGGAAAAGATGAAAACACATAAAAATCTAATGGTTCAGGGAACAGCATCATCAGTGGGGAAGAGTTTGATAACTACTGCATTATGCAGATTGATATATAAGAAGGGGTATAGTGTTTGTCCGTTTAAATCACAAAATATGGCGCTTAATTCATATATAACTGAAAATGGACTGGAAATGGGAAGAGCCCAAGTGGTACAGGCAGAGGCTTGTGGAATAAAACCTGAGGTATATATGAACCCAATATTATTAAAGCCTACCAGTAACAGAAAATCCCAGGTGATTTTAAATGGAAGAGTTGTAGAGAATATGGGGGCTGTGAAATATTCAGAGTATAAGGAAGGTCTGAAAAAAGAGATCTTAAAAAATTATGATTATATAAAGTCAAACTATGATATATCTATAATTGAAGGTGCAGGAAGCCCGGTAGAGATCAACCTTACAAAGGGAGATATAGTAAATATGGGAATGGCCCATATGGCAGATTCACCTGTAATCTTAGTGGCAGATATAGACAGGGGGGGAGTATTTGCAAGTGTAGTAGGGACTATGACACTTTTTACTCCTGAAGAGAGAGCTAGAGTAAAGGGGATAGTTATAAATAAATTCAGAGGTGATGTGAAGATATTGGAACCTGGACTCAGACAGTTAGAAGAAATTATAGGAGTACCTGTTTTAGGAGTAGTACCCCATACAAAATTAGATATAGAGGATGAAGACGGAGTAACCGATAAATTTAAAAGAAAAACTATAGATAAAGATATAAGAATATCCGTGGTAAAATTAAAACATATGTCTAATTTTACAGATCTAGATGCCTTTAACCTCTATGAAGATGTATCTATAAAATATGTAGACAGGGCAGAGGATCTAGGAGATGAAGATATGATAATTATTCCTGGATCTAAAAGTACGATAGATGATTTAAAAGAACTAAAAGAGATGGGGATAGCAGAAAAGGTAGTTAAATTATCTAAGAGCGGAACTATAATATTTGGGATCTGTGGCGGATATCAAATGCTGGGAGGGAAAATAGAGGACCCCCAGAAATTAGAGGGAGATGTCAGTGAAATATCTGGATTGGGACTACTAGATCTTACTACTACCATGGAAAAATCAAAAAATACCCTTCAATATAATGGTGAAATATTAACAGATGAGGGGTTGTTTGAGGGGCTTTATGGTAAACCGATAAAGGGATATGAGATCCACCAGGGTATAACTAATGGTGAGGAAAAAGGAATATTTTTAGATGGGGAAAGATACATAAACGGAGTTATAAAAAACAATATAATCGGGTGTTATATCCATGGAATTTTTGATAATACAGAATTTACTCGTGGTTTTTTAAATAATATAAGAGCACAAAAAGGCTTAGATGGAATAGATGCTACAACTACTTTTGAGGAGTTTAAAGAAAAAGAGTATGATAAATTAGCTAAAGTTGTAGAAGAATCCTTGGATATGGAAAAATTATACGAGATAATTGGAGTATCCCGTTAATTGAAATGTCAGTCTATAAGTGATATACTTAAACTAAGGCTATAATCTTTAGGTTTTGCAAAGGCACACAGGGGGAACAATGGGAAAAATTATATATATAACAGGGGGAGCCAGAAGCGGGAAGAGTACTCTAGCTGAAAGTATAGCTCTGAATAATTATAAAACGAGAACATATCTTGCAACAGCGATTCCGTATGATGATGAGATGGTAGACAGGATAGATAAGCATCTGATTCAAAGGGGAGAAGACTGGGAGACGGTAGAAGGGTATAAAGATATATCAAAACTCTTAGAAGGCAGGATGGAAAGTGAAGTGGTCCTTTTAGACTGCCTGACTAATATGGTAAGTAATCTTCTTTTGGATAACCATGTGGACTGGGACATGGTGACTCCTTCAGAGGTGAATGAGATGGAGGATAAAATAATCTTAGAGATAGATAACCTCTTGGAGTGTATAAGTTCGCATAGGGGAGATTTTATAATTGTCAGCAATGAACTGGGAATGGGGCTGGTACCGCCATACCCGTTGGGAAGATATTTTAGGGACATTTCAGGCAGGATAAATCAAAGGATCGCTGGAGAAAGCCGTGAAGCTTATATGGTGGTTTCAGGACTTAAAGTTAAATTAAAATAGAGAATTAATAGGAGGAATGTGATGAAGGGATTTTTACTTCTTTTACAGTTTATGACGAGAATACCTACTCCAAAAATGGAGTATGAACCAAAAAAATTAGGGAAGGCTATGAAGTTTTTCCCGGTAGTTGGAATGATAATAGGTGCAATTTTATATTATTCATTTATAGTTTTAAATCAATTTTTTGACAGTCCAGAGGTAATAGCAATACTAATAATATTAATAGATATAGTACTTACAGGTGGACTACATCTAGATGGTTTAGCAGATACATTTGATGGAATATTTAGTTATAGAAGTAAAAAACGTATGTTAGAGATAATGAAAGACTCTAGAATTGGAAGTAATGGAGCGCTATCTTTAATAATTTATTTTGCTTTGAAGGGAACACTTCTAAAAGAGGTTATATCGGTAGATGAATCACCTTATTTTTTACTTGTAATGCCTGTAATAGCAAGATTTAACAGTACTTTAAACTGTGGGGTAGGAAAATATGCCAGACCTAGCGGAATGGGGAAACATATAGTAGAGGAAACAAATATGATAGGTGTGATGATATCATTCGCTATAACAGCTGCTTTTTCATATTATTTTATAGGAATAACAGGGATATACGCTCTTATAGTAGTTAGTATCTTAGGAATATACTTTGCTAAATTAATGGAAAGAAAGATCGGCGGGATAACAGGAGACACCCTTGGTGCTGTAGTTGAGATGTCAACAATAATAGTACTTCTGGTTGGAGCTATAAATGGGTAAATTAGTTTTAGTAAGACATGGAGAGAGTGAACTAAATAAAGAGAATATTTTTTTTGGGCATTTGGATCCTAAACTTACAGAAAAAGGACAGGATCAGGCTCTGAAAACAAAGGAGATATTATCTGGTGCAGAGTATAAAGAGATCTATAGCAGTCCGTTAAAAAGAGCGGCACAAACAGCTGAAATAATAAATATAAAAAAATATAATCTGAATTTTGTTGAGGAGCTGAAGGAACTAAATTTTGGGATTTTAGAGGGCCTTACATATGAAGAAATACTGGAAAAGCACCCTGAAGATGCTGTGGAATGGAAAGAAAACTGGCAGACATATGACTATAAAACAGGAGAAAGTGTCCAGCAATTACAGGAAAGATGTGTGAATTTTGTAGAATCACTGGATCTATCCAATGGGAATGTAGTAGCAGTGTGTCATTGGGGAGTAATCAATTGTATCTTAAGTTATTATTTTTCCGGGGGGTTGAATGGATACTGGAAATTTGCTCCTAATTATGCCGGAATAATAGTTATAGAATTTACAGATGGATATCCAATCTTAAAGGGGATTAATATAGGAGATGTCGATGGAATTATATAAGGCAACATTAAAGAGGATAAAACCTTTGAATACTGAGGTAGCTGTAGAGGCTAAGAAAATATTGGATGAAAAGATGAAACCTTTAGGCAGTCTGGGGAAATTAGAAGAACTGGCTATTCAGATCTCTGGGATAACCGGAAAACTGGATAATACTATTTTAAAAAAATTACACCTGGTGGCTTCGGCAGACAATGGAATAGTGGAAGAAGGAGTCTCCTCTTGTCCTATTGAATATACCAAGATTGTTTCTGAAGCGATGTTGTCCAAGGTAGCTGCTATTGGAATTTTATGTGACACACTGGATGTTGATTTTAAATTAATAGACATAGGGATAGCAGGAGAGATAGACAGAAAATACACAAATTTATACAGAAAAAATATAAAAAAGGGTACCAATAATTTTGTGTATGAGCCGGCTATGACCTATGATGAGTGTATAAAAGCTATAGAAGTAGGTATATCTATTGTAGAAGAAAACCTGGATTATGATATATTCTCCAATGGAGAGATGGGGATAGGAAACACTACTACAAGCAGTGCTATCCTTTATGCATTGACAGGAGAAAATTTAGATCTGATTGTGGGCCGTGGCGGCGGATTGAGTGATCAGGGACTTATGAAGAAAAAAAAGGTGATAAAGGATGCTGTAGAAAAATACAACCTCTTTGAAAATGATCCTATAGAGATCTTACGATGTGTAGGAGGGCTGGATATTGCCTGTATGGCAGGTATCTACCTTGGGTGTGCATCTAATTCGAAACCAATATTGATCGATGGATTTATATCTAGTGTGGCAGCGTTGGTCGCTCAAAAGATAGCTCCTGATACGGTGGAGTATATGATAGCTACCCATAGAAGTGAGGAGCCGGGAATGGCAATTATAAGTAAAACTTTGGGAAGAAAAACATTTTTAGATATGAATATGAGGCTGGGAGAGGGAACAGGGGCAGTCCTTGCCTATCCAATAGTAACCTCGGCTTTAGAGGTAATGAAAAGGATGAAAACTCCAAAGGAAGTTTATAAAATCTTAGGATAGCAGGGGGAGTGTCGTGAAAGCTAAAGAACATTCAGGGCATAGAGACAGAATTAAATCTAAAATTTTAAAGAATGGTTTAGATGGATTTTTAGACTATGAAATTTTAGAAGCACTATTATTTTATACCATCCCAATGAAAGACACCAAGGAATCAGCTAAGAAGCTTTTAAATGAATTTAAAACTTTAGAAAGGGTTTTGAGTGCGTCTAAAGATGAGATATTATCGTTAAAAATAAAAGGGATAACCGAAAATACCTGTATTTATTTTAGACTCCTACACGATTTAAATAAAAAATTATACAAGGAAAAATTCAGGGAACAGATTGTTTTAAACTCTGTAGAAGCTGCATATGATTATTTAAAAAGCAGTATAGGACTCTTGGAGAAGGAAGTTTTTAAAATTATATTTTTAAGTGCTGATAACAAATATTTAGGAGATGAAATTATATTTTTAGGAACAATAGACAGAAGTCAGATATATCCCCGGGAGATAGTGAAATGTGTGTTGAAATATAATGCAAAATCAGTTATATTTTCCCATAATCATCCTTCAGGGAATCCAAAACCATCTCAGGCGGATCTTGAGATAACCAAAAAGTTAAAAAAAATACTAGAACCTTTAGAAGTGAGGGTTTTAGATCATATAATTATAACCCCGGAAAAATATTATAGTTTTTCAGAAGAGGGGATTATATAGAGGAGGCTACAATGAATAAATCTAACAAGATGACTATAGAGGAAAAAATGGCCATGAGATTAAGGGAAAAAAATAAAAAAGAAAATCCAAAAAAAGAAATAACAGATGAAAGTCATAAAAATAAAGCAGAAAACAAAAAAAATGATAAAAAGAGTAAGCCAGAAGTTGTAAAAAAAGAGATGAAAAAACCAAATAAACCAAACAAATCAAACAAACCAAATAAACCCAAAAAAGTAGAGAAAGCAGAGAAAGTTAAAGAGGAAGAATTAGCTATGCCGGCTCCTGCTGCTTGTGGAACAGAACCTTGTGATGAAAACTGTGTGAAAAAGAAGGCTGCCAAAGAGGAATTGAATAGAGATATTTTAGATGAAGAGTGGGAAGCTGAAAATAAGGCTGCAGATGCCAAGAAAAAAGTTGAAAAAAAACAATATAAGATCTTAGGGATTATGTTTGAAATAACTAGAAAAAGATATTACTTTGAAGTGGTAGATGAAGTTGAGTATGCAGTTGGAGATAGGGCTGTAGTAGATACTGCAAGAGGTAAGGAGATAGGGTTAGTATACATGGCTCCTAAAATGATGGGAGAAGAATCATTGGTATTGCCATTAAAGCCGGTAATTAGAAAGGCTACTCCAGAGGATAATCATCAGTTTGAAACTCTCAAAGCAGAAGCAGAAAAAGCTAATATTATAGGAAAAGAAAAGATCAAAAAACATGAACTGCCTATGAAGTTAGTAGCTACGGAATTTACCTTTGATAAATCAAAATTAATCTTTTACTTTACAGCAGAAGGCAGGATAGACTTTAGAAATTTAGTAAAGGAATTAGCAACTATATTTAAACTGAGAATAGAGCTGCGTCAAATAGGTGTAAGAGATGAAGCTAGAATATTAGGGAGTCTGGGAATCTGTGAGAAGGAACTTTGCTGCAGGATCTATATCAATAAATTTGACTCAGTACTAATTAAGATGGCGAGAGATCAAGGACTGGTAATAAATCCTTCAAAAATTTCCGGAGCCTGCGGCAGACTACTTTGTTGTATTAAATATGAATATCAGCAATATGCTGAAGCTCTGTTAAAATGCCCGAGTATGGGGCAGACAGTAAGTGTGGAAAATAGCAGAGGAAAAGTAGTCGGGATAAATCCATTGAATGAATATCTATATGTAGATGTAGAAGGAAAAGGCAGAATGAGGTTGAATTTGGATGAGGTAAGTTTTGATAAAAAAGAAGCCAGAAAACAACATAAATCTAAGAAAAAAACACCTGAAGAAGCAGCTGTGAAAGGATTGGAAGCAAAATAATGAGAACAGATGAAAATTTAGAACCCCTGGATCATGGGATGGTTATTTTACAGAAAAAAGATGGATTTAGGTTTGGGGAAGATGCTGTTATGGTGGCAGAATTTTTTAGACCAGCTAAAAATGGGAAGCTTTTGGATATAGGGACAGGAACGGGGATAATCTCCCTTATTCTGTCTAGAAATCCCAAGATAGATAATATTACATCGGTAGAGATCCAGGAAGAGATGGCTGGTATGGCCAAAAGAAGTGTAGAAAAAAATGATCTTGGAGAAAAAATAGAGGTCCTCAATATAGATATAAAAAAATTGAACAGAGGGAATACCTATGACTATATAGTAAGTAACCCACCTTATATGAAAAGTTCCAATGGGAAGGTAAATCCCCACTCTATGAAAGCGATTTCCAGACATGAAATCACTTTAAATTTGAAAGAATTGATAGATGAGAGTAAGAGACTTCTAAAACCAGGAGGTACTCTGACACTGATCTATAGGAGTGAGAGGATGGTAGAACTACTTAATAATCTATCTCAATCTGGATTTTATCCAAAGAGGATACAAAATATATTCAGTGAAAATACTAAAGTCTCCAAGCTTTTTATGATTGAAGCTGTCAAGGGGAAAAATAAAGGTTTTGAATTTTTAGAGCCCCTGTATATAAAATAAAAGAGATAATATAATATTAATCTATAACTAAAATTTTAAACTATACATTTTGAATTTTTAACTAAAAAGAGGCGTTGCCTCTTTTTTAGTATACGAAAAATTCTAAAATTTTTATAAAAATAAAGTTAAAAAAATGTCGTATTCTGCATAACTGGATGAAACATCACGTTTCTTTTATTTTGTGGTATAATAGGAGAATAGAAGGTGAATAAATAATGATATTAGAAAAAATTTCAGAAGATATAATAGAAAAGATGAAAGAAGAAATTGAGAACGCCCATGGAAATGAGGTGTTTTTTCGTGGTATTCCAAATAATGAAGGAATAGTAGATGAGATAGAGGTGATTGCCAGAGGAAACAAAGGATCGGTCCCGGCTCTTCTCAAGAGGATGAAAAAAAAGGAAGTAATAATCCATAACCATCCTTCGGGATATCTATATCCATCTGATGCAGATGTAGCTGTGGCTTCTATGTATTCTGATCAAAAAGATGGAGCTTCATATATTGTAAATAATAGTGTAGATGACATCTATGTCATGGTAGAGATAAATAAAACAGAGATTCAAAAGATAGATATAGGGCCCTACTTTGAGGAGAAAGGTCTTTTAGCAGGAATATTTAAGGGATTTGAGTATAGGAAAGAACAATTTCATATGGCTAAACATATTGAGGAGGGACTCAATAATAAAACTAAGGTTGTAGTAGAAGCAGGGACAGGAACTGGAAAAACCCTCGCTTATCTAATACCCAGTATAGAGTGGGCTGTAAAAAATGAGAAAAAAGTAATTATTACAACAAATACTATAAATTTACAGGAACAGCTCCTCCACAAAGATATCCCCATAGTTAAAAAACTGCTGCCACAGAAATTTACCTATGTTTTGGTTAAGGGCAGGGGAAACTACCTGTGTAATAGAAAGGCGGCTAATATAGGGATTGGAGGAAGTTCAGAGATCGATGAGATGAGTAGTTCTCAAAAAGATCAGGTAAGCTATATATTGAAGTGGTTTAAATCCACTGAAGCCGGTGATAAGGGCGAACTCCCCTTTGAGGTAGATTATATAGTTTGGGAACAGTTTATGAGCGAAACGGATATATGTGCAGGGAGTAAGTGTGCTTTTAAGGAGAGCTGCTTCTTTTTAAAATCCAGGGAGGAAAAGAAAAAGGCCGATGTGTTGATCACCAATCACCATATGTTTTTTGCTGATTTATCCATACGAAAGGAAGTGGGATTCAATACAGATTATTCAATATTCCCGGACTATGATTTGGTAGTATTTGATGAAGCCCATAATATAGAGAATGTTGCCAGGGATTATTTTTCTTATGAGGCGTCTAAATATTCATTTAATAAGACGATGAACAACATCCATCACATAGGAAAGAAAAAAGATTCCAGCAAGTATACAGGTCTTTTGAATTATTTGAGAAACATAAAATATAAGGGGTATGATTCTATAAAAAAGGAGATCATAGAAGAGTTGATATCCCGGCATATAGATCTGTCTAACCGTGGAAATGAATACTATCTAAAGGTTATAGAAGCCTTTGCAGGACAGTCCCAGGGGAATATCAGTCTTCGTCTGAGAAAGGAAGAGTTAAAACACTGGGAACACTGGGAAACATTGAAGGAGCTGGAAGAAGAGATGCTTCTGACCTACAATGCCTATATGAGAAGACTGAAGAGTTTAACCCGGGTAATAAAGGATATCGACGATGAAACAGGAATAATAAGTGATTTCACAAAATATACCGAGAGGCTGGAAACATATTTTTCCAACTATAATTTCATAAAAGAGATGGATGATAAAAACTTTATCTATTGGATATCTCTGAACCAAAAAAAGAGTAATGTAAAATTTGTAGCGACACCTTTAAAAATAAGTGATGAATTGGATGAGAATCTATATTCTAACTTGGAACATATGGTGTTTACCTCTGCAACGATAGCAATTAACGGCAGTTTTAAATATTTTAAAAAATCTATAGGACTTCATGAGGAGGTCTTGGAAAAGATAATCGATTCACCCTTTGATTATGACAGACAGATGAAGGTATATATTCCAAGGGATCTTCCATCTCCTACAGATCGTGGGTTTTTAGACGGGATAAAAGATTTTGTAGAAAAACTTATAAAGAGGACAAAGGGGAACACATTTTTATTGTTTACCTCATATTCTACATTAAATTACCTATACTTTATGTTGAAAGACAGACTAGAAGATGAAGGGTATGAATTGTTTATCCAGGGGCAGGCACCGAGGAATCAATTGGTGGATATGTATAAAAAAAGTACTAAACCTGTACTCTTTGGGACAGCATCATTTTGGGAAGGGGTAGACGTGAAGGGAGATAAGCTAAGCTCTGTAATCATAGTTAAACTGCCATTTAAAGTACCCAGTGATCCTGTGGTAGAAGCCATCATAGAAAATTTAAATGATGAGGGGAAAAATGCCTTTATGGAATACCAGATACCTGAATCAATAATTAAATTTAAACAGGGAATCGGGAGGCTTATCAGGAGCTGCGATGATAGAGGTGTAATAACAATTTTAGACAATAGAATTATAAGAAAACGATATGGGAGTCTATTTATAGATTCAATTCCAACAAGAAATATTCATATAAAAAACAAAGATAATATCATATAGGAATGGTATTGGAGGAAAAATTATGAAGAAGATTGAACTTTTTGGTAGAAGGTTGACAATTGGGTTTGAAAAAAAAGAAAAAATGAAAAAAGAGATTAAAGATCTTGAATATTCTGCAAAGGAAGTAGTCAATGAGAAAGTAGTATATCTTATCCTAATCTTGGTTCTGACTGTAGTCAGTGCGAATACATATTTATTTAACGGTTATTTAAAATTAGGAGACGTAGCCATAAGGGATATAGTCGCTCCTACAGATATAATTTATAATGATACAGCTGCAAAGGAAAGGATAATCTCTGAAATAATAGAAAATTCCAGAAAGGAATATATAAGTGTAGGAAGTGTAGAAGAAGCTACTATTCAGAGGGTAAAAGTTTTTTTTGAACAAATAAAAAAAGAAAAAAAAGTAGAATCCGAATTAGCTTATCAGAATATAAAAAATAGTTTTAATATCGAAATTTCATCTGAACTTTTTACATATTTATTTGAAAAATCAGATAAGGAATTAGATGACCTGAGGGATAAATATTTAAACGATATAAAGATCCTATATAAGCAGGGAGTTAAAAAAGACGGAAATCTATTGAGGCTCAATAGTTTATTTGAGAAAATTGAGGAATTGGATTCTTATGAAGAAAATTTTATGAAAATTTTTATCAAACCTAACTATATCTTAGACAGTGAAAAAACGGAAGAATTACTCAACGAAAAGATAGACCAGGTAAAAAATGTTTCGGTCCGTATAAATGCCGGGTCGGTAATTTTAAAAAAAGGTGAGGCAGTTTCAGAGAGTAAGGTAATCATATTAAAAAATGCAGGACTGTATGGGAAAACCAGTAAGGTAATAAAGTTTATGGGAACACTTATCTATCTGTTTATATTATCCATAGTATTTAAAAATATTTGTACGAAGTTTCTGTTCAATGAAATAAGAAAAAAAAGTTATTATAGTGCTATAATGCTATCTATTGCTGTAGGAATAATATCTTTCAGGGTTATAGATCCCAACTGGAAATATATTCTCCCTATAGAAACAGTATTTATCCTGTTGGGAATCCTGATAAATGTAAAAACCAGTTTGATTATAGGTGGATTTTTGATCCTCTATGGTATTCCATTAAATGGATTTAGTATAGAATATCTGGTTATAGAAATATTCAGTTTGATAGTTTCGTTATATCTGATAACAAAAATAAAAAATAGAACAAATATTATCAATACAGGGATATATATAGGGATGACAAAGGTGTTTATAGTGTTGACTATAGCAGTTGGTATGAATATGGAGTTCATAGACAGTCTGATTAAGAGTGGGGTATTATTTTTGTCGGGAGCTTTTACAGGGATGTTAACTATAGCTCTCCTCCCATATTTTGAGAGGACATTTAATATTTTGACAGATATAAAACTGCTGGAATTAGGAGACCTGTCCCAGCCACTGCTCAGACGGCTATCGGTAAATGCTCCCGGGACATTCCATCATTCTATGATGGTAGCGACCCTCTCAGAGCAGGCTACAGAAGCTATAGGCGGTAACCATGTACTGGCTAGAGTTGCATCTTATTACCATGATATAGGAAAGATGAAAAGGCCGCAGTTTTATGTGGAAAATCAGGCTGATGGAGTAAATCCGCATAATAATCTGAGTCCTACTTTGAGTACCCTTATAATCACATCTCACACTAGAGACGGTGACGAGATGGGAAGGGAATATAATCTGCCAAAGGAAATAAGGGATATTATGTATGAGCATCAGGGGACAACGTTACTGGCTTACTTTTATAATAAAGCAAAACAAAATAATCCTCATTTAGAGGAAAGTGACTTCAGGTATAGCGGACCTAAACCTAGGAGTAAGGAATCGGCAGTAATAATGCTGGCAGATTCCATCGAGGCAGCAGTAAGATCATTGGATGAAAAAACGCCGGTGACAATAGAAAAGATGCTGAGAAAAATTATAGGGTCAAAGATCGAGGAGCAGCAGCTTTCAGATGCAGACCTTACATTTAAAGAGATTGAAATTATAATTCAAAGTTTTACAAAGATACTTATGAGTATCCATCATGTAAGGATAAAATATCCGGGACAAAAATAATTAACTGATATAGGAAAAAATAAAAGAATAAAATTGCAGGAGGAAAAATGGAAATAACTGTTGAATTAACTAAGGGAATAGAGGGATATGATGAATTTATAGATTTAGAGACTGTAGAAGATTATATAAAAACTGTTATAGAGGATGAGTATAGCAACGAAAGAGATGTCTATATGTCACTTTTACTGACTAACAATGAAAATATACAAGCTGTAAACAGAGATTACAGGGATAAAGATCAGCCTACAGATGTGATCTCGTTTGCCTATCTAGACAATGAAGATGATTTTCAATTAGGGCCTTATTTGACCCTGGGTGATATAGTAATATCTTTAGAGAGAGTAGAGGAGCAGGCCAGTGACTATAACCATAGTTTTAAAAGAGAGTTTTACTATGTATTGACACACGGGATCTTACACCTGTTAGGTTATGATCATATAGAGGATGAGGATAAAAAAATAATGAGAAAGAAAGAGGAAGAGATCCTAAAGAAACACGGATATAGCAGAGATATTTAAAGTTATTTTAAATATTTCTAGACTAAAAAAGTTATGGGAATCTAAATAGGATTTTATGGCTGAGCCCTAATGGCAGTGATTAAAACCAATAAGAAAAAGGAAATTATCCCATATAGAGATATAATGAATTAAAAGTTTTTATTTTAAGATTAAAAGGCTGAATAGTTGGCGAAATAGATCTGAGGTTTACTTTGTAGCTTTTTAAGTTATCGATTATAAGTTTCGCTGTAGGCGGTTTGAGGTGGTTTTATGACAAAAAAAATAACTAAAAATGGTAAGTTTAGTGAAAGCATAAATTATGCCCTGGAGGGAATAGTTACGGCTATAAAAACTGAACGAAATATGAGGGTTCATATATTTGCCGGAATTTTAGTGATTATACTGAGTCTTATTTTTGGCGTAACAGGATCTGATCTGAAAAGTCTTTCTTTTGCTATATCTCTGGTATTCTTTGCAGAACTTATGAATACTGCTATAGAAGCCGCTGTGGATATCAGTACAACAAGGTATCACCCACTGGCTAAAAAAGCCAAAGATGTAGCAGCTGGAGCGGTACTTGTAGTATCTCTCAATGCTCTGGTGATAGGTTATATAATTTTTAGTGAAAAATTAAAAAAAGATACTTTTGAGGTCTTTAGATTGTTGAAATCTTCTTATGTGGACACTGTTTTACTTATAATATTTATAGTGGTAATTGGAGTTTTTATAATTAAATCTTACTATAAAAAAGGGAAGTTGTTACATGGAGGAATGCCCAGCGGACATTCAGCAGTAGCTTTTGGACTCTGGGTAGGAGTATCTTATGCTACAGAAAATATAGTGGTAACAATACTAACTTTTGGAATAGCACTTTTAGTGGCTCAGTCTAGGATCGAAGGCCGAATTCACTCTCCTAAAGAGGTTATGGCAGGGAGTATCTTAGGGACATTTGTTACCTATATTTTATTGAGATTGATATTTTAAGGTGGTAAAATTATGATAACAGAATTAGATTATTTAGTTCTCAGTGGTCTTTCATATGGTGATTTTAAAGAGGAAGACATAGGATTTTCTTTGGAGGAAATATTGTTTTTGAACAGTGAATCTAAAAAAAGACTGCTTTCTTTCCCCAATGAGGTCTGGTCTTATGGAGGAAGCGAGATATTTGAAAGGACATTTCATACTTTTTTATGTGAATGGAAAGTTATAGGTATAATGGACGATACCTATAAACAGGGAACAGAAAAAACAGGCTTTTATGCTATAGCTTTTGAAAAAAATAAACAGATAGTTATTTCCTATAGGGGAACAGAACTCAGTTCCTTTGGAGAAGCATATAAGGATTTTATAGAAACCGATCTTCTGCTAGGTGTGGATAAAAAACCAAAACAATTAGAACAGGGAGTGGAGTTCTATAAGAAAATTTTAAAGGTACAACACGAGAGTATAGCTCTGACCGGGCACTCTCTGGGAGGAGGAATAGCCCAATATGTTGCCTTGATCTCCGACCTGGAAGAGCTTGGAATCCCAAAGGTTTATACATGGAATGCTGTTGGAATCAATAAAGTCGGGATATTAAGCTTAGAGGATTTTTTAGAGTTTGATTCTATAGCAGAGAGAAAGTGTTCGTCTCTAAAAAATAATGAAGTCCTGTATAAAAGGGTAAAAACTTATTACTATAGTTATCTTTTAAAACTTTTGAAAAAAAATAACTATATCAAAGACAAAGAGAGTATAAAAAAAATCTCTAAATTAGAGTTTAAACTGGAATTAGATGAAGATGCAGAGAAAAGATTGGAAAGTATATTTACAACAGCCAATAAACCTCTACTGCCCTTCTTTGCTAAAAAAGAGGAACAAAAAAATGAACTGGTAATGAGTCCTAAAGTTTTTATAGATGATTTCTTCAATGAAGATATGATCTATGAGGAGTTGACCAGAGCAAGAAAATTTATTAAGAAATTCAAAAAAAATAATAAATACGATGAACATATAATTAATTTTGTTCATTCAGAAGATTTTACAATCACACTTTATCCTCATTTAGGGAGTACATATGCAATAAATAAAGGACTGGTCAGGTCGGATGAAAAATTACATCCCCTCTTAAAGAAGATGTATGCCTTTACTAAATCCATGAGAAGTTATCATATGTACCAAGTGTTTTTACCTTTCTTTAGTTTTGAAGGTGAAGACAGGGGACAGATAAAAAAAGAGTTAAGTATTGACTATATAGCTACTGAGGTCAGAAGAGTTATCTATCAGGAAAAGAATTTATCCGATGAATTTTTGGGATTTTATTATAATAGTTTGGAATTAGACAGTGAAAATTATTATAAGATCAAAAAAACTCTCCTCCACGGGATGGGGATGACCAAGGCAGATATAAAATATTTGAAGGAATCGGTTGTAATGATAAAAAGGATGAACTATGAAAAATTCAGAGAATTGTGGAAAAAAGTTCGAAACAAGGTAGGAAGTCCCTATATGAAAAAGGATATATACGACCTGATAAGTTTTCATGAAAGGCATAAATAACCCTTATTTTTCTTGAAGATTCTTCTGAATTATTGTATAATTAATTAAAAATGTTGATCTGAAAAGATCGGCTGTCAGGGAAAAAGAGAAAATAATATGGAGGAATAAAGATGAAATCAGCAGATAAATTAAGAGCAGGAAGTACATTTGAAGAAAATGGAGTACCATTTTTAATATTAAAGGCAGAAAGATTCCAATCAACATCTGGAAAGAGACAAAGAGCACCAGAAATCACATTTAAAGTAAAGGATCTTATTAGTGGAAGAATCAATGAAACTACAGTAAAGGCATCTGATATGATGAATGACATCATGTTAGATAAGCAATCTATGCAATTTTTATATGAAGATGGTGGAGAATATAACTTCATGAACCAGGAGACATTTGAGCAAATCGGATTACAAAAAGAAGATTTAGATGGTGCTGTAAACTACTTAAAGGAAGAAGTTATCATTGATATCTTATTCTATGAAGGAAGACCAGTAGGAGTAGAATTAGAAAACCACATGGTATTCAGAGTTACTTATACAGAGCCTGGATTAAAAGGTGATACTACAGGAAAAGCACTTAAAGCTGCTACAATTGAAACTGGATATGAATTAATGGTTCCATTATTTATTGAGATGGATGAATTAATCAGAATAGATACAAGAACAGGTAAATACGTAGAAAGAGCTAAGTAAGAGACCTTTAAACCTAGAAAATTTTAATTTTCTAGGTTTTTTTTAACTCAAATGAAATTAAATAATAATTTTATAGAGAGAGGGAGTAACTATGAAAAGAATATTAAAATTAATAGTAATATTTATGATTACTACTATACTTGCCTTTGGATCAACAGCATATATTGCCAGTTTTAATACCCTTCACCTGGGATGGAAAAATGATCACAAACAGGAAAAGATAGAGGGGATAGCCAGTATCATATCTTCCTTTGATCTGACAGGTATTCAAGAAGTCATGAAAAAAGACGAAGTAAAAAAACTGACAAATGAACTGAAAGCCCAGACAGGGATAGAGTGGAGATATCATATCTCTCCCTATGCAGTGGGCAGCAAGAAATACAGGGAATATTTTGCATATATCTATAGAACAGACAAAGTGAAACTCCTGAAAAAAGGTAAATTTTATCCAGAAGAAGAGAGGGGTAAGTACTTTATGAGGGAACCATATGGTGCTAAATTTCAAATGGGAGACTTTAAATTTACCTATGTTTTGGTACATTCGATATTTGGAAAGAAAAAAATCGAGAGGCAGTTGGAAGCTATACAGATGGTCGATGTATATGATTGGTTTAAAGAAGAGTATGATAAGAATAGTGAAGAGAATATAGTTATAATCGGGGGAGATTTTAATATCCCTTCCTATGATGGTGCTTTTTCTGGTTTTTTAAAGCATAGTGATATGATTGTCGATGCAATACCTCCTAATCAAAAGACAACCATAGGAAAAAATGGTTTGGTATCTAGTTATGATCATATCTTTTATCCCTATGAATTTATGGAAGGATGGTATACAGGGAGAAACGGAGTATTAGATTTTACAGACAACAATTACAGGGAGATAAGAAAAGTAATCTCAGATCATTTACCTGTATTTATAGAGGTAAATACCACAAGAGACAGGGGAGAATAGTATGAAAAAAAAGGCGATAATATTTTTAAGTGGAAGAGTTAATTTAAAGGCAGACTATTATAAAAATATAAAATACAATGAGTATGATATATATTGTGCAGATGGCGGAGCAAATCATGCTTATAACTTAGGAGTGATTCCAAAACTTATATTGGGAGATCTGGATTCTATCACAGAAGAGGTGATATCCCATTATAAAAAATTAGAAGTGAAATTTGAAAAATTCTCTGTATCCAAAAATTTTACAGATGGTGAATTGATCTTAGAGAAAGTAACGGCTGAATATAAAGATGTTTTAATCCTGGGAGGATTAGGAGGGCGAACAGACCATTTTTTAACCAACTTGAACCTCTTGGAAAAGTATCAGAATATTACATATGCAGATGAGAATGAGATAATCTTCTGGGTGAAAAAAGATATGGAAATTTGTGGTCAAAGAGGTAAAACTATCTCCTTTATTCCTCTTACTCCAATAGATTCATTGACATTAAAAGGGTTTACCTATCCGTTGGACAGAGCTGATATTCCCAGGTCCAGTTCTCTCTGTATGAGTAATATAATAGAGCAGGAAGCTGTACGAATAAAATACAATAACGGTTCCGTTATAGGAATAATTCAGAAATAATTATCAGTATTTATAGGAAAAACAGAAATAATATAGTATATATATAATATAGAATATAGGAGGTGATTGTGATGATGTATATTACGCTGTTGTTAGTAGTATTGGCTATTATAATATTTTATTTGGCAGCACTTTTGGTATTTACGCCCTATGAGGAAGATGATAAATATGTTCTTAAAATTTTGGAATCAGGATACAAACTTCATCTGGTCGCTACTGGAAAACACGGGATATTAAAAAGAATAACAGATGATAGTGCTAAATTGATATTGACCTTGGTATACTATATCTTAAAGGATAGAAAATATACCGACAGTATTGAAACTAAAAATGAAGATGAAGACGATAATAATTAAAAAAATCCCAAAATAGTAATCTACTATTTTAAGGGATTTTTTTAATATTTAGGATGCAGCATCACGTTGCCTTTTTTAATATTCAATAGATTTAAAGGTTTGACCATCTAGATCTTTAATTTCCCAAGAGGAGGAAGTTAGGATTCCATATGAATTGGAATTTCCACCCTTTGGAAGGGTTATAGATCCCGGGTTAAATATAAAGATATCTTTTTTTTCTGCCAATGGCAGGTGGGTGTGGCCGGAGATCAGAATATCACCCTCACCTATGGGAAGTTTTTCCTCGGTAAAGAGGTGACCGTGGGTAGCAAAGATACGTTTATTTCCTAAAAATAAATTAGTGAAATCACTCATAACAGGAAACTCTAAAAGCATCTGGTCTACTTCGCTGTCACAGTTTCCCCTCGTAGCTATGATCTTATTCTTATAGAGATTCAATTTTTCAGCAACTAACTTTGGGTTGTAATCTGTAGGAAGGGGATTACGTGGTCCATGATAAAGGATATCTCCTAATATGAGGATGTAATCTGCCGCCTCTCTCTTAAAACATTCCAATGCTTTTTCCAGGTAGTAAATTGAACCATGTATGTCTGACATAACAAATATTTTCATCTTAGTATCCCTCTGGGTTATTAGATTGCCATTTCCATGAATCTCTGCACATATCTTCTAAAGTTTTTTCAGTTTTCCAGTTTAATTCCTTTAAAGCTTTTTCAGAGTTAGCATAACAAGTAGCCACATCTCCAGCTCTTCTTTCTACTAATTCATATGGAATCTTTACATTGTTTACTTTCATAAATGTATTTACCAGGTCCAGAACGCTGATCCCATCTCCAGTTCCTAAGTTATATGCTTCTACACCGGTTTTATCTTTGAACCTTTCCAGTGCTCTGATATGACCAATAGCCAGATCAACCACATGGATATAATCCCGGACTCCAGTTCCGTCATGGGTGTCGTAGTCAGATCCAAAGACACTTAATTTCTCCCTTTTTCCTACAGCTACCTGGGTGATATATGGCATTAAGTTGTTTGGAATACCATTTGGATTTTCCCCGATCCTCCCGCTTTCATGGGCACCGATAGGATTGAAATATCTCAGAAGGGCAATTCCCCACTGATCATCAGAGATATACAGGTCATTTAAGATCTGCTCTATCATAAGTTTTGTGCTGCCATATGGGTTTGTAGCACTTAGAGGCATAGTTTCTAATAGTGGTGATGTGTTGTTTAATCCATATACAGTTGCAGAAGAACTGAAGACGATCTTTTTAACACCATGGTTTTTCATTACTTCACATAGAATAAATGTAGTTGTCAGGTTGTTATGGTAGTATTCGATAGGTTTTGCTACCGATTCTCCTACTGCTTTATACCCTGCAAAATGAATTACAGCATCTATTTTATTCTCTATAAATATTTTATTTAAATTATCTTTGTCTAACAGGTCGATCTCGTAAAATTTAAATTCCTTCCCTGAGATCTCTTTTATCCTATCTAATACCTTTGGATTACTGTTGGAAAAATTGTCTGCAATAACTACCTCATAGTTTTCTTTTAATAATTCGATTACTGTGTGGGAACCTATGTATCCGGCTCCTCCAGTTACTAATATTTTCATAACTTTACCTCCTGCCTATGGCAAAATATTTTGTATTGATTTTAAAATCATTATACCATAAAGAGAAAAAACTTTCCTAAGGTATATAGGGGTTTGAGTTATATTTAATAATAAAAAAAGAACCCTTAAACCATATATTATAGTTTAAGGGTTCTTTTTTTACTTTAGCTCAAGTATAGTTTTAAATTTTATGTATGTTAATCGGTATTTTTTTATTTCCTCTCCCATGACCGTCGTATTCATTACACAAAACTAAGGTAAAAAGCATTAAAAATCCAATGCAAACTAATGATTTTCTATTCACAGATAAAACCTCCTTTGTTTTAATTAGATTATTTAAATGATGATGGTCTTACTTAACTATTTTTTTTAATTATATCCTTTTTTTGATATAAAAATACCTATAAGAGTTATAAAGACACCTAAAATTTCAAGAGATGAGAGTCTTTCGTTAAATATAATGAAAGAATATATCGCTCCTATAACTGGCTGAGATAAAATTAAAACAGATGAAAGTGTCACTGAAACCTTTCCTAAGCAATAACTTAATAACCCTTGTCCTCCAATTTGTGAAACGAAAGCTAGACCTATTAATGGGTAAAAATCAGTAAATGTTAAAGGTATTTTGATTTTTTCCATAGTTAATCCGGCTATCAATAAAACTAAACAACTACTCAAACCGCTTATAAACATTATATCTAATGATTTAACTCTTTTTCTTACTTTATAAACCGTTAACAAAAATAAAGCATAAAAGATTGATGTTAAAAAAGCTAAAAGATCACCTTTATAATTTTCTGTATTAGGATTAATTTTTCCGTACATTAATAAAATTACTCCCATTAAAACAATTCCTAATCCTAAAAAAAATAATTTAGGAATCTTTTCTTTAAATATAAAATAAGAAATTGGAACTATAGTAAAAGGTACTAAATTAGCTAATAAATTACTATTTGCTACTGTTGTTAAATGAAAGGATATATTCCATAAAATTAAATCACATGCTAAAAATACTCCTGCCAGTAAAATCAAAATAAAATCTTTTTTATCAATTTTGCTTAAATTTTTTTTTACAACAGGAAATAAAATAGGAAGAGAAAATAAAACTCTATAAAACCCTGTCATTACAGGTGGAACAGTGCTTAATTTTACAAAAATCCCGCCTGTTGCTAAAAAACAAATTGCTATAATTATTAAAAGTAAATATTTAACATTTCCTTCTTTTGTTAAAGTAAGTGTTTTAGTCATAATAAAACTTCCCAAAATCTTTAGAAGGTTCAAATGTTGCAATAACTCTCTCTGCTTCAGAGCCTAAAGTTCTTCTTTTTAATTTAAAATCTTTAATAATCCCTGTATTTAAAAAATGTGTTCCACCACATGGCATTACATAACCATTACATTCCCAATATATGGCTTCTTTTTCTTCTGAATGTGAATATAATTTTATTTCTTTATTTTCATTTGCCAATTTCATCACCTTTTCATAAACTTTTTTTAGTTCTTCCTGAGTAAATTTTTCATCTAATTTAAAATCTAATCGCGCTGATTTTTCTGAAATCTTTGCTCCGTAAATCCTAAGGGACAAATCTTCTTTTCTAATTTCATTTAAAGCCATTAAGACTAAATGAATTCCCGTGTGATTTAAAGTAGCCATAGCTCTTCTTTGCTTATCCACCTCTATCTTTACCCGATCTCCTACTTTAAAAAAATTATTATTTTTTACGTTATCTACATAGTGCAAAATTTCATTTTCAACTTCTATATTTGGGAAATCATTTATTTTTATTTTTCTGCCTTTTAATTTCTTAGTATCAAAAAAATTAATTTCCTTATTATCATTTAACTTGATTATTTTACCAATATCTCCTACTTGCCCTCCTCCTTCTGGATAAGCTATTGTATCTTTTAAAATAATTCCTTCTTCTAGTATTTTTAAGATTTCTGTTTCGTAACTTAGTAAAAATGGACTCTTATAAAAAAATTTTCCTGTCATAATAATAATTCTCCTCCTAAATTTTTATTCTCATAATTTCTTTATTTTTATGTCTTAGTAGATACTCTCCCTCTTTAATAAAAATATTATTTAATACTAATGAATTATCTATATTTTCAAAATTTAATTTTTTTGAATTTTTTAAAATTTCTATTTCAGATAAGATAACGGATTTTTTTGTCAAAATAAAATGAGAGTTATTTATTTTTGAATGATCTGACAAAATAACATCAGCTCCATATTCTTTTAAAGTGTTAATTTTATCTTTACTAAAAGTATCTGGAATTACTAATTTTAAATTATATCCTCTTTTTAATGCTGTTATAGCTAATCCTAATTCCAGTATCTCCCCTTGTTGCTTCAATTAAAGTGTCTCCTTTTTTTTATAGATCAATATTTTTAATTAAAAGAAATGCTTCGTATTCCATATTATTATTAAGATAATATTTTAATATATAAATAATAAATTCTGAACTTAAATATTTTAATTCAATTTGTTTAATATGTTTTATGAGCTTTTCCTGTTTTAGAGGTCTTTTCCCATAGAGAACAACCAGGTGCTTAATACTTTCTAGATGTTTTTCAAAACTAAAAGAAGTATTGGGTAAACTTATTTTAAAACTAATCTCTTTTTCAAATGCTTCTGCAGCTTTTGTTTTTTCTCCCAAACATAAATAAACTAACCCTATATTCCAATAAGTTTGATAGAAAGTCTCCCCTTGGAGGTGGGTTAAAACAGTTTCTAATTTTTTTAAAGTATTTATCATAAGGGTTTCATATTTCATGTCTCTGGCACAGGAAAGAATATTGACATAGCATATTTCTAGTTCCTTATAATTTGTAGGATCACTCACCCTTTTTTTGAAATATTCAATGGCTTTTTCATATTTTCCTAAGTTTTGATAGCAAATCCCCAGATTATTATAAGAATGGTAGTAGTGTTTTGTAATCTCCTGCATATTAGTAACAATTTCAAAACAGGTAACAGCTCTCCTATATTTTTTAGTTCTCAAAAGGTTTACTCCGGTATTATAAGCGAGGAGAGCCTTTGTTTTATATGGAGCTGTATCGATTTTTTTATGATATCTCAGGTAGATATCATAGTAAGTTCAATTTTTTCTAATCTGATGATTTCAATTAAAACAGAGTAGAAAAGAGCAGGGCAGGAGAAATTATTTAAAAGATCATAATAGATCTTTAAAGCTTCTTCTTTTTCACCTGTTTTTTGTTCATATTTTGCTGTGATATAACGGTATTTGCAGCTGTGAACTTCGCTTTCTCCTTCAAATAACTCTATCTCTTCTTGTTTTTCTTTGGAATAGATACTTTTATTTATAATACTGTCATCGACTAATTTTTCCAACTCCTGCCGGGGAGTTAAAAATACAAAATCAGATATCTCATCTATAGTAATGACTTTATTTATTCCTCTTTCTTGGAAAACTCTATTGAAAGAATCAACCAGTAAAGGGATATGTTTTTCTTTAAAAGAATTATGCCCTTTTTTTATTTTGGTGAGATAAGTAGAACTAATTCCTTTACATCCCAGTTCTTTTAAAGTTATTTTATATATTTTAGCTATTTGAAATATTTTATTTTCCATAATAACCTCCCGAATGATACCAATATTGTATAATGGATTTCAGATTTTTTCGAACAAAATTGATTTTATGGCAAAAACTGAATAGAATCGTGTTAAAAAATTCAGTTTTGAAGTTTTTAGATAAAAAGTTCTTATTTCTTTATATTTAAAAGTATAATTCTATCATAATAAGAATTACAATATGTAAAATAATTTATAAATCACTTTTTTAAAGAAAGGAGGACTGAATGAAAATAATCGTTATACCTAAAAATGAAGCATTTGAAATGGAAGCTAGACATAATTGTTGTAATGGAAATACAGGTGGTGCAAGTTAAATTTAGTTTAAATTAAATTGTAATTCTTATATTCAAAAATCTAAAAATTGTATTTCTAAAATAAAAATGAAATACAATTTTTAGATAATTTCAATAATTTTATAGTAAATTAAAAAGGAGAAAGCAATGTTAAATTCAATTTTTAATATTCCATTTCATAATGGAAAATATATATTTAATTCTAAAAATGGTGGAATAGTAGAGTTACCTAAGGATAACAAATTTAAAGATGAAGAAATAGCTTATTTAAAAGAACATGATTTTATAGTTGAAAATAATGAAAAAGAAGTTGAGGAATTGCTGAATGAAACTCTAGAATTTATAAATCGAGACATCGAAACATTAGAAATTACGATACAGTTAACTGAAGAATGTAATTTTTCTTGTGTCTATTGTTATCAAGAAAAAAAAATTAAGGAAATTACTTTTGATAAAGCGAATTCTATATTGGGAACATTTCGTAAAATTCTGAGTGTACACAAAATAAATACAATTAATGTTCATTATTTTGGAGGAGAACCTCTTTTAAAAAAAGATATGATTTATTATTTAGATTTAAATTTAAAAAAAATGGCAAAAGTTTATAATTTAAAATATCATGCATATTTAACAACAAATGGATATTTTTTAGATGAGAAATTGTTAAAAAATATTGAATTTGAAAAAATAAAAATAACAATTGAGGGATTAAAGCAGACACATAATATGCTAAGAAAATCTGAATCTCCAAATTTTGATATAATCATGAAAAATATTGAAAATACTATTCTTTATATAAAAAAACTAGAAATAAGAATAAATTTGTGTGGTGAAAATATAGATGAGTTTGAAAAATTAGTTGATTTAATCTATACTAAATTTGATAAAACTAGAAATAAAATAAAAATAGACATTTCACATATGCTTAAATATAACCCTACAGATAAATTTACTCAACTTAGTCTTGAAGAATTTTCTAAATTTAATTTATTTGCAAGAAAAAAATACAAGAAAAAGGTTTTAAATTGTTGATACCAAAAAGAATAAAACATCCTTGTTCATTTATATTTAAGAGAGCTATTGCTTTAGATCCTAATTTAAATATTCAATTTTGTAGTGGAGAAGAGGTCTCTTTAAATGAACCTTTTAACTCTCAATACTTTATAAAAAAAGAAGACTTTGTCCTTCCTAAGGAGTGTAAACTTTGTAATATTTTACCATTATGTCTTGGAGGGTGTCCTATTAGAAAAAAAAATATAGGATTAGCATGTATTCCTGAAAAATTTATAATTAAAGATATTTTGGAGAGCGTTATATGAATAAACTAAATAAAGGTGATGGTGTAGTTAAAACTAAAATGGCTGATTCTAATTTTGTGATATATTTTGCTGGACAACTTGTATCTCTTATAGGCAATATGATGGAAATGGTAGTGTTCCCACTACTAATTTTAGATATTACAGAGTCAGGAACTAAAATGGGATTAGTTGTAGGAACATCTATGATAACCTTTTTTCTTTTTTCTTTTTTTACAGGAAGCTTTGTTGATAAACATCCTAATTGGCAAAAAAACATACTAGCTACATCCGATATTTGTAGTGGACTAGTTATTTTAGGGTATCTACTCTTAGTTAAAGAAGTAACAGTTACAAATATTTTAGTGTTAGTTCTCTTACAAAACATTCCAAGTTCTTTTTTTAACTCAACAAATAATACTATTTTTACAAGGATTACAGGAAAAGAAAATTTGGAAAAAATTACTTCCATTATGAGTATAGGAAGAAATACTATTGGTGTTTTAACTCCTTTACTAGGTATTTTTGTTTATGTCCATTATGGATTTAAAGTTTTATTAATCATTAATATGCTGACATTTATAATTTCTGGGGTTTTAGAATATACTATAAAAGTACGTCCTATAAAAAAAGTTGAAATTAATGAAAATAAAAAGAAAAAAGGTTATAAGGAAGTTGCTAAATTTTTAAATACAAATAAAGTTTTAAAAGACTTGACGATTCTCTCTGTTATAATTAATTTTCTTTTTGCCCCTTTGTTAGGAGTTTCTCTGGTCTATTTTGTCAATAAAACTCTAAAAATGGGAAGTGAATATATAGGTTATTTTCAAACTTCTTTTTTACTTGGTATTATTATAGGTTCGTTTATTATATTTAAGTTAAGCAATAAATTTCAATTTAAATCACTTTACTCAGAATTAGTTTTAGCTCAAACTACTACAATCTGGTCATTTTATATAATACTAAGTCATCTTTGGAGTTTTAATGAAACTTATGCAAAAATATTTTATATTTTAGGAATAATAGTTATAGGAATTTTAACTTCATTCATGAATATCCCTATGATGTCTTTTCTACAAGAAAGAGTCGAACAAAGTATCAAAGGAAGGTTTTTTGTCTTTTATAATGCAGTAACAGGTATTTTTACACCTGTTAGTGGAGCTGTTATAGGAGTTGCTATGGACAATTATAGTATTAAATCTATTGTCACTGTTATAATTTTTTTATCGATTGTTATACAATTTTATTTTGCATTTAAACTCAATCTACGAAAAAGGCATAAAGCTCTTATTAGATTATAATAAGTTAAATAGTTTTTTTATATTTTTTAACATGACTTTATCTTTTATCTTTTTTAGAATATCAAATAATACACAAAATATAATACCGTTTATACGGCTTTGATTTTTTTTTGGATTGGAAATGGATTAGCTTATATTTTGAATTCAACATATATTAATAATTATGCACCTCAAAAGTATAAAGCTTCAATTTTTTCTCTAGTCAGTAGTCTCGCAACAATAGCAACTTTTTTTATTCAAATTATTTTAGGATATATTATTGAAAAAAATGGATTTAATAGTTCATTTTTAATAGGTATTGTTATTTCATGTTTATTAATAGTAAATATTCTTAGAAGGAATTCGAATTTAATTATAAAATGGTTCACTCATGCACCAGATAGATATCTACTTATAGGTAGAAAAAATAGATCTGAAAAAAGGAAGAAAAAATTGAATTTATCAAGGACATCAAAAATTTAAAGAGAGAGGTCTAAATAATGAATAATTTAATAGAACTAAATCATAATAACTCAAAATTTTTTAAAAAGTTAAGAAACTATGGTGTCGATGATCTTAATGGAATTTGTAGTGAGTGTCCTTTAAATTCTGAGTGCTTAGGTGGGTGCAGATTAAATCCATATATTAAAAATAAAAGTATTGTAGGTTCTAACACACTGTGTCAAGAGTTTTATAATAAAGCCAGGAAAGGGAAATTAGAATTAGATACATTTCCTTCTGGAATCCTAACAATTAAGAATTATGGGGGAAGTAAAAAATGTTAAAACAATATTTATTTTTAGAAAAGAAAAAAATGACATTGTTAGTTTTTATTATGCCGATCCATGCATTTCTTCAAACTCTATCTGCTTATGGATTTCAAAGGATGACAGATTCCATATTAGAAAGAGATAGTTCAAGTATTATAGGTTCTTTTATTTTAGTCATATCGATAATCTTATTTTCAATGACGACTTTTGTTGTTAAAAATATAGTTTTTCACCAATACCTATCTAAAAGCCTTCTTTTGGTTAAAAATAGAATCTTCAAAAATATTTTAAACAGACATGTTGTTGAATTCAACGAAAGGAATATAGGGGAGTATAACTCAAGTTTAGTAAATAATATAAATGAACTAAAATATAGGCTGTTTATCCCAAGCTATAATCTGGCCTATAGCGTAATATTAATACTAGCTTCTTCAATTTATCTTATAACTATTGATTATAGGGTTCTTTTATTAGTTATGATCCTTATATTTATCAATATAAAGCTGTCCTTTAGCTTCGGAAATAAGATTGAGAAAAAAAATCAAAGTTATATCCAATCTTCGAATATTTTTTCTAGTAAAATAAATAATTTTTTGCTGGGGTTTGAGGTTTTAAAGTCATTTAACGTAGACAAAAAGATAAGCGATGATTTTAAAAAAATAAATGAAGATGTGGAACAAAACAGGTTTAATGTAGAACTTATTAAAAATCTTGTAGATGGAGTTGTTAGTTTCTCTTCCTCTTTTACTATCACTATTCCTTGGATGATAGGGGCGTACCTTTATTATACAAACACAATTAGTATGGGGAAAATAATGGCTATCTCTCAATTAACAAATTTAATAGCAACTCCTTTGATGAACCTTCTTCAAAACTATAATGAGACTAAAACAGGTATAGGAATAGTTAAAGAGATTGAAAAACTATCTACTGTTAAGCCGGTAAAAAAACGACTGCAGACATTAGATTCTCTTAGAAATTCAATAGAATTAAAAAACTTTTCATTTAGTTATGACACTAAACCAGCACTTGATAATATTAGTTATTGTTTTGAAAAAAATAAAAAATATGCAATTGTAGGATCCAGTGGGAGTGGAAAAACAACCTTAATGAAATTAATTTTGCAATATTATGATAATTATCAGGGAAATTTATTTTTTGACAATAAAGAAGCTAAAGAATTAAAGATAAAAGATATTAACAACATTGTCAGTGTTATTCATCAAAATGTATATTTATTTAATGATACTATTAAAAATAATATTATTTTAGATAAAAATTATTCAGAGAAGGAGTTATCAAAAGCAATTGAACTAAGTGGAATAAATGATTTTATTGATGAGTTTGAAGATGGGCTGGACACCCTTGTTAAGGAAAATTCAAATAATATTAGTGGAGGTCAAAAGCAAAGGATTGCAATTGCCAGATCTTTTATTAAAAATAATGATGTTATTATTGTTGATGAAGGAACTTCTTCTTTAGATAATAACTCTAGTTTTTATATTGAAAACGCTTTATTAAATAAGGGAGGGATTACCTTAATTTCAATTACTCATAAGTTAAACTCTAAATTATTGGAACAATACGATGAAATTTTAGTTTTAAATCACGGAAAACTAGTTGAAGCAGGAGGATTTAAAGAACTTTTAGAATTAAAAGGATATTTCTATAATTTATATTACTTTGGAAGAGGGGATGACTCATAATTTTGTGTAAACTAAAATTTAAAAAAGAAGTTTTTTACGGGACTAGCCAAAAAAGTCTGTAAATAAAATATGAAGAAGCAGCTTCCTGTGGTAGTAATATTACTAAAGGAAGCTATTTTTTATGACAAAAGGAAAAGGTCATGATTTATCAGATAGAAATATTATTTAAATATATCACAAAATTTAATATCAATCGGCACTGTGACAATTAGGTATAAATTTTTATTTTACAATAAAATATATTTTAAAATAAATTCTAATAAAAAAGGGGAAGCTTATGAATAATAAATTTCTAATATCAGTTAAAGGAATCTTGGTATATAACCAAAAATTATTATTACGAAAAAACCAAAGAAATGAATTTGAGTTATTAGGTGGAAAATTAGAAAAAAATGATATTTTTTTTGAAAAAAGACTTATCGAAGAATTCCAAGAAGAAAGTGGGATAAATATCGAAGTTCATTCTAGCAGAGAACCTTGGTTATACACTATAGATAATAAAAATATAATTATTTTGCCATTTGTATGTTCAGCCAAAACGATTCCTACTTATTTATTTGATAGTGATGGAGGAGAGCTTTGCTGGGTTTCTATTGAAGACATAGAAGAGTTAAATATGCCATATGGATACTATGATTCTATAGAAAATAATATTCCAAGAAAAAGTTGTTCTCCATTTGAAGGGAAATATTTTAAAAATATCCCTAATTATGTTGATAACTACTATGAGGTTCTAGTAAAAATAAGAGATAGGAAAGGTAATATTATTTTTTCTAAACCGTTGGAGAACTTTACTACCCCTAGAGAATTAATAGAGAAAGATTTAAAGAGTATAAAAATCAGGTCAGAAATTTGTACTTTAGAAAATTCTAAGTTACACATAAACTACACATTAAATGATAGTGGTTCCGACTTAAAATAAATAATTGAAATAATTTTATTAAAGTATATTTTATAGTAAAACAGTAAAAATATTGAATTTATCAGGGGCATCAAAAATTTAAAGAGAGAGGTTTAAATAATGAATAATTTAATAGCACTGAATCACAATAAATCATTGATAATAAGAGAAGGGAAATTAGGTCTTGGAATGAATATAAGGTAGATGCGTTATCTAGAAACAATAATACCCCTAAATTCTTAAAGAGCGACATATATGAAATGTTTTGTAATTTTATGGAAAAAGTGATATAATCTTCTAAATAAAAAAACTTATATAAATTTCGGATATGGCGAAAAGTTTCTACCAGCTACCTTAAAGAGCTGACTATAAGAAGATAGATACCTAATATTTTAATATATATAGAGGTTCTGTTTTCCTGAAACAAAGGGAAACAGAATCTTTTTTTATTATCCAGGAAATTATACTCGTTAAGGGCATCACCAAGATCTCTACTCGATAAAGAGTATCACCAAAGTATCTAAAAATTTACGATGTAAATTAAGAACTTTGAGATAAAAGATTATAAAAACCTGGATTGTGCTTGATTGGATGCAACGTCACGTTGCTTTTTTATTTAAGAAACTATAAAATTATTGGATTCTACCTATTAAAAAATTTAAGGACGGGGGAAGCAGGATGTTGGAAAGAATGTTTAAATTGACCGAGAGAGAAACTTCGGTAAAGCAAGAGGTTATTGGGGGACTTACTACGTTTATGACTATGTCATATATTATATTTGTAAATCCTTCTATAATGTCAGACACAGGAATGGATAAAGGGGCTCTTATTACTATTACATGTTTAAGTGCTGCAATTGGTAGTTTGATAGCGGCATTTTGGGCAAATGCACCACTTGGATTAGCACCAGGGATGGGACTTAATGCATTTTTTACCTATACATTGGTTATTGGAAAGGGAATACCTTGGGAAACAGCGTTAGGAGTTGTATTTATATCGGGATTATTCTTTTTAGTTATGTCAATTGGAGGAATAAGAGAGAGGATAGCCCAGGCAATTCCTGTGGAACTGAAGATAGCTTCTACAGCGGGAATCGGACTTTTTATAGCTTTTATAGGACTAAAAAGTATGGGACTTATCGTAGCAAATCCGGCAACATTTGTATCACTTGGTAAATTTACTCCTACAGTTGTTTTAGGAGTTATAGGAATCATGGTATCAGCTCTCTTAGAGCTTAGAAATGTAAAGGGTGGAATGTTGATTGGGATGATCACTACGACTGTTTTAGGGATGATGATAGGAGTTGTTGAACTTCCTACACAGATAATCTCAATGCCGCCGTCAATAGCACCTATAGCATTTAAATTAGATATATTAGGAGCTTTACAATTTGCATTGATCGGGCCTATATTTTCATTTATGTTTGTAGACCTGTTTGATTCATTGGGAACTCTTATCGCCTGTGCCAAGGAGATGGGGATGGAAGATGAAGACGGGAATATCTTATCACTGGGTAGGATGATCCATACAGATGTAGCATCTACAATAGTAGGGTCACTATTAGGATCTAGTACCGTTACCACATTATCAGAAACTACAGCAGGGATAGCAGCAGGAGCCAGAACAGGGTTAGCTTCAGTTGTCATCGGGATATTGTTTTTACTTTCACTGTTATTTACACCCATTGTAGGGATTGTACCAGCTTATGCTACAGCACCGGCTCTTATTATTGTTGGAATCTATATGTTTAAAAACCTGAAGGAACTAAATCTCCATGATTTTAAAACAGCGCTGCCAGTATTTGCAACAGTTATCATGATGCCTCTTACATACAGTATCAGTACCGGGCTTAGTTTTGGATTTTTATCATTTATAGTAGTTCATGTAGGAACAGGGGAATATAATAAAGTTTCTCCGGTTTTATGGGCTATAGGGGGACTTTCACTTCTAAGTTTAGTAGTATAAAGAATAAATAAAAAAGAACTCCATGGAGTTCTTTTTTATTGCACTCTGAGAGTTTCTTATTAAGAAACTCTTTTTTTATTCTTTAGGACCACAAGTGGTTATCTTTATCTCATCGGCAGGGACAACTTCCTTGATAGAGATCTCCTCTTTGATCAATTTACTCCCACTTTTTTTATCGTAGATATAAAAACCTAAAAATGATATCACCAGGGTAGCGAAACTGACAAATATTCCCTGCCCTTCACTGGCACCTAATTTAGAAGCTATGATATAGCTTAGAATCATTAAAATTACAGGGAGGATATAGATGAGAAGAGCCAAATTCAAGATAAATTTATTATTTATCTCAAAGGTTATAAGATCTCCTATATTTACTTTTATATCCTCGTTAAGCTCGTATTGATATAGATCAGCTATAGTTTTATCTTTCTGCCCGCATCCAGAGCAGTGAGCACAAGAACTGTCTCTAAATAGTTCTATATATAAATTTTTTCCTTCAATTTTTCTAACAATTCCTTTATTTTCCACAAAGATTCCTCCTAGATACATTATTAATTTATTATATCACATTTCCTGTTATTTTTCTCAGACTCATCCAATGTTCTTAGTGAACGTTTAAAAGCTGTTATGTATGGTTTTGTTACTTAATGGTTGACATTTTGCAAAAAATGAACTAGACTAATAACAGAAGCAAATGAAACGTTTCCAAAAAATTTAAAAGGGGGAAAAAATGAAAAGAATTTTATATGGAATGATGATTTTTATCTTATCATTTGGGATGATGGCATGCGGAGGAAAGGAAGAAAGTAAAGATGCACCTAAAGAAGCAGAAGCTACTCAAACGGCAACTGATGAAGTTGTACCGGAAGAGGGAGCAGTATTAAAAGTATGGGAATCTAAGGGAACGGTTGGAGAATATATTAAATTTGTAGCAAAAAAATATGAAGAAAAATATGGAGTACATGTTGTTTTAGATGAAAACAACATATCTACTATTAAAAATAAAGTAATCCAGGATGGACCAGCAGGAGCAGCAGCAGATGTTTTTGTTGCACCTCATGACCAGATTGGAGATTTGGTTCAATCTGGACTTATCATGGAAAATTTATTGAGTGCAGACAGAGTAAAAAATGACTTTATGCCAGCTGCAAGGATAGCAGTTACAAATGGAGGAAAGGTATACGGATTCCCTCTAGCAATTGAGACATATGCTCTATATTACAACAAGGATCTTTTACCTGAAGCTCCAAAGACATTTGAAGACTTAATTAAATTTGGAGAAAATTTCACAGATAAATCTAAAAATAAATTTGGAATTTTCTGGGACATTCCTAACTTTTATTATGCTCACATGTTCATGGCTATGGATGGAGGATATGTTTTCGGAAAAGATGGTACAGATGCTAACGATATAGGTTTAGATAATGAAGGAGCTATTAAGGGGATAAATGAGATGTTGTTATTAAAATCTATCTCAGTTGAAAATGCAGCAGATGTAAGCTATGACGCCATGACAGGTTTATTTGCAGAAGGGAAAGTAGCTGCTATTATAAACGGGCCATGGGGACTAGAAGGAGCAGAGAAATCAGGAGTTAACTTTGATGTTGCACCGATTCCTACATTTGACGGGAGACATCCGGCTTCATTTTCTGGAATTAGAACTTTATTAGTAAACTCATATACAAAATATCCAAAGGCAGCTCAATTATTTGCTGAATTTGCGACTTCTGATGAGATGTTAGTGGAAAGATTTAAGATGACTAATCAATTGCCGCCAGTTAAGGCACTTATCGATGCACCTGAGATTATTAATCACAAATATACAAAGGCTTTCTTAGAACAGGCTCAATATGCAGTACCTATGCCGGCTATTCCTGAGATGGGATTAATCTGGGAACCAGCAGGAGCAGCAGTTACAGATATTTGGAATGGAAAGGTAACAACTGAAGAAGGATTAAAAAATATGACTAAAATCATAAAAGAGCAGATGGAAACTAGAAAATAAGCAACGTGACGTTGCATCCACTTAAATTTTCTCTCTTTGACGAGGGAAAGAGAGTTATCACCAATAAACATCAGTTAAAAATTTAATGAGCACCTTTCTGGTGCTCAAATAATATGCAGAAAAGAGGTAGGAGATGAATAGGGAAAGAAGATCAATGCTGTTGTCTTGTCTTTTTATGGGACTGGGGCAGTTATATAATAAATATTTTCTTAAGGGAATAGTTTTATTTATAATTGAATTATTATATCTTATAAAAATACCAAGAATTATAAAAGGAATTTGGGGAGTTGTAACACTGGGGGAAACTACTCAGAAAATGAATGGATTCCAAATTATACAGGGAGACCACTCAATTTTTTTACTGATTGAAGGTGTTGTAACTATTATGATGTTGTTTATTCTGTTGGGGTTGTATATATGGAATATTAAAGATGCCAAAAGAATAGGGCATGAGATGGACAATGGTAAATCTTATATGACAACAAAACAATATTTAATAAAGGTATACGATCAGAGCTTTGTGTCTATAATGTTAACACCGGCTACCATGGGTGTATTATTTTTCATCTTGCTACCAATATTAGTAACTGTTCTGGTAGCTTTTACAAATTATTCAGCACCAGATCATATCCCCCCTAGAAATTTAGTGGATTGGGTAGGATTTAAGAATTTTATAGATATTTTCAAGTTAAAAATATGGAGTAAAACATTTTTTAAAATAGGAAGTTGGACAGTTGTATGGGCCATTCTTTCAACACTGTTAAATTATTCGTGTGGGCTTATCATGGCACTTATGATGAACAGAAAAAATATTAAATTTAAAGGTTTCTGGAGAACTATATTTATCCTGCCTTATGCTGTTCCGGCATTTATCTCTCTATTGGTATTTAGATTACTATTTAGTGGAGTCGGACCTGTTAATAATTTAATTGTCAGTTTCGGGTTTGATAAAATACCTTTTTTAACAGATCCATTGTTGGCAAAAGTTAGTCTGATCCTGATCAATACGTGGCTTGGAGCACCATATTTTATGGTATTATTATCGGGATCTCTGACAAATATTTCAGACTCAATCTATGAAGCCGCAGAGATTGACGGTGCTTCTAAATGGGTTCAATTTTGGAAGATAACCTTACCGTTACTATTGTTTCAGACAGCGCCTGTATTAATATTAACTTTTGCATATAACTTTAATAATTTTGGAGCAATATACCTGTTAACAGGTGGAAAACCGACCAATTCAGCCCTGAGATATGCAGGGGAGACAGATATTTTAATAACCTGGATATTTAAATTAACCAGTGATCAAAGTCAATTTCATATGGCGGCAGTGATATCAATAATTTTATTTATTTTTATAGCATCATTTTCCACATATCAATTTATGAAAAGTAAGTCATTTACAGAGGAGGATATGATGTAATGAGTAAAACAAAAATTATAGATAAGATTTTAGATGGGTTAACATACCTCGGTTTAATATTGATAACACTCAGTGTACTTTTGCCTCTGACATGGATTGTATTATCATCTATGCAGGTTGGAAACAGTCTATACAGCTCTAGCTTCTTACCGAATTCATTGACGCTGGATCATTATAAAACTTTGTTTACCAAGACAGATTTTCCCATCTGGTATATGAATACCTTGAAAATAGCAACATTGAATATGATTTTAGGAGTTATTATTACAACTCTTACAGCCTATACATTTTCTCGGTATAAATTTAAGGGAAGAAAACAAGCTATGATAGGAATGCTGGTATTACAGATGTTTCCGTCATTTTTAGCCATGACAGCCATCTATATTTTAATTACTAAGATGGGTCTTATGGACACCCATGCAGGACTTCTAATAGTATATATTGCCGGACAGATTCCATATAATTCATGGCTGGTAAAGGGATATTTTGATGGGATACCTAAGAGTTTAGATGAGGCAGCCAGAGTAGATGGGGCAGGTCATTTGACTATATTCTTAAAGATAATTATGCCTATTACAAAACCAATAGTTGTATTTGTCGCTCTGACAAATTTTATTGGACCATGGTTTGATTTTATCTTTCCTAAATTACTGCTTAGAAGTGCAGATAAAAAAACTCTAGCTGTTGGGATATTTGAATGGATCTCAAGCAGGGCAAATGACAATTTTACACAGTTTGCAGCAGCATCTATATTGATCGCTGTACCTATTGCCGTTTTATTTATGTATCTGCAAAAACATATTGTGGCAGGATTATCTGCCGGAGCAACTAAGGGATAGGGGAAAAACCTCCTAAATTATTGAACTCAATAATTTAGGAGGTTTTTTTATTGTTAAATTATGTTTTGAAGTAACTAACTCCTCGATTTTAAAGAGTTGCATAACAGGAAAGTTTAGTTATTAAGTTTTATTATCCTATGTTATAATAAATACCATAGAAGAGGTGAAAAAATTATGAAAAAAGAGATGAAAAAGTATAAAAAAGTATATATAGAGATAACCAACAGATGTAATTTAAAGTGTAGTTTTTGTCCTCAAGGGGAAAGGGCTCCTAAAATTATGACCACAGATGAATTCAGGCATATCTTAGATGAAATAAAGCCATACAGTGACTATGTCTACCTCCATGTAAAGGGAGAACCATTGTCACATCCAAAGATAGGTGATTTTTTAGACCTTGCAGAGGAAAAGAATATAAAAGTAAACATAACTACCAATGGAACCTTGATAGGCAGAGTAGGAGAGAAAATAGCAGGTAAAAAAGCGTTTAGGCAGATTAATTTTTCCCTCCATTCATTTGATGGTGATATAGATAAGATAGATGAAGATGACTATTTGAAAAAAATATTAGATTTCACAAAAAAATCACTCTCTTTAGAAAATACCTATATCTCCCTGAGGTTGTGGAACTTCCATAGTGGAAATAAAAATAAGGTCCAGATGGAAGGGAACAGGAAGATCTTAGAGAAGATAGAAAGATATTTTGATTTGGATTATAAGATCGAGGAGAAGCTGGTTCCAGGTCGCGGGCTGAAGATAAAAAACAGATTATATCTTAATACAGATCTGGAATTTAAATGGCCGGAACTAGGTGACCAATATGAAAATGAAGACGGGTTTTGCTATGGACTCCGGACTCAGATAGGGATCTTAGTGGATGGAACGGTAATCCCGTGCTGTCTCGACGGTGAAGGAGTAGTAGATCTTGGAAATGTCTTTAAAAAGTCATTTAAAGAGATAGTAGAGGGTGAAAGAGCAACTGCAATCTACGATGGATTCAGCAATAAAAAAGCTGTTGAGGAACTCTGTAAGAAGTGCACTTTTAAGGAAAAGTTTTAAATATAAGGTTACTGTAATTTAGGAGGAAACTCTATGTATGAAAAATTGAAAAAAATAATAGATGAAAGTGATAATATTGTGTTCTTTGGAGGAGCTGGTGTTTCTACAGAAAGCGGGATCCCTGATTTTAGGAGTGCTACAGGTTTGTATTCCCACAGCCCTGAATATCTAGTCAGTAGAACATATTTTGATAAAAACAAAGATGGATTTTTTGAATTTTATAAAAAACATCTGGTGTATTCAGATGTTGAACCAAATGATGCCCACAGGGTCTTGGCATACTTGGAAAAAATAGGTAAATTAAAGGCTGTGATTACCCAGAATATAGACGGACTTCATCAAATGGCAGGGAGTAAAAATGTCTTGGAACTTCATGGAAGTATCCATAGAAACCATTGTATGGACTGCGGGACCTTCTACACCTTAGATGAACTTATGAATAGAAAAGGTGTCCCCCACTGCTCTAAGTGCAGCGGGATAATAAAACCGGATGTTACTCTGTATGAAGAGATTCCAGATATGAATAGTTATGACAGGGCCATGCATTATATTGCCGCTGCAGATGTTTTAATCGTAGGTGGGACTTCATTGGTAGTTCAGCCTGCTGCCTCATTGGTAGATCTTTACAGGGGAAATAAATTAATTTTGATAAATAAAGATTCCACTAGGTATGACAAAAGAGCTGATCTGGTTATTTCAGATAAAATAGGAAAAGTTTTAAAGGCAGTAAAATAGAAGATTAAAGAATCTTTGAATTATAAGCAAAACTAGTTTTAAAATAATAGGAGGAAAAATATGTACGATTTACAGGAATGTGTGGAAAAATTAAATGATTATTTAGAGGAGTTATTGCCTGAGATAGATGGTGAAATAGATATTGATATGAGTGAGGAAAAGGATAACTATTATTGGAATTTTGACTATGACAAAAGAAGTTATATGCTTACTTGTAACAAGGAAACAGGAACTATTCTGGGGGAAAGCTGGAGAGAGGGAAGTAAAGCACAGTATAAAAGACATTAAAAAATAATGAAAATTTTTTACAAGATAAAAACAGCCCTAAAATTTGAGATATATTAAAAAAAAGTTGTAATTTTGGGGTATTCTGATACAATAAAGTACAAATAAGTATTGCAGGAGCTTTTGCTGAGAGGAGATGTTATAGTCTCGACTGTTAACCTGATCTAGATAATGCTAGCGTAGGAGAATTTTTATAGGGTATGAATAGTATATTTGTATTTAATAAGGCTTCCTTCGGGAGGTCTTTTTTGTTTGAGTTAGAGGGGCAATTATTAATTACCCCTACGTATTATTAATTTCGCAAAAGGCGATTAAGAGGAGGAAGGAAATGGCACTGGCAAACATGGATATTCAAATATTACCTACGATAGAGGGTGGAGAAAAGGAAAAGTATACTGTGATAGATAGAGTGATAGAGCATATCATAGGAACTGGGTTAAAGTATGAGGTAGGAGGGCTGGGAACAACTATTGAAGGTGAGTTCAAAGACCTTTTGGGTATATTGGAAAAAGCTCAGGAAATTTGTTTCAATGAAGGTGCTGAAAGGGTAACAACTATAGCAAAATTTGATCATAAAAAAGAAGGGATAACTATAGATGAAAAAGTCGGTAAATACAGAAAAAAATAATCTATTTTTAATAAGTTTGTTGGTATTAGTAGTGGGGTGTGAGGTAATAATCAGAATCTTGGAGATACCCGGATATATTCTGCCAGCTCCGACAAAGGTAATTAAAGCGTTGTACAGCCAAAAAGAAGTTTTATTCAGTCACTCTTTGGTGACTCTCTTTGAAGCTTTGACGGGGTTTATATTATCAATTATATTGGCTCTGATTATAGGAGGAGTCGTATATCCATTTGAGAAGGTAAAAAAAATGCTGTATCCATACCTCTTAATCAGTCAGACGATTCCATTGATCGCCATAGCCCCTGTCATATTGATTTGGTTTGGATTTGGGATTCTGCCTAAGATAATAATAGTGGTATTAATCTGTACATTTCCCATGCTCCTTAGTTTTTTAGGGGGATTGGAGGAGGTAGACAGGGAAATACTGGATCTATTTCAGGTTATGGGAGCCGATAAAAAGTATATATTTTTTAAAGTTATCCTCCCCTCAAGTCTGCCTAGTTTTTTTTCAGGGGTAAAAATAGCGGCGACTTATTCTATAATGGGAGCAGTAATAGGAGAGTGGCTGGGGGCTAAAAGCGGGTTGGGAATATATATGACCAGAGCTATCAGCTCCTTTAAAACAGACTACCTTTTTGCCGCGATAATAGTGGTAGTTATCCTTAGTCTGGTAATTTTTAAGGGGATAGAATATATAGAAAAGGCAGCTATGCCATGGAAACAAGGGAAAAATAGAAATTTGTAGAAGAAATAGGGGGAAGAATGAAAAAAAGAATTATAAGTTTATTGTTAATTTTAAATGTCGTCAGTGTATTTGCACTGGAAAAGGTGGATATAGTTTTGGACTGGACACCTAATACAAATCATACAGGAATATATGTAGCGAAAAAAATGGGATATTTTAAAGCAGAGGGAATAGAGGCGGATATATTACAGCCGGCCAATGGAACTTCTACCCAGTTAATAGCCACAGGAAGAGCTGATTTTGGTGTAACCTATCAGGAAGCTGTAACTTTTGCCAGATTAGAAGGTCTGCCTGTAGTTTCATTGGGAGCAATAATCCAGCATAATACATCTGGTTTTGCTTCATTGAAGGAAAAGGGAATAGAAAAACCAGCGGATTTTAAGGGTAAAAACTATGGTGGATGGGGATCACCGGTAGAGGAAGCTACCCTAAAGGAATTGATAGAAAAAGATGGTGGTAAGATTGGAGATATAAATATTCTTACAACAGGGTCTATGGACTTTTTTAAATCCAGTGCAAATGATGTGGATTTTGCATGGGTATTTGAAGGGTGGACAAATATAGAGGCCAAATTGCAGGGGAAAAAGTTGAACTATATCAGACTTAGAGATTATTCGAAAGATTTAGACTACTACACTCCGATATTTGCAAGTAGTGAAAAACTTATAAAAACAAATCCAAAATTAGTAAAAAAAGTAATGAGAGCTATAAAAAAAGGATATGAATATAGTATAAAAAATCCAGAGAAAGCCGGGGAGATCCTCTTGAAGGATGTCCCGGAATTAGATAGAAATTTAGTTATTGAAAGTCAAAAATATCTGGCTTCTAAATATACCGATGATGCCCCTTACTGGGGACATCAAAAATTAGAAGTATGGGAAAGATATCAAAAATGGCTCTATAAAAATAATTTGATAGAGGGAACTACAGATATGGAAGAAGCTTTCACCAATGAATTTTTGAAAGATTAAAGAATAGGAGATTTATGATATTAGAAATAGAGAAACTATCGAAAAGGTATGGAGATGTAGAAGTAATAAAGGATCTGGATTTACATATAAAAAAAGGAGAGTTTATCTCCATAGTTGGGCCTTCCGGGTGTGGAAAAAGTACTCTTTTTAAGATAATTACAGGCCTTTTGACAGAATATAGCGGCAGAGTCAGGATAGATGGAAATATAGTTAAAAATAAAGTTATCTCCTACCTGCCTCAAAAAGATCTGCTGCTCCCATGGAAGACTCTCTACGAAAATGCTACGATCCCATTAGAAATAAGTGGAGTAAAAAAAGAACGTTGGAAAGAAATCATAGATCCGCTGATGGAAGAGTTTGGTCTTTTAGGATTTGAAAACAGGTATCCCCATGAATTGTCTGGGGGGATGAGACAGAGGGGAGGCCTTCTCAGAAGTTTTTTAATCGATAGTGATCTAATGTTATTGGATGAACCCTTTGGAGCCTTAGATGCTCTGACCAGGTCATCTATGCAGGACTGGCTTTTGGAGATTTGGAAAAAACATAATCATTCTATCTTGTTTATAACCCATGATATAGAGGAAGCTGTCTACCTTTCAGACAGAGTATATATTATGTCTGCCAGACCAGGCAGGTTTTTAGATGAGCTGGAGATCAAATTTTCCAGACCGAGAAAAAAAGAAGTTATCTTGTCACAGGAGTTTTTAGAATATAAGGGAAGAATATTAGAAAAATTAAAATAGGGGGAAGAAGATGAAAAAAAGTATTTTATGGATTTTAATGGTATTATTAGGAGTAACAAGTTTTTCAAAGGAAAAAATAGTGGTTTATGTGCCTAGCTCTATGACATTTTTACAGGAAGAGGTAGGACAGGATTTCTATGATAAAACAGGGGTAGAAGTAGAAATTGTAGGGATAAAAGGAATTCCTGCCAGATTAAAATTAGAAAAAAGAAGACCAAAAGCTGATATAGTTTTGGGGTTATCAGAGATAAATGTAATTCAGGCTAAAAAAGAAGGGACTATAGCCAGCTATAAACCTAAAACAGCCGGGAAGATAATGAAAGAGGAATATATGATAGACAGCGAATGGTATTCTACTCCATTTGATTTCGGATCGTTGGCTATAAATGCAAATAAAGATGGATTTCAAAAGATGCCGGCATCTTTTGAAGATCTTAAGAAGTTAAAAGGACAGTTAATCGTTTTAGATCCTAATTCATTTACCGGTCAGGAGTTTATGATGTGGACAGTTGCAGTATATGGGGAAAACTGGCTTAAATTCTGGGAGGAGTTAAAACCTGCCATGAAAACAGTAGCTCCAGGATGGAGTGAAGGATGGGCAAAATTTACAACCAATGAAGCACCTCTTATGGTAGGTTATGCTACCAGTGATCTTTACTTTGACGAAAAGAGCTCATATAAAAGCTTTATTCCAAGTGAAGGGGGATATATCTATGTACAGGGAGCTTCTATAGTAGCAAAAAAAGATATAAAGGATGGAGCAAAATTATTTATGGACTATATTTTAGAGGAAAAATTCCAAAGAGCCATGGCAGAAAAAAACTATATGCTTCCAGTAACAGATATAAAATTAGGGGATGAATATAGTAGGATTCCGACATCAGCGAAACTAGTAAAAGTTAAGACTAGTGATTTGGAGAAGATAGAGGAATATAAGAAGGAATTAATTAAGTTATTGAAAAGATAAACTATAAATTTCAAAAAAATCTGAAAAAATCTGTGTAATCTGCGACAAATTATTAATTGAGTATAAATAATTTTAATAATCATGAATAGAAAGTTCCAAAGTTTCCGCCTTTGATACGGGATACTTTTTCTCAACAGCAAGAAATAAGTATCCAAAAAGTGCCGGAAGTTTATAAATTGTCTTAGCGGGCAGGTGCCAAGGATCCCCGTTTCTTAGTGGGATGCCTGACGGACATAGAGGGTATAACGAAACTAGTGAGATATTTATTGTGGAGTTGACGACTATAAACTTCAGAGGAAATCAGAGCTATTATCAGATATAATCCGTGTTCTATTGATTTATTCGTGATGATTAGTGTAGATTGGTGGAAAACAAGATTTTTAGACTAGAAATTTTTTGTGATTTGTGGCAAAAATAGTAGAAAAAGTGAGGGAAAAAAGATGAAAAAAGCTAGGATTTTGAATATAGGATATCTGATATTATGGATATTTCCTATATATATATTTGGACGAGATTTCTTCTACTTAGAAGACTTAATAGGAATAATGGATAATGAGACCTTGGGTCTCGTCCTTATGTCATTTAAGCAGGGAATCCTATCTTCAATTTTAGCTTTTATTGCAGCCATCCTTCCTGCATATTATGTGACTTATAGAAGGGGATTACTTAGTACTCTTATGGAGGGGACTATATTTATCCCCTTCTTTTTTCCTGTAATATCTACAGTAATAACATTTTCACTGGTATTCAACCTGCCCTTATTAAAGGATTTAGGAATTTTATACAGTCTGAAAGCTATCTTGATTGCAAATGTATTTTATAATGCACCGATATTTGTAAAATATCTGTCTTTAGGACTGAAGAGGATACCCAATGAAGTGATAGAAGCCGGTTTGGAGTCCGGAGCCAGTAAGTGGGTTATTTTTACAAGGATAAAACTGCCTCTTATCTTACCTCAGATATTCAGAGGGTTTTTCCTGGTATTTACCTATTCATTTACCTCTTTTGGGATAGTACTGTCTCTTGGAGGATTGAAATTTTCCACTCTGGAAGTGGAGATAGTAAATTCCCTTATGGGAAGTGCCGATTTTTCCAGGATGTTTGCTTTGGGGATAGTTCAGTTTATAATCCTGACAGGAGTGAATATTATCGGTGAAAAGATTACCGGATATGAACTGGAGGAGGATGAAAAAGTTGGAGAAGTATCTCTGATTACAGTGATATATAGTTACCTCTTTATTCTCTTTGAATTTGGGATTGTGGGGATAAATTTAGTTTTTTCCTTCTACAACTATTATGACAAGAAGTTTTCTTTGAGGGCTTTTATAGATATCTTATCCCCTGCTTTCAACAAAAAATACCCAGTGATAGAATCTATAATAAACTCAGGGATGATAGCTATGATAACTGCCTTTATAGTGGTAGTATTTACCTATCTGCTGTTAAAATTATCCGGTAAATTCAGCACCTATATTATATTTTCTACCTTTGGAATCTCCAGTGGGTTCTTGGGGATAACCCTGGTCTATACAAATATAATCTATGATATACCCTATATAGTTTTACTTATAGGAGGATTTTTTCTGACTACAGTTCCTCTGGCTTATTCATTTATGTATCAATATATAAAGAAGTTTCCCATGGATATATTAGAAGCCAGCAGTATAGACGGGGCAAATAAATTCCAGACCTTTATCTATGTGGAACTGCCAATCCTAAAGGAAGTTCTGACTGGAACCTACCTGCAGATTTTTGCTGTTATCTATGCAGAGTTTACTATAACCTATACTATGCAGCTGGGAAGATATCTTCCCCTTTCGTCAGTGGTAAACTATAATCTGTATACCAATAAATTATTTTTGGAGAGTGCAGCCATGAGTAGTCTGAATATAGTTATAATAGGGATATTATTTATGATTCCTTATATGAGAAGGAAAAAAATATAGTAAAGGATTTGATTTCAATATTGCATGTGAGGATGAAGAAGATAAAATAGAACATTTGCAGATATAAAAAAAGAACAAGCAGGGAAGCCAGTCAACTCCTCCACTTGTTCTTTTTTTACCTCCTAAGCTATTAAATGATTATCTAGTGCAAAGAAAACTAATTTACTTGCAATTCTAAGCATAATTAAACCGATAACTATATCTAAAATTTTCCAAGTAATTTCTTTTTTAAAAATAGGGATAAGAATTCGCGCCCCATAAGCTAAGCCAAAGAACCAGACAAAGGATGCCGTACAAGCTCCTATAATAAAATCAATCTGTTGGTGCTCAGCAAACTTTGCTCCAATACTTCCTATTAAAATAACAGTGTCTAAATATACATGGGGATTTAAAAGAGTCAGTGCTAGTATAGTAACTATTGTTTTTTTCAATGAATCACTGGTTTTATCATTTCCAACATCAAAGATTTCACTACTCTTAATGGCCTTTATAATAGAAGATATCCCGTAATAAGCAAGAAATATAACCCCAAAAGCTGTAGAAAGAAGCATCAAGGTCTTATTCCCGTCTATTATAGAGCTTAAACCTAAAGTTCCTGCTGTAATGAGTATCATATCTAAGATAGAGCATAATAATGCTGTTATAAATACATGTTTTTTTAATATTCCATTTTTCAAAACATAACTATTTTGTGCTCCTATAGCTATAATTAAACTGATTCCAACTCCAAATCCCTGGGTAAATACCGATAAATCCATTTTTATCCCTCCTAAAAAATAGTTGTTGTTACTTTATATATAGGTTATTATAAACTATACAGAAGAACATTGATATATTGTGATCAAATAAATTTGTTTAAATTTGGTTATGTATATTGTGAGAATAAGTACAGATATTATTTGGGACATCAAATAGATGTGTTCAGTTTTATAATAGCTCTTAAAAACTTAGTGTTTGCAGAGTGTCATGAAAAATAAAAAAATGGAGGAGATTAAGATTAAAAGACAATTATTAGTTTTAGTATTTACTATGTTTTATACTTTGAGTATGGCTAGTGATATCAATATTCAGATGTCTGAAAGAGCTATAAATTCATTTGCAGCAGCTATAAGTCCCTTGGAAATTAAAAAAGAAATTAAAGTTTTGGATCAGAAAACAATGGCTCAGTATACCATAAAAAATATGGTGATAGTTCTGAAAAAAGACCAGATCTATATAAGTGGGAATCTTAATTTAAATCTTAATGGGAGCACATTGGATGCTGCTATTAATGGAGAATTAGAACCTATATTAGATAATAAAACAGGAGTATTATCACTAAAATTATCCAAAGTAAATATAGTTGGATTGGAGTTTTTAAAATTAGATAAAGCTTTAAAGGATCATGTTTTGATACCTTTAAAGCTGAATGATTTAAAACCGATAAAGGTCAAAAAAAGTAACAATGAGTATCAGGAAATATATCCTAAGATTACAAATGAGAGTATTTTAATAGCAGATAAACTAATAACTATTAGCGGAGATATATCATTTAAAAAGGGTGGGAAACTTATAAAAATAGAAGTTAGATAGTTAGAATTTAAAAAATCTAAATTGACAAAAGTCTAAAAAAATGATAGTATTTATGAATAAATTTAGAGGGAGGAAATACATTTATGAAAAGAGTAGAGGTCAAAGTTAATCACATTTTAATCAAATTGATATAGGTGATAGCTATGGTTTTGAATTTTTATAAAACCCTTGAATAATATAAAGAGATTAAAAGTAGCTATTTTGAATAAAATAGCTACTATTTTTTTGTAAAATAAACTTAGGAGGTCACTTATGACGGAATTAGACAAGATATATTCTCCGACGGAGATAGAAAACAAGTGGTACAAAACATGGGAAGAAAATAAATATTTTAGAGCAACAATGGACGATGAAAAGCCTAACTATACTATAGTTATGCCGCCACCAAATGTAACTGGTGTATTACATATGGGACATGTTTTAAATAACAGTATCCAGGATACTATTATTAGATGGAAGAGAATGAGCGGATACAATACTCTTTGGATGCCGGGAACTGACCATGCAGGGATCGCTACTCAAAACAGGGTAGAGAGAAAATTAGCAGAAGATAACTTAACTAGAGATGATCTTGGAAGAGATAAGTTTATCGAAAAAGTTTGGGACTGGAAAAATGAATATGGTGGGATAATCACTAATCAATTAAGAAGATTAGGAGCGTCTCTTGACTGGGAAAAAGAAAGATTTACAATGGATGAAGGTTGTTCTGAATCTGTAAAAGACATATTTGTAAAGTTATACAATGATGGATTAATTTACCAGGGGGAATATATGGTAAACTGGTGTCCACAATGTGGAACTGCTTTAGCTGATGATGAAGTAGAACACAGTGAACACAAAGGTCATATGTGGCATATAAAGTATCCTGTAAAAGATTCTGATATAGAGTTCGTAGTAGCAACTACAAGACCGGAAACGATGATAGGAGATACTGGAGTAGCTGTAAACCCTAACGATGAAAGATATAAAGATCTAATAGGTAAAACGGTAATTCTTCCTCTTACAGGAAAAGAGATTCCTATTATAGCTGATGACTATGTAGATATGGAATTTGGAACTGGTGTAGTGAAGATGACTCCGGCTCATGACCCTAATGACTTTGAGATCGGAAAAAGACATAACTTAGAGATCACAAACATATTCACTCCAGACGCTAAGATGAATGCTTTGACTGGAAAATATGAAGGAATGACCCGTGAAGAGGCAAGAGTTGCTATCGTTGCTGATCTACAAGAGCAAGGATTCATGGAAAAAATAGAGGATTACGACAATAAAGTCGGAGGATGTTACAGATGTAATACAAATATAGAATCTAGAATATCTAACCAATGGTTTGTTAAGATGGAATCATTGGCTAAAGACGCACTAGAAGTAGTTTATAATGGTGATGTTAAGATCATGCCAAAGAGATGGGAAAAAGTTTACTATAACTGGTTAGAGAATATAAGAGACTGGTGTATATCTAGACAGATCTGGTGGGGACATAGAATACCTGCATACTACGGACCTGATAACCACTTATTCGTAGCTAAATCTGATGAAGATGCAGCTGCTCAAGCTCTTGCACACTACGGAAAAGAAGTTGAATTAGTTCAAGAAACAGATGTATTAGATACATGGTTCTCATCTGCTTTATGGCCTTTCTCAACATTGGGATTACCTGAAAATAAAGACTTAGAAAGATTCTACCCAACAAATACATTGGTAACTGGAGCAGACATCTTATTCTTCTGGGTTGCCAGAATGGTAATGATGGGAATGTATGAGATGAAGGAAATTCCATTTGAGCATGTATTCTTACATGGAATAGTTAGAGATGAGCAAGGAAGAAAGATGTCTAAGTCATTAGGAAACTCTCCTGATACATTAGAATTAATAGACAGATATGGTGCAGATGCCATCAGATTTACTATGATCTATAACACATCTCAAGGACAGGATGTACATTTCTCTGAAAAATTAATTGAGATGGGAAGAAACTTCTCAAATAAAATATGGAATGTATCTAGATTCGTATTAATGAACTTAGAAGATTTCGATATCAATAGTGTAAATAAAGATGAATTAGAGTTAGAATTAGTAGATAAGTGGATCTTCTCTAAATTAAATAAAGCTTCTAAGAAAGTAAATGAACATTTAGATAGTTTCACATTAGATGAAGCTGCAAAGGGAGCATATGAGTTCTTAAGAGGAGACTTCTGTGACTGGTATGTTGAGTTAGCTAAGACTAGACTATATAACAGTGAAGATGAGAAATCTAAGAAAACTGCTCAATATGTATTATGGACAGTATTAGAAGAAGGATTAAGATTATTACATCCATTTATGCCATTTATTTCAGAGGAAATCTGGCAAAAATTAGGAGCTAAAGGTGAAACAATTATGCTTGAGTCTTTCCCTACTTGTAATGAAACTTTAGTAGATGAAGAAGCAGAAGCATCTTTCGAATACTTACAATCTGTGGTTTCTGCACTTAGAAACATAAGAGCGGAGATAAATATATCTCCTGCAAAGGAAGTAAAGGCAATCTTAAGAACAAGTAATGAATCTGAGCTTAAAACTTTAGAGAACAACAAAACTTTCCTAACTAAGTTAGCTAAATTAGAAACTTTAGAATTTGGAGATGTTGAAAAACCTACAGGTGCAGGGTTCAGAGTAGTAAAAGATTCTGAATTATATGTACCATTAGCAGGACTATTAGATCCTGAGGTTGAGATCAAGAAGATAGAAGCACAAATGGTTAAGGTAGAGAAGGACCTGGCTAAGGTAAATGGTAAATTATCTAATGAGAAATTTACTTCTAAGGCACCTGCTCATATCTTAGAAAGAGAAAGAAAGATACAAAAAGAATACCAGGATAAGTTAGATAAATTAACTGAAAACTTAGAAGCATTTAAATAAAAGCAACGTGACGTTGCATCCAGATAAGAAAAAAACTCAGGGAATCCATTTGGATTCCCTGTTTTAATTTTGAGGGATTTCCAATATTTTGTTGTATACTTATTAGTAGAGATGTAGAAAATGTTATAATAATGGATTTTTAAAAGCAAAGATATAAAGAGGAGGGAGGATGAAAAATTTAATAGTAAAGGCTATAGAGGAAAAAAGATTGATGTCATTGACCTATGACAGTTTAGACAGGGTTGTAGAACCCCATGCCTGCGGTATATCAACTAAGGGGGATCAAACATTGCGTTGTTTTCAGGTAAAAGGAGACCATGCTTCTAAAAAACCTCATGACTGGATGCTCCTAAAGTTTTCAAAGATAAGGAATTTAGAGGTTTTGGAGAAAAAATTTGATAGTCCGAGAACAGGATATAAAAAAGGTGATAAAGCATTTGAAATTATTTATAAGGAGTTATAAATCGTGTATAAAAACAAAAACTTCGCTGCTGTTTTACTTGTAAAATTCATAAAGTTATAGTAAAATTTCGGGATAAAAGCAAGTAACTGGAGGAGAATAGATGAATTATAAATTAGAGCATGGATGTATCAGAGTAATGGATTTGGATAAATCATTGGAATTTTATAAAAAAGCATTGTCTTTGGAAGAAGTAAACAGACTGGATTATTCGGAGTATGAATTTACTTTGGTATATTTAAGTGATAAAAACAGAAATTTTGAGATAGAGTTAACATATAATTATAACACTGAAAAACCCTATGAGATGGGAAATGGATTCAGTCATTTTGCATTGACTGTAGCTGACTTAGAAAAATCCCATGAATTCCATAAGAATATGGGGCTGGAAGTAACAGATCTTAAAGGCCTTCCAGGGGAAAAACCTAGGTATTATTTCGTTACAGATCCCGATGGATATAAGATAGAAATTATAAGAGGTTAGACACCTCATCTCTTTTTTCCCCCTCCTAAAAAGGGAGAGAGGAAGTTAGGAAATAGAATTTATAGATAGGGGTTCCAATAGGGACCTCTTTTTTTATGTGATTAATAATTATATTTGATCCTCTGTAATATATATATTGTTATTTTAAGTTAACTTTTTTAACCTTTATTATGAATAAAACTTACTCTATATTGTCGTTGAATATATCTAGAAAAATCAGTTATAATACTTTATGTACAACATTTAAAGGATAAATTTCTAGGAGGAAATATTTTGATAAAATTAATAGCAACTGACATGGATGGGACTTTATTAAATAGTAAACACGAAATAAATTCTGAATTTTGGGAAGTTTGGGAAAAACTTAGAGCAAGAGACATTACTTTTGCTTGTGCCAGTGGAAGGCAATATTATAATTTGGTTAAAAAATTTGAAGATATAAAAGATGACATTTATTTTATTGCAGAAAATGGAAGTTTTGTAGCTTATAGAGGTGAAATTTTACATATAAATACTCTGGAACGGAAGAAAACTTTTGAATTTATAGAACTTGCGAGAAAAATAGATGGTGTAAATATCGTGTTATGCGGAAAAAATAGTGCTTACATAGAATCAAATGACTCTAAATTTATAGAGGAAGTTAAGCCATATTATGAAAAGTTTGAGATAGTTAATTCTTTAGAGGAAGTAGAAGATGATTTTTTAAAAATTGCTCTATGTGATTTTAAGAATTCAGAAGAAAATAGTTATAAATATTTTAAAGAGTTTGAAGATAGATATAAAATTACTGTTTCTGGTGGAGTATGGCTGGATATCTCTAATTTAGATGCCAATAAAGGAAGTGCTATCAGGAAATTACAGGAAATATTAGGAGTTACTCCTAAAGAAACCTTAGCTTTTGGAGATTATTTAAATGATGTAGAACTATTGGAGAATTCTTATCATAGTTATGCTATGGAAAACGCTCATCCTAAACTAAAAGAGATTGCAAAAAACATAGCAAAAAGTAATGAAGAGAATGGAGTAGTTGAAAAAATAAAAGAACTATTTGAATTATAAGAGGGGAGATTATCTCCACCTTTTGGTTCCCCCTCTCCTTAAACAGGACGAGGAGGGAGCTAGAAAATAGAAAAAACTAAAAGCTAGGAAAAATTGGATTATTAGTTCAATTTTTCCTAGCTTTTTAAGTTATGAGGCAGCTATCTTCTTTGCTATCTTGGCTACATGTTCCCCTTGAAAATGTGCAATTTTCAGCTCATTTTCCGATGGTTTTCGGCTTCCATCAGCTCCAGCAAGGGTGGTTGCCCCGTAGGGAGTACCTCCAGTGACCTCCTCCATATTAAGGAGTTCCTGACAGGAATAAGGTGTCCCCACAACGATCATCCCATGATGAAGCAGGGTGGTATGAAATGAAGTTATAGTTGTTTCCTGACCTCCATGCTGTGTGGCTGTAGAAGCAAAAACACTCCCTACTTTCCCGATTAATGCTCCATCCATCCAGAGTTTCCCTGTCTGATCTAAAAAACTCCTCATCTGGGAACACATATTTCCAAATCTTGTAGGAGTTCCAAAAATAATAGCATCGTATTTCGGTAGCTCATCAACCGATGCAATAGGAGCCTCCTGGTCTAATTTAGCTCCTGCATTACGTGCAGCTTCTTCAGACATAACTTCCGGTACCCTTTTAATAGTTACTTCGACTCCATCAATACCACGAGCCCCCTGGGCTATAGCTTTGGCCATAATTTCCACATGACCGTACATACTGTAATATAGGATCAATATCTTTGTCATTAGCATCCTCCTCATTTTTATTTATAAAAAACATCTATAGGTATATTGATCAAAAACAAAAAAATCCTTTTAAATTTACGATGAGAAATACTGATTAGGAGATTTTAAATAGCAGGAAAAGAAGATATAAGGAGTAGTTATTAAGATATGGGTGAATATTGAATTCAAGGTGGTGTAAGTCATGAAAAAACAAGAAAAAGAAGCACTGGTTAAGTTTTTGAGTGGATTGGGATTTATAGTTTTATTAATCGGCTTATTCACAGATTTATATGAATTTACTCACGGTTTAATTGGAGCGATAGCAATAGGGATAATAGCGGGAGTGATTGCCAGATATCTAGGTGTTGAAAAAAAATAGGTGAACGATTTAATAAATCGTTCACCTATTTAATATATATTTCTAGATTGTTTAGATATTTAATTTTCTTCCTCTAGATAAAAATTTAAATAAGAGGATAGAAAGAACAGATATAACTGTCAGGATAGTTGAAAGAGCTGCTGCACTTCCAAAACTATCCCTAATAACTTCTGTATATATTGCAACAGCAATAGTTCCTGTTTTCCCGGTATATAATATAATAGATGAACTCAGTTCATTTATAGTAGATATCCAGCTGAGAATCAACCCGGAGAATATACCAGGTCCCATCATTATAGCTGTTACTTTAAAGAAAGTCTTCATAGGAGAGACTCCTAAATTTATAGACGCTTCCTCTATACTGGGATCTATCTGATGCAGGATAGCAGTTCCCGATCTAACGGTATATGCTAATTTTCTGATAACATAGGAAACTATAAGGATAAACCCTGTTCCGCTCAGAAGTAACGGTCTCTTATTAAAACATACCAATAATCCTATCCCCAGAACTGATCCCGGAATAACATATGGGAACATAATTAAAATATCCAAGATAGGAGCTAACCTATTTTTCTTCTTAAAGATAATATAAGAGAGTACAAGTCCTAATAACAGCATAGCCAATATAGATATAACAGAATATAGGAAAGTGTTATAGATATTAGATGAAAGTTTATTCATAATATTATAGTAGCTGTCCAAACTAAATCCTGAAACAAATAATGGTCCGTTGGTTTTGAGAAACGAAGTATAGATAACAACTAATTGAGGCAGGAATGCTATAAATGATATAATTCCTACAAATATAGTAGCTAAAATTCTATTGCCAGGTGTAAGGCTAGCTTTTTTCGGCGGTCTGAGGGCATTCATCTTATAATTTTTCCTGGAAATAAGATATTTCTGAAGGAAAAGTATGATGGTAGAACAGGCTACAACCACAACACTGATAGTACTTGCAACAGTGGCATCTCCACCCATCTCACTCATAAATTCATCATAGATCATAACAGGTAAGACCTTGTATCCTTCACCAATCAGCATAGGAGTACCAAAATCAGCCAGTGAGGTCATAAATACCATAAGAGCTCCGGCAGTGATCGAAGGCATAACCAATGGAAAAGTTACTGTAAATAATCTCTGTAACCTGCTCATACCCAAGTTTTCAGAAGCCTCCTCCAAGGAAGCATCAATACTATTTAGAGCTCCCGAAGTATAGATATATACATAGGGGAAAAATTTCAGGGTAAATACAATTACTATTCCTATAAACCCATAGATAGTTGGCATAACTATTCCAAATGGGCTCAACAAATTAGTAATCCATCCGTTTCTTCCTAATAGCAGGATCCAAGAATATGCTCCTATAAATGGAGGAGACAGAAGGGAAATCATGATAACCAGATCTAAAAATCCCTTGAAATATATGTTGGTTCTACTCATAAAATAAGCTATGGGAATCCCTATCAAAGTAGCAAAGATAGTTGCAGCAAAACACACTGCCAAACTATGCTTTAATGCATTGAAATAATAGGGCAGGGAAAAGAAATCTATATAATTTTCTAAAGTTAATTTTCCTGTTGTAGAACTTATAAAACTTTCACTTACCAGTGAAAATGAAGGATAGATCAAAAATAAAAATATAAGTGCTAAAGATGTTATGGAAATAATATTCCAGAAGTTTAGATGTTTATTTATCTTCATTAACATTCCTCACTTTTATCAAAATGTTTTCTCTTATCTTCAGGGAAAAGAATTCCGACTTTTTCTCCAATACGTTTAATCCCCATATCTTTAGAAAATACTTTTACCTCTATATCTTCTTTATTTTCCAATGTGATCTCGTAGGAGACACATTCACCTAAGAATGTAGTCAAAGTAATTTCTCCATTGATAGTCCCGGAATCTGTATCTACAATTAAAGTATCTTCAGGTCTTACAGAAAGGATCTTTGTTTCATTTCCTGTAAGGGCACTATCATAGATAAAGTTTGAAGTTCCTATAAAGTTAGCAACAAATGCGTTGGCAGGAAAAGAATAGATCTCCTCCGGAGTTCCGATCTGTTGAACTACTCCTTTGTTCATAACTGCAATCCTGTCTGAAACAGCAAGTGCTTCCTCCTGGTCATGAGTTACGTAGATAGTTGTGATATCCAGTGAAGACTGAAGTTTTTTAATAGTAGCTCTCATCTTAACTCTAAGTTTAGCATCTAAGTTAGACAGGGGTTCATCCATTAAAAGGATCTCAGGATGGATAACGATAGCTCTGGCAAGAGCTACCCTTTGCTGCTGTCCACCGGAAAGTTCAGCAGGTTCTTTTGTCGCCTGATCTCTCATCTCAACCATATCCAGAGCATTTAAAACTCTTTCTTTTATCTCTGTTTTAGAGACCTTCCTGGCTTTTAATCCATAAGCTACATTATCAAATACACTCATATGAGGGAAAATAGCATAGTTTTGAAAAACCATTCCTATATTTCTTTTGTGAGCAGGAGTATTGTTTATTTTGTTCCCGCTGATAACAACATCCCCAGAAGTGATCTCGTTAAATCCTGCAATCATCCTTAAAAGAGTCGTTTTCCCGCAACCAGAAGGTCCTAGCAGTGTAAAAAACTCTCCTTTTTTTATATCTAAATCAGCTCTGTTAACAGCTATAAAATCATCGTATTTTTTAGTTATATCTTTAATATTAACACCCATTTTTTTTCTTACTCCTTTCCTGAAACTATATTTTTCCATCTTTTAACTATTGTCTTTTTACTTTCTGAAGCCCATCCAAAATCATAGTCAACTAACTTGATCTCCGAGAGAGGAAGTAAACCTTCTGGAGCAGCAACATCGTTTCTTACTCCTCTGATTTTAAATTCGCTAGCTAAAGTCTTTTGAACTTCTTCACTTACGATATAATCTAAGAATAATTTAGCATTTTCTTCATTGACAGCACCTTTTATTAAAGCTGCAGCATCAGGAACAGCAGAAGTTCCCTCAGATGGGTATACTATTCCTAGGTGTCCACCAGCATTTTTATATTTAATAGCTCCTTTTTCATGAGCTAACCCAATGTAATACTCTTTATCTACGACACCTTTAGGAACACCAGAAGAACTTCCTAAAATTTTACCATCTAAATTAGCTACAAATTTCTTAATGAAATCAAATCCAGAGTCTGTATCTTTTCTAAAAGCAGTTAATAAAGTAGCTGTGATAGTATAAGATGATCCAGACTTAACAGGTGAAGCCATAGCAACCTTTCCCTTCCATTTAGGATCAGTAACATCAGCCCAAGAAGTAGGGATGTCGTCTCCAGTTACAAGATCAGTATTATAGATAATAACCATAGGCAGCAGTGCAAAACCAAACCACTTATCTTCAGGATCTCTGAATAAAGGATCTATCTTATCGTGACTTGCAGTTTTATATGGTGCAAAGTATTCCTTGAATGAGTTAAGAGATTCAGCTCCTCCCCCCCAGATTACATCTCCCAAAGGGTTTGTACTTTCAGCTTGAATTCTCTTAAGAATTTCTCCTGTTCCAGCTGCAACGACATTTACCTTTATTCCTGTTTCTTCAGAAAAACTATCTGTAATAGTAGTTAAAAGTTGAGATGGGTGTGATGAATATACAGTCACCTCGTTACTTTTAGTTGCAGTTTCAGTAGTTTTTGTTTCTTCTTTTCCACAGGCTACAGCTAATAGAAGTGCAAGTGCCAGTATTAATTTTAAAATTTTCATATATTTCCTCCCTAGTATTGTTTTATAATAAGTCTAATAGTTAATTTTTTAGACAATTACATTAAATGATATCAAATTTAATTCATGATTGCAATTGAATGTTTTACTTTACTTTAACTATATCTTAATTTTATCTTAACTATATTTAGACAACCATGTAAATGGTATAAAATTCAGATACCTAATGCAATTTAAAAGGAGATGTTAGGGAAATTAAGAGATATATTTAAGCAAATTTCCATATACATTAAGAAAAGAGAAAAAAAGATCTCTATTAAGAGTGGTTATTTTTATGTTATACTTTTCTATAGTTTGAAAAATAGAAAATTTTTATAGAAGATGATGAAGGAGAATTAAGATGAAAAAAAGACCTACATTGGTTATTATGGCAGCAGGTATGGGAAGCAGGTATGGAGGATTAAAGCAGATTGATCCAGTCGGTCTAAACGGAGAGATCATAATGGATTATTCTATCTATGATGCCAGGTTAGCAGGCTTCGGTAAAGTAGTATTTGTTATAAAGGAAGAATTTTATGATATATTTAAGGAAAAAATAGGAGACAGAATATCAAGGTTAGAAAATATAGAGGTTAAATACGTATTCCAGGATATAAAAACTATTCCTAATAAATATAAACTTCCAAAAAATAGGATAAAGCCTTGGGGAACCGGTCATGCTGTCTTATCTTGTAAAGACGTAATAGATGAGCCTTTTGCAGTTATAAATGCCGATGACTTCTACGGTTCCACAACTTTTAAATTGATCTATGATGAACTTATAGATCAGACAGATGAATATGGGTATTCTATGGTAGGATTTCAATTAGATAAAACAATCAGTAAAAATGGTAGTGTTGCAAGGGGAATATGCACCCTAGATAGGGAAGATTACTTGGTTACAGTGGAAGAAAAGACTCAAATAGAGGAAGTTTCGGGGACTATTTATTCCTTTGAAGACAGATATAATCCTAAAGGGGAAAAAACTGAACCTGTAAAAGTAGAGTTAGAAAGAGATATTCCTGTGTCTATGAATATTTGGGGATTTATGCCATCTATTTTTAAGGAATTGGAGTTCGGATTTGAAAAGTTTTTAGGTGAAAATATAGGAAAATTAAAATCTGAATTTTATATTCCCAGTGTTGTAGATGATCTGATTAAATCAAAAAAAGCTACTGTAAAAGTAATAAAAACTGTGGAAAAATGGTATGGAGTGACCTATCAGCAGGATAAAGAAGATGTTTCTGGGGCTTTAAAAAATATGACTCCTAGTATCTATCCGGATAGATATATAAATAGTTAAAAAAGTGGAAATAAAAAGAGATAAAAATTTAAATTTTTATCTCTTTTTATTTTTTTCTATATTTTGAATCATAGAAAAAAGGGGTATACTAAAGATGAGATATTAAAATATATTAGTCAGAAAATTCAAAGGTATTTTTCATAGGTTATTTATAGTAAGGACTAATTTTTTAATAGAATGAAAAAATCTAAGTACCTTAAAAAGGGGAGAGAAATTATGAGGGGATTAGTTGAATCAATTCAGGATAAAAATGCTATTTTATTTGTTGGTGCCGGCGTATCGATGAATTTAGGCCTGCCTTCCTGGAATTCATTATTAGATTATATTGCAAAGGAATTAGAGTATGAACCTGAAGTTTTTAAATCTTTTGGAAATGCACTGACCTTGGCGGAGTTCTACAAGATAAAAAAAGGTGATATCGGTCCTCTGAGAAGCTGGATGGATAGGAACTGGCATAGTGGCGATATAAAAATTGAAGATTCCAAGATACATAAACTGATATTTGATTTGGACTTTCCTATTATATATACTACAAATTATGACCGGTGGATTGAAAGAACCTATGACTGTTATGAAAAAAATTATAAAAAAATAACCAATGTAGGAGATCTGGTAAATTTAAATAGTATGCACACCCAGATAATTAAATTTCACGGTGACTTTGATGATGAAAGATCCATTGTGTTGACTGAATCCAGCTACTTTGAAAGATTGGATTTTGAAACCCCCTTAGATATTAAGCTCAGATCAGATATACTGGGTAAATCAATTTTATTTATCGGGTACAGTCTTCACGATATTAATCTTCGTTATCTACTTTACAAGCTTAATAAACTTTGGGAAAATAGTACCCAATCCAGTTCGAGACCAAAATCTTATATATTTTTAGTGGATTCTAACCCTGTAGAAGATCTGATCTTAGAAAAACGAGGGATTAAAACCTTTACTTCTAAAAATAAAAATCCCAGTGAGAGCTTACTGGAATTTTTGGAAAAATTAAATAATGATTTATCAAAATAGGAGAAATTTATCGAGATCACTGAAAAAGTCCCTTTGAAATAAAATTAATTGAACCGATGTAGAAGTCGGTTCTTTTTGTATGCAAGAATAGTAGGAAATTTAGACCGAAGTCCGGCGGATTTTGAGAAATAAATTTTCGAAGAACTCTTTAAACCCTTCTTTTCACATCTAGTGTAGCACATCCTACACCGACTGTTTTTATTAGATTTATACATAGACTAGATTGATTATATGTAGTCTATAATTTAATTACTATAAGTTAGTCCACATACCTCTTTTAATGTGTCTCAGTTACTTTCTTAATTATTTAATTTTAATGGTGATATTTGAAAATAAATTTATATTTCATATTTATAATGATTTATTTATTCAATGCTGGGATGTGAAATCTTTTAAACTCAACTCCTGGAATAAATCCAAGTTCATAATAAACTGATTCTGCAGCATTTCCCAAATCTACAAATAAGCGTAATACAGGATATTCATTATTTAAAACAGTTAACGCCTTTTTAATCATTATTTTTGCGAGATGTTTTCCTCTATGCGACGGATGAACCCCTATATTATATATTAAAGGCCACTCTTCAAAACATGAGATAAGGCAGCCACCTATTAAATTTTTTCCATCTTTATCATATATAAGTGTAGATGCTTTAACTAATATCTCTTTAGTACTATCCTTAAAATACTCATTTACTTCCTCTAGAGCATCTTCATACTTAGAATATGTATCACTATTAAAACTTTCATAAAACAATTTAGCAATTTCCATACTATTGTTCTGTTCAGGCGTTTTTACTATTATACTATCATCCCAATTAAATTCAAAAACTCCAGTCGGTCTCATCATCCATCTCTTATTTTTATCTGATGAAAAACCCATCATTTGAAAATATTCATATTGCTCTTGTGGAATTTGATAAGCATATATGTTTTTATTGGAATCTGACCATTTAATCAATAGCCTTTTTAGTAACTTTGTTATTTCAAATATGTTTGTAAAAGGTGGGATAATAAATAATCGTGATAGTACATTAGGTTCTATTAGAACTCCACCTACTCTTACTTCACCACATTTTATCCAGTAAAAACTATTGTGTTTTGCAAAGGGGTTGTCTAAACTTACTGCTAATCGTAAATCCCAATGTTTAACTGCAAATTTATTATAAATTTTATCCCCATAAATTGACTCATATATTGCAAATTCTTTAGGATTAGCTATCACAATTGAATATTTATCTGAGAGTTTATAATAATCTATCCTGCTTGATCAATTTTTCATATTATCTTAATCCTCCTTTACATAATACAAGACCATTCCTCTTTTGTTTTTTCTAAATATGTGTACGAACTTAATCATAATAAAAAAACATAAATATAAAAGTTAAAATATTTCTCCTTTTCATATTGTTATTACTCCTTGTAAAATATTTTTTCTTTAAAGTAGTCTAAAAACGTTTGGTCTGCATTACTTCTTTATTTATCCTAATCTTTCATAATCAATAAAACTTAGATGATATTTCTACAATGGAATTTTACTCTATAATCACTAAAAATAAAAGTTTAAATATGACATAAAGTTTACTTTTGGCATTTTTATATTAAATGAAGAAAATTAATAATACTTAAAAGCTTAGTTTTGCATCATTAGCATATTTAATTGTCCGATTCTTGAATTAATCATCTTAATCAGCTCACTTATTTTTATTTTTTTAATGTTCATATAGACGTAAAGTTTATCCAGTTGAAGGAATTGTTATTGTAAACAGGTATAGAATAATGAGATTAAATATAGATTTAAGAGATTTAAAGTAAGGAGGAAGGATGAAAAAATTAATATATCATTTTGATACCGTAGATATTGTAAAATTGTCCGAGGTAGGAGGCAAAGCTAAGTCTTTGATAGAAACTACAAGAGCTGGGTTAAATGTCCCTGATGGATTTGTACTGACTGTGGAATTTTTTAGTTCCTGGGTGGAAAATCTAAAAAAAAATGAAATATGGGATGAGTTTTTAAAAGATCCTTCCAGGGAAAACTGTGAAAGATTAAAAAAAATAGCTGCTAATTTAAAATTTACAGAAGATCAAATAAAGATCTTAGAAGGGGCAAAAAAGAGGTTTAGAGGGGATTCTATTTTTGCAGTTCGGTCTTCTTCTCCAGAAGAAGATCTGGAAGGGACTAGTTTTGCAGGAATGTATGAAACAAGTCTGGGAGTGACGGGGGAAAATTTGAAAGATAATATAAAAACTGCCTTTGCCTCTATGCTGGATACAAGGGTAGTGGAATATAAAAAAATACAGGAAATGTCCATGGAAAATCCTGAGATAGCAATAATAATTCAAAGACAGATATCTTCTGAGATAAGCGGGGTAGCATTTTCATTGAATCCGCAGAATAACTGTTACGATGAGACATACATCAATGCAAGTTTTGGGTTGGGAGAAAGCATTGTGTCCGGCCAGGTAACACCGGACAGCTATGTTGTAGAAAAGGTTCAAAGAAAAATAATGGAAAAGAGGATTTCAGAAAAAAAAACAGGGCTATGGTTAAAAGAAGAGGGAGGCATAGTAGAAAAAGAAATTGAAGATAAGGATGCTCCGGCATTGACAGATGAGGAGATTCTTTTAGTATCGGATCTTGTGTCTAGATGTGAAAATCATTATGGGTTTCCGGTAGATATAGAGTGGGCCGTGGCAAAAGGGGAACTTTATCTGTTGCAGGCTCGTCCCATAACCAGTTATCTCCCCATCTATGAGGAGATGATGACACAGCCGGGGGAAAGAAAGATCCTCTATATGGATTTAACTGTACTAACCCAGGGGTTTTCAGAAAATATTTCTATTTTGGGTTTAGAAATATGGGGAAAGATGGTAGATGCTGCCAAGGGAGGACTAATGCCTGTAGGTAAAGATGGAGCAGTAATAAATATCCATGGCAGGCAGTATATGAATATATCCAATTATTTAAAACTCATGGGAGGGAACAGAACCACCCAGCTATGTGGGAATTACGATAAACCTACCAGGATGATCTTTGAAAGTATAAATTTAAAGGAAGAATATGAGGCTGAAACATTAACCCCAAAAATGAAAAAAGTGAAAAGTGCTATATTGAGACAAGTATTTCGTATGAGTTTATTTCTCATAAAAGGATTGTATAAGGAAAAAAAGCTGGTTCGGGAATATTTGGAGAAGGGGGAAGAGGTATATCAGTATGCTATAACCAAGGTAAAAAATGACCGCTCCTTTGATGTGGTAATAGATGAAGCTTTTAAAGAATTTGAAGGTTTGATAAAACCGGCATATATAATTATGTTGGGGATTTCCGGTTATTCTAAGATAAAGAAGATGTTTAAGGGGATGGGATTAGACGACGAAATTGTATCCTTAAGTATGGATCTCCAGGGGAATCCTACAAGTAAAATGGGGCGTGAAATGTTAAGGTTAGCTTCTTTTGATGAGGTCCAAAAGGTATCAAATGGAAAAGAGTTTGCAGAAAAACTTTCTAGAAATGAGTTTTCCAAAGAATTTATGGTAGTTTATGAGGAATATATACACAGGTATGGAGCCAGAGGATTTAAGGAGATAGATATCGCAGCCCCCCGATCCTATGAAAATCCAAAGAAGTTTTTTACCCAGCTGAAGGCATTAAATATCCATGATAATGTAGTGCTGACAGTAAAGGAAAGAAAGCAAAGAGCTTACAATAAACTATTGGCAAAAGCGGAAGAATTAGGAAAAAAGAAAAAGTTTATTAAATATGCCGAAATATATGACGAGACCATGGGATATAGGGAACACCCTAAATATATCTATGTAATAATCAATGATGCTCTGAGAAAGGTAGCCCTTGAAATAGGAGAGCAGTTTAAATATGAAGGAAGACTGAAATTCATAGATCAGATATTTGATCTGACCATAAAGCAGATAAGAGAGGCTCAAAACAATAAAGAGATGAATTTACAAGATATAATTGAAAAAAATCTGAAAATGCGAAAAAGCAGGGAACATATTAAAGAATGGCCTAAGATAATAGACAGCCGAGGGAAGGTATTCAGATATATAAGGGAATCGAAAGAGGGAGATTTAGTAGGAGATCCTATCTCGCCGGGAGTTATCCGAGGGAGAGCCAAGGTACTCAATTCTCCCTATGAAAAATCTCTGGAGAAGGGTGAAATTTTAGTTGCCAGAGCTACAGAACCAGCCTGGACCCCTATTTTTGTAAATGCATCTGGGGTAGTGATGGAAATAGGAGGGCCCCTCCAGCATGGTGCAATAATAGCTCGTGAATATGGAATTCCCTGTGTGAGTGGTATTCATAAGGCCACGGGAATTATTAAGGATGGTGATTTACTGGAAGTAGACGGATCCAGCGGGATAGTCAGGATCATAGAAGAATAATTCAAGAAAATTCCTTTCAGGGGAAATAGAGGATAAAAGATAAAAGGATTGTAGATAAGCAAAAAGGATCATAAGGAAGCTTAAAAGCTTTAAGGTGATCCTTTTTTATTATTATCCAGGTATAAAATTTATGGAATAAATAAAAAAATATAAAAATCCAGGTTATGCCTGTTTGGATACAACGTCACGTTGCTTTTTTAGTATAAAAATTACTGTATTTTAGAAGGACTTATATTACGATAAAAAAACAGTTGTAATTCAAATAATTCACCACCTAAATGAAATGATTTTAAATTTAAAATTGTTGTTGACTTTTCTTTATCGTGGTGGTAAACTAAATCTCGTTAAATATAGATATCAATATATTTATGTTGAAATATATACGAAAAGGAAAAGGATTTAGGGAGGGAAAGAGATGAAAAAGAGAGTTTTATTTTTAGGGATGATTTTATCAGTTGTAAATATTGCGAATGCAGAAACAGGAATGACTAGAGAGATAGAGGAAAGATTTGAAAAGAATGAGGCGTATGTAAAGGCTATAAGAGATAAATCTATGGAAGTTATCAAACTGGCTAATTCTAATTTAGAAGTAGGAAAAGTTAATAATAGAAATATAATTGCAGTTAATAAAGAAACTGAAGCAAATACAGATGACATTGTTGCAATAAATGAGAAAATAGCTATTCATCAAGCTGAATCTGATATAGCAATTAAACAATTAAAAGAGCAGGATGAAGCTATTTTTAAAATAGTCGGGAAAACTAGAGATGGTAATGAAGAAGGTGAAAGAGTAAATAAGATAGACGAAAATAATAAAGAAATAATTAAGAATGATATAAGAATAACAACTCTTGAAGGCCAAACAAAGTCAGTGGAAACAAATGAAGCTAATATAACAAAAAATAAAGCTAAGACTGAAGTGAATGAAACGAATATAGCAGCAAATACAGAAAAAATAGAGTATAATAGCAGAGGTATCTCTAATAACTCACAGAGGATAGGTAGTTTAGAAGGAAAGGTAGATGGTCTCGAAACTGAGATGAAAAAAGGATTTGCCATGGCAGCGGCCATGTCTTCCATAGACTTTCAAGTACTAGATGTGGGAGATGCAGGTTTTGGTTTTGGTGTAGGGAACTATAAAAATTCAGATGCTGTGTCCCTTGGTGTAGGAGTAAGACCTACAGAAAACATGACTTTAAATGTAAAGGGAGCCATGTCTACAGGAAAAGGCCAGGAAACAATGGTAGGTGGAGGAGCTGTCTACAAGTTTAATTTATTCGGCAGCTAAAATATACCTTAGGAGGTAAAAATGAAAAAAATATTATATATAATATTGATTGTTATCTCATTTACTGGATGTTCTGTGTTAATAGCCGGTTCTAAACCTACAAAACCAATAGATGAGGAAAAAGTAATAAAATTGGAGACACGAGAACAGGTAGAAAAAAAATTGACCAGAAGCATTGTAAAAGAAGAAAAAACAGAAAACGGGACTTTGGTGACCTATGAAAAATGGTATGACAGGGGTGCTAAGGTAAGGATGGTTCTTCATGCTGGATTAGATGTCGTTACAGTCGGTCTTTGGGAACTTATAGGTACTGTAGGAGAGATAAATACCAATCCAACAGCTTTCTATGATCTGGATATTTTATACGGAAAAAATAATGAGATAAAAGACGTGGTTGTAAGGGAAAAGTAAAATTTGTAAAGTTTAAATATAAAGACAGGGACTCCTAATTAGGAGTCCCTGGTCTTTTTATTTAGTGAAAAAGGTCATACTAATAAATAGAAATACCTAAATTTTCTTTCATTTTATTAAAATCAATTCCTCTGTGTTTTGCTAAAGATTCTACCTGATTTTTATCGATTTTTCCTAGATCAAAGTATTTGGCATTTTCACTGAAAAATAGGAGGCCGCAAACACTATGAATTGGTGTCATTGTATAGTTTGGACTAAGGGTTACTCCTAATTCCCACACATTCATCAGATCAAAGACCTCTTTTTTCATAGAGTGATCAGGTAACATCGGATAACCTACTGCTGGTCTTATCTTAACCTGGATGATCTCATTTACATTTTTCTCTAGATGCTCTGCAGCAGCTTCTGTTAACCTGTTACCTAGTAATTTATACATAAGATCTTCATATTCTGTTTTTCCAGATACAGTATCTATCGATACTGCAAAGGCTCCTATATAATCTTCATCTTCTATAAAGTCTGCCAGTGATAACGAAGTTTTCCATTGCTGGGTCCTTACCATGGGAAATTTTAGACCATTAATTTTTAGAATATCCATAGGTTTTCTCTCCACATTAAAAATCCCATATCTTGCAGATATCTTTAATTTTTTATCTTTTAATATTTCTAGATACTTTTTACCATCTATTAAAATATCTATCTCTTTAGAAGTATCCTTTATCTTCCAATCATGTAAAAATATATCCCAGTTGATATATTTTTCTATATCTGCAACAGTAATATTTAGATCGAATACACCTGTTTTAGATGGTTTTTTTACCTTGTTGATTATTTTTTCCCTTCTTTTAAAGGCTTCTTCTAAATTTAGGTAGGATCTCTCTTCTTCGGTTTTTTTATAGGCTTTTCTCAACTCTTCATATGAATTTAATATAGCAGATTTATATTCCAGATCTCCTCCTAAGATCTTATCTAATACAACTACTGTGTTAGAAGCATCTGTCAGATGAAATACACGACCATTATAATTTGGTTCTATTTTTATTGCAGTATGAAGGCTGGATGTAGCAGCTCCTCCAACAAAAAGTGGGATATCTATCCCTTCATTTTTCATCTTCTTAGCTACCCTTACCATTTCCTGTAGGGATGGTGTGATGAGTCCGCTTAAGGTAATGCCATCTACTTTATTATTTTTTACTGCAGCTATAATATTATCCATAGAAACCATTACTCCCAGGTCGATGATCCTATAACCATTGCACTCTAAAACTGTTTTTACTATATTTTTTCCGATATCATGAACATCGCCGTCTACAGTTGCCATAACAATAGTTTTCTTATGTCCCATATCAATTTGTTCATTTTTAATTGTGGGAGTTAAATAAGTTACAGCTTCTTTCATGATTACAGCACTTTTGACTACCTGGGGCAGGAACAACCTTCCAGTATTAAAATATTCTCCTACTTTTTCCATCCCTTCCATCAATATATCTTGTATTATTGAGATTGGAGAGTATTCCTTCAATAACAGGTCTATAAGAGGTGTTAAATTCAATTTATTTCCATTAATCAAATTATTTATAATCTGAACCCTTGGATCGGATTCTTTTTCTTCTGTTTTAGGGGTTATTATCTTTTCGATCTGTTCATCTAACAATGAATCCAAGATATCTTCTGTATTCATGATCAGGCTGTAGATCTTATCTTCCAAAGATTTTTTTATCTTAACTGTCTTTTCTGCCGGATTCATTATTACCATATCCAGACCGCTTTCCTTGGCTAACCTTAAAAATACCTGATGAATTGCATGTCTTAATGGATTGTTACCCTTGAATGCAAATGAAACATTGCTTAATCCGCCACTTGTTTTGGCGTAAGGTAAATTTTCTTTTATCCATTTTATAGAGTTTATATAGTCTTTTGCATAATTTCTGTCTGTTTTTTCTCCCGTTCCAATTGTTAAAATATTTGTATCAAAGATAATATCAGCAGGGGAAAAATCTATTCCTAACAGCAGATCATAGGATCTTTTGGAAATTTCTACCTTTTTTTCAAATGTATCTGCCTGACCCGTCTCATCAAAGGCCATAACCACCAGAGCAGCACCATATTTTTTTACTATTTCAGCTCTCCTGATAAACTCCTTCTCTCCGTCTTTTAGACTGAGTGAGTTGACAATTCCCTTAGAGGGAAGATTTTTTAACCCTTCCTCTATTATCACAAAATCCGAGGAGTCAATCATGATAGGGACCTTTGCATTGTCAGTAGAAGATAACAATAATTTTATATATTTTTTCATTTCTGCTTTAGAATCTATCAATCCATCGTCTAGGTTGAGGTCTAGGATATGAGCTCCGCCATTTACTTGAGTTCTTGAAATTTCTAAAGCTTCATCATATTTATTTTCCTTTATCAGCCTTGCAAACTTCCTGGATCCTGCGACATTATTTCTCTCTCCTACGACTAAAAATCCATCTTCATCTAAAACTTCATTTCCCGAAATATTAAATTCTAAGTTTTTTTTCTTTGAAATTCGAGGTTTTTTATCTTTTACTGCTTCTGCTATGAGCTTTATATGTTTAGGAGTTGTACCACAACATCCTCCTATAATATTTATTCCTGAATCACTTATTAGGTCGTTTAAAATTTCTGCCATCTCTTCTGGAGTCTGACTATATTCTCCTATTTCATTGGGTAATCCGGCATTCGGATATATAGAGACAGGTTTATGGGTAAATTTCCCTAATTTATGGATCAGTGGTATTAATTCGGCAGCTCCAAAAGAACAGTTCAAACCAAAGGATAGGATAGAGTCCCTGTCTAGGGAAACAACCAGTGATTCCATAGTCTGTCCAGATAAAAGTCTTCCAAATTTATCCACTGTGGCTGAGATCATAATTGGAAGATTTTTTCCCTCCTCCTGAAAGACCTCCTCTGCTCCGACAACTGCAGCCTTTGCATTTAAACCATCAAATATAGTTTCAATAAGGAGGAGATCCCCTCCTCCATGAAGGATTCCACGAACCTGTTTTTTATAGGCATCTTTTAATATGTCAAAATTCATTTCTGATGAATCTATACTTATACTTTTATTAGAAGGACCTATAGAGCCTGCCACCCATACTTTTTTTCCAGTTTTTTCAAGATGATCCAAAACTGTAAGTTTAGCAAGTTTAGTTCCCTCTAAAGATACTTCATATGCCAAATCCCCCAGGTTATAATCTGCCATAGATATAGTGTTGCCATTAAAGGTATTAGTTTCTATAATATTAGCTCCGGCCTCTATATAGCTGTTATAGATCTCCTTTATAATATCAGGTTTGGTTAGATTGAGGAGTTCATTAGCTCCTTTTAGTTTAGAAGGGAAATCTTTAAACCTTTCACCTCTAAAATCTTCCTCGATTAAGTTATAGTTTTGAATAGATGTTCCCATAGCTCCATCTAAAACCATTATTTTTTCTTTTAAAATCTGTTTTATATCCATATCGATATTCATATTCGTATTCATTTGACCTCCTCAATTAATTTTCTATGAAGGAGGGATACCGCCTTTTCTAGATCTTTCTGCGGGATGATGCAGGAAATATTTATGTCTGATGAAGATACCATCTCAATTGAAATATTATTTTCAGATAATACTTTAAAAACTTGTGCTGCTACACCCTTTGATTTTACACCTATTCCTATGACAGATACCTTCCCGAGATTTGGGAGATGAATTAGATTTTTTCTACTCTCAGGATATTTTTCTTCTAAAACTTCAAAAGCTTTTTCCAGTAACTCCTGTTTTAAGATACATGAGATCGTAGCGCCCCTTTCAGGATCAAAATCATGGGTAATGATATCTATATTATACCCTTTATTAGATAAGGTATTTATGACATCTACCAATCTATGGGGGGTGTCCCTTAAAGTTATTTTAGATAAATTTTTATTGTGGGTAATTCCTCTTATCACTTCTTTTTCCATCTCATCTTCTCCCTTGACAATACTCCCTTTTTTCCATGAATATGAGGAGCGTAAATGTATTTTTATATTATATTTACAGGCCAGCTCCACACTTCTGCTATGGAGGACTTTAGCTCCGTTCCCGGCCATCTCTATCATCTCACTATAGGTGATCTTATTGATCTTCTTAGCGTCTTTAACTACCCTTGGGTCTGCTGAATAGATTCCATCAACATCTGTATAAATTTCTATTTCTTGTGCATCTAAAACTACTCCCAAAGCTACAGCAGTCGTATCAGAACCTCCCCGTCCCAGTGTGGTTATATTTCCATATGGATCAATCCCTTGAAATCCTGCTACAACAACTATATTCCCTTCCTTTAATGCTTTTTTTATCTTTCTGCTCTCTATATCTAAGATTTGGGCACAATTGTGATTACTGCAGGTCTTTATCCCTAGTTGTGCTGCGGTAAATGAAATGGCACCTTCCCCTAATTCCTCTATTGCCATAGCTAAGAGGGCTATCGATATTTGTTCTCCAGTTGACAATAGTACATCTAACTCCCTTTTTTTAGGAGTTTTAGATATATTGTGTGCTTTTTGTAGAAGGGTATCGGTATATCCTCCTTGGGCAGATAATACAACGACTATATCATCTCCCAGTTTTTTTCTTTCTACTATTTTTTTAGCTATTTCTAATATCCGTTCTGTATTTTTTACAGAGGTCCCTCCAAATTTCTGAATAATAACTCCCACTTTTATCTGCCTCCGTTCCTATTGTATTTATTCGATTATCATATTTAACCAATTTTTATAAAAAATATCTCTGTGTTTATCCCAGGTAAATAAAATTTCTTTATCTGGATCATTATTTCTATAGTAGTTTTCAGGAATATTTTTGAGGTCTCTTCGATATTCTTTATCTAACATGTCCATTTGATATTCACCATGTCCTGAGATATAGATATTTTTTAAGTCTTTTGTGGCTGCCATATATACTCCGGCTTTTTTATTTTCTGCGATGATCATAAGACCTGCTCCTATAATATCCTCTTTTTTATTGTAGGTATTTCTAGAGTGAGGGGCATGAAACTCATCTAACTGAATCAGTTTATTTTTATTAACTCTATGGTTAAAAATCCCGAATATCTTCTCTTTTAGCGGGTATTTTGAAATTTTATAGTGGTGATATAATGCTCCCTGGCTGGCCCAGCAAATGTAGATACTGGGAATATCCGAATTAAATACAGGTTTTAAGTTATCCCAATATTTTACCTCTTCAAATTTTATATTCTCTATAGGAGCCCCTGTTATAATCAATCCCTGGTAATTCCTTTCCTCTAACTTACTGAGTGGAATATAGTTTTTTTCTATATATTCCATTGAGGTATGTTTTGAAATATGATTATCCGGGTATAAAAATTCGACCTCTACTGTTAAACTATACCTGCCTAGGAGGTTAAAAAATTGAGATTCAACCTCCACCTTAAAGGGCATTAAATTTATTATTCCTATTTTTATTTCAGCAGCAGATTTTTTTTTATTTTTAAAGAGGATACCACTGTCTTTAGAATCTTCTATACCTCTCAAATTATTATTGCATAGAATAGATATTTTACTCTGCCTCCCCGATTCCTTTTCGAATATATTTTATGTTTTCTAAGATTCTTCTGGTCACATGGACCTTATTCATTGTATAGATATGAATTCCTTCTACCCCGGAAGCTATTAAATCTATGATTTGCTCTGTGGCATAGGTTATTCCAGCTTCTTCTAATGCCTTTGGATTGTCCTTAAATTTATCTAGTATAGCTTGAAATTTCCTTGGGATCCTTGCATTACACAGTTCCCTTACTTTTTGAATCTGTTTATAATTTGTCACAGGTAATATCCCGGCAACTAAGGGGATATTTAAATTTAATTTTTGAGTTTTTTCCTTAAATGCATAAAAATCTTCATTATCAAAAAATAGCTGTGAGACTAAAAAATCTGTCCCAGACTCAACCTTTGTTTTCAGATGAAAAAGATCCAGAAGATCATTATTTTCAAAGTGTACCTCAGGATAAAAAGCTCCTGCCACAGAAAAATTATCTTCTTTTTTTATGTGTTTTACCAGATCACTGGCATAGCTGAAGTGTGAATCATGGATTTGATCTCTGGGAATGTCTCCTCTAAGGGCTAAGATGTTTTTTATTCCATTATTTTTTAACTGTGTCAGAGTAGTATTTATAGACTCCTTGGTAGCACCTATACAGGTTAGGTGAGCCATGGTTTCTATTTTGTTTATATTTTTTATTCTCTTGGTTATCTCCACAGTCCTGCTCTGACTGGTTCCCCCTGCTCCATATGTGACACTTATATAATCGGGTTTTAGTTCAGCCAGCTCATCGATAGTTTTATATATTTTTTCTATGGGGAACTTATTGTTTGGAGGGAAAATCTCAAATGAGATTACGGTTTCTTTATTTTTAAATATGTCTTTTATCTTCATAATTTCTCCCTGTTAGTTAAATTTGTAGGTTTTTTTTGCATGTTTAATTAAATAAAAAATCAGTTTATTTGGAGCTTGTTATTGCATTTTCCAGGTCTCCTATGAGATCATCTATATTTTCTAATCCTATTGAAATCCTTATCATATTTGGTTTTATCCCTGTTGCTTTTAATTGTTCATCACTTAACTGGCTATGAGTTGTACTTGCAGGATGGATGATTAAAGATTTTGCATCTGCTACATTGGCCAGATGGGAAAATATCTCCAAATTTTCTATAAATTTTTTTGCTCTTTCCTTTCCCCCATGTAATCCAAGGGTGAATATCGATCCGACACCTTTTTTATAATATTTATTGGCTAATTGTTTCTGTTCTTTTTTTGTAAATTCTGGATGAGTTATCCAGTCCACTTCTGGATGGGAGTTTAGATATTCAGCCACTTTTTTTGAATTTTCTACATGTCTTTCTACCCTGAGTGAAAGGGTTTCAATCCCCTGTAAGATCAAAAAAGCACTAAAGGGGGAAAGAGCCGCTCCTGTATCCCTTAATAACCTTACCCTTGCTTTTACTATAAATGCCTGATCTCCTAAATCTGAATAGATCAGATTATTGTATCCGGAATCAGGGATATTAAATGATTCAAATTTATCATCTTTCCAATCAAAATTCCCACCATCTACGATAACTCCTGCTATTGTAGTCCCATGACCTCCTAAAAATTTTGTAGCTGAATGGACTACTATATTAGCCCCATGTTCAATGGGTTTTATTAGATAGGGTGTTCCAAATGTGTTATCTACAACTAGGGGCAGACCATGTTTTTTAGCTACTTTTGATATGGCATCCAGGTCGACTATTTGTCCTGTTGGATTTTCTAATGTCTCTATAAAGATCACCTTTGATTTTGAAGTTATGGCGTCTTCTAAGGTCTTTAGGTCGGATGTGTCGAAGAACCTTGTTTTTATCCCAAAATCTTCTATTGTATTGGATAAGAAGTTATAACTCCCCCCATAGATTCCCTTTGCTGAAACTATCTCATCCCCTGATCTGGCAATAGTCAGAAGGGCATAAGTTATAGCTGCCGATCCCGAGGCAACTGCCAATCCTCCTACCCCACCTTCTAATGCCGCTACCCTTTTTTCTAATACCTCAGTTGTAGGGTTTCCAATCCTTGTATAGATATTTCCTTTTTCTTCCAGGTTGAATAACCTAGCTCCGTGATCTGTATCCTTAAAAGTATATGACGCAGTCTGATAGATAGGTACTGCCCGGGCTCCCGTTAATGTATCTTTTACTTGTCCTGCATGTAATTGTAATGTCTCAAATTTAAAACTCATAGTTGTTCCTCCTTGTATTTTGATTATTTTTTTTAATGTTTTATCTTTGCCAGCTTCTACTGTTTATCACCTTATAGAGATCTGAAACTACTGCATTTGCTGTAGCACTTCCTCCTGCACCTTCACCATAAAAAATTGTCTTTCCTGTATAACTTCCCTCTATTTCCACAGCATTGTATATTCCATTGACCTCGTAGAACAGTTCATTTTTTCCTACTAATGTTGGTTTAACAGATAGGGTTATCTTTTCTGTTAGTTCATCTATTACAGCTTCTCCTAATAATTTATATTTCTGGTTGTTCTTAGCAGCTTTTTCTATATCTTTGGCTGTTAATCCTGTGATTCCATCTATTTTGATCTCTCTAAATTCTTTTATTTCTCCCCAAGCCAGGTAACTCAGTAAACTTATTTTATGAGCAGAATCAATCCCTTCAACATCAAACGCCGGATCTGCTTCAGCATATCCTTTCTCAGTTGCATCTTTTAAAGCTTGTTTATAACTGGCTCCCTCACTCATCTGTGTCAAAATATAATTTGCTGTTCCGTTTAATATTCCCCTTATTTTTTTTAATTTATTGGGAAAGAGGGATTCTTTTAGGGGAGACAATATAGGTATTCCTCCCCCTACAGCAGCCTCAAAAAAGATTTTTACATCTTTTTCTTTTGCCAGCTGGAATAACTCATTTCCATGGACAGCTAAAAGCTCCTTATTAGCTGTGACCAGGTTTTTTTCTGCTGTTAGAGTTTTTCTGGCGATCTCTAATGGAATCTTTATCCCCCCTATTAATTCGATGACGGTATCGATAGAGGGATCCTCTATTACCTCTTTATAGTCAAAAGTAAATAAATAATCTTCATATACTTCCCTGGCTGTTCTATTACAAATTTTTATAACTTCGATCTTTTCTCCTAATAATTTTTCTATCTTTGCCCTCTGGCAAGAAATAATACTAAGAACCTCCCTTCCTACAGTACCTATTCCAATAATTCCAACTTTCATCTACTACCTCCAAATGAATTTTGTAAAATAAAAAAGCCTGCGGAGTTTCCCACAGGCTTTCTACTTAAAGATGCTTGTGAACAAACTCGTAAGTTACTACAAAACGAGTCTGTTCTTAAATTTAAAAAATTTAAGTTACAAACTCTACCAAAGCATCATCATTAGCATATTTAATTGTCCGATTCTTGAATTAACCATCTTAATCAGCTCACTTATTTTTATTTTTTTCTTCAGATTAAAACTTTTTTGTTACTAAAGTTTTAATTTTTAAACATTCTAGCATAATTTTTTTTATATGTAAAATTATTTTTTTTTGATCTAATCATTTTTTATTATTTCATAATATCTTTTTTCCTTAAACTTTTTCCCTGTTTTTTAGGTGGAATTATTCTAATTAAAGAATTATAAAGGTGATAAAAATTAGTTTTTTTTATTCTATAAAAAAACTCTCTGACTCTAACAATATCAATAATTTGATCTATTAGTTTAAATATTAAGTATGAAATTTAATTTTTATTTTTCAAAAAATTGTTGACAGAAAAAAATTAAACTGTTATTATCTTTCTTAATTACAAAACGAGGAGGAAAAGAATATGATTTTAACTAATATCTTATCTATAAATTTATTATTATTGCTGCTGTTATTATTATTGCCATTAGGCTGCAAGCAATTGAATAGATTAAAAATGATATTGGGAAAATTATATACTTTTGAACACCCTGTTTTAAAATAATTGGGTAGAGTATAACTATGATGGCAGCTGATATTATTGGCTGCTTTTTTTTATAAAAAATTATAAGAAAAAATATAATTTTTTTTTAGGCAGCTATAATTATAGCTGTCTTTTTTTATAGTTTAGGAAGTATAAAAATTTATGAAATATACAAAAAATAAAAATATAGATTGAGCCTGTCTGGATGCAACGTCACGTTGCTTTTTATAATCATTGAAGGTTAAATAATTGGGAGGATAGAACTATGGAAAAGATGATAAAGATATTTGATACAACATTGAGAGACGGGGAACAGTCACCGGGATGCAGTATGAACATAGGAGAAAAAATAGAGGTTGCCAAACAACTAGAAAAATTAGGCGTAGATATCATAGAAGCAGGATTTCCGGCTTCATCTAAGGGGGATTTTAATTCCGTCAAAGCAATAGCTGAAAGCGTCACAAATGTAAAAGTGGCAGGACTTGCAAGAGCATTAAAGGGGGATATCGATACTGCATGGGAAGCCATAAAAGGTGCAAAATATCCAAGGATCCATACATTTATCGCTACATCTGATATCCATATGAAATATAAATTAAAAAAGACACCTGAAGAGGTTTATAAACAAGCTGTAGAGATGGTTAAATATGCAAAATCTAAGTGTGACGATGTAGAATTTTCAGCAGAAGATGCTACTAGAACAAGACCAGAATTTCTTTATAAAATAGTAGAAGGAGCTATAGAAGCAGGAGCTACAGCTATAAACATACCTGATACGGTAGGATATACTACTCCAGATGAGTTCTATAAGATAATCAAAGGGGTCAGGGAAAATGTAAAAAATATAGATGGGGTGGATATATCGGTACACTGTCACAATGATTTAGGATTGGCAGCTGCTAACTCACTAGCCGCAGTGAAAGCAGGAGCCACACAGATAGAGTGTACCATAAATGGGATAGGAGAGAGAGCAGGAAATGCAGCTTTAGAAGAAGTGGTTATGGCTATGGGTGTAAGAAAGGATATCTACCCTGGACAAAATAGAATAAATACAGAAGAGATATATAAAACAAGTCAGCTTATCACAAAAATAACAGGAGTTGAGGTACAGCCGAATAAAGCTATTGTAGGAGAAAATGCTTTTGCCCATGAATCTGGGATCCATCAGCATGGGGTACTAGAAAATAAAGAAACCTACGAAATCATGACTCCTGAATCTATAGGACTTAGTAAAAACAAGATGGTACTTGGAAAACATTCGGGGAAACATGCCTTTGAAAGTCACTTAAAGGAATGCGGCTATGAAATGAGCAGGGAAAAAATGGAGGAAATCTTTATACGATTCAAAGAGCTGGCAGACAAGAAAAAAGATGTATCAGCAGAAGACATCGAAGCTCTGATAGATGGAACAAATGAAATAAAAAATAAGACCTACATATTGAATAGATATACTGTAAATACAGGTAATACAATCACTCCTATAGTTTCTATAAACATGGAAAAAGATGGAAAAAATATAGAAAATGTAGCCATTGGAGACGGCCCTGTAGATGCAGCATTTAAAGCTATAGATAAAATTATAGATGTGGAATTTAAACTAAATAAGTATGTAATAAAAGCAGTGACAGAGGGGAGTGATGCCCAGGGAGAAGTTTTCATAAGACTGGGTAAAGATAGGAAAAACTATAACGGCAGGTATACAAGTACCGATATAGTAGAAGCCAGTATCAGGGCATATATGGGAGCAATAAATAATTATTTTAACGAGGAAGGGAGAATATAGATGACTATAGTAGAAAAAATTTTAGCAAATAAATCAAATAAAATAGAAGTGAAACCCGGAGATAATATCTGGGTAGATGTAGATATCCTAATGACTCATGATGTGTGTGGTCCTGGAACTATGGGAATATTTAAGGAAAATTTTGGTGAAGGTGCCAAGGTATGGGATAAAGAAAAGGTAGTTTTAATTCCAGACCATTATATATTTACAAAAGATAAATATGCCATGAGAAATATAGAATATGTGACTAAATTTGCCAAAGAACAGAAGATAAAACACTTTTATGAACCATTTACCGATGACTACAAGGGTGTGTGCCATGTAGCTCTTGCAGAGGAGGGGCACAATAAACCGGGAGATGTATTGTTCGGGACAGATTCCCATACATGCACCTCAGGAGCCTTTGGACAATTTGCTTCTGGGATAGGAAATACAGACGCAGGATTTATCATGGGAACTGGGAAACTTTGGGTAAGGGTACCTGAATCGATAAAATTTAAGTTTGATGGTAAGTTTCCCAGTTATATCATGGGAAAAGATGTGGTGTTGCAGACAATTGGAGACATTGGGTTTGATGGAGCCACATATAGATGTATGGAATATAGTGGAGAAGCTATCTCGGGATTAAATATGGAAGAGAGGATGACAATCTGTAATATGGCCATAGAAGCCGGAGGAAAGTGTGGGATAATAGCTGCCGATGAAGTGACTAAAAAATATCTGGAAAAAAGAGGAGTAACAGATTATGAAGTTCATAACTCAGATGAAGATGCAAGTTATCATTCTGTTCATAGCTATGACGCCAGTAAGGTAGTTCCGGTAGTTGCAAAGCCATACTCCCCAGGGAATGTAGAACCTGCAGAGAACTTATCTCATATAGAGGTAACGAGATCATATATCGGATCTTGTACAGGGGGGAAAACAACAGACTTTATAGCCGCAGCTAAGATACTTAGAGGGGAAAAAGTAAAGATAGAAACCTTTATAGTCCCGGCTACAAGGAACGTAGAAAGAAATTTTGAAACGATTACCATAGGGGGAGAAACACTAAGAGAAATATTTGAAAATGCAGGTTGTAAGATAGGACCACCATCATGTGCAGCATGTTTAGGAGGACCAGAAGACACATTTGGAAGAACCCACGGAAATGAGGTAGTAATATCTACAACTAATAGAAACTTTCATGGAAGGATGGGGTCTATGGATTCTAAGGTATATCTGGCTTCTCCTTATACGGCAGCCGCATCAGCATTGACAGGGGAAATAACAGACCCAAGAAAATATATTGAAAAAATAGAGGTGGAAATAGATGGATAAGATAAAGGGAAAGGCATATGTAGTAGGAGATAATATCGATACGGATCAAATAATTCCAGCAATTCACCTGGTGTATAGGACAGATATAGAGGAAGAAGCTAAAAATTATGGTAAGTATGCCATGTCTGGGATGGATCCTAGTTCGATAAAAGTCCCTTTTATAGAGGGAGACAGATATGAATCAGATTATACAATAATGATCTCAGGGAAAAACTTTGGGTGCGGGTCATCTAGGGAACATGCTCCTTTATCACTTGACAAAGCAGGAATAAAAGCTGTGGTAGCTGAGAGTTATGCAAGGATATTTTATAGGAATTCTGTAGACGGAGGGTTCTTGATCCCCTATGAGACCAAAAACAGATTAATAGATGAGATTAAAACTGGAGATGAGATAGAAATTACAGGAACAAATTTAAAAAATATAACTACAAATAAAGAATATACCTTGGGAGAATTAGGAGATATAGAGGAAATAATAACAGCCGGCGGAATATTTAACTATGCTGCACAGAATGGATTTATATCTAAATAGGTCTGCATTAAATTAGGAGGATAGAGATGGAATATAAGATAGCAATCATGCCGGGAGACGGCATAGGTAAGGAAATATCAGAAGGAGCAGTAAGTGTCATAAAAAAAATAGGAGAAAAGTACAACCATGAATTTAATATAAATTATGCTGATATTGGAGGAGTTGCTATAGATAACCACGGAACTCCACTACCGGAAGAAACAATTGAGATATGTAAAAATAGTGATGGGATAATTTTAGGAGCAGTAGGAGGTCCTAAATGGGATCATCTTAAGGGAGAAGACAGACCGGAAAAGGGCCTTTTAAATATCAGAAAAGAATTAGGACTATACACCAACTTAAGACCGGCTATAGTTTATGAACCTTTAAAAAATGCTTCTCCATTAAAGACAGAGATAATCGGTGAGGGTCTTGATATCTGTATAGTCAGGGAACTGACTGGGGGGATTTATTTCGGGGAAAAAGGTGTAAGGGAAGATGGAACAGCCTACGATATTCTCTCTTATAATGCTGAGGAGATAAAAAGGATCGCAGTAAAAGGTTTTGAAACAGCCATGAAGAGGGATAAAAAAGTGACAAGTGTAGACAAATCCAACGTATTGGAAAGTTCGAGACTGTGGAGAAGAGTTGTGATAGAGGTCTCAAAAGACTATCCAGAGGTAGAATTAAACCATATGTATGTAGATAATGCAGCTATGCAGTTACTGATAAACCCGACTCAATTTGATGTGATCTTAACTATGAATATGTTTGGAGATATATTATCAGATGAAGCCAGTATGATAACGGGCTCTATCGGTATGCTGCCATCAGCCAGCATAGGAGAAAAATATGGGTTATATGAGCCGATCCATGGATCAGCACCAGACATAGCAGGACAAGATATAGCCAATCCAATAGCCGCTATTTTATCGGCAGCTATGATGTTTAAGCACTCTATGGGATTAGTAGAGGAAGGAATGGCCATAGAGAAAGCTGTGGAAAAAGTTTTAAATGACGGTATGAGAACGAAGGATATCTATACAGATTCAACTAGATTAGTTGGGACTCAAGAGATGGTAAGTTTAGTAGTGAAAAATATTTAATAGATAATATATTTAGGAGGAAATTATGATAGATACTAAAAAGATATGGATAAATGGGGAGATGATAGATCACGACAATGCCAAGATCCATGTTTTATCTCACGCAATGCACTATGGAAGCAGTTTTTTTGAAGGGATAAGAGCCTATAAAACAGAGGAAGGAACAGCTATATTCAGATTAGATGAACATATTGACAGACTATATAACTCTTGTAAAATATACAGAACGGAAATTCCATATACAAAAGAGGAGATAAGAAAAGCAATATTCGATACTATAAAAATCAATGGAATAAAAACAGCATATATCAGACCATTGGTATATAGGGGGTATAATTCTTTAGGAGTAGATCCATCCAGCTGTCCGGTGGAAACAATGATTGCCACTTGGGAATGGGGGGCATATCTAGGGGAAGAAGCTCTAACTAAGGGAGTAGATGTATGTGTTTCATCATGGAGGCGATTAGCTCCAAATACAATGCCTACAGCTGCTAAGGCTGGGGGAAATTATCTGAGTTCTCAGCTTATCAAGATGGAAGCACTGGAAAATGGATATGATGAAGGAATAGCATTGGATTATTCTGGAAATGTCAGTGAAGGAAGTGGGGAAAATTTATTTGTGATCTCTAATGGGAAGATATACTCTCCCCAGTCAGGATCATCAGCTCTTATTGGTATTACCCGGGATTCTGTTATAACAATAGCCCGTGACCTAGGGTATGAAGTTGTGGAAGAGACTATTTCCAGGGAATCGTTATATACAGCAGATGAACTATTTTTTTCAGGAACTGCTGCTGAGATAACTCCAATAGCCAGTGTTGATAAGATAAAAATCGGAAAGGGTCAAAGGGGGCCTATTACAGAAAAAATTCAAGAAGCATTCTTTGAGATGACCAAGGGGAAGGATAGTAAATATGATTCCTGGTTGACTTTGGTTAAATAGGTTTAAATAAAAAATGAGGCTGACCTAAAAGGGTTATGCCTCATTTTTGCTATCTAGTTTACTTGTGAGTAGTTTTTATTTTTTATAGTCTAGAAATAAAAAATTATAAAAATTTAGTTTCTGCTTGTCTAGATGCAACTTCACGTTGCTTTATTTTTTTAACATATAGGCTTTTAAAAGAAGTGCTTCATCCTTGATATTCCTATGGGTTACTGATTTGACGTCAAAATCAAATATTTTAAAAACATACTGAATAAAACTGCCGGTGAATACCGCTGTGATTACGGTACCTATTCCTGCATATCCTCCTAAAAAGTATCCTATGACTAAAACGGTAACTTCAATACTACTTCTTATAAACATCACAGAAAAATTAGTTTTTTTGGTGAGAGCAACCATCAATGCATCTCTGGGACCGCACCCAAGACCGGTAGAGATATACAGGTAACAGCCTATACCCAGGATAAATAATCCTATAAACATCATGGGAACTCCCAGAAGAGGAGTGTCGCTGAGAGGGATCAGCTTGGAAAAAAGAATTAAATCCATAAAAGTTCCAATGAATATGATATTAAATACGGTACCGCTGCCGATCTGTTCCCCTAAGAAGACATCTAAAGTTATAACTAAGATTCCAACAAGGATACTGGCTTGGCCGATTGTAATATTTCCGACTTTTGAGATCCCTTGGTGGAGAACATCCCAGGGAGAAAAACCTAGATTGGATCTTATAATGATAACAATTCCTAAGGAACAGACGAAAAAACCTAAAAATAATTTTATATATTTTAAAATTTCATTTTTCATTGAATACCTCCTGTATATAATTTTAATATTGTTGTAGTATAACTTGTTTTTTAATTTATAACAAGGTGGGAATAACAAGTAGTTAAAAACGGAATAAAAAAACTCATAATTGTTTTAAAAGAAGAATTTTTTATAGTATAATCTATCATAAAATAAGAGAGGTGGAAGATATGAAAAAGATGGAAAAAATATTGGCAGGGTTAGGATTATGTTTAGGAATCTTAGGGTGTACAAATATTGCAGAGAGCATGGTAGAGGCAGATACACCTAAAATAAGAGCAGAAAAAATAGTTGAGAAGATGAGTGATCGTGAAAAATTAGGACAGCTGATCATGATAGATTTTAGAAATTGGAATAAAAAACCTTTTACTGCAATGAACCGAGAGGTGAAACAAATTATCAAGGATTATAAACTGGGAGGGATTATCTTATTTAGGGAAAATTTGGTAGATACAGAGCAGACGGTAAAATTAATAGATGATATGCAGAATATATCCCAAAATATGCCGTTATTGATAGGTGCAGATCAGGAGGGCGGATATGTTACCAGATTACAGCAGGGGACGGAGATGCCAGGGAATATGGCCTTGGGGGCAAGTAGAGATCTGAACTTAGCGTATGAGGTGGGAAAAACTATTGGAATAGAATTGGATGCATTGGGGATAAATTTTAACTTTGCACCAGTTGTAGATGTAAATTCCAATCAAAATAATCCTGTAATCGGAGTGAGATCTTTTGGAGATGATCCCAAATTAGTAGGAGATATGGCATCCTCTTATATAGACGGGCTCCAGGGAAAAGGATTGATCTCTACAATAAAACATTTCCCGGGACATGGAAATACAGAGGCTGACACCCATATTGGACTGGCTACAGTAAATTATAATAAAAGGCAGTGGGAAAATATAGATAAGGTACCATTTCAAATGGCTATTGATAATGGGGTAGAGGCGATAATGACAGCCCATGTTATTATTCCTGCCTTAGATGATACGAAAATGAGATCTCAAAAAGACGGGACTTTGATTGGAACTCCTGCAACTCTTTCTAGACCAATAATGACAGGAGTATTGAGAGATGAGATGAACTTTTCTGGAATAATAATAACAGATGCTTTGAATATGCATGCTATATCTGAAAACTTTGGAGAAGCTGAAAGTGTTGAAAGGGCAATATTGGCAGGTGGGGATATTATGCTTATGCCGGTAATTGTATGGAGTCAGGAGGATGTTAAAAAATTAGAGATCTTATACTCTACTATATTAAAAGAGATGAAGATTAACAGGGAACTAAAAAACAGGGTAGAGGAATCAGCAGAAAGAGTTGTAGAGTTGAAGTTAAAAAAGGGGTTAGGTAAAAAAGCAGATGTTGAGAAAAGGATAAAAGATGCAGAAAAAATAGTAGGGAGTAAAGAAAATAAAGATATAGAAAAAAGAGCGGCTGAAAGAGGGGTCACCCTTATAAAAAATGAGAATATTTTACCTATGAATCTGGTAAAGGGTAAAAAAATACTATTGATTGCTGAAACTAAAACCCGTGGAAAGATCATGGAAGATGAAATTCTAAAGATAGAAAAAGATGTAAAGATAGAAAAACTTACAGCAGATTATAGGGACGGATTAACAGAAGAATTAAAAAATGGAATAAAAAATTCTAATTATATAGTTTTAGCTACTTACAATCTAAAAAAGAATACTAAGATCAATGAAATAATTGAATTTGTTAATGGAAATAATAAAAAAATGGTAACCATATCTACGAGAAATCCCTATGATATCATCTATACTCCTACAGTAAGAGCAAATATAGCTATCTATGGAATAACAGGGTTTGATCAGACTAACAATGGAAGAAATTCATTGGAAGCCAATATCAGAGCAGGGATAAGGGTTGTATTTGTAGGAAGTGACGGTTCCTCAGTGGTTCCAGAGGGGAAACTGCCTGTAAATATAAGGGATGAAAGGGGACAAATAATCTATAAATTTGGTCATGGACTGACCTATTAGATAAAAAAAAGTGGGACATTTTATTCAGTTGAGCATAAAATTTTTACCGGTTAAATTTAATTTTTAGAAGTATTTCAGAGATAAAAAAACTTTTCCTATTTGACTTTTGGAATAAATTATTCTAAACTAAGGGTATATCTAGTTTGATGGAGGAGATCATGGAATTAAATTTAAAACATATGGTAACTGAGAGCAGGAATGAAAATACTACAGATATAGATATGCTGGATACCATGGAGATGGTAAGGGTAATCAATAACGAGGATAAAAAAGTTGCTTTAGCAGTTGAGAAAGAATTGGAAAATATAGCAGAAGCTGTCGATGAAATAAGTTATGCATTTTTAAATGGGGGAAGACTCATATATATAGGTGCTGGAACATCTGGAAGGCTGGGAATATTAGATGCCAGTGAATGTCCTCCTACATTTGGAACACCGGCAGAATTAGTAGTGGGGCTCATTGCAGGAGGAAAAGATGCTATTTTAAAAGCTGTTGAAAATGCTGAGGATAATAAAGAGCTGTGTGTAGAGGATTTAAAGGGGATCGGTTTTAATGCTAAAGATATATTGGTAGGGATAGCCGCAAGCGGAAGAACACCATATGTAATGGGTGGAATCGAATATGCCAAGGAACTGGGAGCTGTAACAGTTGGTGTGAGCTGCAATCCTGACAGCATCTTAGCTGAATCTGTAAAGGTAGCAATATCTCCAGTAGTAGGAGGGGAAGTAGTGACAGGATCATCCAGGCTAAAGGCCGGAACAGCACAAAAATTGGTGTTGAATATGCTCACTACCGGATCCATGATAAAGATAGGAAAGGTATATGGAAACTTAATGGTAGATGTAGAAGCTACCAATGAAAAGCTGGTGGAAAGACAGAAAAAAATAGTCATGGAAGCCACTGACTGTACCAGAGAGGAAGCAAGCTCTGCCCTAAGAGATACAGGGGGGCATTGTAAGACTGCTATCCTAATGCTCCTAGGAGGTTTAGGGGCAAAGGAGGCTGAAATACTGCTGTCAGAAAAAAAAGGTTTTATCCGAGAGGCACTGAAAGCAGCTAAATTTATCTTAGAATAGATTTTTAAATATATAAAGAGGAATAGATTACCTGTATTTATAAATTTAAATTATCGATTATATATTGGGCTGGGAGTCGTTATAGGGGGGAAGAGATGGATTATAAGGAAATTGCAGAGAAAATAATGAAGCTTGTAGGAGAAAAGAAAAATATTTATGGATACACAAGCTGTATGACACGTTTGAGGATATCGGTAAAGGATTTAGAAAAAGTTGATCTGGAAGGATTAAAAGCCATTGAGGGAATATTGGGATTAAATGAAAACGGTGATGAATTACAACTGATATTCGGTCCTGGAAAGGTCAAAAAAGCATATACAGCAATGGATCAACTCTATAAATCAACTGCTGAGAATCAAAATAATCAAGAGGCAAGTTTTGAAGAGATGGTAAAAAAACAGAAAAGTGCTGTAAAAGCCAGAAGGACAAGTAAGTTCCAGGGATTTATGGCAAATTTTTCCAATATATTTGTTCCATTAATTCCGGGATTTATCGCAGCAGGAATGCTGGCAGGATTAGCAGGGCTGTGTAAGGAGTTGAATATAACAGGGGACTGGGTTAACTATATAAATGTCTTCAATAAATCGTTGACTAAATTTATGTATATAATGATAGGATTCAATGCAACTAAGGCATTTGGAGGGTCAGGAGTAATAGGAGGGATGTTGTCGGGACTGTTTTTACTTGGATATGGTGATGGAGGAAATAGCGGGATGGCAGAATTTTTTGGTCAGACTATTGAACCTCGTGGGGGAATGATAGGGATATTATTTACTACAATAATTGCAGCTAAATTTGAAATATTTATCAGGGAAAAATTTTCATGGGAACCGACAGATATAATTACCACTCCTATAATTACCCTATTAGCTATGGGAACCTTGACTTATACATTGATTATGCCATTGTCCTTTAAACTCTTTGGTCTTATGAACTATGCTTTTGCAAATCTAAATGGAAACCCAATTGGAGGAGGAATTTTGGCAGGACTATTCCTGCCCTCAGTTATGATGGGAATACACCAGGGGTTTGTGCCGGTATATCAGGGGTTGGTAGAAACAACAGGGATGAACTCATTATTTCCAATCTTAGCCATGGCAGGAGCAGGTCAGGTAGGAGCAGCACTAGCTCTCTATGTAAAAGCTCCTAAAGAATCCAATTTACGAGAAAATATAAGAGGGGCAATTGTACCGGGATTCTTGGGAATAGGAGAACCGCTGATTTATGGTGTTACACTGCCTAGAGTCAAGCCATTCTTTACATCTATGGCAGGAGGAGCCATTGGGGGAATATATATAGGGATCATGTCCCAGATGGGATTTGCCTTTGGATTAAACACTGTATTTGGATCTTCAGGAATCCTGGGATCTTTTGCTATGACATCTAACAGCGGAGTATTCACAGCAATAATTCTATATGTTTCAGCATTAGTAATTGCATATATTTCCGGATTTATCCTTACATATCTATTTGGATGTAAAAATGTAGATCTATCCTAAAAAAAATTAATATAAAAAGATTTGAATATTTTAAACTAGGAGTGATATAGGTGATAGGAATCTCGGTATTTCCCGGAATGGAGATGGGAATAGAGGAAAATTTAAAGTATATGGAAAGAGCTAAAGAAAGTGGAGTAGAGATCGTATTTACTTCTATGCATATTCCGGAAGCAGATGAAGCTAGAGTTTTATTTGAGTTTGAAAAAATTTTAAAACAAACAAAAAAATTAAATATGAAATTAATTGTAGATATTTCAAATAAATATATAGGGAAGTACAAATGGGAGAACTATAATATTTTTGCCTTGAGATTAGATTTTGGTTTTTCAGATGAGGAGATAGTAAGATTAAGTAAAAAATACCCCATTCAATTAAATGCCAGTACTGTATCTAAAGAATGGATGGAAGATCTTATGGAAATAGGGTTGGACAGTTCTAAAATAACAGTTTGTCATAACTATTATCCCAGGAAGGACACAGGGGTATCTATGGGTCTATTGAGGCTAAGAAATAAATATTACAGATCTTTAGGGATGGAAATAATGGGATTTGTATCCAGTAATTTTAAAAAAAGAGGGCCTGTCTATGAGGGACTTCCTACTGTAGAAGCTCATAGGGGACTTCATCCTGTAGTGGGAGCGCAAGAATTATTGAGAGAAGGTTGTGATCTTGTGATTGTAGGAGATCTTATGGCCAGTAGAGAGGAGTTATTACTTTTGGGGAAGGTAGAGAAAAATTCTTGGCTGCTTCCTGTAAAAACTTATAAAATGAGTCCACAGGAAGAAAAAATCTTTAATATCATTCATAGAAATAGAATGGATCCAGGGGAGTTTCTTATAAGATGTGAAAAATCAAGGGAGATTTTTAAAGAGCCCATAAAAAAAGGTAATATTATAGATAGAAAAGTTGGATCGGTGACAATAGATAATATAGGATATGGAAGGTATAGTGGAGAATTACAGATATGCCAAAAATATTTTTCTTGTGATCAAAGGGTGAATGTAGTAGCACAAACTTTAGATGACGGAAGGCTGATTCAAAGGATAAAAGAGGGGGAAAATTTTAGATTTTGTGTAGTAGAAAAAGCAGGTAAAGGATAGATACTAAAGGTTGATATTGATTTTAAATTATAACTAAAAAAACTTGTGAAAAAAAGTATTTTTTTTACAAGTTTTTTTAGTTTATAAGGTATAATAGCACCACGAACAAAATATAGGGGGGAAGAATATGAAAGACATCAATAAAAATTTAAAAGATAAAGTAGTATATCAGATATATCCTATGAGTTTTATGGATACTACCGGAAATGGAATTGGAGATATCAGGGGGATAATAAGTAAACTTGATTATTTGGAAAATTTAGGAGTAGATCTTCTATGGTTAACCCCTATCTACAGCTCACCTAAAAATGATAATGGCTATGACATTGCAGACTACTATCAGATCGATCCTGATTTTGGAACTATGGAAGATTTTGATCTGCTTTTATCTGAGGCAGAGAAAAGAGGGATGGGAATCCTTATGGATATAGTGGCTAATCATACATCTACAGAGCACATTTGGTTTAAAAAAGCTCTTGCAGGGGAAAAAAAATATCAGGATTATTATGTCTTCAGGGAGAAAGAATTTGTAGAAGATCACCCTATAACTTCAATATTTGGTGGAGATGCATGGAAGTATATTGAAAATTTAGATCTATATTACCTGCATAACTTCGATAAAACCCAGGCTGATCTGGACTGGGATAACGAGGAAGTAAGGAAAGAAACTTATAAGATGATGAACTTTTGGTTAGAAAAAGGAGTAAAAGGATTTAGATTTGATGTAATAGATATGATCAGTAAGATCTGGGAAAGGTGTGAGATGTCCAATGGTCCAAAACTCCATGAATATATAGAGGAGATGGCTGATGCTACTTACAGAAACTATGATGATACTTTTACTGTAGGAGAGACCTGGTCAGCGGATTTGGAACATGCTAAAAAATATTCTAACCTGGAAAATACTGAATTTTCAACTATTTTTACATTTGAACACACTATGTTTGGACCAGATAAATGGAGTACAACTATCGATTTATTAAAGCTGAAAGAGATCTTTGAAAAGTGGCAAAAAGGAATGCATAATGAGGGATGGAACTCACTTTTTTATAATAACCATGATTTGCCCAGGGCGATATCCAGATATGGAGATGACAGGGAAGAATTTAGAGAACTTTCGGGAAAGGGATTAGCAATCTTACTTCATTTGATGGAGGGGACACCATATATCTATCAAGGGGAAGAGATCGGAATGATCAATCGGCCTTGGACCAGGGAAGAGATGCAGGATGTAGAAGCTATAAACTATTTTGATATGGCAGTGAAAAAAGAAGAGGAAAAAGAGGTACTAAAGAAGATAGAGAATATTTCCAGAGATAATGCCAGAACACCAGTCCAGTGGGAGGACAGTAAAAATGCCGGATTTACAGATGGGACCCCTTGGATTGAAGTCAATGAAAGTTATAAAACAATAAATGTAAAAGGTGCGTTAGAGGATAAAAACTCTATATTTTATACCTATAAAGAGTTGATAAAAATCAGAAAAAAAATGGATCTTATTAAAAATGGTACTTTTGATCTGATAGATAGAAAATCTAAGGAACATTTTTCATATATGAGGGAACATCAGGGGAAAAAACTCTATGTTTTTGCTAATATGACAGATAAAGACATAATTATTTCGGAGATGAAAGATTTAGAAGATGGAGAAGTAATTATCTCAAATTATAATGAGACATATAAAGATGGGAACTTGAGACCATACGAAGCTTTTGCAATTAAGGTTAAAAGTAATTAGTAGAGAATAAATAGTAGAAAACAAAAAAGAAGTAGAAGGCGGAATTATCCGTTTTCTACTTCTTTTCAATTTTTATAGTCCCATTGGATGTTCCCAGGATTAAAAACTTATTGGTCTCTACTCTTGGGAATTCATTTTTTACATGGATTAGATCACCGAAAATAGAAAAGTTAAAATTATGATTTTCGGGGATCTTTATAGTAAGACTATGATTTGAAGTAACTATTTTTGAATCTGAGATAATATTCTGGAATTCAGCTGAAATAGAAGCATTAGAGGTGGAAATATTTCCTACTTTTTCAGCGTTTTTTATTTTTATTTTCCTATTGGTAGTTTTAATATTGAGGACACCCAGGGTATTTTTGGTAATTACCCGGCTGAATAGACCTTTTACATAGATGTCTCCTACAATATTGGATAATTTAATATCTTTATTTGAGTTCATAACTTCGAGAGTTCCCACAAGGTTATCTATAGTTATCTTTCCTTTGGAATTATCGATAGAAAAATTCCCATTTATCCCGTTTACAGAGATGGAGCTATTTGTAGTTTTTATAAGATATTTAAAGTTAGTGTTTTGAGGGATCAAAAGATCAAATTTAATCTTGGTTTTAAAAAAACTATTTTTTTTCTCATTATTTAAATTATATTGTAAAGTATCTTTGGTTATAGTATTTTTTATTATGGGTGTTCTTTTATTTGACAACTGATTTAATATTATACTTTCACCAGCATAGGGAATGATATTAAGGTTGATATATTGCCCCTTAATCTCAATAGTTTTAATGCCTTTAGAGGAAATTGTCCCATTGGAAAAGGTGGTGGTATTAATCAATATTAAGAAAAAAAATAAAAATATTGAGTTCTTCATGGGTCACCTCCTAAATTATTTATATTAAATAAATTATAACATTTTATTATAAAAAATGCATGAAAACCTAAAAGAAAAAAAGATATTTAGAAAAACTCCGGGAGGACCCTTATATTATTGAAATTAGTTATTGAATAAGAATATAGATGTGTAGTATACTGAAATATAATTAAATTATTGAGGTGGGGAAATTTGGATTTACACTATTTAAGAATATTTTATGAGGTAGCTAAAGAATGTAGTTTTACAAAAGCAGCACATAATTTATACATAAATCAGTCGGCAGTATCTATACAGGTAAAAAAGTTTGAAGAACTACTAGGAACTAAGTTGTTTGACAGGAGTTCAAAGAAGATAAAATTAACTTATTCAGGGGAAGTTTTATACAAGATGAGTGAGGATATCTTCCAAAAAGTTAAGCGTGTGGAAAAAGAGATGGCAAGAATAGTAGAAGTGGATAGAGCCAGGATAAGTATTGGAGCTACAACTATCATAGGAGAACCACTACTTCCAAAATTAATGAGAGAATTTTCTAAAGTATATCAGGAGATTGAATACGATATCTTGATAGCTTCTAAGAAGGAAATTTTGGAAAGATTAAGAGACGGTGATATAGATGTAGCTATCATCGATGAAACCCATATAACAGATATAAATTTAGAGATTATAGATGTAGGCAAGTTTCCGCTATGTTTAATTAGTGCAAAGGATTACAGGGATATCAAGGAAGTTGCTGATACTCCTCTTATTATCCGTAAGCAGATATTAAAACATAATGAGGCTGTAACAGCTATAGAAAATAACCATGAAATAGAATTTAAAACTAAAATTCCAATTACTGGAAGTTTAAGTATGATCAAGTCTTTTGTCAGAGAAGGGGTTGGAAATGTGGTGTTACCTTATTATACAGTCTATGATGAGGTTAAATCAGGAGAATTTAAGGTTATTGAAAAGATAGATGAAGTATCAGATGGATACCAAATAGCTATCACAAAGGATAAAAGAAGCTTGTTGGAGATCATTAAATTTATAAACTTCACGAAGAACTTTAAAATAATATAAGAAAGGAGAAAAATATGAATTTAATTGAGTCATATGAAATAGAATTAAATCTATTAAAAGATTTTATAGAAAAGGAAAAAGAAGAAAAATTAACAGAGAAAGTGGCAAAGAAATTAGCAGAAGCTTTTGGGAATAAAAATAAAGTACTTATCTGTGGAAATGGTGGAAGTAACTGTGATGCCCTTCATTTTGCAGAGGAATTTACAGGAAGGTTTAGAGGGGACAGAAGAGCACTCCCTGCAATCTCGATTTCAGATTCATCTCATATAACTTGTGTCGGAAATGATTTTGGTTTTGATGAAATATTCGCCAGAGGTGTAGAAGCTTATGGTAAAGAGGGAGACTTCTTTATCGGACTATCTACCAGTGGAAACTCTGCTAATGTAATAAGAGCAGTAGAAGAGGCTAAAAAATTAGGAATGACTACCTGTGTACTCCTGGGAAAAGATGGGGGGATGTTAAAAGGGATGTGTGATTATGAATTTATTATTCCCGGGCAGACTTCAGACAGAATACAGGAGATTCATATGATGATATTACACATTATCATAGAGGGTGTAGAAAGAATAATGTTTCCTGAGTTATATTAGGAATAAGAATAAAAAAAGCTAGAAAATCAAGATGATTTTCTAGCTTTTTTAGTTTAATTAAGATTAAACCCTTAAAATCTTTCTTCCTTTAAAGAGATTTTCATAGACTAAGGTTGTAGCACCTATAGTAGCAGCATCACTGCCTAATTTAGAAGGGATGATCTTTAGATCCAGCGTAGAAGTTTTTAATGAGTATTTTTTTACTCTATTCATTAATTTTTTATAAAATAATTCTCCTCCACTATTGATCTCTCCAACTATGATTATTACTTTTGGGTTTAAGAGATTGACTAAAAAAGAGAGGGAATATCCAAGATTTTCTGCAATCTCCTCCAATATGTTTAGTGAAAACTTGTCTCCGCTTAGTGCTAAATCACATATTTTTTCTATACTGGGATCCTTCATATAGGACTCTCCTGCTTTAGCATTCACATGGTTTAAAATTCTCTTACTTCCAACAATAGCTTCCAGACATCCATACTTTCCGCATGAACATAGATGAGGACTATTTTTTTCAATTGTTATATGACCAATCTCCCCTGCACTATATCCTTCGCCCCTATAAAGTCTGTTGTTGAGTACAATACCGGCTCCGACCCCTTCTCCGATATTGATAACTACAAAATTATCTTCATCTATGCCTATCCCGTTTTTATGCTCTCCTAATGCCATGGCTCTGACATCGTTGTCGATAATTACAGGGAGGGAGAATTCTTCTTCGACTACAGCCCTTAAATTAAAATTTTTCCATTTATAGTGGGGTGAAAAGATCGAAACTCCATTTTCATAGTCTACCATCCCATTGAGTGCAATTCCTATTCCTAAAATTTTATCCCTATTTACATTATCGATAAGTCTGGAAATAAGGGTGAATAAATTATTTAAAATATGTTTTTTTCTCTTATTTTCTAATATAAAATTTTCTCTAGTTAAGACAGTACCGTTGACGTCGCTTAAAATCCCATGGATCCCATTGGGAGATAAGGTGATTCCCAGGATATAACCGGCATGAGGATTGATATCTAATAATATAGGCGGCCTTCCTCCAGAAATAACGCCAATCCCGGATTCTATAAGGATATCTAAGTCTATCAGTTTTTTTGTTAATTTAGTGATACTGGCAGGAGTGAGGCCTGTTAAAACAGCCAGATCAGCCCTAGATTTTAATCCTTGAGTTTTTAAAATTTCTATAATATTTGAGATGTTTATCCTCTTAATCAGGTCTGAATTACCCATCGTTCGTTTTATCATAATGACTCCTAAAATATATATTTTATTTACCTTAAAATTAGATTTAAAGATTATAAAGATCTAATGGCATCTAAAGAAATTATATGTTTAAAGAAAAAATAAGTCAATAAAAAAGATGACTTGACTTTTAAAAGAAAAAAGCATATAAATATATCATAAAAGAACTTTATTAACTCAGTTAATAAAGTGAAGGGGAAGTAGAAAAAAAGGGGGAACGTGATGTTAGAAAAATTAATAGATGACTTTAAAGATAAATTCGGCCTAGGAGATGTGAGAACTTTTTTTGCACCTGGGAGGGTTAATTTAATCGGAGAGCATACGGATTATAATGGGGGACATGTATTCCCGTGTGCACTTTCATTTGGAACTTATGGGGTAGTAAGACCCAGAATAGATAAAAAATTAAGATTTTATTCAAATAATTTTGAAGATGTAGGAATAGTAGAGGTAGATCTGGAACATTTGATCTATGATGAGAAAGATAATTGGACAAACTACTCCAAAGGAGTGATAAAGGTCTTTAAAGACGGCGGATATAATTTTAAGACAGGTTTTGATATGTTGGTTTTTGGGAATATACCCAATGGGGCCGGGTTATCCTCATCTGCATCTTTGGAACTTTTGACATCTGTGATATTAAAGGGGCTTTATAATTTGGATATAGACATGATTGAGATGGTAAAGATGAGTCAGAAAGCTGAAAATGAATTTGTAGGTGTAAACTGTGGAATAATGGATCAATTTGCCATAGGGATGGGAGAAAAAGATCGGGCAATATTGCTAGACTGCAATACATTGGAATATATATACGCACCTGTAGAATTAGGAGATGCATCTATTATAATAGCCAACACAAATGTCAGGAGGGGGTTGGCTGACTCCAAGTACAACGAGAGAAGGGGAGAATGTGAAAGGTCTTTGGAGGAACTACAGATTAAATTAGATATAAAATCTTTAGGAGATCTGACTATAGAGGAATTTGAGGAAAATAAAGAGCTGATAAAAAATAAAATTGACAGAAAGAGAGCACGGCATGCAGTCTATGAAAATCAGAGAACAATTGAAGCTGTAAAGAAATTGAATAATGGAAATATCCAAAGGTTTGGGCAATTGATGAATGAATCTCATATCTCGTTAAGGGATGATTATGAGGTTACAGGAGTAGAGCTGGATACCATGGTTAGACTGGCATGGGGTGAAGAAGGTGTGATTGGAGCCAGGATGACAGGTGCAGGATTTGGAGGGTGTACGGTAAATATCGTAAAAAATGAAAACATAGATAGTTTTATAAAAAATGTCGGACAAAAATATAAGGATGAAATAGGCTTAACGGCAGACTTTTATGTTGCTAATATTGGTGATGGAGCCAGGGAACTAATCTAAATTTATTAGAGGCGGTAAGAATAATTATGAAAATATTAAAAACAAAATTTGGGGTTCTAAAAACAGGGGAAGAAGTTTTTAAATATATATTAGAAAACGACAGGCTGGAAATCGGTATATTAAACTATGGAGGAATAATAACTGAAATTTTCATGTCTGACAGGGATGGGAGAAAAGAAAATGTAGTTTTAGGGTACGATAATATTAGAGACTATGAGGAGAAATCTCCCTATTTTGGAGCTATCACAGGGAGGATAGCAGGCAGAATAGAAGGGGGGAGTTTTGAATTAAAAGGAGTTCGATATAATTTAGCTGTAAATAATGGAAAAAATAACCTCCATGGGGGGATAAAAGGCTTAGATAAGAGGGTTTGGGATGTTTTTGAGGTAGAAAACGGAATAGAGCTGTCCTATACAAGTCCCCATATGGAAGAGGGATTTCCCGGAGAAGTAAAATTCAAGGTAAAGTATACATTGATAGAAGATACACTGGAGATATCCTACTTAGGGACTCCTGACAGAGATACCATCTTAAATCTCACTAATCATACTTATTTTAACCTTTCGGGAGATTGCCAGGAGGATATACTTAACCATGAGTTGTATATAGAAGCCGACAGGATTCCGTTTTTAGATGAAAATTCTATTCCCCATGGACAGACTTTTAACCTGACGGGAACACCATTTAATTTTAAAACTCCTAAAAAAATAGGAAAAGACATAGATTCAAATAATTTTCAATTGAGATCTGCCAGGGGATATGATCATCCATTTATTTTAAGAAAAGAAAAAGAAATGGAAGTATATATAGTTCATGAAAAAACAGGCAGGAAGTTAGAGGTATATACAGACCAAAAAGCAGTAGTTGTATATACAGGAAATTATCTGGGAGATAATCAGGGAAAACTATCTTGTGGTGTCACAGCTAGACCCAGATTAGGAGTATGTCTTGAAACTCAGGACCTGCCAAATCATATCAATGTAGAGGAATTTAAAACCACTGTCTATACACCGGATAATCCATATAGAGCTGTAACGAGATATGTATTTACCAAGAGTTAATTGATTGTGCAGTAGTGAAAAAAATTAGGAGGAGAAAATTGACAGATATAAATTATGAGATAGAGCGTCTCCTGCAATATGGGATACAGAAAAAATTATTGGATAAGATGGATCTGGTTTATACCAGGAATTCTATCTTGGAAGTATTGGAGATAGATGAGTTTAAAGGTGTAGAAATGAAAAATGAAACTCTAGAGAATCCGGTGGAAATCCTGGAAAATATACTGGATTGGGCAGCTGAAAATAATAGACTGGCAGAAAATACAGTGACCTATAGAGATCTTTTGGATACTAGATTAATGGGGTGCTTGATGCCCAGGCCATCTGAAGTAGTAAAAGAATTTTATAAAAATTTAGAAAAAAACGGGGTAGAATATGCCACTGAAAATTATTATGCAATGTCCAAGGCATCTAACTATATAAGGACTGAAAGGACAGCAAAAAATATGCATTGGTATTCCCCTACAGAATATGGAGATTTAGAGATAACTGTAAATTTGTCTAAACCGGAAAAAGATCCTAAAGTCATAGCGGCTGCAAAACATATGAAAAGCAGTTCCTATCCGAAGTGTGTGTTGTGTAAAGAAAATGAAGGATACAGAGGGCGATTGAACCACCCTGCCAGGCAGAATCATAGGATAATACCCTTGGACTTAACCGGTGAAGAATGGTTTTTACAGTATTCTCCTTATGTTTACTACAATGAGCACAGTATCATATTTTCAGAAGAACACAGACCCATGAAAATTTCAAAGGTTAGCTTTATGAGACTGCTAGAATTTGTAGAGAAGTTTCCTCATTACTTTATAGGATCCAATGCGGACCTGCCTATTGTAGGGGGATCTATCCTCTCTCACGATCACTTCCAAGGAGGGAATCATGAGTTTGCTATGGCTAAGGCTCCAGTAGAAAAAAAGGTTAAATTTAAAAAATACCCAAATATAGAGGGAGGGATAGTAAAATGGCCTATGTCAGTAATAAGACTTTCTTCTGAAAACAGTTCAGAATTAGCAGAATTAGCAGATGAGATACTTCATACTTGGAGAAATTATTCAGATGAAGAAATAGGTATATTTGCTGATACCGGAGATGAGCCCCATAACACAGTAACTCCCATTGTCAGAAAGAGGGGTGAAATATTTGAATTAGATATTGTTTTGAGAAACAACAGGACATCAGATGAACATCCATTGGGGATATTTCATCCCCATAGAGAGGTGCATAATATAAAGAAGGAAAATATAGGTCTTATAGAGGTCATGGGATTGGCGGTACTTCCAGGGAGGCTTAAGGAAGAGCTGGCTATATTAGAGGAAGTCCTTTTAAAGGATAATTATATAGAGGAGATAGAGAAAAATAAAAAAATAAAAAAACATCTGAGTTGGGCAAAGAAAATTAAAGAAAAATATAATAATCTTACTTTAGATAGTGTGAAGAAAGTTTTACACGAAGAAGTAGGTTTGGTATTTTCTAAGGTATTAGAAGATGCAGGGGTGTATAAAAGGGATGGAGAAGGGCAGGGAGCCTTTATGAAATTTATAAAAATATTCTGCTAAGGTAAAAAATGCTGTAGAGATATCAGTATTTAAAATACACCTGATTAAATTACAGTTTAAATTTTTTATTTGTTGAGAAAAATCGACTTAAAAAATATTTTAGGAGAAATACACTGCACTGAGAGCATAGTAGATAGCCAGCAGGCTGGAAAAAACAGCACTAGAAAAAAACCTGAATTTAATAGGGATAAGGTTTTGTATGATGAAATTACCCAAAATACTTATAGGGAGAGCTCCTATATAACTTTTAAAACCGATATTTAAAATAAACCATCCAATTTTTTCAAGGGAGAAAAGCCGGATGAAAAAAATATGTCTGGCTATCCATATGGGATTGAAATAACAGAGTGCTAGGACAGTTTTTATGATTTTTTTATGTTTAAAAGGGGTAACTTTTTTATCGATCCAAATAAAATAATTTGGGATTTCAAAGGCATAGATGGTGCCACCTAATAACATCATACCTAATATTCTTAAAGGGGAAAGGTCACCTCTTATAAGGGTTGCGATGGTATCCCCGATGGAGTAGATAAGGACCCCTCTTAAGATGTTGTTTTTAGTGTATATTAACTTCATAAGTTACCTCCCAGAGACAGAATAAATGATTAAAAAATATTTTTAATAAAGATTAAATTTAGACGTTTTTATACTATAATTTACCGGTAATATTAAAAAATCCTTTTAAATAGTATAGGGTGTATAAATAAAGCTTAACCTCTAATAATTTTCTAAGAAAAAGTATTGACACCACCAATATCTTGTAGTATTATTAAATTAACAAGAGACCTTACCTATTAGCGACTATCTTGATGTTTTGGGCCTAATGTCGTCGCCGGGGTTGGCGCTGTATATGATAGATCAGAAAAATCACGAGGGTATAACGAGCCCCTACGGATACTGTATATTATATATATCTGACTACCACTTTTTGAACCAGGCGACCAAAACTATACAGAGGGCTGTAGGTCAGGGCTTGTTTAAAGACTTCTATGAGGTCTTTTTTTTATATCTATCAAGTTATGAATTATTTGTAAAAGTTAAAAAATATCATATTACTCCTAATTGGACGAAACGTAACGTTTCTTTTTTATATCTATTAAATTGAGCCTTATTTTGATAATATATAGATATAAAATTATTTGAGGTGAAATAATGGAAATACTTATTATAACGGGAATGAGTGGTGCAGGTAAATCAACAGCACTTAATTATTTTGAAGATCGAGGGTATATGACCATAGATAATATGCCTTGTTTTTTTATAGATGGGTTTAAGCTGTCTGTATATAGAGAAAGGATAAAGAATGTCGCCATAGGGGTCGATATCAGGTCTTTTGAAAGGACAGATGAATTTTTAGAGTTGTTAGAGAGTTTAAAGGGAGAGGGAGTTTCTTATAAGATCCTTTATTTAGATGCTAAAGATGAGGTGATATTAAATAGGTATAACCTAACTAGAAGATCTCACCCTTTGAAAAAGTCGAATTCTATTGTTGAAAATATCTATTTAGAGAGAAAGATGCTGTCTGAAATAAGAGAGTTGGCTGATATAATAATAGATACCAGTGATTTTACACCTAAAAAAATGATTGAAAATTTAAAAGCCAGATTAGAATATAAAAAAATAAGGGATCTGGTACTGACTATAACTACATTTGGATTTAAATATGGAGCCCCTATAGACCTGGATATGATGTTTGATACAAGATCACTGCAAAATCCATACTACATAGATGAACTGAGGCCTAAAAATGGAAATGATAAAGTTGTCCAGGAATATGTGATGAATGGAAGCGGGAGTGAAGAATATCTGAAGAGGATAGAGGAGATGCTGGAATTTTTATTGCCCCATTTTATAAAAGAAGGGAAAACTCATCTGACTGTTGGAATTGGATGCAGTGGAGGAAAACATAGGTCGGTGACTATAGCCAGTAAACTTTATGAATATTTTAATAAAAAGGAAAATATTAAGGTGTTATTAAATCATAGGGAGCAGGAGAGATGGAGTCTTTAATAGATAGATATGAAATTCCAGATCTTCCTGGAGTTTATTTGATGAAAGGAAAAAAAGAGGTAATATATGTAGGGAAGGCTAAAAATTTAAAAAAAAGAGTTTCCTCATATTTTAAAAAGGTTTATATAGATAAAAAAACAATGGAATTGGTAGATCACATAAAGGATCTGGAATTTATAGTGTGCAAAAGTGAATTAGATGCACTTATTTTGGAAAATAATTTAATAAAAAAATATATGCCGAAATATAATATCCTCCTAAAGGATCAAAAGACCTATCCCTATATCAAGATATCTTTAGAGAAGTTTCCTAAGATCTCTATCATTAGAAGGAATAAAGATCTGAATATTAAAAATGGAGATTATTTCGGCCCCTATCCCAATGGGAGCGGATTTTTACTAAAGACTCTTATAAAGATATTTAAAATAAGGGACTGTAATAGAGATATGAAAAAAACATATCCTAAACCCTGCTTGAAGTATTATATGGATCGATGTATGGGTCCCTGTGTCTACAAGGAGATAGAGGAAAGATATAAAGAGAGTGTTGAAAATGCCAAATATTTTTTAAAGGGCAGGGGAGATAAGCTGTTAAAACAGCTGAAAGAAGATATGGATAGATTCAGCAGGTCTATGGAGTTTGAAAAAGCCATCCAGTATAGGGAACAGATTAAAGCCATTGAAAATTCATTGAAAACACAGGTGACGGAAGTTTTAAAAAATATAGACGAAGATGTATTTGTATGCAAACAGGATGGAGATATATTGTTTTTGACTATATTAAAGATCAGAGACGGGAAGATCCTGGGAGTTAACAATTTAAGAGTTGATATACCCATAGAAGATGATATTTTGGTGGAGAGTTTTCTGAGGTATTATTCCAATGAAAAAATGCCTAAGAATATAATTTTAGACAGTTTATTTTCAGAAAAAAAAGAGATATTAGAGGGATGGGGAAAAAATTTCCTCCATATAAACTTAAAACTATATTTTCCTGTGGTTAAAAGCAGGCGAAAAAAACTCTTAGAGATGGCATATCTCAATTTAGAGGAAGAGATTAAAAAATATCATAATCAAAAAAGTGTATTGGAGGAGGGAATGAAAGTCCTCTATAAAACTTTAAATTTAAATAAATTTCCTCGAAAAATAGAGTGTTTTGATATATCTAATATCTCTGGAAAAGATGCTGTAGGAGCCATGAGTGTAGCAGTTGAAGGAAAACTGGCAAAGAAGCATTATAGAAAATTTAAGATAAAAACCAAAGACACTCCTGATGACTATCATATGATGAGAGAAGTGATTCAAAGGAGGTATTCTAAGTTAGCTGAAATAGATCTCCCAGATCTAATCCTGATAGATGGAGGGTTGGGACAGTTAAATGCAGTGGAAGGAGTTTTTTTTAAGTTAGAAAAAGATGATTTAGTGGATATAATTAGTATAGCCAAGAGGGAAGAGGAAGTGTTTAAGGCCGGGGAAACCAGCTCCTATATCTTTCCTAAGAATTCAGAAGCTCTAAAGATATTGCAGAGGCTGAGAGATGAGGCTCATAGGTTTGGAATAACCTACCATAGAAATTTACGAAAAAAAAGGGTAATATCTAGTGAATTAGATGAGGTAGAAGGGATAGGTCCAAAAAGAAAAAAGGACCTCCTAAAAAGGTTTAAATCAGTGAAGAGGATAAAGGCAGCAACTTTAGAAGAGTTATTAGAAATTGTACCAGAGAAAATAGCGTGGCAGATAAAAAAGGTTTTGAATTAATTTTATCTGTTATAAGTTTCATTAAAGGTAATGAGGGGGAGAGAGATGAAAAAAGTATTAGTTGTAGATGATGAGTTAAGTATTAGATTGCTACTGAGAGAGATAATTGAAGATCTGGATATGGAGGTTTTTGAAGCAGAGACTGCTGTAGTGGGTTTACAGATGATGAAGGAGGAAAATTTTGATCTTATCATCATGGATATTCAGATGCCTCAGATGAATGGATTGGACGCCATGAGAAAATTAAGGGAGGTAACAGATGCTCCGGTATTTATTTTGACTGCCTTCAGTCATTTAGAGGGTGTGGTGGAAAACTTAGGAGTGGAGATCCAAGGTTTTATAGAAAAACCATTTGATATAGATGAATTAGCCCAGAAGATAAAAAAACAAGTAGAGGGTACCAGTAATTAATAAAAAAATAATTACCGGGTTATAGGTCTCGAATAAGAGGTTTTGAAAAAAGTTTCAAAAATTAAGAAAAGAAAGGAGAAAAATATTGTATAAATATATATTGCTTTTAGTATTAGCCCTAAGCACTACTGCCTGTACAGGAGTGTCCAAGGTAAAGGAAAGGTATCACAGGGCACCATTTGAAAAGGAAATAAAAAAAGGAGATTATGAGCTGACTCTCTATAATATTAATTATCCCTCAAAGTATGAGGAAAAAATAAAATTTTATAATGACTTTGATATTCTTATGAGGAAATTATTGGTCTATGATTCAACGATAAATGTTATGTACTCTGAGAAATTTAAAGATGATATTATCCATCTGAAAAACAGCTATATCCTCCCGGAAGAGGTGGCTTTTTCAAAGTCTGCATCGGAACTATCCCAGGTAGACAGAGATAATATAGATAAAAAGGTGACAATAAAATTAGATGAAAAAGTTGGGAGAACCCAGTACTATCTGAATAAACAGGTTTATTTTTGGAAAAAAATAATGGCCAGTGACGAGAAATTCAACAGTGGGAGAAACTATACAGAATTAGATAAGGAAAAAGTTATTTTACAGATGGAAGATAAGAGAAGAAAATTATTTAAAATAGTAGAACAGGTAGAACTAAACCTGATTCTAAAGGTAGAGGAGCCTTATTCTGACAATAAAAGTGAATATTGGCAGGAAAAAGATGTTTATATAGACAGAAATACGGATTTAACACCTAAAGTCTTTAGGGAACAGGGATATCTATACTTAAATGATGTGCAGGAAAGAGATGTAAAAAAAATAATGGGAAATCAATTGAAATTTGATTCGAAAATTGTAGTAGTAGAAAATAAACTATACAATGGTTATACAGTTTCAGAGGGAAGCTATATCTTTTTTTACGGTGGGAAATACAGGGTTAGTTACTATGATGGCTATAATTTAAAGATAAAAGAAAAAGATGTATCTTTGAAAGATTTATTGACTATAGATGAAGAGTTTTTGATAGATGATTTTTTAAACCCAAAATCTTATAAAGAGAGGCAGGAAAAATAATGGAATATGTTTTAATTGTTTTTATAGTAGGAGTATTATCATTGATCCTGCTGAAAAAAAATGAAAGAAAAAATATAGATGAGATGCATACACTTATAGAAAAAATAGGTAAGAGGGAAGACTATTCAGAGATAATGGAAGAGCTCAAGGAATCCTATGAAGAAACGGTAA